>NZ_JAUYFA010000032.1 GCF_030691135.1 Phreatobacter sp.
GGCCGGCGAGCCGGCGCGCCGCGCGCGCCACCGCCATCATCTCGTCGAGCTTGCCGTTGCAGTGGAGCACGACGTCGCATCCCGCGGCGTAGGAGAGACGGGCGCGGTCTCCGAGCGAGCCTTCGAGCGCGTTCATCGACAGGTCGTCGGTCATGACGAGCCCGTCATAGCCGATGGCTCCGCGGATGACGGACTGCATCACCCGTCGCGACGTCGTCGCCGGACGGCGCGGATCGATCGCGGTGTAGACGACATGGGCGGTCATTGCGAGCGGCATGTCGGTCAGGGTGCGAAACGGCAGGAAGTCGTTGTCCAGCGCAGCGCGCGGCGCATCGACGACGGGGAGCGCGGCGTGGCTGTCGGCCCCTGCCCTGCCATGGCCGGGAATATGCTTGATGACCGGCAGGACCCCGCCGGCGAGCAGGCCTTCCGCCACCGCACGGCCGAGGACCGCAACCTCGTCCGGTGCCAGGGAGAAGGCCCTGTCGCCGATGACGTCATGGGCACCGGCCACCGGCACGTCGAGCACCGGGGCGCAGTCGACGGTGATGCCAAGGCTCAGGAGGTCATGGGCGATCAGCCGGCCGGCGAGCCGCGCCATGGCGCGTGCGTGCAGCGGGTCATTGGCAACCAGGCGGGAAAATACCCGCGCCGGCGGATATTTCGGCCAGAATGGCGGTGCGAGGCGCTGCACCCGCCCACCCTCCTGATCGATCAGGACGGGCGCGTCGGCTCGCCCGACGGCATCGCGAAAATTGCTGACCAGGCGACGGATCTGTACGGGATCGGCGCAGTTCCGCCGGAACAGGATCAGGCCCCAGGGATCGAGATCGCGAAAGAAGGCGATCTCATCCGGCGACAGGGCAATGCCGGCACAGCCAAGAATCAGCGCCTTCTCGGCCATGGCCTTGCGGCGCCGGTCAGTTGAGGACGCAAGAGCCGCCGGCCGTCCTCAGCCGCTGGCACAGACCCTGGGCCTCGTCGCGGGAGAACGGGCCGACCCGCAGGCGGTGCCAGGTGCCGCGGCCGGGGATTTCCGCGGTCCGCACGTTCGGCGTCTGTCCCTGCAGCATCGGGAAGCGGCGGACCGCCGTCGTGAAGGCCGTGCGCGCTTCCTGATCCGACTGGTGCGAAGAAATCTGGACGAAGGTGCCGCCACCGGACGTGGACCCGGTGGAAACCGACGCCGTCCGCTGGGGACCAAGATCGAGGGGCTGCGTCTGGGCCACGGGGCGTGCCGGAGCGCGGCTAGGCTCGACCGAGGTCGCGGCCACCGGCTCGGCCCGTGCGACCCGGATCGTCTGCACCGGACGCGGCGCGGGAACGGGCGATGAACGGGCATCGGCGGCAGCCAGCGCGGGGGCCGAGGCGGGAACCACGGACAAGGCCGGCTGCGGCGCGACGGGAACTGCCGGACGCGCTGGAGCCGACTGGCTCGGCGTCTTGATAGTGCCGTCCGGGCCGACCTGAACGGTCCGCACACGACGCGGCTCTTCGGGAACGCGGGACTGGATCGGTGCTGCAGCCAACGGCGCGGCGGGTGCCGTGACAGGCACCGCATTGACGGTGCGCACGACGGGCTGGCCGGGATCGGTGACGACGCCGGACGAGGCCGCCGGTGCCGGAAAGAGCGGAATGACGCGGGCGGGCGTCGGCGGTTCCTGCACCTGTGCGGCCTGCTCGCGAACACTGACGGGGCGCTCCTCGCGCGTCACGACACGGTCGGCACCGGCGGCGCGATCAGCCACGGGTCGCGACTCCTGCGCCTGCGGCGCGGCGACGCGAACGGGGCTGGAATCGGCCCGCACGATACGCGGCTCGCCACCGGAGGCGCCCGAGCCATCCATGGCGCGATAGGCAAACACGCCGCCCCCGCCGATCAGCGCGAGGGCAACGATCGTCACGACGGCCGTGACGCCGGCACGACGCCGGCGCGGCGGAGCATCATCGGGATAGGCGTAGACGTCGCCATCAACAGCACCCTGCGGCGGCGTGGCATGGACGTCGGGTTCGCGGGGCTGATGGGCCCGCATCGCATAGACAGCCCCGGCTGCACCGGCGACACCGACGGCGCCGACGGCGCCGACGGCGCCGGCTGCCATGTAGGCCCCCGTATGGCCCTCGCGCAGCCTCTCCCCTTCGCCAAAGGACCGTTCGAACTCCGCCGCAAGACGACGCTCGAGATCATCGGCGGCAGCGGCCTCGCCGGGCCAGGCCTCGTGCGATCCGCGCAACGCGTCGATGGCCATGCCATCGTCGGCTCCGGAGACCTGGGCTGCCTCGCGGTGCTTGGTGAGCTCGGCTTCGAGGTCCTCCCAGTCGATACCCTGGTCGTCCGAGGCCGGGGCGCGGAGCGGCATGGCGGGAATGGCAATCTCGTCCTCGACGGCGTCGGACGGCGCTGCGGCGGGATCGGCGGGCGAACCCCGCGTCCGGGCCACCGCTTTCAGGAGATCGGCATAGCCGTCGTCCTGGCCGATGATCCGCGCGAGATCCGCAAGCGGATCACTGCCCGGACGGCCTGCAACTGCCGGCTCGGGCTCGCGGGCCTCGCGGTCGTATGAATCGTAGTCGCGATAGCTACGCACACTGTTCTCGTTGGCCATGGGCCCCGCCGTCGGTGGGCGCCGCAAACGAATACGCGCGGCGCGATCAACGCATTTCTTCGACGGCCTCGACGCCGAGGATCGCAAGACCCGATCTGAGAACGGTCACGATACCCTGGACCAGCGCAAGGCGCGCCTCCGTTATTTGTCGATCATTTTCCATAATGAAGCGTAAATGCGGCGAATCTTTCCCGCGATTCCACTGGGAATGGAGGTCGGACGCAAGCTCATAAAGATAGAATGCGACACGGTGTGGCTCATGCGCCTGCGCCGCAGCCTCGATCAGCCGCGGATACTGCGCCAGGCGCTGCACGATGGCGATCTCGCCCGGGTCGTCCAGCCGGTCCAGCGGTGCGGCGGCCAGCGCCTGTGCCGAAAGGTCGAGATCAGCCATGGCGGCCTTGGCGTTGCGCAGGATCGACCGGCCGCGCGCATGGGCGTACTGGACGTAGAAGACCGGATTGTCCTTCGACTGTTCCTTCACCTTGGCGAGGTCGAAATCGAGGGTCGCGTCGTTCTTCCGGTAGAGCATCATGAAGCGGACGGCGTCGCGGCCGACTTCGTCGACGACCTCCCGCAGCGTGACGAAATCACCCGAACGCTTCGACATGCGCACCGGCTCGCCGTCGCGGAACAGCCGCACGAGCTGCACCAGCTTGACGTCGAGCGCGGCGCGCCCGCCGCTGATCGCCTTCAGCGCCGCCTGCATCCGCTTCACATAGCCGCCGTGGTCGGCGCCCCAGACGTCGATCTGCTCGAGGAAGCCGCGATCGGCCTTGTCCTTGTGATAGGCGATGTCCGAGGCGAAATAGGTATAGGACCCGTCCGACTTCATCAGCGGCCGGTCGACGTCGTCACCGAAGGCGGTCGAGCGGAACAGCGTCTGCTCGCGCTCCTCCCACTCGTCGTCATCCGCGCCCTTGGGCCGCTCCAGCACGCCCTCGTAGATCTGGCCGTCGGCGCGCAGGCTCGCGATGGCGCCGCGCACCTTGTCCACGGGTGCCTGCAGCGATCGCTCGGAGAAGAACACGGCGTGGCGCACGTTGAGGGCGGCGAGGTCGCCGCGGATCTCCTCCATCATCGCCGCGATCGCCGCGTCCCGGCAGATCGGCAGCCACTCCGCCTCGGAAACATGCAGGAGGCGGTCGCCGTGTTCCGCCTTCAGCGCCTCGCCGACGGGCTTCAGGTAGTCGCCGGGATAGAGCCCTTCCGGAATCGTGATGGTCTCGCCGAGCGCCTCGCGGTAGCGCAAATGGGCGGAGCGGCCGAGGATCTGCACCTGCGCGCCCGCATCGTTGATGTAATATTCACGGGTGACGTCGAACCCGGCGACGTCCAGCAGGTTGGCCAGCGCATCGCCGAACACCGCGCCACGGCAGTGGCCGACATGCATCGGACCGGTCGGGTTTGCCGAGACATATTCGATATTGACCTTGGCGCCCTTGCCGACGGAGGCGCGTCCGAAGGCCTCGCCCGCTTCGACCGCCGATTTCAGCACGCGCGGCCAGACCGATGACTTCACCGTCAGGTTGATGAAGCCCGGCCCGGCGATGTCCACCTTCGCCACGTCCGGCACCGCGGTCAGGCAGGCAGCGATCTTGTCGGCGAGGTCGCGCGGCTTCAGGCCCGCCTCCTTCGACAGCACCATGGCGGCGTTAGTGGCGAGATCGCCATGCGTCGGATCGCGCGGCGCCTCCACCACGATCCGGTCGAGGGCGGCCTCCGACAGGACGATTCCCTCGGAGGCGAGGCCGGCGACGGCCGTGCGCACGTGCTGGGTGAAAAGAGCGAAGATGTTCATGCCGAACCCTGACCAGAAGCGGTCGCCTCTAGCGCAGATCGGGGGTCTGGGCAAACAGGCGGCGGTGTTCGTCGAGTGCGTAGCGGTCGGTCATCCCCGCGATGTAGTCGGCGGCACGGCGGGCGCGGCGCGCCTCATCGAGCAGCGCAACGCCCGCCGACCATTGCGGCGGCATGGCGCTCGGATGCTCGAAATAGGCGGCGAAGAGGTCGCGCACCACGCCGGCCGCATCGCGGCGGATCGGCACGACCCGCGGATGCCGGTAGACATTGGCGAAGAGGAAGGCCTTGATCCCCTCGTCATAGGCGCGGATGGGCGCTGAGAACTGCACCAGCGTGCGACCACAGCGGCGGATGTCGTCGGCGCTCGCCGGGGCCAACTCGCCAATGGCGCGCGTCGCCTCGGTGATGACGTCCTCCACCAGGCGCGTGATCACCCGGCGCGTCAGTTCGTTGATCTCCCGCGCCTTCTCCAGTGTTGGATGGCGGGCCCGGATCTCGTCGAGGAACTGACGCGCCAGCGGCACGGCGCCTCCGAGGTCGTCGAGCGTGAACAGCCCTGCCCTGAGCCCGTCGTCGATGTCGGCGGCGTCATAGGCGATGTCGTCCGCAATGGCCGCGACCTGGGCCTCGGCGCTGGCATGGGTCGCAAGGTCGAGCGGCTGCAAGGCATCATATTCAAGGATGGCGACGGGGATACCGCGGGCACGGTAGCGCTCGGTCGGCGTACCGTCGGGGGCGAGCAGCGGTCCGTTGTGTTTGACCAGACCCTCGAGCGTCTCCCAACTGAGGTTCAGCCCGTCGAAGCCGGCATAGCGGCGCTCCAGACGCGTCACGATCCGCAGGGACTGGGCATTGTGATCGAAGCCGCCATAGGGCCGCATCACCTCGTCAAGGGCATCCTCACCCGTGTGGCCGAATGGCGTGTGGCCGAGATCATGGGCGAGCGCCAGCGTTTCGGCGAGGTCCTCGTCCAGCCCGAGCGCACGCGCGAGCGAGCGACCGATCTGGGCCACCTCGATCGTGTGGGTCAGGCGCGTGCGGTAATGGTCGCCTTCCGGAGATACGAAGACCTGCGTCTTGTGCTTCAGCCGCCGGAATGCGGTGGCATGGACGATGCGATCGCGGTCGCGGTGGAACTCAGTGCGGGTCGGCGAGGCCGGCTCGGCCACCAGCCGGCCGCGGCTCGTGCGGGAATCGCAGGCATAGGGCGCGAGAGGCGGATAGAAATAGCTCGCGACAGCCATGCCGGTCTCCGGACGTTCCGTCGCCCCGGATGCACGATCCGGCCGACAGTTTCCGCACAAAGGCCCCGGGGCGATTGACCGGGGCCATGGGCGCACATACCTATGGGACGTCCCTGCCGCAAGTCGGGAGGCTGCCCTTTCCTGTGTTTCCGGCCTTGAACCGGGGAGACAAGCTCATGACCACCGATGTCGACACCCTCGCCCCTCCGGTGACGGTCACCGACCGTGCCGCGGCCCGCATCGCCAAGATCATGGTGGGCGAGCCGCCGGGCTCGATGCTGCGCATTTCGGTCGAGGGCGGCGGCTGCTCGGGCTTTCAGTACAAGTTCGATTTCACCACCACCCGCAACCCCGGTGATTTCGCCATCGTCAAGGACGGGGCCACCGTGCTCGTGGACGAGATCTCCCTGCCCTACATGGCGGGCACGCAACTCGACTGGGTCGACGACCTCATCGGCTCGGCCTTCAAGCTGCAGAACCCCAATGCCACAGCCAGTTGCGGCTGTGGCACCAGTTTCACGGTCTGATCAGTAGAGGGTGGCGGCGAGGCGCGCGGGCAGCGCCTTGTCGTAGGCCTCGACGTCGAAGCCCGCCCCCGCGCCCTTGAGCATCTGGCCAGGGGTCGGCAGTTCCGACCGGTCGCGCTGCGCCGCCGGATCCCAAAGCCGCGAGCGGACCAATGCTTTGGCGCACTGGAAATAGACGCTCGCCACGGTGATGACGAGGCCTGTGACCGGTACCTTGCCGTCCAAGGCCGCCGGCTCCAGCAGTGCGGGGTCGGTGGTGATGCGGCCATGGCCGTTGATGCGCAGGGTCTCGGCGACGCCCGGCACGAGGATGAGCAGCGCGACGCGCGGGTCCCGCACGATGTTCAGGAGGCTGTCGATGCGGTTGTTGCCGCGCCGGTCCGGGATGAGCAATGTCGTCGCGTCGAGAACGCGGATGAAGCCCGGCGGATCGCCGCGCGGCGTCGCATCGAGCCCCTCGGGTCCGGCGGTGGCGAGGACACAGAAGGGCGAAGCTTCCACCAAGGCGCGATATTGCGGTGTCAGCGCCGGAACCTCCTTGGTGAGCGAGGCCTCGCTGGCCGGCCCGTAGAGAGCCCTCAGCCCCTCTTCGCTATCGATCCACATGAACCCGTCTCCTGTCGGCTGCTGTCATGGCAGAGGCGACCGTATCCCAAGCTGTCGCTACACTGCCCCCTACAAGAATCGCAGGACCCGTCATGATCGTCGCCACGTGGAACGTCAATTCCGTCAAGATCAGGGTGGAAAACACCCTCGCCTGGCTGAAGGAGCGCGACCCCGACATCGTCTGCCTGCAGGAACTGAAATGTGTCGACGAGGCCTTCCCGCGCGAGGCTTTCGAGAGCGCAGGCTACAATGTCGCGACCCACGGCCAGAAGACCTATAACGGCGTCGCCATCCTCTCGAAAATGCCGCTGGAGGACGTGACCTCGCGCCTGCCCGGCAACGAGAAGGACGAGCAGGCCCGCTATCTCGAGGCGGTGGTGTCGACAGCCGCCGGAGCCGTCCGCGTCGCCAGCCTCTACCTGCCCAACGGCAATCCCCTCGGAACCGAAAAGTTCTCCTACAAGCTGAGCTGGATGGACCGGCTCATCCGCCACGCCCGCGAGCGGCTGGCGCTGGAGGAGCCCTTCCTCCTCTGCGGCGACTATAACGTCATCCCCATGCCCGACGACGCAAAGAACCCGAAGGACTGGGTCAACGACGCGCTGTTCCAGCCGGAATCGCGCGCCAGGTTCCGTCAGCTCGCTGCTCTCGGCTTCACCGATGCGCTGAGGGCCTGCGACGATTCCGCCGGGCTCTATTCGTTCTGGGATTATCAGGCGGGCGCCTGGCCGCGGAACAACGGCATCCGCATCGACCACCTCATGCTCTCGCCCCAGGCCACCGACCGGCTGGTGACGGCCGGGATCGACAGGCACGTGCGCGACTGGGAGAAGCCGAGCGACCACGTGCCCGTGTGGTGCGAGATCAGGGCCTAGCGCGCGGCTCGACGCGCATTGGCATGCCGCCGTCGGGGCGCAGCGTCAGCCGGATCGTCGGCAGCGGCTGGTGGCCGGCGATCGGGATGAAGCGTACGGCGCGCACAAGCGTGGCGAGAATCGCCACCGCCTCCGCCATGGCGAAGGCGGCGCCGATGCAGATCCGCGGTCCTGCGCCGAAGGGCAGATAGGCGCCGCGGTGGAGCGCGCGGGCGCGCGCTGGCGCGAAGCGGTCGGGATCGAACGCCTCCGGTTCATCCCAGATCAGATGGTGGCGATGCACGGCGTAGACAGGCACATAGACCGGCGTGCCGGCGGCAATCCGCTCGCCGCCCAGCGTCACGTCCTCGCTGGCGATACGCGGAATGAGTGGCGCCGGCGGATAGAGGCGCATGGCCTCCTGGACGACCTGTTTGACATAGACGAGCTCGTCGATATGGCCGGCCTCGACCGGCCCGTCGCCGACGACCCGCCCGACCTCTTCCAGGAGGCGCGCCTCGACGTCTGGAGCGTTGGAGAGGAGCCAGATCGCCCAGGTCAGCGCGAGGGCCGTTGTCTCGTGACCGGCGACGACGAAGGTCAGGAGATTGTCGGCGAGTTCTGCGTCCGTCATCGCCCGCCCTGTCTCCGGATCGGCGGCGGCAATGAGAAAGTCCAGAAGGTCAGGTGTTGTGCCGGACCGGGCGCGCCGCTCCGCAATCACGCGCGCCATTTCCCGCCTGAGGAACAGGTTGCCAGCCCGCGCGCGCCGCTTGCCCGGATAGGGCACCCAGGACGGGATCCGCAGGATGGACAGGGCGGCGATCCAGCCGACCGTATCGAAATAGTGGGAGATCTCCGCGCCGAACCGCCGGGTGTCGAAGCTCGCCGCGCCCGACAGCATGGTCTCGACGATGACGTCGAACGTCGTCGCCATCATCAGCTCGGCGACATCGACGGTCTCGCCGCCACGCGCTTCGAGAGCGCTGGCGGTCCGCGCGGCGGCTGCATGAAAGGACGGGACGAATCCGAGGATCGTCGCATGGCGGAACGGTGGCGCCGCGGCGCGGCGCTGCCAGCGCCACTGCGCGCCCTCTGCGGTGAAGATCGAATCGTTGCCGACGGCCGGGCCGATGGTGCGGCGGATGATCGGCGCCTTCGTAAAAACGGCGGCCTTGGCGACCAGCACCTCGTCGATGAGGACGGGGTCCATGACGAAGAGCAGCGGCCGTCCGGCGAACGACTGCCAGAACAGCCGCTCGGTGAAGAGCGGTCGCGGCCACGTCTCCAGCGGGTTGCGCACCAGCGTCGGCAGGAGTTTCACGAGGCCGAGCGCTGCCGGTGGGTGGTCGACGGAACGCGGCGTGAAAAGGAGCGACAAGACCTCGGTCATCGTCGTGCCTCCGTCACCGCCGGACGGTCTTGATCCAGGTCTCGACCATCCGCAGCGCGACACCGCGCTCGTCGTCGGAAGCCTGCCGCATGGCCTCCTCGTACATTTCGCTGATCCACGGCTCGTTCTCGCTCGCCGATTCCTTGGCGAGCGTCAGGAACATCAGTCCCCGCGGCGCGGCACGCGGCACATCGCGACCGGTGAACAGCATGTGACCGAGAACGGCCTGCGCCTGGTGGTGGCTCTTCTGTGCCGCGAGCTGCAGCCAGCGGGCCGCCTGCCGCGGATCGCGCGGTGCGCCCTTGCCCTCGAGCAGCATGCGCCCGAGGCGGAACTGGCCGTCGGCGTCGCCGAAGGTGGACGCCGCATAGAAAAAGAGCTCGACCGCCTTGCCTGGATCGGGCCGAACATAGGTGTTGGGAATGCCCTCGACGAGGTAATTGCCCATGGCGACGAAGGCGGAGGAAATGAACCGCGCATCTGGCGAGTTCGGTCCCTCCTCGCGCCGCGTCATGGTGATCTGGCGGAAGGTCTCGAAGGCTTTGAGGTCGGACCGGGCGACGCCCTCGCCCTCCATGTACATCCGGCCGAGGCGCCAGGCGGAAGCCGCATGGCCGCCGCTCGCGGCATATTGCAGAGCGGTCACGGCTTCGGCGGTACGGCCGTCGCGCAGGGCGCGGCCATAGGCGCGGAAGGCGTCGAGAGCTGAACGGGCATCCCCGGCAGGCTGGCCGTCGAAAGCCCACGCGCCACCCGTCGGCAGAGCTGCCGCCAAGACCGTCGCCACAAGGACGACATGCACGTTGAGACGATCAGATATCCGCATAGACGTGCTTTTCCCCGGCGCCGCCCGGATGGGTCACCGCGCCGTCAACTGCAGGTCCGACCTGCTGGGCGAATTTCCAGATGGCGCCCGAGCCGAATTCCGTAGGCTTCGGGCCTGTCCAAGCCTTCTTACGCGCCCGCAATTCGGCAGCCGTAAGGCGAACTTTGAGCGTTCCCTTGACGGCGTCGATTTCGATCATGTCGCCGTCGCGCAGCAGCGCGATGGGACCGCCGACCTGCGCCTCCGGCCCGACATGGCCGATGCAGAAACCGCGCGTCGCACCGGAAAAGCGGCCGTCGGTGATCAGGGCGACCTTGTCGCCCATGCCCTGGCCGTAAAGCGCGGCGGTGGTCGCGAGCATCTCGCGCATGCCCGGTCCACCCTTCGGGCCCTCATAGCGGATGACGATGACCTCGCCGTCGCGGATGGTGCGGTCGGTAACCGCCTTGAAGCACTCTTCCTCACGGTCGAAACAGCGCGCCGGCCCCTTGAACTTCAGGGTCTTCATACCGGCGACCTTCACGATCGCCCCGTCGGGCGCAAGATTGCCCTTGAGGCCGACGACGCCGCCGGTCTTGGTGATGGGCTTCGTCGTCGGATAGACGACATCCTGGTCCGGGTTCCACTTCACCGAAGCAAGGTTCTCGGCCATGGTCCGGCCGGTCACGGTCATGCAGTCACCGTGCAGATAGCCGCCGTCGAGCAGCGCCTTCATCAGAAGCGGAATACCGCCAGCCTCGAACAGATCCTTGGCGACATATTTTCCGCCTGGCTTCAGGTCGGCGATATAGGGCGTCTTCTTGAAGATCTCGGCGACGTCGAAGAGGTCGAACTTGATCCCGCATTCATGTGCCATGGCCGGCAGGTGGAGGGCGGCATTGGTCGAGCCGCCCGACGCGGCGACGACTGTCGCGGCATTCTCCAGCGCCTTGCGGGTGACGATGTCGCGCGGGCGGATGCCGCGGGCGATCAGCTCCATCACCTTCTCGCCGGCGGCGTAGCAGAAGGCGTCGCGGATGTCGTAAGGCGCCGGTGCACCCGCCGAATAGGGCAAGGCGAGACCGATGGCTTCCGACACGGTCGCCATGGTGTTGGCGGTGAACTGGGCGCCGCAGGCACCTGCCGAAGGCGCGCCCACCCGCTCGAGCTCATCGAGGTCCTCGTCGGACATGGCGCCGACCGAATGCTGGCCGACCGCCTCGAACAGGTCCTGGACCGTCACCTGCCGGCCGCGGAACGTGCCCGGCAGGATCGAGCCGCCATAGATGAAGATCGAGGGCACGTTGAGCCGGATCATCGCCATCATCATGCCCGGCAGCGACTTGTCGCAGCCGGCGAGACCGACCAGCGCGTCATAAGCATGGCCGCGCATCGACAGTTCGACCGAGTCGGCGATGATCTCGCGGGACGGCAGCGAGGACTTCATGCCGGCATGGCCCATGGCGATGCCGTCGGTGACCGTGATGGTGCAGAACTCGCGGGGCGTGCCCTGGGCGGATTCGACGCCCTTCTTGACCGCCTGCGCCTGGCGCATGAGGGCGATATTGCAAGGCGCGGCCTCGTTCCAGCAAGTCGCGACGCCGACGAAGGGCTGGTGGATCTGCTTGGTCGTCAGGCCCATCGCATAGAGGTAGGATCGGTGCGGCGCCCGCGACGGGCCTTCCGTCACGTGCCGGCTGGGCAACTTCGCCTTGTCGTAGGTGAAACCGCTCATCGGACAGCTCCCGCATGGAACGAGCCGGGCGGGACGCTGGGCGAACATTGGAGACGAAATACAGGTGTCATCTACGCCGGGGCCATAGAAAGGTTCCACGCGAGAGCGGGAACGGGGATGTTTACCCTTGAATTCTAGCGCTTCGGCCTGTGGCGGGATTGCGGCAAAACATGGTGAACGGATCTTCGCGCTGCGCACTGTTGCAGGCTGTTGCCGAAAGGACACGAAAAGGCAGGCGCGCTGGACACGTCGGCCTGCCCGGTCAGACAAAAAAAGCTGAAATGGCCTACTTTCCGACCTGCCGGCCCGCTCAGCCGAGCGCCGCCAGTCGCTGAAGCGCCGCCTCGACGCTCTTGCGCCGCTCCGCTGCCTCGGCCCGCTTCTCGTGCTGCTCGGCGACTACGTCTTCGCCGGCGCGGGTCATGAAATTGGCATTGTTCAGCTTGGCATCGCAGCGCGCGATGTCGCTCTCAGCTTCCTTCAGCGCCTTGGTGAGGCGCGACCGCTCGGCAGAGACGTCGATCAGGCCCGCCATCGGCAGGGCGAGCGTCTCGCCGCGCACGACGATCTGCACCGATCCTGCCGGGGCCTCGGAAGACAAGGTCAAGCCCGAGAGCCTCGCAAGACGGTTGAGCAGATCGCCATAACGCTCTGACAGAGATCGCGTCCTCTCGGATGGCGACAACAGGACGAGCGGCACCTGCGTACCCGGCGCGACGTTCATCTCCGCGCGGACCGAGCGGATGGCGGTGATGGCGTCCACCAGCCAGCCGATTTCCGCCTCTGCCGCCTCGTCCACCAGTCCGTCGAGAACCGGCCAGGGGCTCAGCGCCAGAACGCCCTCGCGGGCGGGCCCCGTCTCGCCCGTCACCGCCCACAATTCCTCGGTGATGAAGGGCATGAAGGGGTGCAGCAGTTTCAGGATCTGGTCGAGGGTCCAGGCGGTCGCCGCGCGCACCTCGGCCTTCGCCGCCTCGTCAGTGCCGGTGAAGATCGGCTTGGCGAATTCGAGGAACCAGTCGCAGAAAATGTTCCAGACGAAGCGATAGGTGGCGCCGGCCGCCTCGTTATAGCGATAGGCCTGGATCGCCGCCTCGGTCTCGGCCACGGCCTTCGCCGTCTCGCCGACGATCCACCGCGCGAGCGTCGTCTTCACCGCAGCGGGGTCGAAACCGGAGACACGCTGGCACTCGTTCATCTCCGCGAAGCGCGCCGCGTTCCACAGCTTTGTCGCGAAGTTGCGATAGCCCTCGACGCGCGAGCGCGCGAACTTGACGTCCGAACCCTGGCTCGCCTGGGCGACCAGCGCGAAGCGCAGCGCATCGGCGCCGAACTCGTCGATGAGGCCGAGTGGATCGACGACATTGCCGAGCGTCTTCGACATCTTGCGACCCTTGTCGTCGCGCACGAGGCCATGGATAACGACGTCGGAGAAGGGTTTGTCCCCCATGAAGTGCAGACCCAGCATCATCATCCGGGCGACCCAGAAGAAGATGATGTCGAAGCCGGTGACGAGGGTCGCGGTCGGATAGAACCGCTTCAGTTCCTGCGTGTCGTCCGGCCAGCCGAGCGTCGAGAAGGGCCAAAGGCCTGACGAGAACCAGGTGTCGAGCACGTCGGGGTCGCGGGTCAGCGGGACCCCTGCCCGGCAGAAATGCGCGTCCGCCTGAGCCTGAGCCTCGGCTTCGGTCGCCGCGACGAAGACCGCGCCGTCCTCGGCATACCAGGCGGGAATCTGGTGGCCCCACCAGAGCTGGCGCGAGATGCACCAGGGCTGGATATTCTCCAGCCAGCGGAAATAGTCACCGGCGAAGCGCTCCGGCACGAAGCGCGTCTCGCCGCTGCGGACAGCCGCGAGCGCCGGCTTCGCCAGGGTGGCGGCGTCGACATACCACTGCTCGGTCAGCCAGGGCTCGACTACCGCGCCACCGCGCTGGGCATGCGGCACCATATGGGTATGCGGCTCGATCTTCTCGACCAGCCCGAGCGCCTCCAGGTCCGCCACCACCTTTTTGCGCGCTTCGAAACGCGGCAGGCCGCGATAGGCCTCCGGCGCGTTTTCGTTGATCACGGCCGCAGCGTCGAAAATGTTGATGAGCGGCAGGTCGTGCCGCTTGCCCACCTCGAAATCGTTGAAATCGTGGGCCGGCGTGATCTTTACCGCGCCCGACCCCTTTTCCGGATCGGAATAGGTGTCGCCGACGATCGGAATTTCCCGGCCGACCAGCGGCAGCACCACGGTCTTGCCGATGAGATGCCTGTAGCGCTCGTCCTCGGGATGAACGGCAACGGCCGTATCGCCCAGCATGGTCTCGGGCCGCGTCGTCGCCACCGTGATGAACTGCGTCGGGTCATCCTTCAGCGGATAGTTGAAGTGCCAAAGGTGGCCCTTCACCTCGAGGGAATCGACCTCGAGGTCGGAGATCGCCGAGCGGAACTCCGGGTCCCAGTTGACCAGGCGGTTGTCGCGATAGATCAGGCCGGCCTTGTGCAGGTCGACGAAGACCTTGGTGACGGCGCGGACCATCTGGTCCGAGGCCTCGCCATGCGCACCCATGGTGAAGCGCTCGCGCGACCAGTCGCAGGAGGCGCCGAGGCGCTTCAGCTGGTTGAAGATGGTGCCGCCGCTCTCGGCCTTCCACTCCCAGACCTTCTCGATGAAGACCTCGCGGCCGAGATCGCGCATCTGGATCTGCTTGTCCGCCAGCTGGCGCGACACGACGAGCTGGGTCGCGATGCCGGCATGGTCCGTACCCGGCTGCCAGAGCACGTCCTTGCCGCGCATGCGCTCGTAGCGGCACAGCACGTCCTGCAGCGTGTTGTTGAGGGCATGTCCCATATGCAGCGAGCCGGTGACGTTCGGCGGCGGGATCATGATCGCGTAGGTTTCGGCGCCCGCACGGTCGGGCCGGCCGGCCCTGAAGGCCTCGGCCTTGTCCCATGCGGCCGCGATGCGGGCCTCGATATCCTTGGGCGAATAGGTCTTCTCGAGCATGACGGTCCGGCGGCTGTGCGGCGATGGGTGCGCACCAAAGCCGCGCCCGGACCGAGAAGTCAACATTTCTGCCATGCGAAGCCGTGACTTGCCGCAGTGCGGAAACAGGGCACATAGGCTGTCGATGACACAGCCCGACGCCGATGTCCTGCCTCCCGACGCCGTGCCGTGGCGGGCGCTGTTCCTCCTGGGGTCGGCCTCCTTCGCCTCGTCCGCGGGTCTGCGCTTCTGCGATCCGCTGCTGCCCAAGCTGGCCGACGCCTTCCAGACCACCCCCGGGGCCGCTGCGATCGTCGTCACCGCCTATGGACTGGCCTATGGCGGTTTCCAGCTCGTCACCGGCCCGCTCGGCGACCGCTACGGCAAGGTTCGCATGATCGCCCTTGGTGCCACGCTCTGCGGCCTGTTCACCCTCGCCTGCGCCTTCGCGACCTCGCTGGAGCAGATCGCCCTGTTTCGCTTCCTGGCGGGGCTGACGGGCGCCGCCATCATTCCCAATTGCCTCGCCTTCATCGGCGACACGATTCCGCTCGCCCAGAGACAGGCGGTGCTGGCGCGCTACATGATCTTCATGAGCTCGGGCGCCATCAGCGGCCAGGCCGTCGGCGGCCTGCTCGCCGACGCCTTCGGCTGGCAGGCGGCCTTCGTCATGGTCGGCGGATTCATGATCGCCGCCGGCCTGACGCTCACCATCCAGTTGCGGAGCAATCCCGTCCTGTCGCGCCGTATCGCGGTTCCTGCCGGCGGGCTCGCCGGCTCGTTCCGCCAGATCCTCGCCAGTGGCCGCACCCCGCTCGGCCGCCTCGTCCTGGCGACGGTGACGGTGGAGGCCGTGCTCTATATCGGCGCCTTCACCTTCGTCGGCGCCCACCTGCACGACAAGTTCGAGGTGAGTTTCACGGTCATCGGCATCATGACCGCGCTGGCAGCCGTCGGCGCCGTCGCCTATTCGTCCTTTGCGCCGATGCTTCTGGCGAGGTTCTCGCAATCGAGCCTCCTCGCCATGTCCGGCGCGGCCTTCAGTGTGAGCTTCGTGGTCATCGCACTCTCCCCGTGGCTCTGGCTGGTGGGCGTGGCGATCGTGCTTTGCGGTGCAGCCTTCGCACTGTTCCACAACGCGCTGCAGATCATGGCGACGCAGATCAATCCGGAGGCCCGCGGCGCCTCCATCGCGACTTTCGCCTTCTGCTTCTTCGCCGGGCAGACGCTGGGTGTTCTGTGCACCAGCGTAATGTTCGACCGCTACGGCCCCGAACCGATCTTCCTGGTGGCGGCGGCATTGACGCCCATCATGGCCCTGGTGTTCCGGGCCCGCCTCAAGGCCATGCAGAAGACCTGAGCCGGTTCAGCGACCAGGACCGCGCGATACGCGCTCGATTTCGGCCCGGACGAGCCGCTCGACGAGTTGCGGCAGGTTGTCGTCGAGCCAGGTCTTGAGCATCGGACGCAGCATGTCGCGGAGCAGATCCTCGATGGTGCGGTTCCCGCCGACCATCATGGAACTCGCCAGGGAGCCGAAGGCCGCACCGACGGCGGCATTGGCCTCGGCCGAGAGCAGCGGAGAGGCCGCGACCAGCGGGGCCGGTGCGGCATAGCGCTCCGGGGGAGAATCGATGAAGTCCAGATCGGCCCGCTGGGAGATCGGCTTGATCATGCCCATCCGTTCGGGCACGGCGTCGGCCTTACTCAGCTCGAAAATGTCGGGTTCGGGCGGCGCGGCTTTCGGCGGAGCCGGGGGCGGTGGAGGCGGAGGAGGCGCCGGTTCCTCGTCCATCGCGTCGAACCCGGCGAGAAGCGCGTCGATATCGTCCTGGGACTTCGGCGCTTCCTCGGCGGCCGGTTCCGGCGCCGGCGGAGGTGGCGGCGGAGCGGCCTTGGCAGCCGGCGCCTTGGCCGGCTCGTCGTCGGCGATGATCCTGCGGATTGACGCCAGGATTTCCTCCATCGACGGTTCGTTCGCCTTGGCCGCCTGTGACATCCCCGCCCACCTCAACCGTCGCACGCATCAGAAGCGAAGGGCAAAAATTCGGCCCAAAAGCCGAATCGCTCCCGAATCAACTGCGTCGACTATGCACCGCCACGGCATATGTAGCCAACGCGCGCCGCACCGATCCACAGCCAAAGTCGGCAGCGGATTGACGCGGGATCAGCGGCCGTCCGGGGTGCGAACGCCGATCCACTGGTCACGGACCTGATTGTAATGTGTGGTGGGGTCGAAAATCTCGGTGCGCAGCGCCAGGCGGCTGCCGTTCAGGCGCCCCATGGCGGAGAGGACCGAATAGGACAGCACGACGCGGTCACGCTGGGCGCGAACCAGCGCGACGCGGGCTTCGGTCAGGGTTTGCGTCGCGTTCAGCACGTCGATGATGGTGCGCTGGCCGACCTTGTACTCCTCGCGAATGCCGTTGACCGCGATATCCTGCGAGCGCACCTGCACTTCGGCCGCCTGGATCTGCGCGCGCGACGCCTCGAGCGCCGCCCAGGACTGGGTCACCGCCTGCCGCACGCTCGCCGCTGCCGTCTCGATCTGGATGCGGCGTTGGCCGTAGCTCTCCTTGGCCGCCCTGATCGTCGCGTAGTCGCGCCCGCCATTGGCGAAGATCGGAATGGTCAGCGTCATCCCGACGGCCGCCGACACGGATTGGCCGCTTGCGGAGGACTGCTCGGCGGCACGGGTCAAGCTCGCCGACAGGCCAAGCGTCGGATACAGCGCCGATTCGGCGATCCGCACCTGAAGAAGCTGCGAATCGGCGCCGTGGCGGGCGCCGCGGATCGCGGGATGCTCGGTCTGCCCGGCGATGACGGCCGCGTCGAGGTTGCGGGGCAGCAGCCGCTCGATGGTGCGGGCAGGCGTCAGGCGGGCCGGCTGGACGCCGACCTGCTGCATGTAAACGGACCGTGCATTGGCGAGGTCGGATTCGGCACCGGTCGCCACCGCGATCGCCGCCTGAAGCGCCGATTCGGCGAGCGCCACGTCGGTGCGCGTCACCTCGCCGACATTGAACCGATCGCGGGTGGCGCGGAGCTGCTCGCGCAAAACCTCGACGTTGCGGCGTCGGAGGTCGAGGACCGCCTGCTCGCGCAGGACATTCATGTGGGCCGTTGCCGAGGCGAGGAGGACGGTCTGTTCGGCATTGCGCAGGGTCTCGCGCGCCGCCAACACGTTCTGGTCGGCCTGGCGAACCGAATTGGTGGTGCGATTCCCGTCGAACAGCGGCTGGGTGACCGACAGCGTAGCGGCCCTCGGAGCCGAGCGGATCGCCCGCGAGGAGCCTGGACCCGTTCCGACATAGGTCGAAGCGCCGACGCTCGATTCATTGTATTGCCCTGCCGCGGTAATCGTGGCGTTGACGGACGGGCGATAGCCCGACAGGGCTGCCGGAACCCCCTCGTTCGCCACGCGAACGCCCGCACGGGCGGCATTCAGGTCTGGATTGTTGCGGTAGGCCTGGACGAGGGTCTGCTCGATGGACTGGGCCTGAGCGAGCGGGGCGGACAAAATGATGGAAGCGAACGCAACGGACACTACCGTCGCGGAGCGCGCACGAGACCTCGTGGCTCCGGTCATGGACAACACCTGCTTTTTGGCGCCACCCCGGAGCGATCCGCCACGACCCCAAGGCACTGGCGACAAGGGTTAATGAAAACCGCGCGCCGAGGGAACCCCCGCAGGCGGTCTAGTCCACGCTTCCCTGCCCCTGTGGGACAAGTCGGCAACACCTGTCGCTTCGTCAGAAGACGAAGCCGCGCGGCTCGGCAAAACCCGGCAACAAGGGAATGGCGGCGTCGAAAGCCGGTCTCACGCTGAACTCCTGGCCGATCCTGACATGGACCATGCATTTTGCGGCGCGCCCGGTCCCGACGACCGCCACGAGACGCCCGCCCTCGTTCAATTGCGCGAGCAAGCTCAGCGGAACGACCTCGGCGGCGCCCTGCAGGAGAATCACGTCGAACGGGCCGCGGTCCGCGGCTCCCGCGGCGAGCGATCCCTCGACGACTGTGACATGGGGCTCGCTGCCGAGCGCGGCGCGCGCTTGTGCCGCGAGTTCGGTATCCTCCTCGAGCGCGACGACCGAGCCGGCGATCCTTCCCAGCACCGCGCTGGAATAGCCGGTAGCGGAGCCCACATCGAGAACCCTGTCGGCTGTGCCGATAGTCGCGGCCTGGATCATCCGCGCCAGGACCATGGGCTCGACAAGGTAGCGCGCTCCGCGGCTGCCGTCCTCACCCTTCACGGCGAGGTCGTCGTCGAGATAGGCGAGAAGTCGCAGCGCGTCGGGGACGAAGTTTTCCCGCGGCACTGCCATCAGCGCGTCGACGATGCGACTATCCGTCACGTCATTCACGCGGATCTGGGTATCGACCATGGTCCGGCGCGCCCGGGCAAAATCCATCATGGGCTCAATCCCTCGATCGCGGCACCGTCACGATGCCATCAGGCCGTCTCGTCGTGTCGTGTTTACCGGTGGTGCAGCCGAAAACGCAAGGCGCGTGACGTCAGCCGTGGGTTGTTGCGAGCCCCCCCGCCACCATGCTAGAGCGAGCGCTCTCCGCGCCGGCTCGTCCGGCGATTTCGGGATGGCCTCGTGGCGGAGTGGTTACGCAGAGGACTGCAAATCCTTGCACCCCGGTTCGATTCCGGGCGAGGCCTCCACCCTTCTCGACAAAACTCAACTCTTCTTCGGCTGCAGGGCCGCGTTCACCCGCGGCCAGCGGCGGCCGATGGTGATCGTTAGTCGCCGGCGCGAGCGCCGCATACGCGGACTGTCGACCGAAAGAATCACAAAACCGACAGGAAACATCCAGGGGCCGAGCACCGGCAGGAAACTGAGCATGCCGCCGGCGATGAACGACCATCCCAATGCCTGCCTCTGCAAGCGCGTGCCCGGCAGCCGGTAGCGCCGACCGAAGACGACGGCCGAAACCGGCGGGCGGCCGATGACATCCGGGGAAACGGGTTCGAAGCTGGGCGGTCTGACGGTGTCCATGACGTTCAGTCATGACGGCGGCAACCCTTAGGATCAATGGTCTGCACGACCAAAATGTCACCCGGCGACGATTGGCCCTTGGCAATGGCGAAGCACCTGTGTTATTCGCGCCGCTCTCACGACGAGCACGTGATCCTCGGTAGCTCAGTGGTAGAGCAACCGGCTGTTAACCGGTTGGTCGCTGGTTCGAATCCGGCCCGGGGAGCCAATTCGAAGAACCCCCGAAGCGCAGACGCGCTCCGGGGGTTTTTCTTGTTCGGGCGGGCGAAGTACCATTAGGTCAGCGGTCGAAATCTGCCGTAAGCACATTGCGTTGGCCGTCCCGCCGGTACCCGACGAAGCGCGTCATTTCCTTGACCAGATGAACCCCGAGCCCACCGACCTGCCGCTCCTCGACCGAAGCGGTGACATCGGGCGTCGCAGCTTCCACCAGCGGATCGAAAAGCGGAGCCTCGTCCTGGAAGATGAGCGACAGTGCATCCGGCTTCGCCACGAGACGGATATGAATCCAGCCATCCTCGCGATCGCGGTAGCCATGCATGATGGCGTTCATGGAAAATTCTTCGGCGACCAGATGAAGCTTGAACCGCAACTCATCGGAGAGGGCCTGGGCTTCGCACCATGCGTCGATGAACGCCACGATCCGATCGATCTCTTCGATGGTGCTGCGTGCTTCGATCTCGGCGAAGTCCATGAGTCGACCTAAGACGAAGCGGCGGAGGCGGCCTCGTCGACAGTGTCCGTCAAGGTCAGGATTGACAGGAACCCGCTCACCGAAAACACTTGGCGGACATTGTCTTTAAGGCCGCAGACGACGAAACGGCGCCCGGGACCGTTCAGCTTTTTGGCCGCCACCAGCACAAGTCGGAGCCCGAAACTGCTGATATAGTCGACGCCCGAAAGATTCAGGACGATGCGGTCGCTTCCCCCGGCGATCCGGGCACCAATATGGGTGTCGAGCGTTTTCGAGGTCACCCCGTCCAAACGGCCGCTGACGCTCACCACCAGCACGGTGTCGCGATTTTCCTCATTGATCGTCAATGTCATTGGTCAACCTGTTCCCGCTCCGAAACAAAGACATGCTCGCTTGACCAAACGATGACAACGGCTCTCATGAGATGAGCACTGTCCGGGCATTCACCGGAGGGCCACCCCGGCAACACCGAGCGCCGCCGCCACGATGGCGGCTCCGGCACAGACGGTGGCTCCGGCGGCGCCGACGCGCGGGACGAGATCCAGAATGCCGGCGCGCAGCAGGTCGACGACCCCAGGAGCCGAGGCCAGAACGAGCCGACCGAGGCCGATTCCGACCAGCAGGCCGGCGACGGGCTGAACCAGGGTTGTCGGCATGCCGCTCGACAGGACGGCGAGAACGATGGTGGGGGCGGCGGCCATCCAGAAGGTGGTCTCGCTCGCGGTCGGGCCGCTTCCCCGCCCCATGAGGGCCGGCTGAAGCATGATACCGCACAGCAGCGCCGGCAGGACGGAAGCCGGCATGGCGCCAGCAAGAGCCGCTGCACTGCCGAGCACCGAGGCGCTCGACGAGATCGCCATGAGACCCACGCGTGGCGACGCGCGGCGCGGCGCGGCGTGCACCGTCCGCACCAGAAGCCGAAGCTGTCCCATGCGCTCTCCGGAGAGCCATGCCAGCGCGAAAACCCCCATCAGTGCCAAAACCGGAGCGGAACCTGGCCCCGACAGCGCGATCGGGTCTCCCAAACCGGCAACAATGAGCCCGCCGGCGAGTCCGGTGGCTGCGAGAACCCACAGCCCGCCGAGAGCGGCACGACGGCCGGCAACACGGCCGCCGGCGAGAACACGCGCCTGCAGTCCGCCGAGAACGGCGCCGAGACACAGTCCGAGGGCGGCCGGAACCGCCGTCTGTGCGGTCTCCTGGAAAACGGCGGCGAGCGCCGCGGCCGCGACAGCCGGAAGAGCAACGGCGACGGAGACACCGCGCCAGGGCCGGCCGATCAGCAGACGACCGCAGAGCATCAGACCGACCGCAGCACCGACGAGGACGAATGCGGCGGCGAGAGTTCCGCCTGGCGCGACAGCCGCGGCAGTTCCCGTACTGAAGCCGGCCGCTGCGGCCGGCAGGACGATGGCGGTGGCCTCGGCGAGGCTGCCGGCCCACCTCCTGCGACGGGGTCCGGTCGTGCGCGCCGCGCCCGCGGCGAGGTTGGCTCCGATCATTCCGAGGACGAGCGCCATGCCGGTCGCGGACAGAACCATGTCGATCCGTCCTGCCGGATCGAGGGATCGCGAGAAGGTCACCGTCAGATCGGCAACGTGGAGAGGCATGTCACGTCCCGTCACGAGAGCGCGGCGCAGCGTCGGGGCGACGGCCTCCAGAGGCCCTGTGGGTCGATGCGAAACGGCCAAGGCTGATCCTGTCGGTGAACGAAGATCGATTGCGACGAGCGAGGGAACCTGCGTCAGGGCGCGGGCGAGCAGTTGTGCGGCCGCAGCCTCTCGACCGGCTTGGCTCTCAACCTGAAAACTCTCCGTGATCGCCCATTCGAGCATTGCGAGGCGCCGCTGGTCCGCTGTTTCGGCTCGACCGGCATCGATGATGATCAGCCCCACCTGGGCCAGCGCGAGCGGCAGCACGACGATGCCGAGCATCATGGCGGAAGCCGGTGACACCGATCCCGCCCGAAGCATCAGGAAGAAGGCGGCAAAAGCGAGCGCCGCACCAGCGGCGACGACGGCTGCGACATCGGCGTCTGGAATGACCGAAACTGCCGGCCAGTTTGCAGTCGCGATGAAGGCCCCCCGGCGTGGCGAAACGCCGATCAGCTCGCCCGCGCCGGGTGCATCTTGCTCAGGCGCCCCGACGTCTGTCGGGACGGCGGCGAGGGCAATGCCGCGCGCCCCCTGTGCCTCCAGCAGCGGGACAGCGCCGGCGAGGATCTCGGCGCGTCGGAACGACCCGGCGGTTGCAGCACCGTCGAGCGCCGCCGTAACGATCGACAGTTCCTGCCCGCGCAGGGCGTCGACGTGCGACCGGCGCTCACGCATCTCCAGCCAACCCAGACAGGCATGGCCGGCGAGGATCATGAGGACGGCCGATAGGATCCTGAGGCGGCCCCCGTCCGGGAACGTCATGCGCAGCCTGTCATACGGGCGAGACGAAGCGTCATCTAAGCAGACTGGACGACCTCCGTATGAAGGCTGCGCCCCGGAGGTCGAGCGCCTATGGCCCGGCAGGAGAGCGAGACGACATCGTGAGCGATTCAACAGGGTCTTTTCTTGCCCAATTGAAAGACGTCTGCGGGGGAATTGCGCGCGGCGACTACCAGTCGATCGACACGCTTTTTGAGATGACCGGCAACGAGACGGCTGATCCGGCGCTCCAGGATCTGGCGGAATCCTTCGGCAACATGGTCGTGCAGGTCGAAGCGCGCGAGTTCCATCTCAGCAAGATGCTGGAAGAACTGAAGGAAACCAACCGGCAGCTCGACGAAGCAAGGCGCCGTCTGTCGGCCGAGAACGTACAACTGCGCGACCAGGTCCAGCGCATGCGTATCGAGATCGACCAGACCCAGAAGGAGCGCGAGGTCTCTGACATCGTCGAGACCGACTATTTCCAGACGCTGAAGACGCGGGCGCAAGACATGCGCGAGCGCCACCGCGCCAGGCGCCGGGATTGAGTGCAGAACGAGGATCGGACAGTGACGCGCGTCGTATCCACCCATTCCTACCGAGGCGGCACAGGCAAGTCGAACCTGACGGCGAACATCGCCGCGTCTCTCGCCCGCCGCGGCAGAAAAGTCGCGATCGTCGACACGGACATCCAGTCTCCGGGCATCCACGTCCTGTTCAACATCGACCCGAAACTCCTGCGCTTCACGCTCAACGACTACCTGTGGGGCCGGTGTCGCGTCGAGGAAACGGCAATCGACGTCACATCGTCGCTGGTCGACAGCAGCAACGCCCCGGTGCCCTGCCCCGGCAACGTGCTGCTCGTTCCCGCCAGCATCCGTGCCGGCGAAATCGCCCGCATCCTGAAGGAAGGCTACGACGTGAGCCTCCTGAACGACGGATTCCATAGCCTCGGGGAGGCTCTCGAACTCGACTATCTGCTGATCGACACCCATCCGGGCGTCAACGAGGAAACGTTGCTGTCGATCGCGATCTCCGACACGCTCATTCTCATCCTGCGCCCGGATTACCAGGACTATCAGGGGACGGCGGTCACGCTGGAACTCGCCCAGCGCCTCGAAGTGCCGCAACTGCTGATGGTGGTCAACAAGGTGCTGGCCAGCTTCGACTTCAAGCACCTGGCCGATCGCATCGGCACGACCTACAAAACTCCCGTGGCGGCCATGCTGCCCCTCAGCGAAGAGATGGTGGGTCTGGGCAGTTCCGGGCTCTTCTCGCTGCTCTATCCCGAATCGCCGTATGCCAAGGGCGTCGAGCAACTCGCCGACCTGATCGAGGCATGATCAGCGTTTGAAAATGCGGTCCATCAGGCTGCGTCCGCGGTAGGCCGCCAGGAAAGCGCCTGCATTGGCGGGGCGATCGGCACGGGCAAAAGACAGTGCGGCGCGCACCGCCCCCCAGGATTGGCCGCGCAGGTCCTCGATCGGCTCCGGCCGCAATCCCAGCCGGTTGGCCTCAGAGGCCGATGTGCCGTCGAAGGGATGGCGCCCGGTCAGAATGCGATAGACGAGGCAGCCGAGCGCATAGACGTCATCGCGGACGTCGCGCGGTTCCCCCGCGATCATTTCCGGACTGGCATAGGAGAGCGTCAGGGCATCCAGACTGGCCGCATCGAAACCGCTCAGGCGGCCGGCACTGGCAATGCCGAAATCGAGAACCTTGACCTCGTTCTCCAGGGTCAGAAAGACGTTGCCGGGCTTGAGGTCACAGTGGACGACATCACGACCATGGGCCTGTTCGAGGCCGCGGCAGATTCCCTCGATTACCCGATCGGCGTCGAACAGACCGCTTCCGGGGTCGTTGAGCGCATCTTCCAGCGTCCGCCCCTCCAGAAGTGCCATGACCATGAAGACGTTCGGACCGTCGCGGTCGAAGTCATGGACAGTGACGATATTCGGATGGGCGAGGTCCTGAACCTTGCGCGCTTCCGCCTCCAGCGTCCGAAAGGCATCCGGATGGTCGCGGAAACTCCCCGAAAGCAGTTTCAGCGCAACGTAGGGCTGCGCATGACGCGCCTCCAGGCGGCGGCGGTCGACGGCGCGATAGACCACACCCATGCCGCCGCGGCCGATCTCGCGGTCGAGGACGAAGCGATCCTTGAGGATCGAGCCGATGCCAATGGCGCGCGTCGCCGCCTGCGACCGTTGATGGGTGTCCATCCGTACGCGCCCGGACGCGGCATTGTGCGCGTCGCGGCGAACCCGGGCGCTGCGGAAGCTCGACAATGCATCGTCGAGTTGCCGGGCGTCGTTGCCACCGGTCCGTCCGCCAACCGATGGATCCCGGTATTGCCGGAAATCGTCGACCAGGGCGGACAGGATGACCCGGTCTATCTTGTCCCGGAAGGGATCGTCCTCGACGGTACCGCTGTGCGGCTCCTCCCGCCTCTGGTGCGGCTCGGTCGGCGGATCGAGGTCGTCGTCGGCAGTCTGATCTTCCTTTTCGATGGCATGACGGACGAGCGCGCCGAGGTCGGAAGGAAGCCGACCGGAATTGACGAGGTTGTCGATGACGCGGTCGATGTCCCGGCGCGCCGCCGGATTCGCCGCCATATCCTTGCGCAGTGCGGCAGTCAGTCGATCGAAAGTCAGCTTGCCTGCCAGGAACGAAAGGAACAGGGCATCAGGGCCGGCAGGAGACGTCATAGGAGACCCGGATCGCGGTCAGACGGACGGAACCTGCTTATCATGGCACGGGATCAGCCTGGAGGCTTCAGTTCATAGCGTTGCAGCTTGTCGATAAGGCTGCGCCGGGAAATGCGAAGAAGTCGCGCGGCCCGGCTCTGGTTCCAGCCAGTCTCGAACAGCTTGGTCTCGATGATGCGCGCCTCATAGGACTGCATGATCGAGCGAAGATCGCCGTCCACCGCGCGCGGCGGCGCAGCCCGCACCTCCCCACCGACCCCGGCGATCGCCGGCGGCAGATGGCGCGTGTCGATACGCTCTCCGTCGTCGAGCAGAACCAGGGCGCGCTCGACGACATTGCGGAGTTCGCGCACATTTCCAGGCCAGTGCCAGCCGACCAGACAGTCGAGCGCCCGCGGGGTCAGGGCCGGCACGGGCCGTCCGAGGCTAGCCGCCATGGCAACCAAAAAATGGTCTGCCAGGGCCGGCACGTCCGATGGCCGCTCCCGCAGCGGCGGCAGGCTCATCGGAAAAACGTTGAGCCGGTAGAAGAGGTCCTTGCGGAACAATCCCGCCTCGATCTTCTCGGGCAGGTTGACGTTGGTGGCAGCGACGACGCGGACGTTGACGGGCTCGACCCGGCCGCCACCGACCCGCCGAATGCTGCCCTCCTCGAGCATGCGCAGGATCTTCGCCTGCAGGCCGATGGGCATGTCCCCGATCTCGTCAAGGAAGAGCGTCCCGCCTTCGGCCTCCTGGACGAGTCCCTTCTTATCGGCGACGGCGCCGGTGAAGGCGCCCTTGCGGTGCCCGAACAACTCGCTTTCGAGGAGAGTTTCCGGCAAGGCAGCGCAATTCTGGGCGATGAAGGGCTTCTCGGCACGCTGACTGTTGTGGTGGATCGCGCGCGCGAAGACCTCCTTGCCGGTGCCGGTCTCGCCGAGCAGCAGGACGGCCACGTGGGTCTGCGCTGCACGCTGCATCAGATCAACGGCGGCGCGCATCGGGGCACTGTTGCCGACGAAACCGGCCGGGTTCGGTTTGTCCATTCGGCGCAGGCGCGTGTTTTCCTCCTGCAGACGCGTCGCGCGACTGTCGAGGTGACGGATCAGCGCCTCGTTCTGGTCGAAGAGCCTGGCATTGGTGATCGCCACCGCAGCATGAGCGGCAAACGAGGCGAGCAGACGTTCATAACGCACCGGCAGGGCGCCGACGCGACCATCGGGTGTCAGCGAAGGATTGAGAATCTGCAGGACACCAAGAGTAAGGCGATCGGGCCGCCACAGCGGCACGGCCACGAAGGATCGGGTCATGAAGCCGCCTCGCCGCTCGAAGGCGAACAGGCGGGAGACGTCGAAGCTCGATGCTGATTGCACGTCGCCGAGATTGACGACCTTGCCGGTGACGACGGCATAGACGTTGGGATCGCGCAGGTTGTAGCTTTCGTTGGCCAGATAGACCGGCACGGCCTCCGGCATGCCGGCGACGTCCGGATGCGCGTCGTTCTGGCCGACGACGCAGTGCAGATTGCGCACGGCGTGATCGAGGACCAGGATACGCCCGGCCTCGGCTTTGGTGAGGCGCCGGGCCGCCGCTATCACTGCGCCGAGCAGGGATTCGAGATCCCGAACCGTGGCGACGCGTGTCGCGAGGTCCATTAGTTCCTCGGCCACCACAAGCGGCGCGCAAGGGTCGTGGTCGGGCATCCAGGACAGCGTCACTCGGCGGCAATCCTATCGAGAGCACCCGTCTGTGTATCGATGAACCGATAGACGAAGCGGCCGTCTTCGCCGACATCAGCATCAAGCGCCGTCGGCATCCTTTCCTCGCTCATGCGACTGAGGATTTCCGTGGCGATCTCCGGCAGCAGCGTCTTGTTGACGATATGGTCGATGTTGCGCGCGCCGGTCTCGACCTCCGTGCAGCGCGTGGTGATCGCGTCGACCAGCGCGTCGCTATAAGCGAAGCGGATCTTCTGGCTCGCGAGGAGGCGATGGCCGACCTTGTCGAGCTTCAGGCGCACGATCTGCGAAAGCACGTCCGGAAGAAGCGGATAGAACGGCACGACCTGCATGCGCGCGAGCAGAGCCGGCTTGAAGTGGCGCGACAAGGTGGGCCGGATCGCATCGGCGATCTCACTGGTGGAGGGACGGTCCTCGCGCGTTCCGAGATCGGTGATGATCTCTGTGGCCAGGTTCGAGGTGAGGATGATCACCGTGTTCTTGAAATCGATGATGCGGCCCTCGCCGTCGGACAACGTCCCCTTGTCGAAGACCTGATAGAAAAGGTTGAGCACTTCCGGATCGGCCTTCTCGACCTCGTCGAGCAGCACCACAGAGTACGGGCGCTGACGGACGGCCTCGGTGAGGATCCCGCCCTCGCCGTAACCGACATAGCCCGCCGGCGCTCCTACCAGCTTCGAGACCGTGTGCCGCTCCTGGAACTCGGACATGTTGATGGTGATCAGAAAACGGTCGCCGCCGAACAGGAGATCGGCGAGCTGGGTCGCGAGTTCGGTCTTGCCGACGCCGGACGTCCCAACGAAAAGGAAAACTCCCATCGGCTGGCCCGGATTGTTGACGCCGGCCTTGGCTGCCCGCATCCCCTCGTCGAGCGACTGGATCGCGTGGTCCTGGCCCTTGATGCGCTGCTGCAGGTTCAACGCCAGGCTGAGGATGGCGGTGGCCTCGTCCTTGACCATGTTGCCGGTCGGAATTCCGGTCCAGTCGGAGATGACCTGGCCGACCGCTTCCGGTGTCACCTCGAAATGGACGAGGGGCGCCCGCCCCCTTAGCGCGTCCAGCTCGATGGCCTTGGCCGCCAGTTCATCCCGCAGCAGGGCGGCGCTCTCCGCCGGGAGCTCTTCCGCGTCATCCGCTCCGGCAACAGCGCCCAGTCCGAGTTTTTGGCGCAGGCCCAGCACCTCGTCGACGAGCCGCTGCTCCTCGGTCCAGCGGACCGTCAGCGCCGCCGCCGCATCCTCGATGCGGGCGATCTCGGCGTTGATCTCGTCGACCCGCGCGCCATCCCGGCGACCGGTCGTTCCGGCGTCACGCTCGATCGACGCCAACTCCCGGCGCAGAACCGCGATGCGCCGGTCGAGGTCCTCGATCTGAGCCGGCCGGGTGGTCATCGACAGCTTGACGCGGGCACAGGCAGTGTCCAGCACGTCGACCGCCTTGTCGGGCAGCTGGCGGCCGGAGATATAGCGGGCCGATAGAAGTGCCGCAGCGACGAGCGCATCGTCGCGGACATAGACGCCATGGCTCTTCTCATAGGCACCGCGCAGGCCGCGCATAATGGTGACGGCTTCCTGGGGTGACGGTTCGTCGAGCTTGACGAGCTGGAAGCGGCGGGCCAGCGCCGGATCCTTCTCGAAATATTTCTTGTATTCGCTCCAGGTCGTCGCGGCGACCGTGCGCAACTCACCACGGGCCAGTGCCGGCTTGAGCAGGTTGGCCGCGTCGCTGCCGCCGGCCGAGCCGCCGGCGCCGACCAGCGTGTGGGCCTCGTCGATGAACAGGACGAGAGGCTTGGGCGAGGCCTTGACCTCGTCGATGATGCCCTTCAAGCGGTTCTCGAACTCGCCTTTCACTCCAGCGCCCGCCTGCAGCATGCCGAGATCCAGGCTGAGCAGATCGACGTTCTTCAGAAAATCGGGGACGTCCCCCTCCGCGATCTTGAGCGCCAGGCCTTCGACCACCGCCGTTTTGCCGACGCCGGGATCGCCGACGCAGATCGGGTTGTTCTTCCGCCGCCGCCCGAGAATATCGATCATCTGCCGGATTTCGCGATCGCGCCCGAACACCGGATCGATCTTGCCGGCCCGCGCCTGGGCCGTGAAATTGATCGTGAAGCGGGCCAACGCACCGTCGGGATCGCGCTCACCGGAGGCTCGCACTGCACTGCCGGCGGACGTCGGAGCTTCGGTGGTGAGAGCACCAGCTTCCTCACTGGAAGCAGCGACGATGGAGGCATATTTCTGTTTCAGTTCGCCAAGCGGGATCGCCCTCAAATGGTCGTACCAGTCGGCGACGCCGAAGCGCCCGGGATTGGCGAGGGCCGTGGCGACGAGAACACCCGAGCGCATATGGCCGATCCCGAGCTCGATCGATGCAAAAAGCCAGGCATCGGCAAAGAAGTCGATCAACTGCGGCGAAAACACCGGCCGGCCGGTGTTGCCGGAACGGAACCCCTCCACGGCACGCTGCAGGTCACGCTTCAGCAGGGCGGGATCGACCTTGTAGTGAGCCAGTATCTCGGCGACGTCCCGCTGGACGTCATCAACCATCGTCAGAAGAACATGTTCGACCGTGATTTCGTAATGCCCGCGCGAGACGCACATGCCGGCGGCGTTTTCCAACGCTCGCTTGCAATAGGGGTTAAATCTGCCCAGCAACTGCTTCAGATCGACCTGCATGGCGTATCCCCGACCCTATCCCGGCACCGACGGTGCGACGAACTCACACCCATGGGAATGAAGCCGGGTTAGGTGTCTGCCGAATGACAGGATGCGCCCGGCACGAATGCCGGGCGCCGCGGTGCTGGATGGTGACGCCTTACCAGGTGTCTTCACCGGACGTCGAACCCGGGCCGTGCTCCCACTTCACCTTCTTGTAGGTGAACGACCAGTCTTCCATGCACTGGAAGTGCTTGTGCTCCGGGTCGGTGATCAGCGGCACGTAGGCCTTGCCCTCGATGAGGGTCGCCTCGTTCCAGGTCATGGTGAAGAACTTCTGCGCCTGCGGGGCGCCGCCCGGATCGGGACGGTAGAATTCGCACACGACCTCCTCGAGCATCTCGTTGGTCGCCAGTGCCTGCCAGAGCTGAGGCGACGACTTGTCGAAATACTTGGTGAAGATCACCGGCTGGTGGTTCCGGGCGCCGGTCACGACGCCCGAGGCGAGATCCCGCGGCAGCACGATGCCGGACGAGAACGCCACGACGGTGATCATGCCCTGCAGCGTGGTATCGGCCTTCGCCACCTGACCGATGCTGTCCTTCTTGGACGCATCCTTCGAAATGTCACCCTGCTTGGTGCCCTTGATCTTGATGTAGGATTCCAACGCCATCGTTTCGGCTCCTCGTCAATGGATGGCCGGCTCAGGAACGGCCTGCCCAGGTTCACTTGCGCAACGGTCATGCCACCTGCTTTCCAGCGCGCCGAAGCCGGAATTCACGTGGTTTTTGCTCACCTCCCGGCAAAACAACCTCTCCTCCACCTGTGCAGATCCGTGCACAGTTCAGCGTAGCGGGAGCGTTTCTGCACAATGGGACCTGCGGCTCTTCTCTCGGTGAACCCCCGAAACGTTGAACAAACTGTCATTGGCACGCGCCATGCTGGGCAGCATGGGCAAAGGCGTCCGCGCTGCGCGGACACGGAGAGCCATGACGAAGATCATCAAGCCGCGCCAGTTGGGGATACTCACCAAGACCGAGCGCCGCCGTTCGGGTGTGTCTTTCGTCGTCTCGGCACTTGGGCTCGTCGACCTCCAACAGCCGACCGATTTCCTCGGCGATCAGGCCTTGTGGGCCCTTGCCGCGCAGGAATTGCCTGAAGGCACCATCCTCGACATGGCCATGCCGAAGCCCTGCGGTGAGGTTCTCGTGGCTGGAAAGGCAATGGCTCCCGGCGGCGTGCCGGTGCCCACCATGACCGTCCAGTTCGTCGTTGGACCCGTGGCGAAGCGCCTTGCCGCCATCGGGTCGCGTACATGGACCTCTACCGCCGAGGGTGTCCGGTTCACTCCGCCGAAGCCGTTCACCGAGATGCCGCTGGTGGCGGCGCGCGCTTTCGGTGGCCCGGGTCATCCAAGCAATCCGGCGGGTCTGGGCTATCGCGCCGGCTCGCTGCTCGGTTCGGGACTTGCCGTTCCTATGCCGAACATCGAGACTCCGGACCGCCTGATCCGCAGCATCGACGACAGGCCGCCTCCAATGCTGGTCGGCGCCCTCGACCCCGCCAGCCGCGAGCGTCTGCAATATGCCGGGACGATGGACGGCGAATGGCAACGCCTCGATTTTCCCGGCCTTCCCGTCGACGCCGATCCGCGGCTGTTCCTCGTCGCTCCCCAGGACCAGCGTCGCGAAGGCTTCTTCGACGGTGATGAGCCGTTTTTGCTGCGCGGGTTTTCCGCAGCCGTGCCGGAAGTGACGGGCCGGCTGCCCGCCATGCGCGTACGCGCATTCGTCGAAAGGAGCAGCGATCCGGCAGGCCTCTATGAGCTGCCTCTGGTCATCGACACCGTATGGCTCTTCGGGTCCGTCGCCAAGGCCGTGCTGATCTACCGCGGCGCGATGCTGATCGACGACATCGACGGCAAGGACGCCAGAACACTTCTCCTGGCCTATGAAAGAAGCTCGGATGCCCCTCGCGACCCCGGCCACTACGCCGAACAGATCCGGCTGCGCGCCGATCCCGACCAAGCGGTCAAATACATGCTGGCTGACCAGTTCCTGCGGCCGGAGCGCTCTGGGGAACAGGCTGCCGAAAAGTTGGAACGCCGACGGGCCTACAACCTGACACTCTCCGAACGGACCCGAGCCGGTCAGGAACTTTCGTTTCGGCTGCTCGCTGCGAAACACGGGCTTCCCGACACCATCCTGCCGGCGCAACCGGAAAACGGCGACCCCGAAGTCTTGCTGCCGACGCCCGACGAGATCGAGAGCGGCGAGATCGACATTGCCGATTTTATCGAATCCGCCCTCGCCTTCCGGGACCGGCAAATGGCGATGCTCGAGGAGCAGCGTTCCAAATATGCGGGCGTCATGGAGGCGGCCCAGCGCATGCACGGTGATGGTGGGGCGGTCCAGGCTCTTCTCGACAGCCTGCCGGGTGCCGAAGGTGCAGACGCGCGAGAGGCCATCGACGAGGCGCGGCGCTCCGGTGCGCCGGGCTCGATCGACGACATCCTGGCGGCCATACCCCGGCAGCAGGACGAAGACGCTGAATTCCGCGCCGCGGCCGAGCGTTTCGCAACGCCGGGGTTCGCGAGCCTTTTCGTCGACGTTCGCGACAATCTGGCACGGGCGGACCTCTCCAGCACTCCGACGTCTGGCCAGCCGCCGGCTCCCCCCGAGAGGGACCAGATCACCAGGCTGCGAGAAACACTCGGAGCACCGCCGGAGGCAGGTGGTCCCGACCCCAAGGCTGGACGCGATGCCCTGGCGAGGATCACTGCGGCAGAAGCCGCTGTAACAGCCGCCTTTCCACGCCTTCCACAATCGTCGGCATCACCGCTCGACGCCCTGCTCGACAGCCTGACCGTCGATCCGCCAGGTGCTTCGATTTCCGGCGACGACATCAGGACACATGCGGATGGAGCTATCGCCCATGCCGAGCAGAGCCTGACTGAAGGTATCGCCGTTCTCCGTCTGAAATCGCCCGAGGCCGTCTATCCCGAACGGCCCCTGAGCCCGCACGTCGCCCGACGCCTCGGCGACGTGGTGCTTGCGGAGCGGGCGCGGATGGGGAGCCTCGCCGGACGCGATCTCGCTGGCGCCGACCTCTCCGGCGAGGACCTGTCCAGAACCGACTTCACCGGCGCCTTTCTCGAGCGCGCCAACCTGTCGCGGGCCATTCTGGCCGGCTCCAGCCTTGCCCGGGCTGCGATGACGGGGGCCGTCCTGTTCGGTGCCGATCTTTCCGACTGCGATTGCAGCGAGGCCAACCTGTCGGCCGCAACCCTCACGAACGCGAGCCTCGCCGGTGCGACCCTGAATGGCTGCGTGCTCATCAACACGACCCTTGACGGCACCGACGCCTCGCGGAGCAGCTGGGACGGCGTGCGAATCCTCAACAGTTCGGCGCGCGGCCTCCGACTCGACGGCGCGCGGCTGAAAAAAGTGTCCTTCATCCAGACGCCCATGCCGGACGCATCCCTTTCCGCCGCTTCGTTGGAGGAATGCATGTTCATCGATTTGGACGCGATGAACCTTTCGGCGCGTGCTGCCTCGATCCGGCGCAGCATCTTCCTGCTCTTCAAGGCCGACCATGCGGACTTTGTCGAAGCGGTTCTCGACGACAGTGTCTTTCTGGGACCGGCGAGCCTGCGGGAATCGGATTTCACGGGCGCCAGCCTGCTGCGCACGACGTTCCAGGGCGCCGACCTGGAAGCCGGGAAGTTCGATTCAGCTCGCGGCGATCGCGCTACGCTCGGTGACGCAAAGCTCGCGCGCGCTTCTTTGCGACTGGCCTCGCTGAAGGAGGCGATCCTCGGCAATGCCGACCTGCGTGGCATCGATGCCTTCGGTGCAAACCTGCAGGGCTGCCAACTCCGCCGCAGCGACCTCAGCGGTTCGTTGCTGCGGCAGGCGAACATGGCGAGTTCCGATCTGTCGGATGCAAATCTCACCGGCGCCGACCTGACCGGCGCCAACCTCGACCAGACCCATCTTCGGATTGCGACCGATGCAGCGCAGTGACTTTCTCGAATGCTGCCGTCTCGGCGTTCCGGTCATCGAAGAAGACCTGTCGGCGGTCGACCTCACGGGGCTGCATATCGAAGCATGCATGATCGTAAGCTGCAATCTGACGGACGCGCGCCTCGCCGGGGCAACCCTCTCGCAGGTCACGCTGGCATCCTGCGGCACGGACGGAATCGACCTCACCGGAGTCAACCTCCTCCGGAGCAATATGGTCGAGTGCGGGCTGGCCGGCGCCTCCTTCCGCGGCGCCCACCTGTCCGAGACCAAGCTGGCGCTCTGCAATCTGACGGGCGCCGATTTCGGCGAGGCCAAGATCGACAAGTCCTTCTTCGTCGATTGCCGGCTTTCGAGCGCCAGTTTCGCTTCATCCACGCAGAATACGGTCGCCATCCTCGAATGCGACCTCGAAGGGATCATCCTCACCGACGCGATCATCACCAATCTCGTCGCGACCAAGGCCGACCTGCGCAAAGCTGCGCTCGACGGCGCGCGGTTCGACACGATCATGTTCGTGGATGCAGACCTGAGCGGCCGTGATCTGACGTCGCTGAGTCTGACGCGGGCCAACCTGATGAAGTCCAGGCTCGTCGGCACCAACCTCTCCGGCCTCGACCTGTCGCAATCGATCTTCCTCCAGTCAGATCTGAGAAACGCGCGCTTGGACGGTGTGACAGGTCCGATGTGCCTGTTTTCTGAAGCCGACCTGAGGAATGCGTCTCTCGCCGGCGCGAAACTGCCGAGTAGCAATTTTTCGGGGGCCAATCTCGCAGGTGCCGATCTTTCGGACGCCATTGTCACCGAAGCCATGTTCGAGCGCACGGACTGCCGGGGAACACGGTTTGATCGCACCAGCCTCGCCTATTCCCGCCTGCCCTATGCCCGCCTCGACGGCGCTTCTCTGGTGGGTGCGAGCTTCCTGCAGACCGATCTGCACGGGGTCAGCGCCGAAGGTGCGCTGTTCACCGGGACGAGCGGTTCGACCTTGACGACCCGCGTGCCGCAACTTGTCGCCGATTCCTACGACCCCCGTCGCGTCGTTCGGCGCCGCTGAGAGGAACGAACATGGTCTTTCAGAACGCCAACGGCCCGATCCCCGGCATCAACTTCGCCTTCCCGGACGTTTGCCTGACGCCCACGCCGGTCGGCCCCATCCCTATTCCCTATCCCAACATGCAGATGACGCCGACCGCGATCCCGGCCCAGGTCAAGGTCTTTCTGATGATGATGCCCGCTCACAACCTGATGACCACCCATCCGATGTCGCTCGGCGATCAGCCGGGCGTCAATCTGGGACCGGCTTCGGGGATGGTCATGGGGCCGGTGCGCTCGCAATTCGGGTCCGTCAAGGTTTTTACCGGCGGCCCCCCGGCCACAAAGATGCTCAATCCGAGCGGCCATAACGGCCTCTCGCCGAACGCCGTGGGGGCGACCCTGTCCCCCTCGCAGATCAAGGTCATCATACTCAGCTGAGGTGTCGCCATGCCGAACAGTTCAGAGGTCGGGATCAGCCTGACACTGACACCGCCACCGAGCGGTGCGACGCTCAAAGTCCAGGGGTTCGAAGGGACCGAGGCGATCTCGCGTCCCTATGAATTCAGGATCTCCTTTTCCTCCAGCCGGGCCCTGCTCCCAGCCGAAATCATCGGCAAGAGCGCGACGGCCGTCGCAACGACTCCCATGGGGACAGTGACGGTCAACGGCCTGGTCTTCCGCATGTCGGCGGTCGAAGGCTTTTCGGAGGATACCGCTCTCGGCTTTGCCTACTCCATCGATGTTCGCCCGCGGCTCGATCTGCTTGCGCTGCACCGGCAGAACCGCATCCTTGGGGCGACCAATGCCATCGGTCTTCCGGCGTTGATCTCGACCGTGCTGCAAGGCACCGAGGATTCGACGCGAGGCGAAGCGATCGTCCTGCAGAGCGAAAATCACCTGGCGGCGAGCTATCCGACGCGCGACTTTATCGTCCAGTACGAGGAGAGCGATCTCGCGTTCCTGTCCCGCCAGTGCGAACAGGCCGGGATATTCTATTTCTTCAAGCAGAACTCCACGATGGAGGTTTTCGCCTACGGCGATTCCAACATCGCCTTCCCGGACGTCGAGCCGCCTTCCAGCGGCCAAACCAAACTGCCTTTTGGTAGCAGAAGTGAAGCCTCCATCCTGGCGTTCGCCTACACTGCCGATCTCGTTGCGAGTTCCGTGAGCCTCGAGGACTACGATCCGAGCCAGCCGACGACCCAGCCGGGAGCAACCGCCAACGTTTCGGACGGCCATCACGGTATCGTCCATGGGTTCGGCAATCTGTTGAACGGCGGCGTCACGAAGCAGCGTGCGGCGGACGTCCGCGCGCAGGAAATTGCCTGCCACAGCCGCATCTTCAAGGGGCGGAGCAACCACTGCAAGATGCGGCCCGGCCACGTCTTTGAAATGACGGACCATCCCGACACCAGCCTAAACGGGCGTTACCTTCTGACCGAGGTTCGGCATGCCATGGCGACGACCGTGGCACCGGGATTTGCCGCGAGTGTGGGCTCCCACGCCTATGACAACCAGTTCACCTGTATCCGCTTTATCGACACGCTGCCCTATCGTCCGCGGCGCCAGACACCGGTCCCCCGGGTCCCCGGCCTGCACACGGCGCGGATCGATGGACCAGCATGGGGTGGCCGCGCCGAGATCGATGCCGACGGGCGATACAAGATCACCTTCATCCACCCGAGTGCCTCTTCGGCACGAAACCAGGGCAGCAACTATGTCCGCAAAGCCAGCCCCTATTCGGGCGCAAGCGACACCGGCATGGAGTTTCCGCTGCTGCCGGGGACGGAGGTGGTCGTGGCCTACCTGAACGGCGATCTCGACCACCCGATCATCCTGGGCGCCGTGCCCAACGGCGACACGCGGTCGGTCGTCAAGCAGGACAACCAGCAATACAACCGCCTGAGAACGCAGGCCGGCCTCGTGCTCGAAATGTTCGACGGCCCTGCCTGACACGCAGGTCCTCGACGAGACAGCCCGACTTGAGCCCGCCGCAGCGCCCCCGGAAGGAATGCCGCCATGACGACCACCGCTCCCAGCTCTCCCAGAACCTTCTCGCGCCTTGCGGTTCCGACCTCGGCCAGCGCCGCCGTCACCAGCGGCACCTATTTCCGCCTCGGCGGCTATATCGACGCGGAGGAGTCGGGCCTCATCCCCGCCAATCTGACATACTCCTCCAGCGTCACCACCCAAGAGTTGCAGACGCTGCCCGACACCACCAACCGCGAGACGGCGGCCGAGGAATACAATACGACGCTCAATTCACGCAACCAGGATCTCTTTTCCCAGGAGGATGGATCGTCATTGGCGACGTCGAGCGGTGGTCGCACCCGCAACACGACCCGCCAGTTCGAGCTCAACAAGATCTCGATCACCCGAACCGCCCAGACACCGCTGAAGAACGGCATTCTCGCCAAGACAGACGGCGACATCATCGCGGTCGCTGACGGTGGCGCGATCGTCGACCTGGAGAAAGGCCTGATGCTCGCCAGTCAGACCGGCGATTTCACCGTCGACCTGCCGGCAGGCGCGGCCAAGTTCTCGACCTTCAATGGCATCGAGATGCAGGCAGGGAACAGCACCCATCCCGCCAATATCGCGCTCACCGCCTTCGGCTACATCAAGCAGGCCGCCTATGGCCCCCTCGACGACGTGCGTTTCGCGACCTCGTCGATGAAGACCTACGGCTACACCAAGGAGTGGTTCTACGGCGAAAAGTACTCCGAGCACCACGGAACGTCGACATCGAAATTCTACGGCGACGAGACGCGCGTGACCGACGGCACCTCGGATCAGACCTTCCTTGGCTTCGCCAATGCGAAATTCGTCGGCCGCCGCCACACGTTCAATCTCGCCGGCACCCTCACGATTGCGCTCGCCGGTGACTTCACGCTTCACGCCGGCGGCAAGCTCGACATCAACATCGGCCTTTACATGAAGATCAACGCGATCGGCGAAGCCAAGGTCTGCGGCGTCATCGACTTCAAGCTCGCCCATATCGACTTCAAGATCGTCGACATCGACTGCAAATTTATCAATGGGGCGGAGATAAAACAGGAAAAACTGACCCTGAAACAGACTGTCGGAAAGATCTGGGACAAGTCGCTCGATATCACCGGCTCCCGGATCAAGGCCGCGGGTGAATCGATCGCGGCCAAATTTACCAGCGCCGACGTCACCGCCTGAGGCAAGCCTATGGAACGCGAGACCAGCATGAGGGTCGCTGTTTCGCCCCAGGAGACGGGCAGCCTGATCCTTCGCGAAGCGGATGTGATCGAGGTCGCCGGTCCGCGCGCGCTGGTCCGCATCGACGACAGGGTCTTGCCGGCGTCACGGGCGCTATCCTGTCTCATCGAGATCGCGGCCGGGGACCAGGTTCTGGTCGCGGCGACGAAGACGGAGGCGATCGTCATCGCCGTGACGCGCCGGCCCGGTCTCGGGGATGCTACCCTGTCCCTCCCCGACAGCGCCGCCCGCATGACCCTGCGCGCCCAGGCACTCGCCTTGGGTGCCGCCACGACGGTGACCGTCGAGGCCCCGGACGTCAGCATCGACGCTGCGCGCCTCTCGCTGCTGGGTCAGGTCACCCATTGGTTCGGGCGAACGCTCACGCTCATCGGAGACAAGCTGACGACGTCTGTCGCGACCAGTGAAACGATCGCCAAGAAAACGCTGCTGCGCAGCAACAGTCGCGTCACTGTCATCGACGGCCTCGACACTGAACAGGTCGGCAGCCGTGTGTCTGACGTCTCCGGCCTGTCCGCCAGCAGTGCCGGAAGCGCGATCATCACCGGTTCCGAGGACGTGCGCATCGACGCCAAGCGCATCACCATGGGCTGACCCGGGCATGAACGACATTGTGGACCGGCATATTCGCGCCGCCGTGACGCTCGGCCAGGCCCGCCGTTTCACCGAGGCCAGGGCCCTTCTGCTCGATCTGCAGGCGCTGAACCCCGGTCATCCTGGGATCATCACCGCCTTCGGTGTCCTCGCGATCGAGATGGGCGACGCGGCACAAGCTGTCGACATCTTCGGCGCAGCCACCACCGCCTCTCCCGACAATGCCGAATTCTGCGCCAATCTCGCAGCAGCCTATCGCCTCGCCGGCCGGCGCGAAGAGGCCGAGGCGAGCCTTGAACGTGCCCTGCTCCTAGCACCCCGGACGGCGAGGTTCTCGCTCTTGCGCGCCGAGCTTATGATTGAGCGGCGCGACGGTCCCGCCGCGCTCGATGCGGTGGAGAGGGCCTTGCGGCTCGCCCATGACGAACCTGCGGTTCACCGCGCGGCGGGGCTCGTGCTCGTTGCCCTGGGTATCCATGACGGAGCCGAGCGCGCCTTCCGGCATGCCCATGCGCTGGATCCGGCAGATGTCGCCGCACCGCACAACCTCGCCAACCTACTCGCCATGCTCGGCCGGCACGACGAGGCCCTGCCCTTGGCGGAGAACGCTTTCCTGGCCAGCCCGACCGACCCCGATCTGACACGCGCCTACGCCTCCAGACTGGCGGAAGTGGGACGCCTGGACGAGGCCGTCCGTACGGCGCGGCGATTGCTCGCGGCCATGCCGGACGACCTGGAGACGGTGGAACTGGTCGCCGGCCTGCAGATCCGGCGCGGCGAACCGGCGGACGCGCTCGCCGTCATCGGCGCCCTTGTCCGCCGCCAGCCGCGCGCGCCGGCCGCTCTCGCCGCACTCGGGCGCCTGCTGCTTGCGACTGGACGCACCTCAGATGCGCTTGTCGCGGCCGATCAGGCGCTGGCGATCGACGCGGCGCATGAACCTGCGAGCATCCTGCGCCGCACCGTCTTGCTGACGCTCGGGCGGTTCGCGGAGGCGCTGCCGGAGGGGCCGGGCGTCCCCGACGACGCCGACATCGTCATCGATCACCAGTCCGACCTGATAGAAACCGTCATTGCTCTGCGCTGGCACCGCAACCTCGTCAGCGACGGTGCAGCGCTCCACAGCGACGAGGCCCATCGGGCGTTGTTCTGCCAGCTCACGGGGCGCGAGGCGGCGGCCCCCACCGGCCCACCACCGGCTGTCGCGGTGACTCCGGCCATTCTGATGCGGCACGGCCTGACCAGCGGAGCCGGTCTGGCGGCGGAATGGCCCTGCCTGCAGGCATCAGATGAACAACTCGCTCCATGGACCGCGGCGCTCTCCGAGTTTGCCGCGCCCCGCCTCGGCATTGTCTGGAATCGGGTGCGGCCGGGGTTCACGCTCGACATGATGCGGGAGGTGCTTCCGGCCGGCGTCACGCCGGTCAGCCTCGCCATCGGTTCCGCGCGACGCCAGTTGCGAGACTGGCCCGAAGCTCTGGATGGCGGTGCGCAGATATCCGGACCGATCGACATCATCGGCGCAGTCGGCGCCCTCGACGGCCTCATCGCCATCGACGGCATCGCGCTGCATCTGGCTGGCGCGATGGGGCGGCCGGCCATCGCCATCCTCCCCATCGGTTCGCCCTGGTACTGGCTCGGGGACAACGGCCGAGCCAGGCTCTACCCTTCGGTGCGGATCCTTCGGCAGTCCAGTCCCGGCCGCTGGGATCATGAGATCAGTTTGCTGCGCGCGATGATCTGCGCCCTCATGTCAGACGCCGCGACGAAACCGATCGACGTCGAAGCCCTGGGGACGGCGGCGTCATGACCTGGTCGCCGGCAACCAACGAACCGCCTCTGCTCGACGAAGCGGCGACGGCCATCATCCGCTCCTGCGTCATGCCCGGCCTCCTGGCGGGCTTCGCACCCGCTGCCGACGGACGGCGCGTCGTGCACCTCGCCGACGGCCGGACCCTGCACGCGATGGCAGAGGCGGAGGCCCTCGACCGGCGCGACTTCGCCAGCCGCGCCTGCATCGTCTACCGGGTCACCGGAAACCTCGTCGTCGACAGCGGTGCGAATGACGGCCTGCGACAGGGCTTTCAACTGCAGGGCGAGGCCTGGGTCGACATCCAGACCAAGGCGTTCCTGCACGTGGTCCACCGTTTGAGCCATGTCGGAGTAGCCTGAACCTCTGCGGAGGCTTCGTTGTCTGCCTGCCACGAAAGCCCGGCATGATGACGGCGTCATCGACGGGAGGCAGGAGGCAGACATGAGCGAAGAGGCACAGCGGGGCGGTGTCATCGTCAGCAGCCAGTTCGGCGCAGGTCTTGGTCCGGTCAGTCGGCCGCCACTGCCGCCATCCCGCATTCTGGTCATCGGCGATTTCGGCGGCGGCGCTCGGGGCGACCTGCTCACAATCGACGCCGCCGAGCTTGTTGATCTTCCGGGAAAACTCGGCGTCAGCATCACCTGTGACGTTCCAAACCTCATCGGCGAAGCCGGCCCGACGCTCCGCCTGACCTTTCCTATCGCGACGCTGCGCGACCTCGACCCGGTCCGCGCCGTGAAGGCAGAACCGACCCTCGCGCGCGCGATGGCCGTCGTGGCAGGCGCGCATGACGAGGATCCGTCCCTCGCACGGCTGCGGCCGGCATCGGCCTCGACCATTCTCGCAACGGCGGTCCCACCCGCCGCCGTCTCTCCACCGGACGACGATGGCGCCCTTGACCGTCTGCTGGGCATGGTGGACACGGCGCCGGCACCACAGGAGCCCGCCCGGCTGGCGATTTCAGCCTTCCTTGCCGGCGTGCCGCGCAGCAGCACGGCGGCTACCGGGCAGACGGGCGATCCGGTCGCCGGTGAACTCCTCGACCGTCAGATGCGCCTCGCGTTTGCCTCCCCCGCATGGCGCGACATCGAAGCGCGCTGGGCGGGGCTGAAGCTGATCGTCGACCATGTTCGGCGCGAGACACCGCTTCGAATCGACATGTGCGAGGTCGGCCGCTCGGAAATCCCCGCCGTGCTGCAACGGATGGCCTCCATCCAGCCGGAAGACACCACACTCGTGGCCGTCGTCGTCGCAGGTCATTTCTCCACGCATCCCGGTGATTTCGAGTTGATGCGTGCCATCGCAGAGGCGTGCGAGACCCTCGGAGCTCCGGCCTTCGTGTCACTCCATAACGGCTGGCTTGGGACCGCCGGTTCTGAAGTGGGGCGCAGCGACGCCCCTTCGCAACTCATCGGCGGCCCCGCTCACGACGCCTGGCGCGGGATCATGGCGACACCGGCAGGCGCCTATCTCGCCGCCTTCTGGAACGGACCTCTGCTGAAGGACGCACAAGGCACCCGCGAAGCCCTCCACGGGGAGCCGGCCATGCTGACCGGCGCCCTTCTCGCCAGCCGAATGGGCCCTCAGGGCTGGCCGCGCAATCTCGCTGGAACCGAGGCCGCGATCGGCGGCCTGGTCGTTGCCACACACCGGCTGGGGGGCCGCGACATCGCATGGCCGCTGGAGGTGGTGATCGGTATGGAAGCGGCCCGGGACCTGCGTAGGATAGGGGTAAACGCCTTTGTCGGCCATGCTGACCGGGATATCGCGCTACTGACGCATGCGACGACCGCAGCGGGTTCGCAGGCAGCGGCGAGCGCCGAGGCCAGCCTGAATCACGCCCTCGCCGGTGCACGGCTGATGGGGCTGATGGCGAGCCAGTTGCCGGAGGTGCTCGCCGGACGCACGCCGACCGACGCCGCCGATGCGGTCTCGGCCTGGCTGGGAGAACTCGTCGCATCGACCGGACCGGGCCGGGCGGCTTCCGTCACCCGGTCCGAGGATGGACTGGATCTTCGGATCCGCCTGGGAGCCGACGTCGCGGTCGACGCCGAATTCTCCTTCGGGATCGCGCTGTAGGGCCTCAGCCGAGCCAAGCGTCGAGGAGCCCCTCACCCGCCACACCGGCCACGAAATCGGCAACCGAGGTCGGCCTTTCGGCCGCGTCGAAAGCCAGTCCCGCCCGCATCACGTTCCAGCGCCGCCGGGACAGGCCGGCGATGGGCGCGGGCTCCAGCAGTTCTTCGCGTGCCTTGATCGCCGGCTTGCGGTCGAAGGGGTGGCGGCCGGTCATGACGATGTAGGTGATGACGCCGAGAGAAAAGATGTCGTCAACCTCACCGGGCGATGCGCCCGCGAGGCGTTCCGGCGAGGCATAGGCGGGCGTCAACGCCCCCACCCGTTCGATCGCAAGTTCGGAATCGTCGTCGCTCAACCGCCGGCCCGGATCGGCCAGCGCATGGGCAGTTCCGAAATCGAGAAGCTTTGCCTGCCCCTCGGTGGCAATGAAGACGTTTCCGGGTTTCAGATCCGCGTGGACCAGACCGCGATCGTGCGCGTGCTGCAGACCGGCTCCGATCTCCCGCATCAGGGTGAACGCCAGCCGCAGCGGAAGACCCGCAAAATCCCTGGTCCTCACGACGTCGGCGAGCGTCACGCCGCGGAGCCGTTCCATCACCATCAGTTGAAAGGGTCCGTGGCAGTGCGAATTGTGGACACGGACGATGTTCGGGTGCGTGAGATCGATGAGCCGCCGTGCCTCCAGTTGCAAAAGGCGGGCAAAATCCGGTGCGGCGGCGCTGGTCCGCATGACCTTCAGAGCGACCTCCCTTGGCGCCCCGTTGCGAGCGTGGCTCTGCATGTCGTGCCCGGCGAAGACAGTGCTCATGCCACCTCGGCCGATGACCTTGCCCACCCGGTAGCGACCGGCGAGCAGCCCTGATCCGTCACTCCCCTGCGTCACGGCCTCAGCCCTCGTAGCGCACCGTGACGACGGTGACGTCGTCGCGGGCTCCCGCAACAGCCGCGAGTGCCACGAGCCGCGCCGCGAGCCCATCGAGATTGCCGTCGAGCATGGACCCGATCGCCACGTCGTCGACCACCTTCGTCAGTCCGTCCGTACACAGGAGCAGGGTGTCTGAGGCCTCCAGCGGAACGACGACACGATCGATCTCGACGGTTTCGCTCGCCCCGACCGCGCGGGTCAACATGGCGCCACGGGAGCCCACAACGTCCGGAGTGCCCTCGAGATTTGCCACGTTGTGGTCGCGACTGAGCATGAACAACTCCCCCTGCCGGCTCAGATAAATGCGCGAATCGCCGACCCAGAGGCAGACCGCATAGCCGTCCGCCACGTAGATCGCCGCAACGGTGGAGCCGACGATGACCGGCACGGGGCGGCCCTGCCCCTCGCGCCAGAGAGCCGTGGCGACCGATCTGAGGCCATCCTCGACAAGGCTCGTGCCGTCCCGAAGCGATTTCGCCTCCTGAATCACCATCTGCAGCATCTCGATGATCGAGCGGCTGGCCAGGCCGCCGTCGGAATGTCCGCCCATGCCGTCAGCGACGGCGAAGAGGCCCGCCTCGGGCATGGACAGAAAAGCATCTTCGTTGGTCGCGTGCTGGGAACCGCAGCGCGACTGGCCGGAAGCGAGCAGGTTGGGCTTTGGGGAGGCCAATGTCATGGTCAGCGCAACTTCTTGGACCAACCGCGGTCGGCCCAGCGGCCGTCAAGAAAGCCGACGAAAACATCCGGCGGCGGCAGACCGCGGGAAATAATCGTGGTGGGCGGCATGTCGGCCCATCCGTCTTGCCACCAGCAACACATCCCGTCGACGGCGAGCAACGGATCGCCGCCCGCTCGCTTGAACCTCTCGGCAAGGCCGACGCCGGTCCGTCCGAAACCGACCGAGACGTCGGGAATGGCGCCGTGACGCAAAACCTCGTCGGTTCCCGGGTTCGCGAGCGCGGCCATGGCCGGCTCGAGCGCCCTCACCTTCCGCTGAAGCTCGTCGGCATCGATCCGCCCCTCGATCGCCTCGAAGATCGCCGCCTCCATACCGGCGAAGCCCTCATCGGCGCTGCCCGGAAGGTCGCGCGGCCGCAGACCCTGGGCGAGCCCATGGAAGGTCGTCACCGGATAGGTTCGACGGACCTTGTCGACGGAACTGGCCACGACACCGGCCACCGCGACGTTGGACACGACGTTGCGATCGAGGACGAAGCGCCAGGGGGGACTGCTCAGATAGGTGGGAAGCCAATAGTCCCCGAGGGCATGTCGGGCCATGGCCAAGCTGCGATCGAGCCATTGGGTCCAGGCATTGACCATGCCAATGGGAATCCCGCGATTGATGAAATCACCGTGGGCAGGCAGTTTGCCATAGACGCCGATGAGGGAACCGGTGTCGCTCATAGGCGGTCGGGGCATCGGAACGCGCGAAGCACGTCCGGATTGAAGGGGTTGGAAACGCTCGCGGCGCGCAACTCGTAGACCACTCTCGGGCCGTCAGCCGCCCCGACCTGAAAGCGGAAACGCTCGGCACTGCCGCCGGATGTCAGGCCCTGCCGATCGGCGAGGCGGAACAATGCCCAGGGGCCAGTCTGCTCCACGCGCTGTTCGGAGGCGTTCACCAGAGTCAGGATAACCGCGATGGAACTCGACTCCGACCGGGTCGGCCATTCGATCTCAGAGGCGCGAGGCGGCTCGTGGCGATAGACAATATCGCGACCATCGATCGACAGAGTCGCCCTCAGAACCTGCGGGTGGAGAAATGCGGGCCGGACCGAGAACTTGACGCTCGGAGCCGCCCCGGCCGTGGCGAAGAAGGACTGGCGGATCACGCGCGCACGATGGAACTGGGCGAGGGCCTCCGGCCGAAGCGGCAGCGCAACACCGTCGATGCGGGCAGGTGCAAAGCCGTTGCGCTGGTCGACCACGAGGGGTTCCAGATACTTCTTGAAGAATTCGTCGAGAATGCCGCCGTTGCGAAAGAAGTCCGAGAAATCGCGAAGGGTAATATCCTCCCGCGCGCCGGCAAAGATGGGATAGCGATTGGAAATCGATCCCTCGCAGACCGGGAGGATTTCACGCTTCCAGGCCTCGTTGACGTGTTCGTAGGCGAGGCTCAACAGCGCAGTCCAGCCGGAATTTGTAATGTCGCGCAGAATGGATCGCAGAGGCTCCGGCCTGAGCGCCGAATCCGCGCGCAGGTTGGCGAAGACATCGGAGCCAGCGTCGCGGACCCGCCGCTGGAAATACTGGTAGGCGGCAAGCGACGGCTCAGGAGCGTTGGCGATGCTTCCGACCGTCCCGTAGAGCGACGACAACAGATCGCGGACCCGTCCGATCGGTGCAGTCCCGGCAGCGCTGGGTGTGATCAGCGATGTGAGCGGGAGCAACCCGTCGGAGATGCGCTTGCCTGGCCACGGCGCATCGCCGAGCGCGGTCGCCAGCGCGGCACCGCTGGCAGATCGGACGAGCGATGCCGCAACCCCTCCGGCGATCGGAATGGCGCCCGCCACCTGCTGGGCGGCGCCGCTCGCCTGTTCCCCTGGCGGCGGAAGATCGGCATTATCCTTGACGAGTTGCAGGACCGCTTCGAGCGGGGAACGCGGCCCCGCGAGCCCCTGCAGGACTTGCATGCCGCGTGGCAGATCCTGGAACGGGATCGACGTGACCGATGCCAGCGCCGTGTTCCAGTTGCGGACATAGTCTTCGACATAGCGATCGAGAACCTCGATCGCGACCCGCTGGAACTGGGTATCGTCGACCGTATCGGAGGCGAGAACCCAGTCCGTTCCCTGCTCTTCTCGGACGAGTTGCGGCAAGCGTGTCAGGACGAACTGATAGAAGCCGTCCTTGGTATAGATGCCGGGAATGCCGAGGCGTTGAATCTGCGCGCTCCGTGCCGCAGAAAGCGTGAGGCTGGTCGAACCGACGACACTCGCGAAGTCGATGGGTCTCAACCTCTGGTTCTGGGCAGCTTCGCGCAGCAGCCGGGCATAGATCTGGTCGGTCCGCGGCTCGCGCGTCAGGCGCTGACGACCGGCGCGGACCAGGCCGGTGTCTATCGGCAGCGGCTTGGGGAAGAGGTCGAGCATCCGATCGACATGACCGGACATCGCGGTGCGTGACTGGGCATCCACCGGGAAGGCGAGTGGCAGCTCGGCCCGTGCTGCGGTCGCAACGACCGACCTGTCATAGCGCGCCGGATCACCGAGCATGAGATAGGTCCGCAACTGGTCACGGACCTGAAGCGACTCGCCCGCCACCGCTGAAGATTGCAGGCGTTCGGCCATGCGGCGCTCGAAGGCGGGCATCAGACGGCCGATGACGAGCTGATCGTAGATTTCTGCGGCTCGCGGTCCGAGGCGTGCGGCCGACGATAATCCTGCTCCCTCCAGCCAGGCGAACAGGCTGTTCTCGCCGCTGACCTGCTTGAGTTCGCGCGCGGCATTAAGCGTCGGCAGCACGTTGGTGAAGGTCAGCGGCGTCGCCTGCTGTGCCATCGCGCTGGACAACGCCTGCGCAGCAGTGGCGACCTCTGAGATCCGTGCCTCGCTCCGCGCGAAGGCACCGTACCAATAAAGCCCGGTGACGACGGCGATCGTCGCGGCGATCCCGTAGCCTGCGGCCTGTACCGCCATCAACCGGCGTTCGAGATTGCGGTCGGTGCCGACGAGACCCTGTTCCTCAAAGATGACATCGGTCAGCAGCCGGTTGATGAAGAAGGCCTTGCCCTGTCCGGAGAACGGCGTTTTCACCCCGCCACCGAGCAGCCCGAAGGACTTCCCCAATTCGCTGACGAGTTTGTCGATAGGGGTACCCTGCTGGGTGCCGCTGGTCAGGTAGACGCCGCGCAACAGCGCCGTGGCATCGAACCGCGTCGGGCGGAACACTTCGTAGACGAAACTCCCGATGGCGGCGCGTGCGGCTGCAAACTCCTTGGGGAACATGAACATGGCAGCCCGGCGCCGCAGGTTGCGTTCTTCGTGCATCCGCCCTGGAAGGCCGCGTTCGAGGCGCAGCCAGAGCTCCTTGAAATTGGCATCGAAGTTCTCGGTGATCCGGGTCGCTGCGCCGTCGACCGGAAACGTCATGCCCCAGACCTGCTTGCGCTCCTCGTCGTCGCTGGCATCGAAATACTCGTTGAAGCCGGAGATCAGATCGGCCTTGGTCAGCAGTACATAGATCGGGATGGCCATCCCGAATTTGCGCAACAGCTCCTGGATTCGTTTGCGCAGCGCCTCCACATGGCGCTTGCGGTCGCGCTCGTTGAACGTCAGCACATCGGCGAGGCTGATCGCCAGGATGACACCGTTGACGGGCTGCCGAGGCCGATAGGTCTTCAAAAGGTCGAGAAACCCGACCCATGCCGCACGGTCGAGTTCACTGTTGGTGTCCTGGGTGGTGTAGCGGCCGGCCGTGTCGATGATGACCGCCTGATTGGTGAACCACCAGTCGCAGTTCCGGGTGCCACCGATCCCCTGGATCGCTTCCGCTCCCATCCGGTCGGCGAGCGGAAAATCGAGCCCCGAATGACGCAGGATGGTCGTCTTGCCGGCCCCCGGCGGGCCGATGATGATGTACCAGGGCAAGTCGGAAATGTACCCGGCGCCGGACTTGCCTTGGAAGACCCGCTCGCGCAGCGCCTCCATGGCGTCCTGGAAGCGATCGCGGATGACCTCTACCTCTTCGCCGCTGCGATTGTCGGCGATAGCCGACATCTGCTCGGTCTCCAGCAGCGAGGCGATCATCTTGCGGTTGGCCCGCCGCGCCATCCAGAAGCGCAGCAGTGCCACCGCGGCGATCAGCCCGAGCAGCATGAAGATGGTGCCGGCCCTAGCCGGCGGGCGCTCCAGCGGAAACCAGTCCGGGTAGCCGAACAGACCCATTCCGACGAGGGGACCGAGAAACCAGATGGCGAGGGCGAGGCAGATCAGGCCAGCGAGCGTGACCAGCGACCGCAGGGTGAACAGCGAGAACAGGAAGGAGCGGACCAGTCCCACGGCTTCACCCCTCCCCGCGCAGGATGGCGTCGAGCCGCTGCTCAACCGGCGCGATGGCGGTCCCAAGCCGCCATTGCAGGGCCCCGTATGCCCCGATCATCAGGATAGCGGCGCCCGCGAACACCACCCACAACGGCATGTAGGATTTCAACTGCTTGCGTCCGGAGACCCCCATCCAGTTGGCGGAGAGCTCCTTGGCCGGCACAGAGCCATATTGCCGGAGGAGGCGGCCTAGTTCCTCGCGCAGTTCGTCGAGCCTTTCGCGACCGCCGTCGATCACGCGGAACTTTCCCTCGAAACCCAGCAGCAGACACAGGTCGATCAGTTTCAGCAGCGCGATGTATTTTGACGGCTCGCCCTTCACCCGTTCCAGGATCTCGAAGACCTTCTCGCCGCCCCAGGTCTCGTTGTGAAACTGGTTCAGCAGACTGTTGGCGCTCCAGTTGCTCCGGCTCCCCCACGGCGTCGACATGACGAGCTCGTCGAGCATGGAACACAGAACATAGCGCGCGGCGCTGATGTCGCCGGCCCGAGCGCCGAAGCGTACGGCACGCTCCTCGAACCGACGCGCTTGATCAACAATCTCGCGACGCAGGGCCGCAACATCGGCATTTTCGACGGATTCGCGCAGTTTCGCGGCGAGCAGCAGAAGCGGGCCGGCCGCCGCAGCGAGCGTGTCCTCCTGTCCATCGGGCTCATCGAGCCCGGGTTGCAGGGCAAGGCCAGTGCCCTGGCTGGCGGGCGCACGTGCATTGCTCAATGCCGCGTCGATGTCGCCCTGCCCCTCGGCCGCCGTCTGCCCTCGCACGGGATCGACGATGTGCGGACCGCCGCCGGGCGGACGGCGCTGCCCTCCGCGCGAGGGGCCGATCGGCCTGTGACCGACGACCGTCGGATCATC
>NZ_JAUYFA010000038.1 GCF_030691135.1 Phreatobacter sp.
GCCGGCCTGCAGCGCTTCCAGCCGGACCGAGCGTTGATCCGTGGTGGTCACCATGACGATGGGCGTGTCGTTGAAGCGGTCCCGATCGCGCACCGCACGGATGAAATCAATCCCGTCGAGATCCGGCATCATGTAATCGACGAGGATCAGGGACGGTCCGAGATCGTCGAGCCGCGCCAGAGCCTCCTTTGGGCTCTTGAACGTCGTCGCCCCGAGGATGCCGCAGGCCTCCACGAGGGATTTGATGACGAGCAGATTGGTCTCCGCATCGTCAACGATCATCACAGTCATTGGCCCACCCACCCTTGCAATCGATGTTGCATGGAGGTGTCCAGTGGAACAAGGGGGAAAGAAACGAGAGGTGAACGAAGAGTTCACCCCTTGCCGGACTGAGGTGGACTGTTTGCAAAAGGATTCGTTAGCACCGTCGACAAAAACCGAAGTCTAAGGGCCGAAATTTACGCATCGGAAGCCTCGGCATGGCAGCGTCCACTCCTAAGCCCGTTACAGGACCCGTTCCGTGTTTCAGTCCCAGGTCAGCGCACAGACATCGGTTCGCCGCATCATCCTTCTCGCGACGGCCCTCGGCTTCGCGGTGATCGGCATGATCTGGACCGCCGTCGAAATGGACATCCGGCAGGAGCGGGCCTTTGCCAAGCGAACGGCAGTCCAGACCGCGGAGAACTATGCCCGGCTGTTTGACGAGCATATCCGCCAGTCGATCAACGAGACCGACAACACGATCAAGTTCATCCGCCAGGATTACCTGCGCGAGTTGGGCACCTTCGATCTGCAGGCCTGGGTCCAGAACCAGTACAGCTTCAAAGAACTGGCGCTGCAGTTCGCGATCATCGGTGCCGACGGGCGGATGGAGACGACGACCACGGCGGGCGCCGCACCGCGCGTCGACCTCAGCGACCGCGAGCATTTCCGGGTCCATGTCGCCAGCACGACCGACGAGCTCTTCATCAGCCAGCCGGTTCTTGGTCGAGCGTCAGGCCGCTGGTCGATCCAGCTGACGCGGCGGATCACCGATGATGCCGGCGTGTTCCGAGGTGTCATCGTGGCCTCGCTCGACCCCTACTATCTCTCCCGTTTCTATGACTCGATAGACCTCGGCAAGGGTGGCGGCATCACGGTGGTCGGCCGCGACCAGATCGTGCGGGTGATGGCCGGTCTCTCCCGGCAGACCCTCGGCAGCCGCTATGTCGACGAGCCATCGGTGACACGGGCCGTGCGAGACGGCTTCTTCGTCAGCATGGGCGGCAATAGGGAAGCCGGGCGCGCCACCGCTTACCGGGCGATCAACGACTGGCCCCTCGTCGTTGCCGTGCGCGTCGACGACAGCGACGCACGCCAGCTCCGGATAACGGCAGCGGCGCATACGCGGCTCATCTCGACGGCACTGTCCATCGGCGTCCTCGCGGTGATCCTGCTCGGCATCGCCTATTGGCGGCGCTTCGGGGAGGCGCTGGCGGCGCTCACCAAGAGCCGGGCGGCTGCCAAGGCCACAACGCATGAGCTCCACCAGACGCTCAACAACATGACCCAGGGCATTCTGATGGTCGACGGCAACGGACAGGTCGCCGTGATCAACCAGAACGCGCTGAACTTCCTGGGGCTTCCCGAGACCTTCACACGCGAAGGGTTCCTGCTGGCGGACCTGCTGGCCTACGAAGGAAAGACCGGTGACCGCATCGTCGTCGATGTCCACGGCGGCACGGCGCCCGAATCTGACTACCTTTCGGTCCGGGAGCACCAGTGCGCCGGAGGGAAGTTTCTCGAGATCTGCACCCGACACCTTCCCGGCGGCGGCTTCGTCCAGACCTATTCCGACATCACCGAGCGCAAGCGCTCTGAACAGGCGCTGCGTGATGCGCGCGACATCGCCGAGAAGGCGTCGCAGGTCCGCACCGCCTTCCTCGCGACGATGAGCCACGAGATCCGCACGCCGCTGAACGGCATCATCGGCATGTCCTCCATCCTGGAGGCGACCCAGCTATCGGCGGAACAGCATGGTTATCTCAAGACCATCCATGAATGCGGCAAGGCTCTGCTCGACATCGTCAACGACGTGCTCGACTACGCGAAGCTGGATTCCGGCGCCGTCGCGCTGGAACAGATGGCCGTCGACGTCCGTGGCCTCGCAACATCGGTGAAGGAGATGCTGGGTCCGCGCGCGCTCGAAAAAAACCTCAGTTTCGATCTCGTGGTGGCCGACGACGTACCCGCGCGGATCGAGACGGACGGGACGCGAATCCGGCAGGTGCTCATCAATCTCGTCGCCAATGCGCTGAAGTTCACGCTCTCGGGCGGCGTCGTCGTCTCGGTGGCGACGCGCAACCTCGCGGGGGGACGGTCGGGCCTGCGCTTCTCGGTCATCGATTCCGGCATCGGCATCGCCGATGAATCGCGCGTCCGCCTCTTCAAGGAATTCTCGCAGGTGGACGCCTCGATCACGCGCCGCTTCGGCGGAACAGGTCTTGGCCTCGCCATCTGCAAACGCATCGTCGACGCCCTCGGCGGCGAGATCGGCGTCGACAGCATGCTGGGCAAGGGCTCGACCTTCTGGTTCGACGTCCCGGCGCGCGAGGTCGCGGCTGCCTTGCCGGAGCCGGCGAGGGCCTCGCGGACGCAGCTTCCCGCCCGCCTCAGCGTGCTGCTGGTCGAGGACAATCCCGTCAACCAGCAGGTCGCAACCCTGCTCCTCACGGCCATGGGCCATGCGGTGACGGTCGCCGAGCACGGCCGGGTAGCGCTCGATCTTGCCGCGGACCAGGCGTTCGACGTGATCCTGATGGACATGCAGATGCCCGTCATGGACGGGACGCAGACGTCGCGCGCCTTGCGCAGCGGAACCGGACCGAACTGCAAGACCGCGATCATCGGCCTGACTGCCAATGCCTTTGCCTCAGACCGGCAAGCCTGCCTCGACGCGGGCATGGACGACTTCCTCGCGAAGCCCGTGACCCGCGAGAAGCTGGATGCGGTCCTGGCGGAACTCGCGCAGCACCCCCCGACGACCGCACCGAAGGCGGCGGCGAACGGCGATGTCGACCAGGCGTTCCGCCGCGCGCTCTTCGATGAGATCGGGCCCGACGCCTCCGTCATGCTGCTCGAGACCTTCATCGCCGAGGCGCTGCGGCTTCTCGCCGAAACCCAGGCGGCGGCCGCGGCGGGCAATACTGTCGCTGTCGCCGGCCTGCTACACCAGTTAAAGGGCGCCGCCGCCAATCTCGGTCATAGCGGAATCGTGGACCTCACCGCGACGGCTCCGGAAGATCTCGTCGAGAGCGCCGCGTTGCAGAGCTTCGCGACACGGCTGGAGGCCTATCTGGCGGCCGAGAAACACGATTTGCGCGCGGCGGCCTGACCCTTCGGGGGCAGTGCGGCCTTCCGCCGGGATTGCAGGCAGGGCCGACACCCACCGGGATCGGCAGAGCGACACGGTTCGCCGCCGTCGCCAAGCCAACCCACCGCCGTCCCGGATCAGGTGATCCTGACGAGGTATCCGAGGGGCTGAGGTGAGACCAGGCTGGTGACCGTTTCGATGCGATAGACGGCGCGATCCAGCGATAGCGCGAGATGCTCGCGCAACGCGTCTGCCGCGGCTTCGACATGGCCGGCCACAAGGCGATCCAGTACTTCGCGATGTTCGGGGAGGAACGGCTCGGTCGGAAAGATGCGCGGCGCCGTCATGTAGAGGAAGCTATGGGCGCTGAGGAGCGATTGATAAAGTCCGATCGCCTCCATCATCGTGCGGTTGCCGCAGTGTCCGATGAGGTTGACGTGGAGTTCATGCTCCAGTCGGTCGAGGTCCGCGCCGTCCAGACATTCGGCGCGGGATATTGATGCGTCGAGGCTTGCGAGCAGTGACGCGGCCAGTCCCGGTGGCAGCCTTGGCGCGGCGTTGATGAGGGCCTGCGGCTCCAGGGTGCGTCGCATCTCGTAGAGATCGGCAACATAGTCCCGTCCGAGGCCCGGCACGAACCAGCGCGAACGGTCGTCCTTCTTGACGATTCCACGCTGCTGGAGCCGGCCTAGGACCTCCCGCGCCACGGTTCGAGAGACGCCATAGTGTTGGGCCAGGTCTGCCTCGACGACCCTCCAGGTGCCGAAGGACATTCGCGCCACGAGGTTTGGCTCGACCTCACGGTAGATGCGGGCCCAAGTCGCCTCAGCCGAGACGCGCGGCATATCATGGTCTGCGGGGACGATCGGGTCCGAGGCCCGCGGGCTCTCCGGCGGCCTGACGATATAGGCCAGTCCGCGCGGCGCGAGCCATCCGGCCTCCTTGAGTTCGTCGAGGGCGCGACGGACCGGTCCCCGGCTTGTCCCGAACTCGCGGGCCACCACAGCCGTGCGGATGACCGTACCGGCGGGAATCGCGCCGGACGCGAGCCGCTGCGACAGCACCGAAACCAGCTGTTCGAATATCCGCGGCGCCTTGCCCTGCGGTGCATCCTGCTCCTGCACCCTGCCGTCTCCCCTCGCCGTCGAGCCACAATGGCCCCGTTCCACCGCATTCGCCCGGGGACACTAGCGCGACATGCAGCCGCAGAAACAGGGGTTGCCGGATGTCGACAAATGTCTAGTGTATACACTAATCAAAAAATTACATGCGGGGATGCGACGGGGATGGTGCTGGGGCGACTTGCCGGCAAAACGGTTCTGGTCACAGGAGCGGGCCAGGGGATAGGCCGGGCCATCGCGCTCGCTTGCGAGTGGGAAGGTGCCCAGGTTTTCGCGACGAGCCGGACACTGTCCAAGCTCGAAGACCTGCCGCGCCTCTCGTCCCGGATCACCATCGCCGCGCTCGACGTCACGGACCCATCAGCCGTCGCTTCCGTCGTGGCCACGGCAGGGCCTGTCGACGCACTGGTCCACGCGGCCGGATGGGTGCATGCGGGCACCATCCTCGATTGTTCCCCCGAGGACTGGGCCCGGAGCCTCGATCAGAACGTCACCTCCGCCTATCGGGTGATGCGGGAGGTCCTCCCGGGCATGCTGCAGCGGGGGCGCGGCACCATCGTCAACGTCGCCTCCGTCGCTTCCAGCATTACCGGCGTCGCCAACCGGACGGCCTATGGCGCCAGCAAGGCGGCGCTGATCGGCCTCAGCAAGGCCGTCGCGCGTGACTTTATCGGCCGCGGCATCCGCTGCAACGTCCTGTGCCCGGGCACGACCGAAACGCCATCGCTCGCCGAGCGCATCGCAACGACCGGCGATGCCGCGACAGCCCGACAGGCGATGATCGCCCGCCACCCCATCGGCCGCCTCGCGACGGTCGACGAAATGGCGGCGGCGGCAGTTTTCCTCGTCAGTGACGAAAGCGCCTTCATGACGGGGCAGTTGCTGATCATGGACGGGGGGCAGACGCTGTGACGGCAGAGGCGCTCCGCAAGACCGTTCCGGTCGACAGTGCCGGCTCAGCCCGCGCTGCGCCCGAGGCACTGGCTTCCTTCTGCCAGCAGATCCTCGCTGCCGCCGGAGCGGACGCGGCCACGGCAACCGCCACGACACGCGCCATGATGCACGGCTCTCTCCTCGGCATCGACAGCCATGGGGTGAGGCTCACGGGGCACTACGCGAAGGCCATCGAGGGCGGCAGGGTCAGGGGCCGTCCGAACCTCACCTTCACCCAGACCGCGCCCGCCGCAGCGATCTTGGACGGCGACGACGGCCATGGCGCCCTCGCGACCTTCGCCGCCATGGACAAGGCCTGCGATCTCGCCCGGACGAACGGCATCGGCGCCGTCACCATCCGCAGGTCGTCGCATTTCGGCGCTGCGGGCGCCTATGCGCTGGCGGCCGCGGAGGCGGGCCTGATCGGCCTCACCTTCTGCAACTCCGACAGTTTCATGCGGCTGCATGGCGGAGCCGAGCGCTTCCATGGCACCAATCCGATCGCAGCCGCCGTACCACTGGCCGGCGAACGCCCCTGGCTTCTCGACATGGCGACGAGCGCCATTCCTTACAACCGTGTGCTGCTCTACCGCAGCCTCGGACTGCCCCTGCCCGAAGGGGTGGCGTCCGATGGCGACGGGATCGACGTCGACAACCCGCACGGCGTGGAAATGCTGGCGCCGCTCGGCGCCGCCTTCGGCCACAAGGGTGCAGGCCTCGCGGGCCTCGTGGAGATCCTCTCTGCGGTCCTCACCGGCATGAAGCTCTCCTTCGACATCGCACCGATGGGCGGGCCGGACTTCACCGAGCCGCGCAGCATGGGCGCCTTCGTCCTCGCCATCGCGCCAGAGGCCTTCATCCCCCGCGAGGCCTTCGACGCGGCCATGCGCCGCTATCTCGACCGCCTGAGGTCGTCGCGGACCGCTCCGCAAGCCTCGGTGCTCGCACCCGGCGACAGGGAATGGGCGGAAGCCGACCTGCGCCAACAGAACGGAATCCCGGTGGATCCGGTGACGATCGAAGATTTCACCGCGCTGGCCGGGCGCTTCGGCATTGCCCTTCCAGCCTTCGATCGAAAGGCATGACCCTACAGCCATCACGACCGTCCGCCCGAGGACGGCAAGACAGGGAGACGAAACGATGAAGATGGGACTCAAGGCCATGGCCGGCCTCCTCGCCGGCGCGGCATTCTCGCTCGCCATGCAGGCACCGGCTGCCGCGCAGCAGTTCACTTTGCGCCTGAACCATGTGCTCGCTCCGACGGAACCTTTCCATGAAGGCTTCCAGCTGTGGGCGCGGCGCGTCGAGGAGCGCACCCGCGGCGCCCTGCGTATACAGGTCTTCCACTCCGCACAGCTCGGTGTCGAGGAGGACATCATCGAGCAGATGCGCCAGGGCGCGAACATCGCCCAGAACACCGATGCCGCACGCCTCGGCACCTATGTCCGCGGCATTGCCGTGATGAACGGACCCTATTTCGCCGAGACACTCGACGAGGTCGCTAAGCTCAGGGAATCGCCCACGATCAAGCGCTTCGTCGACGAACTCGCCAATCAGCACGGCCTGCGCGTCGTCTGCTTCGACTGGGTTCAGGGCATGCGCCACTTCTACACCAACAAGCCCGTGCGCAAGCCGGAGGATCTCGCCGGGCTCCGCATCCGCACGCCGCCGGCACCGATCTGGCAGGAATCGATCCGCGCGCTCGGCGCCTCGCCGGTGGCCATGGCCTTTGGCGAGATGTATCCGGCGCTCCAGCAGAAGGCGATCGACGGCGTCGAGCTCGTGCATAACAACATTCCCGGCCGCCGGTTCTGGGAGGTGCTGAGCCACGCCAACGAGACCTCGCACATTCTCCTGATCAACTTCCAGGTCGTCGGCGCGCAGTTCTTCAACCGCCTGCCGGCCGAACTCCAGACCGCGCTGGTGGAGGAGTGCCAGAAGGCCGGCCGCGAGACATCGGAACGGATCCTCGCCTCGGAGGCGCAGGTGCGCCAGACGCTGCGCGAGCGCGGCATGACGCTGGTGACCGACGTCGATCTCGCGGCCTTCCGCCGTGCCGGTGAGCGCGCCTACCAGACTCTCAACCTGCTCGAAGTGCGCGACGCCGTGCACCGCGAGATCGGTAAGCAGCGCTGACACGGCTCCAGCACGAGGACCTGACCATGCGATCCTTCCACCATCACCTCGGCCGCGCCGAGGCCGTGATCGCCGGCAGCTTCCTCGTGCTGATGGTCGTCCTGATCTTCGCCGGCGGCGTCGGCCGACTGATGGGCTATCCGCTCAACTGGTCGGGCGATGCCGCCACGGCGCTCTTTGCCTGGGCCTGCTTCCTCAGTGCCGATATCGCCTGGCGCCACAACGCCTTCATGTCGGTCGACCTCCTGATCGATCGGCTCACCCCATCGGCGCGCCACGCCCTGGTGATCGCCAATCACCTGATCGTCCTCGCCTTCCTCGCCTTCATCGTGGTGGCAGGGTTATGGCTCGCCTGGATCAGCCGCGCCAGGACCTTCCAGGGTATTCCGAACGTCAGCTATTCCATCGTCACGCTCAGCCTGCCGATCGGCTGCGCGCTGATGTTCATGACATCCGCCTTCAAGCTGCTGGACCATCTGAAGGCCGGGCCGCGACCGGCGACCGAGGAACAGTGAGGACGGCCCATGCTCACAGTCTTCATCGCCTTCCTCGTCCTCACCCTCGTCGGCGTGCCCGTCGCCTTCGCGCTCGGCATCTCCGGCGCCATCTTCTTCATCCTCAACCCCGACATCCCCTTCACCGTCCCGGTCCAGTTGACGGTGTCGCAAACACAGAACTTTGCGCTGCTGGCCATCCCGCTGTTCATCATGGCGGGCAATTTCCTCAACCAGTCGGCCATCACCGAGCGGATGATCCAGCTTGCGACCGTGCTGGTCGGCCGGCTCAAGGGCGGCCTTGCCCAGGTGGATCTCGCTCTCTCCGGCCTTATGGGTGGTGTCTCGGGCTCGGCCATCGCCGATGCCGCCATGTCGGCGCGCATGCTCGGCCCCAACATGATCCGCCGCGGCATGTCGAAGGGCTTTGTCGCCGGCATCATCTCGTTCTCATCACTGCTGACGCCGGTCATCCCGCCGGGGATCGGCATGATCCTCTACGGCACCGTGGGACAGGTCTCCATCGGCCGGCTCTTCGCCGCCGGTTTCGTGCCGGCCTTCCTTTTGTGGGTGGCCATGGCCGCAGTGATCTGGGTGGTGGCGCGCCGGCGCGGCTATGACGCCGAACTTGCCGAACGGCCGACGGTCCGCCAGATCGGCAGCGCCTTCAAAGCCAGTATCTGGGCGATCCTTTTCCCGGTGTTCCTCCTGCTCGGCCTGCGCTGGGGCGTCTTCACGCCCTCGGAGGTCGGGGCCTTCGCTGTGGTCTATGCCGTCGGCGTAGGGGTCTTCGCCCATCGGGCCCTCACCCGCGCTGGCTTCCTGGAGGGGCTGGAAATGAGCCTGCGGGATGTCGGTGCGGTCATGTTCCTGCTCTCGCTCGCCGCCATTTTCAGCTACGGGCTCGTCTACGAGCAGGTGCCGGACACGATCTCGCGGTGGGTGCTCGGGGTCAGCCGTGACCTCGAGACAGTCATGGTCATCATCGTCCTGGTCGTCATCGTGGCGGGCTTCGTCATCGACGGCGCCATCCTCATCGTCATGCTGACGCCGATCTTCCTGCCGCTGATCCTCAGCCTCGGCGGCGATCCCGTCCATTTCGGCATCATCTTCATCATCGCCGCGACGATCGGGAACTTCACGCCGCCGGTCGGTGCCGCCATGTTCGCCGTCTGCACCATCCTGAAAGTGTCGATTGCGGAGTACACCCGCGAATCCCTTCCCTTCTTCGCGGCTGTCTGCGGCATTACCCTGCTCCTCGTATTCATGCCCGCCCTGGTGCTGTGGATCCCCAATATGATGTTTGCGCGCTGATCTTCGGGTCTCCCGAACTGGTCACGGCGCCCCGGGCTCGCTGAAAAACCGGCGAGGGTTGGAGTTGCGTGTCGTTCCAGCAGCCGCGTGACCGTGATCGGGCTGACAGCGATTGGGCGTCTGACGATGCGACCGCCGTCTAGTACGGCGGACATCACATGCGTCTCCGGATCGCCTCCATACCCAGTGGGGGCCCTGCCCAGGCGATCACTTGACGCACATCAACGTCAGGCGCCCGCGATCATGCTCTGGTTCCGATGCTGAAGCGTCTCGACCATCGTCATCAGGCGTCCATTCGTGTCGAACGGCCTCAATGAATCAGGCCCGCCCGATCACCCGGAACTGCTTCCGCAAACAAGATCATCTGCCTGTTCGATGTTTTCGCCTGCCGGCGCGAACCCTCGTCGTCATGGCCTTCCGGCCTTCGAACGATGACCGTCCGCGGTTCCAACCACGGAACAGGCACCTGGTCCGAGACCGGAAGGCTCCCGCACCAGCAAGATCGGAGTTTCTGTCATGATCGAACACCTGATCCAGCCGGCCTCGGATGGCAGCACACGTCGCCATGACGCCATGTCGATGGCGCTGCACTGGTCGGTCGCGCTCGCGGTGGTCCTGACATATGCGTCAGGGCTGCTTCGTGAGGGCATGCCGCGCGGGCCGTCACGGGACTTCATCCTCCTGCTGCACATGTCTTTCGGTCTTCTCGTCATCGCGGGCGCCGTCTTGCGCATCGCCTGGCATGCCGGGCGCAGCAGCTTCGGCGCCCTGCAGCCCGTTTCAGCATCCTGGGCCGCCAGACTCGCTCATAGCGCGCTCTATGCCGGCATCCTCGCCGTACCGCTCGCAGGCCTCGTGATGATCTGGACGAAAGGTCAGTCCGTGCCGTTCTTCGGGATCGTCGACGTGCCGCAGCTCCTGCCCACGAACCGCACCGTCTCCAAGGTGCTCGAGGAAGTCCACGAGGTGATGGCTCACGGTCTGGTCGCGCTCGTGGGTCTCCATGCGGTCGCCGCCCTTTATCACCACTATGTGCTGAAGGACGGTGTCCTTGCGGGAATGCTGCCGCGGGTGCGCTGAACCTGCCATCCGCCTCGCCGGCACGCGCCATCGCCGCTCCGAAGGAGCCACACATGCTTCGCCACACGCCGGAACGGCACCTGATCTACCGCATCGGCTGGTTGCGCGCAGCGGTCCTCGGCGCGAATGACGGGATCATCTCGACGGCCAGCCTGATGGTCGGCGTCGCGACGGCATCGACATCGCCCCATGAGGTCATCGTCGCGGGCATTGCGGGTCTCGTCGCCGGCGCCATGTCGATGGCGGCGGGCGAATATGTCTCCGTCAGTTCCCAATCGGATACGGAAAAAGCCGACACGGACCGCGAACGAAACGAACTCGCATCTCAACCGGAATTCGAACTCGCCGAGCTCGCCGCCATCTACGAGGCGCGCGGCGTTGATCCTGCTCTCGCCCAGGCGGTTGCCATCCAGCTGACGGCGAAGGACGCACTGGCGACCCACGCTCGCGATGAACTCGGGATCACCGATGTCGGCGTGGCCCGCCCCGTCCAGGCTGCCCTGACCTCGGCGGCCACCTTCGCGTTGGGCGCGATCCTGCCGGTCATCGTCGCCATGCTCACGCCGCCCAACCTCGCATCCATCGCGATCCCCGCCGCATCGCTGCTCATGCTCGCCGTCCTCGGCGCCATCAGTGCCAAGGCGGGCGGGGCTGGAATCGGCAGGCCGACGGTCCGGATCGTCTTCTGGGGCGCCCTGGCCATGGCGACGTCCGCTGCCGTCGGAATGCTCATCGGACGGGCCCTCTGACGCGGCGCCGGCGACCGACCGTCTCGGACCCGCAGGCCACGACGGACAAGGCCCCGGAAACCGGGGCCTCGTCCATTCAGCAAGCGTGCGAGCCTCACTCCTCCCAGGTCTTGACGACATGGGCGGGCAAGGCCTCGCGGTACTGGCGCCCTGACGAAAGGAAACACCAACGCGCCGAGGATCACGATCGCAGAGAAGCCAGGCGATCTCGTTGCAGCGGGCTCCCATCGGCTTCGCCCATGCTGCGACGCACAGGTGAATCTTCTCCAGGGCCGGTATGGTCCGAGCGAATTCTTCTCTCCGCAGAACCTGGAACGCGCGCAGTTTTTCTTTCTTTTTCAGCCCCTTGCCAATATCCGGTTTCGTCGCTCCTTAAGGCGGCATGTCGTCTCTCTGCATCCCGCCGAAATCTGCTTTCCGCACTGCGGTACCGCACCCTGCCGCGCGTCTCCTGACCGCCGGATTGGTGGGTGCCGCAGCCCTGATTGGCATCGCGGCCTTCGGCTCGGGACGCCTGTTCGCGCTCGCGGTGATCGGCGTTCTGATGGGCGTCGCGCTCTACCATGCCGCTTTCGGCTTCAGCCACGGTTACCGTGTGCTCCTTGCCGAAGGCAGAAGCGCTCATGTCCGTGCGCAGATCCTCATGCTCGCCGCAGCGGTGATGCTGTTTCTGCCAGCCATCGCCATGGGCGAGGTCTTCGGCCAGCCCGTCCGCGGCTTCACCTTCCCGCTCGGGCTGGGCATCGTGGTCGGCGCCTTCGCCTTCGGGGTCGGCATGCAGATTTCCGGCGGATGCATATCCGGCACTCTCTACACGGCGGGTGGCGGCTCGGTGCGCATGTGGATCACGCTGCTGTCGGCGGTCGCGGGCGCGACGCTCGCCGCCTTCTTCTACCCGCTCTGGGAGGCGCTGCCGCAGGTCCCGGCCGTGTCGCTGCCGGCTGTCCTCGGGCTCTGGCCCGCTCTGGCGCTGCACGCCATCCTCTTCGCCGGGGTCTATGCCTTGCTCCTCGCCGTGGAGCGCCGTCGCACCGGCACCGTGGAGGGCATCGCCGGAAGCGGGCATTGGCTCACGGGTCCCTGGCCCTTCGCCTGGGCGGCCCTCGCCCTCGCCGTGCTCAACTTCGCGACCCTGGTCGTCGCCGGCCGCCCCTGGGGCGTGACGCAGGCCTTCGCCCTCTGGGGCTCGAAAGGCGTGGAGGCCGCCGGGCTGGCTGATCCCGTGTTCTGGGCGTTCTGGGAGGAGCCGACGCGGGTGGAAGCGCTCCTCCGCCCGCTGGCTTCCGACGCGACCAGCGTCATGAATGTTGCCGTCATGGCCGGTGCCCTCGTCGCCGCCCTTCTCGCCGGGCGCTTTGCGCCATCGGTCCGCGTTCCGGCGGGAGCCGCCCTGGGAAGCGTCATCGGTGGCCTGCTGATCGGCGCTGGCGCCATCGTGGCGACCGGCTGCAACATCAGCGCCTTCTTCTCAGGCATCGCCTCCGGGAGCCTCCACGGCTGGCTCTGGATCGCCGCCGCACTACCGGGAAACTGGCTCGGCCTGAAGCTCAGGCCCCTGTTCGGTCTTGATGGAGCACTGTCCCGATGACCCTTCCGACATCCGTCCTCCCCGGTGCGGCACTCGCCCTCGTGCTGTCCATGGCACCGCATTCTCCTGTGCGCGCCGAAGCCTTGACGCCCCCCCCGATCGCGCTGTCCTGCGCGGGATGCCACGGACCCAATGGCGCCGGTGAGGGTTCGGTGCCGCGCATCGCCGGCTATGACCGGCAGGCCTTCGTCCAGACATGGGCCGCCTTCCGCGCCAACGAACGGCCGGCGACGATCATGAACCGCGTCGCGCGCGGTTTCACCGATGCCGAAGTGGCGCAGCTCGCCGACTATTTCGCGACCGTGCGCTGAGGAGGACAATCCATGACCACCCTGACACGCCGGACCTTCGGCCTCGCCACGACCGCCGCCGGTCTCGCCCTCGCCGCCCCCTCGGTGCTCCACGCCCAGACCACCGCCAGACTGGTGGTGGTCGGCGGCGGCTTCGGCGGCGCCTCCGCCGCCCGCTATGCGCGGATCGCCTTCCCCCGCATCGACGTGACGCTGATCGAGCCGAAGACCAGCTTCGTCACATGCCCCTATGGCAATCTCCTGCTGGCGGGCGAGCGCACGCTCCCGCAGATCACCCACTCCTATGATGGGCTCCAGGCGCGAGGCGTGCGCCTGGTTCACGACTGGGCCGAGACGATCGATGCATCGGCCAAGACCGTCCGGCTGCGGAACGGGCAGACCATTCCCTACGACAAGCTCATCCTCTCGCCGGGCATCGCCATCCGCTGGAACGCGATCGAGGGCTATGGCGAAGCGGCGGCCGAGGCCTTCCCGCATGCGTGGATTCCCGGTACGGGGGCCCAGACTGCCCTGCTGCGCCGACAGCTCGAGGCTCTGCCGGATGGCGGCGTCGTCGGCTTTGCCATCCCGCCCAATCCGTTCCGCTGCCCGCCCGGTCCTTATGAGCGGATCAGCATGGTCGCGAGCTATCTCAAGGCCCACAAGCCGCGCGCCAAGATCCTCGCCCTCGACGCCAAGGACGCCTTTTCGAAGCAGGGGCTCTTCCAGGACGCGTGGAACGAGCTCTATCCCGGCATGATCGAATGGGTCCCGCTGAACAAGGACGGGAAGGTCACCAAGGTCGATGTGCAGGAGAAGGTTTTCGAGACCGAACTCGGCACGCGGCACAAGATCGATGTCGGCAACGTCATCCCGCCGCAGTCCGCGGCGCAGATCGCCATCGACGCCGGCCTGACGAACGACACCGGCTGGGTCCCGGTCAATCCGCTGACCTTCGAGGCGACCCGCGCCCGCGACATCCACGTGATCGGCGACGCGAATATCGGCCAGCCCATGCCGAAGTCGGGCTATATCGCGAATTCGACGTCGAAGGTGGCGGTTGCCGCGGCCGTCGCGGCACTGGAGGGGCGGCCGGCGCCGGCGCCGACCGTCTATTTCAACACCTGCTACAGCCATGTCGGGCCGGAATACGGGATCTCCGTGGTCGGCATCTTCCGGCCCGGCGAGACGGCTTTCGTCGAGACGGCGAATGCCGGCGGCGTCTCGCCGCGCGGGCCGCTGGCCCAGCAGCGTGAGCAGCGCCGGCTCGAGGCGCTCCACGCCGACGCCTGGTACGGCGCCATCACCAAGGACGCCTTCTCGTGACGCGTAGCGCCGCGGCCCCGGCCCTCGACCGGCGCAGCTTGCTCGGGGTCGCACTGGCGCTCGTCGCCGTTCCGGCCGCACGCGCCAGTGACGGCCTGCCTCCGGACGTTGAGGCCGCCATTCGCGAGCAGGTCGGCGCTGCTGCCGCCACCGAAGGCGGGATCATGCTGCGGGCGCCGGAGACGGCCGAGAACGGCGCTTTCGTTCCGGTGACGGTCAACGTGCACTCCGCCATGGCAGGTGACGACCGCTGCCGCGCCATCTATCTTTTCGCCACGCGCAACCCGACCCCGGGCATCGCGAGCTACCGGTTCGGCGCGGGTATCGCGCGGGCCGAGGTCAGCGTCCGCTTGCGCCTGGCAGAGGGCCAGACGATCCTCGCCTTCGCCGAAATGGCGGACGGTTCAGTGCGCCGCTCGGCCGCGCGCGTCGCCGTCAGCACCGGCGGCTGTCTGACCTGAGGAGGCTCCGATGACCACGCCCCGCATCAGGGTACCCTCCAGCGTCAAGGCCGGTGAGGCCTTCGAGATCCGGACTCTGATCGACCATCCGATGGAAACGGGACTGCGGCATCAGACCGGCCAGGCCGTCGCCCGCCGCATGATCACCCGCTTCGAGGCGCAGGCGGACGGCGAAGTGCTGTTCACCGCCGACTTGCGCAACGGGACTTCGGCCAATCCCTATATCGGTTTCTTCGCCCGGCTCGTCCGCACGACGACGATCACCTTCCTGTGGCGGGAGGAGGACGGCAGGGAGTACCGGGCGACGCAACGGGTGACCGTCACCTGAGCCGCGCGGACCGCGGCCTCGCCAGCCCGCCGACCAGCGCTACGAGAGCACCTATCTCTTCGCCGCGATCTGCCCGGCCAGAGGCGTGGGGGCGGCGTTGGCGCTGCCTTTCGCCGATACAGAGGCGATGCAGATGCACATCGACGAGATTGCGCTCGATGTCGCAAAGGGCGCCCATGCCATGCTGCTGCTGGATCAAGCCGGGTGGCACACCACCGGCAAGCTGCGCTGGCCGAAAAACATCACACCGATCCTGCTGCCGTCGCGCTCGCCAGAGCTGAACCCTGTCGAGCAGGTCTGGCAGTATCTGCGGGCCAGCTTCCTCTCCAACCGCGACTTCGAAACCTACGACGACATCATCGAGGCCGCCTGCGACGTGTGGCGGCACCTCATCGCGGTACCGCAGACGATCACATCAATCGGATCGCACGATCGGGCAAACATCGGTCAAACGTCAGGCAAGCTCGCCTGCCCGACGTTTGAAAACCCGAGACCTGCACCGCCCGTGGGCAAGGCGTTCAAGGACGCCTCCGCCGCGGCCTGTGTCTCCCATCGATGACGAACGTCATCACGCCCGCTTCACGCAGCCGAACGGCTGAAGATCGCTTCACGCCACCATCATTTACCATTGAGTCAACATTGTCTTATCTATTGTTGACCGATTTTCTCCGAATACTCATAATCGTCAAAATGATTATGACGCGGCGAGCTCTGCAATGAACGTTAAGAATACTCTACGTGATATTCTGGCCTGGTCCTTGGCATTGCCAGCCTTGCCGTTCCTGCGCTTCGCCGCGCCGCGACGGGCAAATTTGCACACGGTGCGAGGCCTGCTCGACCGGATCGGCGTCACGGTCGTCCACAATCACTATTATGAGCCGGTCTTCACCACCGAAGACCTGATCCGAGATCCCGAGGCCCCCCGTGCGCTGGCCGGGATCGACTGGAATACGCCCGGCCAATTGGCGCTGCTCGATCAGTTCCGTTACGCCGAGGACCTGAGGGGCCTGGAGGGCCGTTCGCTGGCAGGTCGCACCTTCCACTATCAGAACACGATGTTCGGGCCCGGTGATGCCGAGGCCCTGTACTCGATGATCCGCGTTCTCAAGCCCTCCCGCATCATCGAGATCGGCAGCGGTCAATCGACACTGGTCGCCCGCTTTGCCATCGAGGACGCGACCCACGAAGACCCGACCTACCGCTGCCGGCACGTCTGCTTCGAGCCCTTCGAAAATCCCTGGCTCGATTCACTCGGTATCGACGTGAGGCGGGAGCGGATCGAGCGCGTGGACCTGTCGACGTTCCGCGACCTTCAGCCGAACGACATCGTCTTCATCGACTCCTCGCATGTCATGCGTCCGATGGGGGATGTCGAATTCGAATATCTGCACATTCTGCCGATCCTTCCCGTCGGCGTCGTTGTTCACGTGCACGACGTCTTTTCTCCCCGAGACTATCCGAGGGAGTGGCTGGAGCGGGATCGCAGGTTCTGGACCGAGCAATATCTGCTGGAGGCGTTCCTGTCCTTCAACGACAGGTTCGAGATCATCTGCTCGTTGAACGACCTCATGCACCGCCATCCCGATGCCTTGGCGAAGTGCTTCCCGGTGCTGGCCGAACGAGGAGCCCTCATCACCGTCGGATCGTTCTGGTTCCGCAGGACGGGCTGACGAGGCCCCGGAGAGAGGGCCTGCAGCCACCGGCCCGGCATACCACCGCCGACGGGACCGGGCGCGAGATCGGGGACGCCCGCGCCGCAGCCGAGGCGCGGGTCGCGGCCTTCGAGGCGGAGGTCGCCGTGCTGGCGCGGAACGCGTGCTTGCCGATGCCGGCCAGCAGGGGTCATGGCGGACGGCGTCGCCAGAGAACGTCAGGACCCTTTCCGGCGATGCCTCACGGCCGGCGTCTGTTCACAGTCCAGGTCGCCAGATCCAGCACGATTTTGGCCATGACGACGACGACGACGAGGCAGAAGGCCGCTTTCGAGACGACCCCCATCGCTCCTTCGATCAACAGGGCATGGACGACGGTTCCCACCACGATCACGACCGCAAGCGCCGTATGGCCGATCCGCCAGGCAACCGGTCCGAGCCGCAGGCTCCTGCGCAGCAGTGCCAGAAGTGCCGCCGCGAAGACCGCCCACATGGCGACGACGCCCCAGACGGAGAACGGCGTCGGTGAAGCGAAGAGCAGCGCATCGATGACGTCGGGAGCGCTCGTCACCCACAGCCCGCCGACATGGGCGAGGACCAGAACGACCAGGGCGATGCCGAGCCACCGGTGCACCTGCCGTCCCGTCCGGCCGGGAAGACCGGGCACATATCCGCCCGCCAGCAGCGGTTGGATCAGCAGCAGCGCCATGGCTGCGATGCCGGCAAATCCGGCTGCGATGTAGATGGGTTCACGCCAGGCGAGCAGCGGGCTCCGCGCAGCGATGGCGATCGGTACCAGGACAGCGACGCCGATGG
>NZ_JAUYFA010000051.1 GCF_030691135.1 Phreatobacter sp.
CGGAGACCTGGGTGAAGACCTGGCCGTTCGAGACGAAGGACCGGACGAAGTAGTTCGACCGAGCCCCCTCCCACAGCGCGGTGTCGTAGCCCGCACCGCCATCCATGTTGTCGTTGCCGGCCGCGCCCGACATCGTGTCGCCGCCGATCTCGCCGAACAGCATGTCATGGCCGGCCCCACCCGCCATGGTATCGTTGCCGTCGCCGCCGAACATGACGTCATCGCCGCCGAGGCCGAACATCGTGTCGTTGCCGCCGAAGCCGGAGATCTGGTCGCCGCGGAAATCGTTGCCATAGAGCGTGTTGGCGTTGACGTCGCCCGAGACCACGCCGTCGCGCGGGTCGAGAATGCGCGTGAAGACGCCCGTGCCGGAGCCATCGGCCGCGGCCGTGCCGGCCCAGGTCACTGCGATGCGGCCATCCGGGAGCGTCGACACGTCGACCACGTTAGAGTTCACAACGGAGTCGGCGATGCGGATGCGGACACCCTCCGTGACTCCGAGGCTGTTGAAGGCCTGCGCCACCACGGACCCCGCCGTGGTGCGGTAGACCACGACGAAGCCGCCCTCCTGCGTCGCCGCGACGGCAGCCACATCACCGCTGGTGGCGTCCAGCGCCACCAGGAACTCCGACCCGATCCTGTTGCCCGCGGAGTCGACGATCTGTCCGCGTAGCGCCGCACCGTCCGACCAGATAACGACGTGGTCCTGCGTGGTGAGCAGCGCAACTGGCGAGAACACTTGAAATCCCGTCGTCGTGGTATTGACCGTGACCTCCGCCGTCGGCGAGCCGCCGGTGAGCGAGAAGCGCCGTGCCTGGATGTCGCCACTGTTGGCAGAGCCATCAAACCAGGTCACGAGGATGTTGCTGGCCGTGGCGGAGAGATAAGGCGTGCTTTGGCTCGACCCCGCCAGGTTGTCCACCACGATCTCGCCGCCGACGACCCCCGCGCCCGAGATGACGCGCAGCGCGACGTCACGTTCACCCACGGTCTGCGACGCATAGACCAGGGCATAGGTGTTGTTGGCGAGCCCGATGACGTCGAACGGAACGGAGGTGAAGGCAAAGGCATTGCTGGTGACGACCATCGGCCCCCCATCCAGCGCGCCGTTCGCCTGGAAACGCTGAAGCGAGATCTCCGGGCCCGACGACATCCAGGCAACGGCGTAACGCCCATCGGGCAGGACGGCGATCTGAGGGCTGCCGCTGCTGCCGGTAGCCGTGCCGATGGTCGTCTCGCTACCGACCGGGGTCCCGAAGGCGTCGAAGCGCTGGATGCGGACAACTTCGGGATTGGGGCCGATGTCGGTCCAGGCCACCACCGTTCCGCCATCGGGCAGCACCGCGATGGTGGGCTCGAACTGAGAGCCTGATGTCGTCGTGTTGGCGAGGCGCTCCTGGTTCCAGAAGGTGATCGGCATCGGCGTTCCCTTTCGGTAGCGGCCAGGAGCGGCCGGAGGCGCATGGGCCGTCGCGGTCCAGCATCAGCCTTGGTTCCCTTACGGCAGACTCAGTGGCGAATGTTTCCGGGCGATGTCATGACCGCGTTTGCGCGCATGTCGCCACGCGCTGTCGCCGCGCCAAATGGGCGCCACCATGGCCGTTCATCCAGCGGGAAAATGGCCAGGCGTCCTCACGCCACCGCCAGCCACTGCGTGCCGAGCGCGCCTGAGACCGTGCCCCACCCGCCGAAGGCGCCGGCGTTCATGTCGGCGAAGTAGGTGGTGCCGTTGGACTGGTTCTGGACGATGACGTCGCGCCAGCCGTCATTGTCGACATCCGCCGAGCCGCGCACGTCCCAGCCGGCGAGACCGTTGGCCACCACGCCCCAGCCTGAATTGGAGCCGCCGAGCATGTTGACCCACCAGATGTCGGACGTGCTGGTGTTGCGGAAGACCACGTCGGCAAAGCCATCACCGTTGATATCGGCGGATTCCCGTGCCACCCACGGGGATCCCACGGCGCCGGAGACGAAGCCCCACTGGCTGTTGGCGACATCACGATAGTAGGTGGTGCCGTCGGCGATGTTCTGGACGAGGACATCCGAGGCGCCGTCGCGGTTGAAGTCGCCGAGCCCGACGGTGCGCCAGCCCGTGCCGAGATTGGGCCCGAGCACCCAGCCGCCGAAGGTGCCGCCGGCATTCATGTCGGCGATATAGTTGATGCCGGTGGCGGTATCACGCACCAGCACGTCGGCGGTGCCGTCGCGGGTGACGTCGCCGGAGGCGATCGCCTGGAAGGCGCTGGTGAGCCCCGTGCTGACCACGCCCCAGACCGGAGCGCCGGAGGCGATGTTCACCGTGTAGATCGACCCCGTGTTGGTGTCCTGCACCAGCGTGTCGGCCCGCCCGTCGCCGGTGAAGTCGTCGCTGCCGACGAGCCGCCAGCCGGCGGGCAGCGATCCCAGCACGTTGGCGAAGCCGGATCCGGTGCCAGCGGTCATGTTCTGGAAGATGATCTGGCCGGTGGCGCTGTTCTGGAACAGCACGTCGTCGAAATAGGACCCGTCCATGTTCGACGAAAGGTTTTGCTGAACGCCGGCGAGCCCAAAGGCACCGCCGCCAAAGCCAAGAGCCTCGACACCGGCAAGCGTGTCGATCCCATCGGTTCCCGCGATTGCCGTCACCTGCGTGGAGAATTGGCCATTCGAAAAGACGGTCCGCACGTAGTAGCTCGCTCGATCGAGCGAAAAGAGCGCGGCGTCGCTGCCCGCGCCCCCGTCGATAATGTCGTTGCCGCCCCCCCCCGTGAAGAGGTCGGCATCGTCACCTCCAGTTAGTCTATCGTTTCCAAGGCCGCCGCTGAGCATGTCAGCTCCGGCGCTGCCAGAAATGATGTCGTCGCGCGACCCACCAATAACGTGCATCGACCCGAACTGTCCGGAATTCTGCCCAAGTTGCAGGACCGCAGCAGCTGTAGAGGTCGGCCTCAATATCACGGAGGAACTGGTAGCCGTCACAAACATAGCCGAGGCGGAGAAATCCGCTTCAAGACGCTCGAAGCTAAAGAACGTTGCAAATCCTCGCGACGGGCTGTCCACAAGGAGGCGATCCGTGCCGGCACCGCCAAGGATGGTGGAACCATTGCCGGAAACGGACACGTTCCCGCCACTACCACGAAGGTCGAATACATCATCCCCCGCAGTCAAGCGCAGATCACTAAACGCCTCGAAACCAGACACCGAGGTCAACCCGTTCGCATTGCTCCCAACGAGCTGCTGTCCGGCCGCCACAGTGAAAGTCACCGGCCCTGCCAATGCCGTAAGGTCGAGCGTGAGTACATCTCTCCCTTCGCCACCGATCAGTGTGTCACCGATCCCTCCCGACATGGTGTCATTGCCACCGCCACCGTTGAGCACATCCGCACCGGCGCTACCCGAAATGAAGTCGTCGCTCGACCCGCCGATGACATTCATTGAGCCGATCGTGCCCGAATACTGCCCCAGTTGCAGGACCGCAGCTGCTACGGAGGTCGGCCTTAAGCTCACGGAGGAACTGGTAGCCGTCACAAACAACGCCGAGTTCGAAAAATCTGCTTCAAGACGCTCGAAGTCAAAGAACGTCGCAAAGCCTCGCGACGAGCTGTCCACCATCAGCAGATCCGTGCCTGCACCGCCCGTGATGTTAGAGCTATTGCCGGAGACGGACACGTTCCCACCGCTACCGCGCAAGTCGAATACATCGTTTCCGGCCGTCAAGCGCAGGTCGCTGAAAATTTCGAACCCAGACACTGAGGTCAGGCCGCTTCCGGTGTTCGCTATTAGTTGCTGTGCACCCGCCACGGTGAACGTCACTGGGCCTGCCAGCGTCGTCAGGTCCAGGCTCAGGGTATCCCTACCCTCGCCACCAATCAGCGTATGGCCGATGCGGCCTGTCATGAAGTCGTTGCCGCCGCCTCCATCAGCCGTACCGCCAGATAAAAAGTATAGAACCCCGCCCGAGGACCTTGGCGTCAAATCCACATAGTCTGTTTCGCCTGTTCCCGTATAATAATAGGACATCCCATTGATGTATGATGCCATATTTACAACCGGAGATAGATTTGGAAGCGACCCCGGATTTGACTCCAGAACGTAACTTCCACTATCGCTGAAAACTACATCATCAAAATCCAATGTGAATTCGGGCGATAGACGTATGTACTCGACGGTGTATGCCCAGCTCCAGTTTACTCGATAATCTGTATCGATAATTGCGCCAGATGTATTACGTTCATAAATTTCAGTTACAGTTTGACTTTCTACAAAAGACCCAACCGCCACCGGCGTTCCCGAAGCCAAAAGACCGGCTAGATTAGCCCCATAGCCGTTCCAAATGCTGTTGTTGAACATGCTCCAGTACGTCTGTCCGTCGTTGTTTGCGTCGATGGCGGTGATGCGTAGCTGGGTCATTCATGAGGCTCCGGAGAGTTATACGCAGCGGTATAGCGCGCTTGGTGAAACCAAAAGGGGCGACATTTAGTCGCTCGCTCATGAAGCGCAGCGTTTCATTCAGCGGGACAAATTCCCAGAGATGCCGACGGCGGAGGAGCTGACAGCTCCCTTTACAACCACCGGCAGCGATAGTGTCACGGAGATCTCGAACACCATATGCGGCTCACTAGGGGACTCATAGAAGTCAGTAGTTTCAAAGGGGTAGACTGTCGGCCGCAGTACCAGTTTTCCTGATGTGTTCGCGGCCCTTGTCTACTGACAGGTCGCGACCAGCCCGCGCGCTCGCGTATCTCAGGTGAAAACTTGTTCGCGGTCTCGTTCGATATGGCTCCATCCCACTTGGAAGTTGGAGCCTACGGCAGACCCGGCGCGGTCAACCATGGCCCGGGCGAGATCGAGGATGGCCTTCTCACCCCTGGTAAGGCTGTAGAGATTGCACACGCTGCCGTCGACCGTCTGAACCAGTAAGGAAGAAGACTGATAAGCGCACGTAACCGTTGCGACGACAAGAAATTCGGCGCCAACTCGCTGCTGATGAACGGTCAACGTTCACTTCGGGGAGCGACGCAATGTTCATTCGCAGTCTTTTGGTCGGCCTTCTTGCTACCTTGGCCACGCCGACCTTGGCGCAGACCTCCTATCCCGCGCCTTGCGACAACACCTATTGCGTCGGGGACCTCACCAGACCCGATTCAGTCAGGAACAGCGAAGCGGTCAGCCGAGGCTTCAACGTCTCGCGCGTGACAGGCGCGCCGCTAGACCCGACCAAACTGTATGTCATCTCGGTCACTTCGACGGCCTCCCGAGACGCGACGCCGTTGGTGCGGCAGGGGCTCTTCACGAATCAAACGACATACCTTTCGCTGAACATCTTCTTTGACACGGATGCGCCTGGGGTGGTTGTGCCAGCCAACCCGGCAAGGATCGCGGTCTCCCCCTACACGATGAGCAAAGATGCCAGCGGGGCAACTATCCGCATTGAGGAAATGAGCGCCGTCCGCTTCGTAACCCGAGGCGACCTGCGCCGCCTTCGGGTGGAAGTGGCCTCAGTCGAGGACACCGCACCCAACGACACCACCAAGGCGCTCAAGCTGTTCCTCTCGCTGCTATCGCCCATCAACGCGCTCTTGAACGTCGGCTCCGGAACCTTCTTCGGCAAGCTCGCCGCACAGGGCTCCAGCATCACGTCGGTGGTGAACGATCTCTCCGCCGCCCAATCAGCCAAGGTGACAAGGACGGGATCGACCGCCCTCAATATCCGTCCGCGCGGCGTCACCACCTACACGATTAGTTCCCCGATCTCCCAAACCACGATCTCGATTCAAGCGGTGGCCTCATTGGGCGAGGTCCTGAACAACGACGCTCTCTACCCCCAGATCCGCAGCGTCATGGACCTCCTCGCTGACACCAAAGTCGGGAATGACCTGGCCGCGTGTTCGCGCATCGCAGGGGATCTGGGGCTGGAGTATGCGGGCCTTGCACTGACCGACAAGGCTCTGATCCTCGGCTATGTCGGCACAAGGCGCGCCGGCGACAATGTGTTCGCCAAACTGGATTGTGTCGGCGAGGACCTGGTTCAGCGCAGTGAAGTTCAGACCGCTCTGATTGGCGCGCGCTACAATGCGGGCCTCGTGCGAGCGAGGATCGATCGCGCTGGCATAGACGACTATCTCAGGCAGCGCGAAGTTGGAGATTTTTTCGAAACACTCGCGGCGGACTACATGGCTGCTGCAGGGGCCACTGATGGAGATCGTGCGGCAAGGACCGCGACGGTCCTGCAGCATTTCGATCCGTCCATCGCGCTGTCAGACCCTCCCCGAACTCTGGGCCTCCCCGCAGCCCAAGTGAGCTCTCAAGAGTTAGTCCAGGCGATGATCGGATCCGGAATTTATTGGCTTGGCTGCAGGTCGTCCGTTCCTCTACGGCCGGGATATGCACACTTCATTGCAGGATTGCCGAGAGAACCGCGGCCGGAGGCCAATGGGGCCGCTGGTGCCAACTTCCCTCTTGCAGACGTAAGAGGGATTCAGCTGGCGTTGGCTAAGCGAGACAACCGGCACGTGATCTCCTCGCTCTTCATAACGCGTTCACCTTCTGCGACCGGCAGCTTTCACAGCCAGCGGTGCCACCCAGATGCGAAGGCCATCGGCCCCAGCTGATGGAGGCTAAACGCAGAGAACGTCGCCTCCAGCGGCGGCACCCGCCGGGAGGGACCAGGATTGGGCAGCGGACGTAACGCCCCTTCGGGATAGCGAGCCGGCGTGACAGGCCCCACAATTCACCTGCAGTCGCCGGCAGGGGTAAAAGACCCGTCGCGCCGACGCGGGCCATAAAAGCTATCGATTACCAACCGCCTAGACGGGCCTCGCCGTTACCAATAACCTTTAACAAGCGCTTACTAGGTGAGGGGTTCAGATGCCGGTCACATGCCCACACTGCAAGTCTGAAAAAGTCAAACTGGACAAGAGTGCCAGTGGCCTTGGAATAATGGTGGGAGGATCATTGGGCGTGGGAGCAAGCATGGCAAAAGGTGCTACGGTTGGCATGGTAGCTGGCGGACCTGCTGGAGCATTAATCGGGGGAGCTGTCGGCTGGCTTGCAGGAGCCGTTGCAGGCCAGCAAATAGGAAAATACATAGACGAAGAGCGCAGCATGTACGCTTGCAGTGATTGCGGAAAAAACTTCAAGGAATAGTTAGTCTAAGACACTATCCCCTAGGCCAAGGTCGTCGCCGAGGCGCGGAGGAAGGCACCGCTGCGAATGCCCATACGCGCGCGAATGAATTGGCAGTCGCCGCCTCAAACCTACGCGCTGAGCCTCGGGGCCCACAACCAAAAGTTATGCTAAACGAAATCTCGATCTCGGCTGCTTGGCTGACGGAAACGATCTTCGCGATAGTCGACGCGATGGCGGAAGAGGCAATCAGTCAAACAGCCCCAACGTCGCCGCCTCTCGCGGAAGACCCTTCGACGCCACGATGATCTCCTTCGCCGACGTCCCCTGCCCGCCGGCGATGGTGTACGTCAGGTCCACACCCTCGATATCGAAGGCAGCGAAGGCCTCGCGGGTACCGGGCACGTCGTTGACGGATAGGATGAAGCGGCCGGCGATGCCGGCGAGCTGGGCCGCCAGGCGCGCGAAGTCCTCGCGGCCGAAGACGCCGGCGCCATAGTCGGTCTCGTTGCCCCAATAGGGTGGGTCGAGATAGAAGAGTGTGTCAGGCGTGTCATAGCGCGCGATGAGATCGGCATAGGGCAGCCGCTCGACGATCACGCCGGCGAGGCGCTCGTGCAGCTCGTCGAGGATGGGCGCCAGGCGGCCGACGTCGAAGCGGCCGGGCGTGCCGGGCGAGACGCCGAAGCTGCGGCCGGCGACCTTGCCGCCATAGGCCGTGCGCTGGAGATAGAGGAACCGGGCGGCGCGTTCGAGGTCCGTCAGGGTCGACGGATCGGTGGCCATCAGCCGCTCGAACTCGGCGCGGCCCGTGACGCGCCAGCGCAGCATGTCCATGAACGGCTCATAGTGGCGCTGGAGGATCCTGTAGAAGGTCGCGACGTCGCCGGAGATGTCGTTGATGACCTCGCATTTCGGCGCGCGCTCCCGGCGCAGGAAGACGCCGCCCATGCCGATGAAGGGCTCGGCATAGGTCTCATGTGGCACGGCCGCGATCATGGCGACGAGGCGCCGCGCCAGCTGCTTCTTGCCGCCGATATAGGCCGCGGCGGGGTGGACCGGGCGCACCCGGCGGGTCGAGTCATTCACAGGGATCATTGAGAACATTCCGGGAACGATATAGCGTCCGCCTGCGCACCGGTGCGTACGGCGGGTCGCTTTCACGGAACGTGGTCAGGCGACGCGGGGATGGCTTGCCGGCTTGTCCCGCGGTGGGTGGCGCTCGCGCGCCGCCGCCCCGCCTGCCCGGTCACGATGTCAGGGCAGAGCGATGGGCGGAAAGGTCGACCACCCGTTCAAGGTGGAGGTCTGGGAGGGCGACAAGGTCGCCGAGACGCTGGCGGTGGCCGGCAGCGTCATCGTCGCCGGCGCGGCCTATGAGGCGGCCGTCGGCGAGCGGCCCGGCCGGGTAGTGACCCTGCGCCACGGCGCGCGCGTCATCCGGACGAACGAACCTGCGAAGCCGCCGCCGGCAACGCCGCCCACCATCGGACAGCTGCGGGCCCTCGGCGTTACGGGCGTCCGGCTCTGGTGCGTCGGCTGCGGCCGGCACGCCGTCCTGACCTGGGAGGCCCTGAAGGCGCGTGACGAGGAGCCCTTCCCCACTGCGGGTCACCGCCCGGCCTGCACAGCCTGCGGCGGGCGGCAGGTGCAGCGGATGCCAGATTGGCCGCGACAAGGAAACAACGCGAAATGAAGACCGATCGTCTGACCGTTCGGGTTCCGCTCGTCGGCTTCGTGCCATCGCGGGCGCCTGTCCTCGGCCAGGAAAGTCGCTGCGTCTCCTCCGCTCAGCCCTATTGAAGCCGGCCGGCCAGAGCCAAAAGGTACGTCTGTATTTCAGCGGCCGGCTGAGACCCGACTAGGAAGCCACAGCGCAGCGATTCTGCTCTGTATTCTGCGAGGAAATGATCCGTGAGGACGCCCAGGCCCAAGCGCCGGGCGATCTCCTGCTCTAGTGCCAACAATCGCGGCAGGTAATTTCTCTGAAAATCAGCTGTCTCGCGATCTCTCTTGTGTTTCTCATCGCTCATGTACTGCTGGAGTTGCTCACTATATTTCTCGGGGTTTGTTCCCATTAATGCTGGCAACGGAGACCGTCCAGCATCCCTGCGCAGATCGAACTGGAACACCTCGGTGCAGACTTCGATGATCTTCTCGCGGAGTTCGGAGGGCGATAGGCGAGGAATGGAAGCCACAAAATCGGGAACGTCGGCCAGTCGTTCAGCCAGCTTCTCCCTGATATCCTTGAAGTGGGGCTCGTAGGAATCAAGTCTGCTTTGCAAGGCCGCCAGCGCGAACTGGTTTTCCTCCGACTTTCTTGCAGTGCGAGCACCGATGAACCATGTGATGAGGCACGCGGCAAGAGCACCCATGACAGCGCCTCGCATCGCTCCTGAAGTGACGCCCCTGTCGTACATTGCCCATATGGCCCAGATTGAGCCGAGGGACGCAGTTATCGCCGCCCCAATGGCCGAGACATTGAACCAATGACTGAGTTTCATCGCCAGCACCCCGTGGACGCAAAATCCTGCGACGGTAGCGTGAAAATGAACAGGCCCCGCGCTGCTCTCTCGCGCCTGGCCAACTAGACAAGCAGGAGGGAGGTCCCCGCCCTCCGGCGGATACGCCAAAGCCAGGACGGGCGGAGCAGGCGCAGGATCTATTCGGAGCCTGCGGTGGGGGCGGGTCGGAAAGCCGGCCCAGGGCCTCGGCCAGGAAGGCGGCAAACTGCGCCGCCATGCGCGGCGCGAAGACCCGCTCGATCTCGATGGCATCGGCGGGGATGCTGACGCCGACCACGCCGCCCCCCCCGCGGGCCGTGGCGAGCTGCACCTTGAGCGGCGGGGCTGTCACCGCGTCGGCACCCCGGTCTTGGCCGTGAAGGCGATCTGAAAGCTGATCCAGAGGATGCCCCGAAGCCCGGCCATCACAGCCAGGATGGCAACACCACCAACCTTGGCGGCACCGCCATCGAAGGCCTTGCGCCAGCGTCGGATGAACCCGCACCCGAATATCCCCCGACAGAGCCCTCGCCAAGCCTGCCGGCCTCTCAACCGGCGGACAGTCTGCATCAGCCCTATGGCGAACTGGGAGTTTCTGACGATTCAGTCCGCTAGAAATCTGCCTTCAGCAACGAGGCAGATCGCGAACTTGCACACGACGTCCCAGTGCGTAGATTAGAAGTCGCGACCGGGGCTCCTCAATCCTAAACCCCGGCCTCAAACCCGAGGGATCACCCCGCCTTAAACGAAGTTCGAAAGGCAAAATGATGTTTTCCCGGAGACTGAATGCTAATAAATGGCTGAGAGGGTCTCTGTTATTTATTGTATTCGCTTCTTGTATATCAATTTCACTATTTCCTGCATTTGCACAGAGTACGGATTTCGCACGAAAGACATTGCTAACGCCAATTTCTTCATTTGGGGGAATCAGGACCTACGTTCACTGGAATGAGCAAACGTGTGCGAGATCTATTGATATATATGCATATGTTTACTCCAAGAAAATCGCAGAAACAATAATCTCTGATGAAACCCTGCGAACAGCATTCGCTCCAATCTTTATTTATGGACCACGCGTAGGCCGCGATGGGGCTTTCGGATGTGAGTTTAAGTGGCGTGACTTTGATGAGAGAAGAAATATTTCTTCTTTAAACATGCTAGAAATAAATCTTCATTTATACTACAGTACGACAAGTCTTATCAGAGCGAAATTATCTCGTCGCATGGGCGCCAATAGAAACGTCCTAAGTGTTGTAGATAGCAGCACTGTTCGAGAAGGGCAGCGTCCGTTCCGGTCCCTTTTGAGTGAAAGTCCATTGAAAGATGCGGCGCTTCCAGCTTTGGAGCTGCTTTGGAGCCAAGGATCAATAAACAATGGGAATCGAGAACGTGGCTTGCAAATGATCAGAGACCTTGGGCCTTCCTTCGTGCATTTTCTAACGCAAATTGAAAATCCACTTGTTCACATGGAAGACATAGAGGCCGCACGGCAGTTTCCGTTTCTCCTAAACTTGGCGTATTTAGATTGAAGAAAGATGCTCGGGAGAAAGAAAATGCAAAGGGGCGGCTTTTTTTCAGTCTTTATCATCTGGTCCTTTCTAAGCCTTCACGGGTTGGTGGGTGAAACAAAAGCCCAAACCGGAATCGTGACGTCGCCGTCGAGTCAGGCTGCAAGAGAGCAGTTCGTCGAGAAATTCAGGCCTGAAATTCCATTGGATCGTCAAGGCGAGTTGCTTGCGGACTTACGGAGATGGGCTCGTGCGGGAGATAGTGAATCTCAGTTTATGCTTGGGGTTGTGCTGAAGAAGCACGGGGCGGATGCTCAGAGCCGACAAGAATCAACGAGCTGGCTTGCTCGTGCGGGCGAACAAGAGCATCCTGAGGCTCGCGTCGAGTTGGCCTTGTCGATTATCGCGGGTCTTGTTCAAGCACCCACGAGCTCGTTCGCGCGGTCTCTCCTAGAGAATTCCCGTAGCCATACGGGCCGAGCTCAGCTCGCCCTTGGGATCATGGCATTGGAGCGCGCACGCACAGTAACGGGGTCAGCGCTCCTTCGCGATTCTGCTTACACTTATGCTGTTCGCTTGTTTGACCAGGCTGGGAATGGGTCTGACCAGACACTGAAGCCGATATCAGTGGACTTCATCCGTCGGGCACAACAAGAGAAGGCTGCTGCCGAACGGGCCGATAGGGATATGATGATCGCAATTATTGCGGGCGTCGCCGCTGCGGTGATTTTAGCACCTCGCAGTCGAGGCGCTTCCAGTTCACAATCGGGCTATCGAGGACCGGACCCGTGCGCTCAAGCACGAATGTGGGTTCAAGCTGACCGTAGTTATGCACCTGTGGTAGGCCTTTTTGGCTGTAATCCATACTGGTGATATTGCCCTGCCGCAGCGTTTGGTAGAGGCCACCCAGATGATCCCATTTTCAGATGGCGGCCTTTTGTTTTGCGCTCGTAAATGCAGGACTATCGAAGACATCCCCCGTCCCGGGCCATGTGTTAGACCCGCCCGAGAGGGCCATCACAATCGAGGGAACGAACTCAAGGCAAGATAACAACCTGGACAACGTCTCCAGCCACAAGGGTTAGCGGGCCGCGGCGAACTGCACCTTGTGGGGCCCGGCCTTCACCGCGTCGGCACGCCGGTCTTGGCCGTGACGGCAAGCTGGAAGCCGAGCCACAGGATGCCGAGCGCGCCGGCCACGATGGCGAGGATGATGGCCCCGCCCACCTTCGCCGCCGCGCCCTCGACGGCCCGCCGCCACTTGCGGATGAACATGAAATCCGCCCGCGCCTCGTCGACCAGTTGCGGCTCGTCATTGCGAAGCCCGAGGTCATGGAAAGCCCGCTGCACGGCCTTTTCGCAGGCCTTCTCGATCAGCTTTTCGAGCTCGTCGCAGCACAGGGTGACGACACGATCCTTGCCCGTCATGTCAGCCTCCCTGCGGGGCCTGCCAGCCGCAGGCGGCTTGGCCGGAGCGGTTATGGGCCGTCACCTCGCGGCGGGTCTGCGGCGTGTCCTGGACGCTGGAGGTGATGGGCCGGAAGATCCGGCACTCACCTGTCACCGTCGCGGGTCCAGCCGTCGCGCAGGCACTGAGGCTCATGGCGAGCACAGGCAAGATCATGAGCCTCACGGGCTTTGCGAGCGGCATCGGACGCCTCCTGATTGGTCCGGTTGACATCGGAGAGCACTTCACGCCTGCCCTCATTTTTCACGCCCTCGCGGACCTGCCAGACGGCAAGGCCAGCAAGGAGGACGAGACCGCCGATCCCGGCAGCCTTCCATGGGAAAGGGATCAGGGACCACATCACGCGGCCTCCTCATCCATCCGGCGCTTGCGCCAGAACCAGATGGCCGCGGCGATCGCCACCAGCGCCACCAGCGCCAGCGTGACCGGGTTCATCAGCGCCTCGGCAAGGCCCGTCGCGGTGTCGGAGGCTTCCTTCACCTGCTTGCCGATTTCGGCAGCGGCGGTGACGGAGGCGATGGCCCCGCCGGCCACCGCCGCATTGCCTTCCTTCGAGGTCGCCATGGTCCGCGCCGGCGCCTCGGCCTGCGCCTCGCGGGCGACGGGCGGCGCCGGCCGCGCCTCCCATTTGCGCCAGGCGGCGCGGATCTTGGTGTGGTAGCCGTCGCGGGCGAAGCCGGCGCCATTGTATCGGCGCGCAAAGGTCTCGGCCTCGCCGCGCTTGAGCGCGCCGATCAGGCCCCATTTGCGAATGAGCGCCCCCATCGCGCGCAGCTGCTCGGTCTCCGAGCGCATGGCCGCCTCGACCATGGCCTGCGCCGACCGGTAGCCGGCATCGGCGAAGTTGAAGCCCATGATCTGCCCGCGCCCCCAGGAGGCGGATTCCAGCGCCGCGACCGGGTCGATCTCATAGGCGATGGCGAGGCGCGGATAGCTGTCGGCGGGATATTCGCCGCGCCCGGGCCGGTTCTTCTGCGCCACGCCGCGGCGAACGGCCTCGTCGCGCCTGTTGGCCCGCACGCGCTTGTAGAAATGGTGCGGCTCGAACAGCATGGCCGGCCGGCCCTGGCGGTCATAGGGGCCGCGGGGCGCCTCGATCTCGACCACGCCGCGCAGCCGGGCATAGGGCACACCCAGCTCGGCCGCGATGACGGCGATCGAGGCCTCGGTGGCGCGGATGGCTTCACCCTGGAAGTTCATGCCCGGTCCTTTCCCGTTATGGTTAGGCGGAGGAAATCGACGGCGAACACCGCCAGCCCGGCGCCCATGGCGAGGCCGGCGAAGACGACAAGCGCCATCAGCGGCGGCTCGGTGACGAGCGCCTGGGTGATGTCGAGGGGCGGCATCGGGTCACGCCGGCCAGGCGATCGCCGGCAGCTCGGCGACGAAGGCGGCGACCGTCGGCAGCGGCCGTTCGCCGGCCTGCACCTTGGCCAGCTCGGCATAGGCGTAGGTCCAGACAGCGGTGCGCCAGGCCTTGGCAGCGGCGCCCTCGGCGCCGAAAACCGGGTCGCCGTCATAGCTGGCGGCCGACAGGATGCTGGAATAGCCGCGCCCGGAGACGACGACGACGAGGCGCGGCTTGACGCCTGCCGCCGCTACAATGCCGAGGCGCTGGAATGGCTCTGCGGTGATACCGAGCGCTCGTCGAAGCCCGTCTTCGACGGCACGATCGGCTCGGTAGCGCGCCTGTTCCAGACCCACCCGCAGAGCCCCTACGCAACGAAGCGGCGGGCCACCCAGATCTTCTACGACCGCTACATCCGGAAGCTCGCCTATGTGGCGAAGCGCCGGATCGACAGCATCGACGGCCTGGATGTCCAGCGCTGGTATGAGAAGTGGTCAGAGCCCAAGACGCCTGGCGCGCCAAAGCGCCTGCGCGAGGGAAAGGGCTGCATCCAGACCCTGCGTCGCGTCGTCTCCTTCGCCGTGACCCTCCGGTTGAAGGGGGCCACGGATCTCGCCGCGGTCCTCGCCGAAATGCGCTTTGAGACGCCGCCGGCTCGGACCTCGGCCTTTAGCGCCGAGCACCTCGCGGCGCTTGTGCCTGCCGCCCTTGCCGCTGGCCGGCCCTCGCTGGCCCTTGCCGTCGCGCTGCAGTTCGAGACCATGCTGCGGCAGAAGGACGTGATCGGCGAATGGGTGCCGGCGACGGAAGAGGGTGGCATCACCCGACCAGGTCTTCGCGGCCTCACCTGGCGCTCACAATGGGCATTGGACTGGACCCAGATCGATCGCGAACTGGTCATGCGCAAGCCGACGTCGAAGTCGAACGGCAAGCGCGTCGCCGTCCATGACCTGAAGCTGATGCCGACAACGTTTGCCCTGATCGCCGCCATCCCACGCGAGCAGAGAATTGGGCCGGTCGTGGCCGACGAAGAGACCGGCCAGCCCTACTTAAGAGAGCGCTTCGTCAGGCAGTTCCGCGCGATTGCCGACGCCGCGGGCATTCCGGCGGGCGTCTGGAATATGGACTCCCGCGCCGGCGCCCTCACCGAGGCACGCGAGGCTGGTGTCGTGGTCGATGACCTCATGCCTGCAGCGACGCATAACGAACGACGGACAACGCTGGGCTATGTGCGGAACGACCTCCCGGCGACGCAGCGCGTAGCCAGAGCCCGATTTGGCGACCAGAACTAGGCGTGATCAAGTGTTTCCAACGCTATTTCCAACGCCGTCCAACACACGATGCGCTAAGTGTTTGAAAAAAAATGGTGCCCGGGGACGGAGTCGAACCGCCGACACTGCGATTTTCAGTCGCATGCTCTACCAGCTGAGCTACCCGGGCGACCGCAGCATGTGACCGTCTCACGACGATCAGCAGCAGTGCGGGCCGGCTTATAGAGGCTCCCGCGGGGGCTGTCCACCCTCTCCCTGCCGGGTGATCCACAGGCCCGGCGCGGCGGCAGCGGGAGGCTGTTGCGGGCCGCAAGAAAAAGCCCCGACGGCGAGGCCATCGGGGCGAGGTGGAGGTCATGCGGGATGCACGGCAGGAGAGGAGTTCAGCGCAGGACGACGACCCGCGTGCCGACGCGGACGCGGTCGTAGAGGTCGACGACATCCTCGTTGAGCATGCGGATGCAGCCGGAGGAGACGGCCTGGCCGATCGTGTGCGGCTCGTTGGAGCCGTGGATGCGATAGAGCGAGGAGCCCAGATAGAGGGCGCGGGCGCCGAGCGGGTTGTCCGGACCACCGGCCATGAAGCGCGGAAGGTCGGGGCGACGCTGCAGCATCTGCACGGGCGGGCGCCAGTCCGGCCATTCCTGCTTGCGGGTGATGGTGGGGCTGCCGGCCCATTCGAAACCGGGGCGGCCGACGCCGATGCCGTAGCGCATGGCGCGGCCGTCGGCGAGGACGAGATAGAGGCGGCGCTCGGCGGTGTTGACCACCACGGTACCGGGCGCATAGGCGCCCTGGAAGGCGACGATCTCGCGCGGGATTGCGGGGGCGCGGGCCGTCGCGGCATGGGGCCGGGCGATCAGCGGCTCGCGGGTGTCGGGATCGAACATGATCGTCTGGGCGAAGGGATTGGCGGAGGCGGCCGAGGCGGCGAGCGACAGGGCGGCGGCGAGGACGAGGCGGCGGTTCATGGCGGGCTCCGGACGGGCGGGAGAGTTGAGTGGATCAGCGGCTGGTCTGGTCGAGGGCGACCAGGCGAACGGGGCGCCGGTGCTCGCCCTGCGGCGAGGTCTGGCAGCTCTGCGGGATGTGCGGCCAGGCGAAGCGGGCGCAGTCGCCGTCGAGGGTGGCGGCGCGGCGCGGCGCGGCGTCGAGGCGGTTGCGGAACCGGTCGAAAGCCCTGTGGGCGTGATCGATGTCATCGGCCGTGTGGGACACGGCGAGGGCGGCGCTCGACACCGCGGCGCGGCCGTCGGGAGCGATCACCACGGCCAGGGCGAGGCCGAGAGCCGCCACACCGCCGAGAGCCAGAAACTGCGATATCCGGTTCATCTGCCATCCCCCATCACGGCCCTCCATGGGCCGGTCTCCCCTCTGTGTCGTGGCGGCGGCCGAAAAGGTTCATCGGCTCGGTGCGCCCGGCGTCATCGGGTTGAAGAGAACCTAGGGGCGAGGATTTTCATGGTGGTGTCTCGCGGGGCGGGCCCGCGTTTCAATGTTGCACGGCCTGTTTCAAGCCTTTCCCGCCGGTGTCGGCATCCCGCGGCGATTGTTGCGGGAAGGTGGCCATTGTTTCCGGCGACCGGGATTCAGCCCTTCTCGCCCTCGGGCATGAACATGTAGCCGGCGCCGCGCACGGTGCGGATATAGACGGGGGCGTCGGCGTCGGGCTCGATCTTGCGGCGGATGCGGGTGATGCGCACGTCGATGGCGCGATCGAAGGCCTCGGGGTCGCGGGCGCCGGCGAGATCGAGCAGGCGGTCACGCGACAGGACCCGGCGCGGATTATCGGCGAAGGCCTTCAAAAGGTTGAACTCGGAGCCGGTCAGGGGATGCTCGGCCCCGGCATCGTCGCGCAGCACCTGGGCGCCGAGGTCGAGGATCCTGGTGCCGAAGCGCACGAGATCGCGGGTTCCGCCCGCCCCGGCCGGCCGGGCCGGCGCCACGGCGCGGCGCAGCAGAGAGCGGATCCGCGCCAGCAATTCGCGCAGCTCGCACGGCTTGGCGAGATAGTCGTCGGCGCCGAAGTCGAGGCCGGCGATGCGGTCGTCGGGGCTGGCGGTGGCGGTCAGCATGATCACCGGCACGGGCAGCCGCTGCTTCAGGTCGCGCAGGATGGTGAGCCCGTCCTCCCCGGGCATGTTGAGGTCCAGCACGACGATGGCCGGCCGCTCCGCCTCCAGCGCCCGGCGCAGCGCCGCGCCGCCGTCGCAGAGCGTCACCCGGAAGCCGTGCATCTTGAGATAGTCGCCGACCATGTCGCGGGCGGCGGCCTCGTCGTCGACGACGATGACGAGCTGGCCGGCGATCATGACGGGCCGCGCTGCACGAGGGGCGGCAGCGTGAAGGCGAAGGTCGCGCCGCTGCCGGGACCGTTGTCCGTGGCGGTGATGCGGCCGCCGTGCAGTTCGACGATGCGCCGGCAGATGAACAGGCCGAGGCCGGTCGAGCTCTCGCCCCCGGTCGGCTTGGCGGAGAGGCGCTGGAAGCGCCCGAACAGGCGCTGCTCGTCCTCCAGCGTCAGGCCGGGGCCGGAATCGCTGACCGCGATCCGCAGACCCGCCTCGCTGGCGGCGAGCGATACGCTGATGCGGCCGCCGGGCGGCGAGTATTTCACGGCATTGGAGACGAGGTTGTCGATCGCCTCGCGCAGCCGGTCGGGATCGGCGCGGCCGGGCAGCGCGTCCGGCCCGCTGTAGACGAGCATCTGGCCCTTGCGTTCGGCCAGCGGCGCATTGGCGTCGATCACCGCGCCGACGATGGCGGCGGCGTCGATGTCGGCGAGGCGCAGCACGATGTCCTCGGCGTCGAGCATGGCGTCGTTGATCAGTTCGTCGACCATCGAGGTCATGCGCGCGACGGAGGCGCGGATCTGCTCGATCTGGCTGCGGGCGCGGTCGATGTTCGGCGGATCGAGGCAGAGCCATTCGTTCATCATCTCGGAGCGGCCGAGAATGACGCCGAGCGGGTTCTTCAGGTCATGGGCGACGGTGCCGAGCACATCGGCCTTGTGGTCGTTGGTGCGCTTCAGGCGCTGCCACTGGGCCGTCAGCCGCTCGTTGGCGAGGGTGAGCTGGCGGGTGCGGTCGGCGACGCGCCGCTCGAGGGTGGCGTTGGCGGCCTGCAGCTGCTCGTAGAGGATGACATTGTCGAAGGCGGTGGAGAGGCGGCCGCAGAAGACCGCGACCAGGGTCTGGTCGGTGTCAGAGAGCGGCCGGTCGGAGGTCAGCGCGACGACGACCTCGCGGCCGCTGGAGGTCTTGATGTAGAGGGCGGTCTCGGTCGCCTCGAAGGCATGGCGGCGGCGCTCGAAGGCGCGCTGGACGAGCTGGTCCATCGCGGCGTCGAGGAGGGCGGCGCCACCGGCCGCAACCGGGGCGTAGACGCCCGAGCCGGCCAGCACGGCGAAATGGTCGCGGCCATCCTCGCGCAGCACCAGGATGCCCTCGCAGGAGGCCTGGACCAGCCCGGCGATCTGGGTGAGCACGCCGGCGGCGAGCTTCTTGATGGATTTCAGGTCGAAGAGCTCGGAGGCCGCCTCGACGATCAGTTCGAGGCCGCGCCGGGTCTCCACCAGGCGCATCAGCTGCTGGTAGGAGCGGATGGCGGCGGTGAGCGACGTGAAGAGCTTGTCGCCGGTCAGCTCGGTCTTCGCCTTGTAGTCATTGATGTCGTAGTCGACGATCACCTGCCGCTCGGGCGCCTGGCCAGGCTGGCCGGTGCGCAGGATGATGCGCACCGTGTCGTTCTTCAGCTCCTTGCGGATATACTCGACCAGGTCGAGGCCGGCCCCGTCGCTCTCCATGACGACGTCGAGCAGCACCACCGCCATGTCGGGATGGCGGGCCAGCAGCGTGCGGCCCTCGGCGGCGGAGAAGGCGGAATAGAGGTCGAGCCTGTGGCCGGCCAGCTGGTAGTCGGACAGCGCATATTTGGTGCCGGAATGGATCGCGGCATCGTCGTCGATGATGGCGACCTTCCAGCGGCCTGCTTCGGTTACGGCGTCGCCGGGGCCATCGTCGAGGATCGCGACGAGATCGTCGTCGTCCTCGGGTCGCGGCGCATCCTGGTTCGGGTCGGACATCATGCAGGTTCCTGCCGGTCGCCGGGCTCCTGCGGCGCGGTCAGCGGCAGGACGATGCGGAAGCTGGTGCCGACGCCCGGCGTCGACGCCAGCGAGATACGCCCGCCGAGGCGGCGTGTCACGATGTTGAAGACGATATTGAGACCGAGCCCGGTACCGCCCTGCCCGCGCCGCGTGGTGAAGAAGGGATCATAGGCCTGACGCTGCACCTCGGCGTTCATGCCCATGCCGTCGTCGCGGAAGGTCATGACGACGTGGTCGCCCTCCGGCACCGCCTCGATGACGAAGGTCCCCGGACGGCCGTCCGGGAATGCATGGGTCAGCGCATTGATGAAGAGGTTGGTGACCACCTGCCCGTAGGGGCCGGGATAGCTGTCGAGGACGATGTCGGGCGGGACATGGACCTCCAGCTTGACCGGCGCCCGCCTGAGCGTCGGCCGCAGGCTGGCGACGATCTGGTCGGTGGCCTCGGCCAGGTTGAAATGGCGCCGGTCGGCATGGCTGCGGTCGACAGCCACCTGCTTGAAGGCCTGCACCATCTCGCCGGCGCGCTGGAGATTGAGCGAGAGCTGGCTCGCGGCCTCGCGGCTGCCCCGGACGAATTCGTTGAGGCGCGAGCGGCGCAGCTCGCCGCGCTCCACCTCGCCGGCGAATTCGTCGATGCGGCGCGACAGCGTCGAGGCGACCGTCAGGGAAATGCCGATGGGATTGTTGACCTCGTGGGCGACGCCGGCGACGAGGCCGCCGAGGGCGGCGAGCTTCTCCGCCTCGACCAGGCTCTGCTGCGTCTCGCGCAGGTGATCGAGCGCGGTCTCGGCGCGGTCCTTGGCGGCGACGAGATCCTGCTCGGCCCGCTGCTTCTCGATGGCGTTCTGGCGGAACACCTCCACCGCCCGCGCCATGCGACCGATATCGTCGGTGGTGGTGAGGCCGGAGGGCGGGCGTTCGAGATCGCCGGCGACGATGGCGTTCATGCTGCCGGCGAGGTCGTCCAGCGGCACGCGGATGGACCTGGCGATGAGGGTCCAGACGATCGCCGCGATGACGAGGAAGATGCCGGCGATCCCGGCCGCCTGGACGAAGACGATGCGCAGCGTCTGGTCGAGCCGCTGCTGGGCCGCGTCCTCCTTGGCGCGCACCCGATCGGCCACCTCCTGGATCACGGTGGCCATCACCGCCTGGTTGCCGTCGATCTCGACCTGCAGCAGGCGGTTCTGCATGCCGAGAACCTGGATCATCCGGCCGAACCCGGCCCGCAGCGCATTGGTGCGCTGGGCGAGCGTCGTCAGCGCGGCACGCTGGAAATCGGTCTCCGCGAGATCGACCATGACGGGCGCCGTCTGCCGGATCACCTCGATCGACCGCGAGGCCTCCTGCTGCGCCTGCACCGACTGGGTCAGGTAATAGTCGTTGATGGCGACCAGGAAGACGGAAAAGGCCTCGCGCGACTTGGCGAGCGAGGGCCCGACGAGGGCGGCGCGGTCGGCCATGGCGGTCTCGACCACGGCATAGAGCTGGGACAGTTCGCTCGCCGGCTTGCGGATCTCGTTCTCGTAGATGGAGGAAATGGTCTCTCGCACGCTGCGCAGCTCGTCGAAACCCAGCATGAAGCGCTCGGTGACATTGGTGACCGAGCGCGCCGGGTTCTTCAGCGCGAGGTCGATCTCCTGCTCGATGGCGAGCTTGGCCAGCAGGGCCTTCCGCCGCTGCTCGATCTCGTTCAGCACCGCTTCGTTGGGCAGGGCGAAATAGCGGTGGATGAGGGTCTGCAGGCGGCCCGCATCATTCTCGATCGCGGCGAGCAGCCGGTCGATGCGGCGTGCCTCCTGCAGGTCGCCCCAGGCCGAGCGGATGGCGCCGGCGCCGGAGGCGATCAGCAGCATGAGAAGGGAGATGAAGGCGAGGTTGAGGATCACGACGGTGACGATGCGCCAGCGCACCGGGATGCGCCGCAGCTGCTCGGAGGCCCTGTCGAGCCGGCCGCGGATCGTCCGCAACGTCGGCCGGACCGTCACCCGTCGTGCCGTGGTCGCATCCATCAGCGGGCCTGGCGGATGCGCGCCACCAGCGCGGCGAGAGGAGGATCGGCGGAGAACCGTTCGACGATGGGCCCGACCGCCCGCTCGAAGCCGTCGCGGTCCTCGAGGGTGACGACGGTGACCCCGGCGGCCTCGGCCTGGCGCCGCGAGGTCTGCTCGAGCTTCAGCCATTGCTCGCGCATGGCGCGGGCGGAATCGCGCGCCGCGCCGCGAAAAATCTCCCGGTCGGCGGCGGAGAGTTCGTCCCAGGCCTTGCGCGAGACCACCAGCACCTCGGGGCTCATCGTGTGCTCGGTCAGCGTGATGTGGCGCGCCGCCCGGTAGTGGTCGGTGGTGACATAGGACGGCCAGTTGTTCTCCGCCCCGTGGATGAGCCCGGTCGCGAGACTGACACTGACCTGGCCATAGGGCAGCGCGATGGGGTCGGCGCCGAGCGCGCGCATCATCTCGACCATCATGTCGGACTGCTGCACCCGGATGCGCAGGCCCTTGAGGTCCTCGACCCTGCGGATCGGCCTGACGGAATTGTAGATCGAGCGGGCGCCGGAATCGTAGAAGGCGAGCCCCACCAGGCCATAGCGCGCGAAACCCGCGAGGATGTCCTCGCCGACGGGGCCGTCCAGCACCCGGTGCAGGTGGTCGACCGAGCGGAACAGGAACGGCAGGGCGAGGATGTTGGCCTCGGGGATGAAGCTGGCCAGCGGCGCGACATTGGTGCGGTTGATGTCGATGGCGCCGATGCGCGTCTGCTCGATGGTTTCCTTCTCCTCGCCGAGCTGGCGGGAATGGAAGATGCGCAGCCGGTGACGGCCGCCGGTGCGCTCGGCGATGAGCGCGCCCATGAGCTCAACCGCCTTGACCGTGGGATAGTCGGCAGGCTGGGTGTCGGCGACGCGGAACTCGCGCGCCGCGAGGTCGCCCCCGCACGGCAGCAGCGCCAGAACGAAAGCCAGCGCGAGCGCCGACGCCCTGCCTGAAGCGATGCGAACCAACCCGCTCATGTCGAGCCCTTGCGCGTTCCGGGCGCCGCCGGAGGCTCCCCCCGAAATCATGCCACAGATTGCGCGCCCTTCGCCATCGCCGCTCCGGGCAGGGTGCGCGACCGTGCGTGCATGGTGAAGAGGACCGCTCTGTTTCATTTCCATGTCGTAGCGACCGCAGGTTGTCCGCGCCGGCGGCAGGCGGGCGACATCACGCCGAAACCGCCACGCCCGATCCTGCCGGCGATCGAGGGTGTGGCCGGCGACGGCTGCGCCGGCTCCGCCGTGAGCGGCAGCGGGAGATTGCGCATGAACCCCATTCGGACGATCGCCGTCACCATGGTCCTGGCCGCCGGACTGCTGGGCGGCGCCGGTGTGGCGCTGGCCCAGGAGGATATCGGGATCCCGGAATGCGACCGTTTCATCACCAGCTATGAGATCTGCGTCACCACCAGGGTTCCGGCGACGCACCGCGTCACCTTCGCCCAGCAGGTGGCGCAGCTGCGCACGACCTGGCGGTCGCTCGCGCAGGACCCGCAGACACGCCAGCAGCTGGAACTCATCTGCCGCACCCAGGGCGAGCAGATGCGACGCGGCCTCGAGCCCTTCGGCTGCGCCTTCTAGGAGACCGGCGCGCCGGGCAGGCGGCCCAGCCTAGCGCGAACAGGCCGACAGCATGCGCTGACGGACCTCGGCGATGCCGTCGAGCTGATAGGTGCCCTCGAAGCGCCAGCGTCGCGAACCTTCGAGGCGGATCGCCAGCGTGCCGGTCGTCGGGAGACGGTCGATAAACTCGCGGACATCGCCGGGAAAGAGCGCCTCGTGCAGGTTGCGTGTGCCCTGCCAGATGTCGCTGGGCGCCAGCCGGTCGTTGATGCGCACCGTGGCGAAGATGTTGGCGGTCGCCATGACGGGCCTGTCGCGGCCGACGGACAGGGCGACGCGATCGTTGCTGCAGGTGATCTGCAGGATGATGCTTTCCTCGCCCCATGGCTCCATCGGCCGCTGGTCGGCGACGATGACTCGGCCCGACGGCCCGGTGCTGGTGGTCACCTGCCAGCGTCCGAACGTGACCGTTCCCTGCTCGCCCGGGGCTGTGAGGGAGGAGGCGAGCCGGTCGAAACAGGCGAGCCGTTCCGCCTCGACGGCGATGGAGCCGCATCGCCTGATGGCGTCCGGCAGCGCGGATTCGGTGGCACTGGCGGCGGGAGACAGGACGAGGCCGGCGAGAAGGGCCGTAAGGACCACGATGGCTTTCATGGGCGTGAACGTAGTGTCGCAGGGTCAGGAGACAACCCGCCAGGTGGTCGCAGGGCGACTTTCCGCCGCGGCGCGGCGGTTGCTGCAGGCCAGAATTGCAGGATCGCGGGGGCGGGCGGCCGCGGGCGAACCCATATCGGGGCGCTGACACCGCCAGGGAGACGCAGACGATGGCCGACGCATTCCGTGACGACACCGCAGCCGGGCGGTTCGAACTCGACGTCGACGGCCGCAGGGCCTTCGCCGTCTACCGCCGTGACGGCGGCAACCTCGTCATCGACCATGTTGAGGCCGAACCGGCGCTGCGCGGCACCGGGGCCGCCGGCCGGCTGATGGAGAAGGTCGTCGCCGTCGCGAAGGCCGAGGCTTTGCCCATCGTGCCGCGCTGCGGCTACGCGGCGAGCTGGCTCCGGCGCCACCAGGGCTGAGTCCACCCCGACCTAGCCCGCCATCTTGCCCGGGTTCATGATGCCTTTGGGATCGACGGCGTGTTTCAGCGACACCATCAGCGCCAGGGCGGCGTCGCCATGCTCGGCGGCGAGATAGTGCATCTTGCCCTGGCCGACGCCGTGCTCGCCGGTGCAGGTGCCCTCCATGGCGAGGGCCCTTTCGACGATGCGGCCCATGAAGGCCTTGCAGGCGGCGACGCTGGCCGGATCGCTCTCGTCCATCAGCGGCAGCACATGGAAATTGCCGTCACCGACATGGCCGACGATCGGAGCGAGAAGGCCGGTCTCCTCGATGTCCTTCTTGGTGGCGTCGATACACTCGGCGAGGCGCGAGATCGGCACGCAGACGTCGGAGGACTGGCCCTTCCAGCCCGGGCGCAGCGCCATCGCCGCCCAATAGGCGTCGTGGCGGGCCTGCCACAGCCGCGTGCGGTCCTCGGCCCGCGCCGCCCACTGGAAGTCGCCGGCGCCATAGTCGTCGGCGATGGCGCGGAAGCGTTCGACCTGTTCGGCGACGCCGGCCTCGGTGCCGTGGAACTCCAGCAGCAGCAGCGGCTTTTCCGGCAGGGTCAGCTTCGAATAGGCGTTGACCGCGCGGACCTGCACCTCGTCGAGAAGCTCGATCCGGGCCATGGGAATGCCGGTCTGGATGGCGACGATGGTGGCGTCCGCCGCATCCTTCACCGTCGGGAAGGAGCAGGTGGCCGCCGAGATCGCCTCGGGGATGCCATGAAGTTTCAGCGTGACCTTGGTGATCACCCCGAGCGTGCCCTCGGAGCCGACGAAGAGGCGGGTGAGGTCATAGCCGGCGGAGGTCTTGCGGGCTCGGCGGGCGGTGTCGATCACCTCGCCGCTCGGCAGCACCACTTCGAGGGCGATGACATTGTCCTTCATCGTGCCGTAACGCACCGCATTGGTGCCGGAGGCGCGGGTCGCCGCCATGCCGCCGATGGAGGCGTCGGCGCCGGGGTCAATGGGGAAGAACAGCCCCATGTCGCGCAGATATTCGTTGAGCTGCTTGCGGGTGACGCCGGGCTCGACCACCACGTCGAGGTCCTCGGCATGGACGGCGATGATCCGCTTCATCAGCGAGGTGTCGAGGGAGATGCCGCCGAAGGGCGCGTTGACATGGCCTTCCAGCGAGGACCCGGTGCCGAAGGGGATGACCGGCACGTCGTGCGCGGCGGCGATCTTCATCACCGCGACGCAGTCCTCGGTCGTCTCGGCGAAGACGACCACGTCGGGCGGCTGGTTCTCGATCCAGGTGAGGGTGTGGGCATGCTGCTGGCACACCGCCTGGGAGGTGACGGCCCGGTTGCCGAAACGGGCCTGCAGTTCGGCGACCACGGTGGCGACGACGGCCGGGCTCGGGCGGGTACGGGTGGGCATGGCGCGGATCCTCGGTCGCTCCGGCCGGACGGGCGGCGGAGGGTGGGACGCGGACATTAGGGATTGTGGCGCGGAAGGCCAAGGGCAGGGCGAGGTTCCTGTACGACGGAGCTCCCTCCCCCTCACCCGACGCGCTCTCGCGCGCCGACCTCTCCCCGCCGGGGAGAGGTGAGGCGGCTCGGCCGTCGCACCCTTCTCCCCGAAAATGGAAGAGGCTCCCCTTGACCTCTCCCCGGCGGGGAGAGGTCGGCCGCAGGCCGGGTGAGGGGGCGTGACCGCAAGGCAACGGCGTGATCGGCGGCTTGCCCCCTCCCCCGGCCGGCGGCATTGCCGGGCCGGCGGGCCATAGGCTAATCGGGAGGCATGACCTCATTCGACCTCTGCCCCGATACGGGCCTGCCGATCTCGTCCCGGATGGCGATCCGCCCGGAGATGATCGACTACAATGGCCACGTGAACGTCGCCTTCTACGTCAAGCTCTTCGACGAGGGGCTGGACATGCTGTTCGAGCGTATCGGCCTGTCGGAAAGCTACGTGCGCACGCGCAACATGAGCTTCTTCGCTATGGAACTGCATGTGCGCTACCTGCGCGAGGTGCACCTGACGGACCCGGTACAGGCGCGCATCCGCATCCTCGACGTCGATGCCAAGCGCATCCACTACTGGATGGAACTGATCCATGCCGAGGAACGCTGGCTGTCGGCGACGATGGAATCGATCTCGATCCATATCGACATGGCGACGCGCAAGCCAGCGCCCTTCCCCGACGACATCATGGCGCGGCTCGCGGCCTGGCATCAGGACAGCCAGGGCCGGGAGCGGCCGGAAGGGGTCGGTCAGGTGATCGGCATCCGGCGCAAGGCGACTTGATGCCGGCGCGCGGCGCTCAGCGGGCGAAAGGCAGCGTGTAGGAGCCGCCGAGGGTCGACATGATGCCGGCGCGGCGCAGTTCGTCCGCCGAGACGACGGTCAGGGCCTCACGCGCCATGCGCTCGGCGCGGCGGCGGCGGAGATCGTTCAGGTAGCGGGCGACAGTGGCGAAGAACATGGTGCCCTCCGGGGGGCGTGCGGGGTGACGCCGACGGCCGGTCCTGCGGGGTGCAGGACCGGCCCTGTCATGCGGCGCGTGATGTGAGCTGTCAGATGCTCGACATCATGCTGCGGGTACGGCGGACCATCTGGTCGCGGGTCAGGCCGTGGCGAGCGAGTTCCTCGTCCGACAGATGGGCCAGGTAGCCGTTGACATAGGTGGCGGCGCGCAGTTCCTGGGCCTCGACGATGGCGTCGTAGATGGAACCCCAGAAGCCGCGCTTGCCCGTGGCCTTCTCGGCCGGGGCGGCAGAAGCGATCTTGTCGAGTGCAATGGTAGCCATGGTGGTCTCTCCTCTGAAAGAGCGGACGACCTCGAGGCTTCCTCCCTTTACACTCCCCTATTTTGTTGCAGTGCAGCGATTTTACAAGATTGTGCGATGCACAATCGTCTTGCATTCCGCGCATGGCTTGTGGAAACGATCTGTTAACGATCTGGATTCGCAAGATTATTTCACGAGCTCGAACCATTCGTCCTCGGTCATGACAGCGACCCCGAACTCGCGCGCCTTGTCGAGCTTGGACCCCGCCCCGGGGCCGGCGACGACATAGTCCGTCTTCTTCGAGACCGAGCCCGCGACCTTCGCCCCGAGCCTTTCGGCCATGGCCTTGGCCTCGTCGCGGGTCATCTTCTCCAGGGCGCCGGTGAAGACAACGGTCTTGCCGGCGATGCCCGGCTCGGTAGGTCGCGGGTTCGCCGGCACCGCTGGCGAGGGCCTGCGAGAGGACACGGTACGGCGCACATGGGCCTGAAACCCGCCGAACTCCAGAACCCAGTTTCCTAGCATCGTGAGGTCAGCGGCGTTCGGATCGACAACGTGCTCCGTCTCCCCGTTACCGAGATCTGTCCGATGCCAGCAGTCTTGGCCATTGCGTCCTCCTTTGCAGGAACATTGGGCCTTGAGGCCATCGACTGCCTGAGTGACAACGATGTCATAGATGCCAGTGTTGCCCTGGACCTTGAAACGCAAGGACAGTGCCTTCCGAGGCGTCTGCCTGGGGGCAGAAGCAAGCGAGCGACCCACAGAACGCACCCAGCTTCGCAAGGCGTTGGCTGGAACGACCGCTGAGGCGGCTATGACGATCCGACCACATGCGACTGCATCCTCGCGAGCGTGGTGATGAGTGAAGGTGTGGCCTACGTGCCGTGCCAAAGCGGAGAGGCCATGGGACGGCAGGTCGGGCCAGACTGCCCGCGCAACCTGAAGGGTGCACAGCGCCTCCATCGCAGGGGGCGCAATCCCATAAAGACGACAGGTCTCCGCTAGCACGGATAAATCAAAAGCAGCGTTGTGAGCTGCGATCACAGTTTGGCGAATGTCATCCGCAAATTCGGCTATCACGTCGGGAAACTCAGGCGCCTCGGCGACATCGCGGGCCGTTAGCCCGTGGACACGGCTGTTCCAAGGCGCGAACCGAAGTTCACGCGGCCGGATCAGGCGATATTCGGAGCGGACGATTTCTCCATCCTTAACCCAGGCGAACCCGACTGCGCAGGGACTACTTCTTGCCTCGTTCGCTGTCTCGAAATCGATTGCCAGAAACAAAGCGCAGACCATGCCTCTCTGATTGCATCAGACGATGATGCACTCAAAGATCGCAGTCATGCAAGCCCGGCCAAGGTGAGCCACTCCTCCTCGGAAACAACCTTCACGCCCAGCGCCTCGGCGTCCTTGAGCTTAGAACCGGCGCCGGGCCCGGATACGACAAGGTCGGTCTTCTTCGAAACAGAGCCGGACACCTTGGCGCCAAGAGCATGGGCTTTTTCCTTGGCTTCGTCTCGGGTCATGCGCTCGAGGGTTCCAGTGAAGACGATGGTTTTGCCCGCGAAGGGGGCGTCTTCGGCCGCGACCTTCGGGAGTGGCGTCGGCTGCACCTCCCCAAGGAGGTTGGCAAAGGCGGTGCGGTGTCGCTCGTCCCCGAAAAACAAAATCAACGACCCAACTGTCACATCGCCAATGAGATTTATCTTTTGTATTTTTTCGTAGTACTCCCCAGGAACGCCCCGCGAGGCTGCGGAAACTGTCTCGACAAAATCAAATCCGTTAGCAAAAAAATCTTTGACCTCCTTCTTTTGATCATCCCTCATGACAGCCATGAGGTAGGCAGGAAAATCTTTCTGCCGATCGAACTGAGCCGTCCCATGAAGCTGATAGGCTGTCACAAGCTTCCGAGCCGCAGCGGGGCCAATCTCCTTCACTTGACAAAGCCGCTTCCACCCGGGCCCCGGGGCATCCGTGGCCGCCAAGTCAATAGCCTTCAGCAGCTCCGCTGGCTCGCGGAACTCCCGCGCCAGATTCTTCGCCTGGACCTCGCCGATATGCCGGATGCCGAGCGCGAAAATGAATCTGTCGAAGGGGATGGTACGACGGCTCTCGATGGATGCGAAAAGCGATCTGATGAGCTTGTCCTCCGAATGGGCCTTTTTGGTCGCTTTCGCAGGTTCCTTACCCTCCGCCTCCCTCCTGAGAGCAGCCACTTCCCGCCGCCGCTGCTCGATAACCCGCCTCACGTCCTCGAACGACATCCTGAAGATGTCGGCCGGCTCCTTGAGTATGCCGGCCTCGGCAAGAGCCTCGATGTAGACGTCACCGAAGCCTTCGATATTGAACGCGTGGCGAGAGACGAAATGCCGGAGGCCTTCCACCAATTGGGCCGAACAGGCGAAGCCGCCGGTGCAGCGCCGGACAGCCTCGCCCTCCTCGCGGATGGCTGGACTGCCGCAAGCCGGACAGATGGTCGGGAAGGCGTAGGGCTTCGCATCCCCGGGTCGCTTCTCCGCCACCACGTCCAGTACCTGCGGGATGACGTCGCCGGCGCGCTGGACAATCACCGTGTCGCCGACACAGATGTCGTGCTCACGGAAGCGCGCGCCGTCCGTATCGACGCCCTTGATATAATCCTCGTTGTGCAGTGTGGCGTTCGAAACAACTACGCCGCCGACGTTGACCGGGCGGAGCTTCGCGACCGGCGTTAGGGCGCCGGTACGGCCGACCTGAATCTCGATGGCGTCGAGGACGGTGGTTGCTTGCTGCGCGGGAAACTTGTGCGCAATGGCCCACCGAGGAGAGCGGGAGGCCTGCCCCAGCTTCTCCTGCAAGACGAGACTGTTCACCTTGTAGACAACACCATCAATGTCATAGCCAAGCGTGGCGCGCTTCTCGCCAATTAGGCGGTAGTGATTGAGCAATTCCTCGGAGCTATCGCAGACCACAGTCAGCGGGTTAGTCGGAAGTCCGAGCTCGCGGAACCACTCGATCCGGCCGAACTGAGTGGCCGGGAGCGTTGGTGGCGGTTCTCTTGAAAAAAGATCCCAAGGATCATCCGTGGAACGCGGGACCGAGCCGGAAATCTCCCCCCAGGCATAGGCGAAGAAGCGCAGCGGCCGCTGGCGTGTGATCTCGGGGTCGAGCTGACGCAGGGACCCGGCGGCGGCATTGCGCGGATTGGCGAAGGGCGGCAGCCCCCGCTCCTCCTGGCGGGCATTGATGGCGCGGAAGTCCGCGTGGCTGAGATAGACCTCACCGCGAACCTCCAGCACCTCCGGCGCCCCTTCCAGCACCTGCGGAATCTCGCCGATGGTGCGGATATTGGCGGTGACGTCCTCGCCGACGGCACCGTCGCCGCGCGTCGCCGCCACGGCGAGCCTGCCCGCGACATAGCGCAGCGAGCAGGACAGGCCGTCGATCTTCGGCTCGGCGGTCATGGCCACCGGCGCATCGGCCTCCAGGCCAAGGAAACGCCGCACCCGGCCGACGAAGTCCGTCACCTCCTCGTCGGCGAAGGCGTTGGACAGCGACAGCATGGGAACGGCATGGGTGACCTTGCCGAATTTGCCGGCCGGCGCGGCGCCGACCTTCTCGGACAGGCTGTCAGCGGTCCTGAGCGCCGGAAAGGCCTGTTCGAGCGCCTCGTAGCGACGGCGCAGGGCGTCGTAATCGGCATCGGTGAGGGTTGGCGCGTCGTCCTGGTAATAGTTCCGGTCGGCCTCGGCGATGGCCTCGGCGAGCCGCTCGTGTTCGCGGCGGGCCTCGTCGGCAGTCATGGCATCGACGGGAGCTTGGGGAACGGGGGCTTTCGACATCGACTCACTCGACCGGTTGCGGCACGCGGCACCGCTCCTCATGCCGGATGCGGGGCCCGACATCCACGGCCTTGTGCGACGACGCGCGCGGGAGAGACGATAGAGCCCTTCGGCCAAGGGACAAGGGCTCCTGCTGCCAGGTGGCGGCCGCAGCGTCCTATTCGACGATGCCGAGCACCATGCGCCTCGACGCCGCTTCCCGGATGATGGCCTCGTGCGAGGGCCACCACATGGAGACGATGCCGGTCATGCCGTGGCGGCGCAGGGCGGCCGGCGTCGCGGTCCATTCCTCGGCCAGGGAGCGCACGCCGGAGCGCGGATCGCGCCGGTAGGGCGGGTCGTAGCTGATCGAGCCATCGACGCCGATCTCGCGGAAGAAGGCACGGGTCTGGGCCAGGAGCTCGCGCTCCTCGCCATGGCCGAAGAGCCCGCCGAAGGCGCCCGGCGCGATGCCGCCGTGGAAGATGAGCAGGCTCTCCGGCGCCACCGCCTTGGTGCGGGCGGCGGGGAAGAGGAAATTGGCGCAGGAGGAGATGCAGTGCCCCTTCACCACCAGCAACAGGCCGCGCGAACGGACTGCGCGGGCGAGGCGCAGCGCCGCCCTGACCTCGCCGCCGTCTGAGGTCACGACCATGGCGGTGAGGCCGCGATCGGCCAGGAGGGTTTCGGCGCGGCCGGCGGTGGCGGCGTCGATATCGCCGGTGAAGCAGAGCGTGGAGCCGGCGACACGGATGTCGGGGACGGCAGCGCAGGCGGCGAGGGCCTCGGTCATGGCGGCGGGCTGGGACCCGGCGGGGCTGGCCCCGAGGAAGGCCAGCAGCGCCAGCCCGAACGCAGGGATCAGGGAGAGCGGCAAGGCAAGCGCGCGGGCAGCAGCGAAACTGGTCATGCGGCGACCTCACGCGCCAAAGCCGGCAATCCGATGACGGCTCATCCGACCGTGAGCAGCTTCTCGGCGGCGGCGCGCGCCTCGTCGGTGATCGTCTCGCCGGCCAGCATGCGGGCGAGTTCCTCGCGGCGCAGCTCGAAGCCGAGCGGCTTGACGCGGGTGGCGACACGCTGGCCCGTCGTCTCCTTGGCGATGAGATAGTGCCGGGTCGCCCTGGCCGCGACCTGCGGCGCGTGGGTGACCGAGAGCACCTGGACCTTGCCGCCGAGGCGGGCGAGGCGCTGGCCGATGGCATCCGCCACCGCGCCGCCGACACCGGTGTCGATTTCGTCGAAGACGAGTGTCGGCGCCGAGCCCTGATCGGCCAGCACCACCTTGAGCGCCAGCATGAAACGGGAGAGTTCGCCGCCCGAGGCGACCTTCATCATCGGGCCGGGCCGTGTACCGGGATTGGTCTGGACCCAGAATTCCAGCCGGTCGATGCCCTCGGCGCCGGATCCGTCGGCGGCATGTTCGGTCATGAAGCGGGCGCGGTCGAGCTTCAGCGGCCCGAGTTCGGCATTGACGGCGGCATCGAGTTTCTTCGCCGCCGCCTTGCGCCTGACCGACAGGCCGGCCGCGGCCTTGCCATAAGCGGCCTCGGCGGCGCCGGCGGCCTTCTCCAGCGCCACCAGCCGGTCCTCGCCGGCATCGAGCGCCGAGACGTCGGCGAGGTAGCGGGCGGCGAGGTCGGCGAGACCTTCCACCGGCACGGCGAATTTCCGCGAGGCGGCGCGCAGCGTGAACAGTCGCTCCTCGATGCGTTCGAGCTCGCGCGGGTCGAACTCGGCCGAACGCTGGGCGGCCTCGACCGCGGCCCTGGCGTCCTCGATCCGGTCGAGGGCCTCGCCGAAGGCCCGGACGATCGGCTCGACGAGGTCGGGCGCCTGGCCGGCGCGGCGCTCCAGCCGGCGCCAGGCGGCGGCGAGCGAGGGGACGGCGGAAGCCGGTCCCGCCAGCACGTCCATCGCCTCGGCGAGGTCGCTGGCGATCTTCTCGGAGGCCATCATCGCCTGCCGGCGGGCCGCGAGATCGGCCTCCTCGCCGGGCTCGGGCTTCAGTTTCGTCAGTTCCTCCACCGCATGGCGCAGGAAGTCGCCGTCGGCGCGGGCCTTGGCGAGGCGGGTCTGCGCCTCCTCGACCGCCTTGCGGGCCTCGCGCCAGCCTTTCCAGACGGCGCGGACCGCCTCCACCTCGCCGGTGAGGCCGCCGAAGGCGTCGACGACGCCGCGATGGCTCTCGGCATCGATCAGCGCCCGGTCGGCATGCTGGCCGTGGATCTCGACCAGCGAGCCGCCGATGGCGCGCAGCACCTGCACGCTCACCGCCTGGTCGTTGACGAAGGCGCGGGTGCGGCCGTCGGCGAGCTGGACGCGCCGCAAGATCATGTCGCCTTCGGTGTCGATATCGGCCTCGGCGGCGATGCGGCGGGCGGGATGGGCGAGCGGCACGTCGAAGACCGCCGTCACCTGGCCCTGGTCCTGGCCGTGGCGGACGAGGGCGGCGTCACCGCGGGCACCGAGGGCGAGGGAGGTGGCGTCGAGGAGAATGGACTTGCCGGCGCCGGTCTCGCCGGTGAGCACGGAGAGACCCTCGGCGAAGGTCAGATCGAGCCGGTCGATCAGGACGATGTCGCGGATCGAAAGCTGGACGAGCATGGGCGGTTCGCGAGTTCCCGGCAGCGACGTGGCGCGGGGGCCGAGAGATTCGGCCGGGCCCGCGCCCTCAAGGGCTTATCGCGAACGGAGACGGAACGGAAGGGTCAGCCGGTGATGCGGCGAAAGGCGCGGCTGATCCACGAGCCGGTATCCTCGCGCGGAGTCAGGCCCTGGCCCTGGATCAGCGCGTAGCTGTCACGGTACCACTGGCTGTCCGGGAAGTTGTGCCCGAGAACGGCGGCCGCTGTCTGCGCCTCGTTGACGATGCCGAGCGCCATGTAGCACTCGACGAGGCGGGCGAGGGCCTCCTCGACGTGGCGGGTCGTCTGGAACTGCGAGATGACCGTGCGGTAGCGGTTGATGGCGCCGGCGAACTGGCGGCGGTCGAGATAGTATTTGGCGACCGACATCTCGCGTCCGGCGAGCTGGTCACGGGCGACCTCGACCTTGCGGCGGGCGGCGATGGCATATTCCGACTGCGGCCATTTGCGCGTGACCTCCTCGAGGACGACGAGGGCGCGCTCGGTGCGGCCCTGGTCGCGCTGGACGTCGGGGATCTGGTCATACTGGGCGGCGCCCATCAGGTACTGGGCATAGGCGGCGTCGTTCGAACCGGGATGCAGCTGGAGATAGCGGCGCGCCTGGTTGATCGTCTCCTCGTAGTCCTGCGCCTCGTAATAGGAATAGGCGGCCATGACGAGCGCCCGCTTGGCCCATTCCGTGTAGGGATGGGTGCGGTCGATCTCCATGAACTTGAGCGCAGCGCGCCGCCAGTCGCGGCGGTTCTGCAGGGCGATGCCCTCGTTGTAGAGCTTCTCGGCCGGCTCGTCGGGCAGATTGGCCGAATCGGTGTTGCCACCGAACAGATTGCCGAGGGAAGGCGCGTTGGCGCAGGCACCGAGCGGGAGGGACACCGCCAGAACCGCTGCCAGAATCACCGCACGCGACGAGGCGCTGCGGGCCGGACGCTCCGAAAGGGGCTGAGAAGGCTGCCCATCCACGGGATGCTTCTGCACGGTCACGACCTTCCCACTCGACGTTATGACACGGGCCCCGAGGCCCGGGACGGCTCATAACCGAATTTGCACGGTGGGGCTATCACCCCGTCGCCACGTTCTGAAGCGGAGTTGAGGCCCAATTGGGGCAAAGCGTCAGTTGGCGTCCGGCCCGTAAGCGGCGACGGCGACGCCGAGATCGGCATGGCCACGCTCGCGCCGGGGCGCCTGATCGACGATCGCATAGGCGCTCGGGTCGGCGAAGAGCGCTTCCAGCAGCTTCACATTCATGCGATGGCCGCCGCGATAGGAGCGGAAGCGGCCGATCAGCGGCGCACCGGCGAGCGACAGGTCGCCCACCGCATCGAGCAGCTTGTGCCGGACGAACTCGTCGCGGAAGCGCAGGCCCTCGGGGTTCAGGATGCGGTCGTCGCCGACGACCACGGTGTTCTCGAGCGAGGCGCCGAGCGCCTTGTTGACGGCCCAGAGCTTGCTGACGTCCTGCATGAAGCCGAAGGTGCGGGCGCGGGCGACGTCGCGGCGGAAGGCGCCGGGTTCGAGGTCCATGCCGAAGACCTGGCGGCCGATCATGGCATTGTCGAAATCGATCTCGACCTCGAGGCGCAGGCCGCGGTCGTGGGGATGGAGCTCGACGACGCCACGCTCGGTCTCGAGCACGACGGATTTCAGGACTTTCACCATGCGGCGGGGCGCATCGAGCGCCGCGATGCCGACCTGGTCGATGGCGGCGACGAAGGGAGCGGCCGAACCGTCGAGGATCGGCATTTCGGGGCCGTCCACCTCGACGAGGCAATTGTCGATGCCGAGACCGGCAAGAGCGGCCATCAGATGCTCGACGGTGGCGACGCCGCCGCGCTCGGGCTTGCCGATGACGGTCGACAGGTCGGCCGAGGAGACATTGCGGAAGACTGCGGGAATTTCAGCGTGGTCCTGGTCGGACCGGAGGAAGGAGATGCCAGCGCCGGCCTCGGCGGGATGCAGCGTCACGGATACGGCGGCGCCGGAATGGACGCCGATCCCATCGAGCTGGACCGCGTCGCGTATCGTCGTCTGCCTGGCAGTCTTCATCATCGACCGTCTCTGCCACCCGGCAACGAGGTCCGGAGACCTCATCGGAGCGGGATGGCTCCATTCGTGACCTGACGAAGCGGTGCCGGATCCTGGGGGCGATCCGGAATTTTGTTGCGGTGAAGCAGATCGCCGCACCGATTCATCCAACCTCGTCGTGCCGGGACCATAGACACCGCCCAGCAGAGGGCCAAGTCACGGTTTGTGTCCGACTGTTACCGGAATTCCGACGCATTCTCGCAACGGTGTTAACACCATAAAAATTCCGCGTTAACAAAAACTTACCCGGGTGGTTCACACCCGGGTAAATTGAACCGCTGCAAGATTTGGTAACAATTCCGCCCGAAAGCGGAACCGGCCTCAGTTGGCCTGCCGGCGCAGGAAGGCCGGAATGTCCAGATGGTCGTCGTCGACGCGCTGCTGCGGCGCTGCGGGACGGCCGTGGATGTCGAGGCCGGTGGGCTCGCGCCGCATCTGCGGAGCGGGCGCGGCCGGCATGCGCGGCGCCTGGGCGAGCGGCCGGGCGGGCTGCAGCGGCGGGGCGGCGCGCGGCGCCGGGGCGGGAACCTCGGCGACCTCGGGCTTGCGGGTGAAGCCGATCGACTGCAGCTTCTCCATCAACGAGGTGCGCTTGCGCTCCACCGGATTGTCCTCGGCCCGCGGGGCAACGGCCGGTTCGGCGCGCATCTGCTGGCGGACGATCGGCGGCAGTTCGTCCTGGGTCGGCATGCGGACGGGGCGCATCGGCTTCTCGGCGGCCGGCGGGATGAAGTCGCGCGACGGGATCGGCTCGTCGCGCGGCGGCATCAGCGGCTGGTCGAGTTCCACCGGGGCCTCGCGGAAGAGGGCCGGCTTGGTGGCCAAGGGCTGCAGGACCACTTCGCTCTCGGTGAAGACGGTGGCCGGGGCCGGCATGTCGGCGGGCGGCAGGTCGTAGATCTGCGGCTCGGCCTCGACCGGCGTCTGGGCGACCGGCTGCGGTGCGGCGGCCGGGGCGGGCTGCTGGAGCTGTGCCATGCGCTGGGCGCTCTGACGCAGCCTGGCGGTCATCTCGGCGATGGTCTGGGTATTGGCGGCCTGGGCCGACAGGTCGATGCCGGTGGCGACGACCGAGACGCGGATCGTGCCGTCGAGCGCCGAATCGAAGGTGGCGCCGAGGATGATGTTGGCTTCCGGATCCACCTCCTCGCGGATGCGGGTCGCCGCCTCGTCCACCTCGAAGAGGGTGAGGTCGTTGCCGCCGGTGATCGAGATGAGGAGGCCGCGGGCGCCCTTCATCGAGGTCTCGTCGAGCAGCGGATTGGCGATGGCGGCCTCGGCGGCGGTGATGGCGCGGCGCTCGCCGGTGGCCTCGCCGGTGCCCATCATGGCCTTGCCCATGTCGCGCATGACGGCGCGCACGTCGGCAAAGTCGAGGTTGATCAGGCCTTCCTTGACCATCAGGTCGGTGATGCAGGCGACGCCCGAATAGAGCACCTGGTCGGCCATGGCGAAGGCGTCGGTGAAGGTCGTCTTCTCGTTCGCCACCCGGAACAGGTTCTGGTTGGGGATGACGATCAGCGTGTCGACCGACTTCTGCAGTTCGATGATGCCGGCATCGGCCGTCTTCATGCGCCGCACGCCCTCGAAGTGGAAGGGCTTGGTGACGACGCCGACGGTGAGGATGCCGAGCTCGCGGGCGATGCGGGCGATGACCGGGGCAGCGCCGGTGCCGGTGCCACCGCCCATGCCGGCGGTGATGAAGGCCATGTGCGAGCCGGAGAGCTGGTCACGGATCTCGTCGATCACCTCCTCGGCCGCCGCGGCGCCCACTTCCGGGTGCGATCCGGCACCGAGGCCGGAGGTCACGGCCAGACCCATCTGGATGATTCGCTCGGCCTTGGCGGAGGACAGCGCCTGGGCGTCGGTGTTGGCGACGACGAAGTCGCAGCCCTGAAGGCCGCCCTCGATCATGTTGTTGACGGCATTGCCGCCCGCGCCGCCGACGCCGAATACGGTGATCCGGGGCTTCAGTTCCCGAATGTCGGGCATCTTAAGGTTGATGGTCATCATGAGCCTCGTTCGAATCACTCACGCGACTGCCACGTCGCTGTTCTACTGTCGGTGCTTCGCCGGCGGCAACCGGCTTTGCGTTGTGGTGCCCGGGCCGCATTGCCGCGGCCGGGTATGGGTCTAGAAACTGTCCCTGATCCAGCGGCCGACCCGGGTGAAATAGCCGTCCGTCCCGGTGGCGCCGAGATGGCGACGCTGCGGTTCGAAATGCTCGGCACCCGCGATCTGCGGATAGACGGTGAGCCCGACCGCGGCGGCGAAGGGCGGACCCTTGGCGCTGTCGGGCAATCCGGTGATGCCGACAGGCCGGGCGACCCGGACCTGGCGACCGAAGACCTGGGCGGCGAGATCGGCGAGGCCGGGCAGCTGGGCCCCGCCGCCGGTGAGCACGAGGCGACGGCCGACTTCGGCGGCGGACCCCGCAGCGACCAGCCGGTCGCGGACCATTTCGAGGATCTCGTCGATGCGCGGGCGGATGATACGGATGATCTGCGCCCGCGAGACCGAATGCGGGATGTCGCGCTCGTCCTCGGAGATCGAGGGCACGTTGACGATGTCGCGCTCGTCGGACTTGGCGGCGAAGCAGGCACCGTTGAGCACCTTGATGCGCTCGGCGTCGGACAGCCGCGTCGAGAGGCCGCGGGCGATGTCCATGGTGACGTGGTGGGAGCCGACGGCCACGGCATCGGCATGGACGAAATGACCGCCGGCGAAGACCGACAGCGTCGTCGTGCCGGCGCCCATGTCGAGGCAGACCGTGCCGAGTTCGGCCTCGTCGTCGGTCAGCACCGCCAACCCGGACGCGAAGGGCGCGGCGACCAGCGCCTCCACCGTCAGGTGGCAGCGCTCGATGCAGAGCATGAGGTTGCGGGCGGTGGCGGCATCGCAGGTGACGACGTGCATGTCGACGCCGAGCGAGGAGCCGAGCATGCCGCGCGGATCCCTGATGCCGCGGGTGTCGTCGAGGCGGAAGCCGATCGGCATGGAATGCAGCACCGCCCTGCCCTGCCGCACCGAATGATCGGACGCGGCCTGCAGCACGCGGTGCAGGTCCTGTTCCTCGACGCGCGGCGAGGGGCAGGTGACGCGGGCCTCGTATTGCTCGGAGCCGAGGCGGCCGGCGGAGACCGAGACGATGACGCGGTCGACCTGGACCTCGGCCATGCGCTCGGCGGCATCCACCGCCTGGCGGATCGCGGCCTCGGCCTTGGCCATGTCGGCGATGGCGCCGGCCTTCATGCCGCGGGCGCGGGTGTGGCCGATGCCGAGGATCTCGGCCTTGTGGGTGCGGTTCGGCAGGATGTCGGTGCCCTCGCGCGGCCGCAGCCGCACGATCATGCAGACGATCTTCGAGGTGCCGATGTCGAGGACGCACATGATCGCCGAGCGCCGCGGCGAAATCGGACGCATCTTCGGTGTCAGGCCGTGGCGGAATGAAGTGGTCATATGCGCTGGCCCTGCAGGGCGCGACGGCGGGCGCGCTCGCGGTCGCGCTCCTTGATGGCCGCCTCGTGGGCCTTCATCGCGTCCTCCGACAGGCGGGCGGTGACGCGGCCGGGCACGCGCATGTCGATCATGGTCAGGTCGCGCGTCATCAGCCGGCGGTCGCCGTCGAGGCGGGCGAGGTCGATCATGGCGCGGTCGAGGTCGGTGTCGGGCAGGCGCACGTCGATTCCGTTCTTCAGGACGAGGGTCCAGCGGCGCTCGGCGACGAGCACGGCGGCGCGCACGGACCGGGCGACGTCGGCGTGATCGCCGAGCAGGCCGACGATCTCGCGGGCACGGGTCTCGGCGCCCTTGCCGACGATCAGCGGCAGGTGCTGGAAGCGGGCGTCGAGGTGGTCGACGATGACGCGGCCGTCGGCGGCGATGACCTGGATGCGGCCGTCGCGCTGCCACAGCGCGAAGGGTTCGCGCTCGACCACGGAGATCATGATCTGGTCGGGATAGAGCTTCTGGACCGTGGCGTCGGCGATCCAGGAATTGGCCTTGAGGCGGTCGCGGGCCTCGTCGGCGTCGAAGAACAGCACCGAGGTCTCGGGATGGACGCCGGCGACCTCCAGGACCTGGGCGTGGCTCATCTGGCTGTTGCCGGTGAGGCGGACGCCGCGGACCTGCAGGCCGGCCGCATTGGCGGCGCGGTCACCGACCGAGAGCAGCGCCTGGTTGACGACCGGCCAGTGACCGCCGCGCTGAACTCCATAGAGCCCGGTGACGGCGAAGAGGGCGAGCGTGGCGACGAGGCCTGCGCGGCGCGGCAGGCGGAGGCTGACGACGCGGCTCCACAGCCGGCGCAGGCGAATCCCGGCGGCGCTCGGCCGGGAATACCCATCGAACGCGGCTTCCCGGCGCGACGGGGCGGCGGAGGACCGCAGCCTGTCGCTGGCCTGGGCGAGCGCGTCCGCCCCGGCTCCGGCGAGCCTGGCGGTCAACGATCGAGAGACGCGTCCAATACCATCCATTCGACCAGCTCGGCGAACGAGACACCTTCGTGAGCGGCCATGTCGGGGACGAGCGAAGTCCCGGTCATCCCGGGCTGCGTGTTGACTTCGAGGCAGACGAGCTGCCCGGTTCCGCCGGGCGTATCGTCAAATCTGAAGTCCGCACGGCTGACCCCTTTACAGCCGAGCGCATGATGCGCTGCGAGGGACAGTCTTTGGACCTCAGAGTAAATATTTGGTTTAAGCGGCGCAGGAATCAGGTGCTGTGATCCACCCGGCGCATATTTCGCCTCGTAGTCATAGAAGGTTCCCGCAAAGGTGATCTCGATGACGCCGAGGACGCGGTCGCCCATGACGGCGCAGGTCAGTTCCTTGCCGGCGATGAAGGGTTCGACCAGAACCGTGTCGCCCAGCGTCCAATCCGACGCGTGCAGTTCCTGCGGCGGGTGTTCGTGGTCCCTGGTGACGATGAAGACGCCGAGCGACGACCCGTCGGTATTCGGCTTGATCACATAGGGGCGCGGCAGGAGATGTTCGCGCGCCGCCTCGCGGCGGGAGACGACGAGGCCGCCGGGGACCGGCACACCCGCCGCCGCCATCACCTTCTTGGCCATGGCCTTGTCCATGCAGAGCGCCGAGGCCATGACGCCGGAATGGCTGTAGGGGATCTGCATGACCTCGAGGATGCCGGCGAGCGTGCCGTCCTCGCCCGGCCGCCCGTGGGTGACGTTGAGCGCCACGTCCGGCTTCAACTCGGCGAGCCGGAGCGCGATATCGCGGCCGACATCGACCCGCGTCACCCGGTAGCCGCGGCTTTCCAGGGCATCGGCGCAGGCGGTGCCGGAGGCGAGGGAGACCTCGCGCTCGGCGGACCAGCCGCCATAGAGGACGGCGACGTGGGGTTTGGTCATGGTCGGGAACTCCGGGCGGTGCTGGCGCTGGCGCGGCCGATAAAAGTGTGCAGACGATCGATGACGGCCGCCATATCTCCCGGCGGCAGTGCGCCGACGACCCGCAGAATACGCGCCGGCTCGATGCAGGCGATCTTCGACGGCCGCACGAAGGAACGGTGGGACAGGCCGGTTCCATCCAGTTCCGAGATGGGAACGATGGCGTCGGGATCGCCGCGGCCGATGCTGGTAATCATGGCGACCCAGAGATAACCGAGAGCCGTCAGCCGGTCGCTGGAGACCACGACGGCAGGGCGACGCCTCTCGGCGAGGCGATCAGTGAAGGGAAACGGCACGACGACGACCATGCCGGCCTCCACTTGCGATGGTTCAGAGGTCGGCATAGGCCGCGTCATCCTCCGGGCTCGCCCATTCGGTGAAGGTGATGAAGGGATCGTCGACGAAATCGTCATCCTTCTCGATGACGACGGCCTTGTCGGTGATCACGTAGCGCACCTTGTCGCCCGGACCGAGCTTCAGTCGCTCGCGGACGGCCCGCGGCAGCACGGTCTGGCTTTTCGAGGACAGCTTGGAGACATGCACCTTCGCAGCAGCCTTCGACATGGTGTCCTCCTCTTCGGCGGGCTCGCATGAGACATAGGGACGGATCGACCTACAGTAAAGCGTCTTACGTCTTACCGCCGCTGACCCCCACCCGTTTGATCTCCCAGTGCAGGTCGATGCCGCTGGTCTCCTTCACCCGCCGCCGCACCTCCTCGCCCAGCGCCTCGATGTCGGCAGCGGTGGCGGTGCCGGTGTTGATGAGGAAGTTGCAGTGCATCTCGGAGACCTGGGCGCCGCCGAGCCTGAGGCCGCGGCAGCCGGCGGCGTCGACCAGCTTCCAGGCGGAATGTCCCGGCGGGTTCTTGAAGGTGGAACCGCCGGTCTTCTCGCGGATCGGCTGCACCGTCTCGCGGTG
>NZ_JAUYFA010000066.1 GCF_030691135.1 Phreatobacter sp.
TCCCCTCCCCAATACCGGCCCTGTCCTGTCGGTTTCGAACCTGGTGACATCGTTCCTGCGTGAGGGCGAGTGGAACGCGGTGGTGCGCGGCGTCTCCTTCGACGTCGGGCCGCGGGAGACGGTGGCGATCGTCGGCGAGTCGGGCTCCGGCAAGTCGGTGACGGCGCTGTCGATCATGCGGCTGATCCCGCCGCAGAGCGGCCGGGTCGAGGGCAGCATCAAGCTCGCCGGGCGCGAACTGACGACGCTGCCCGAGAAGGCGATGCATCACGTGCGCGGCAATGAAGTCGCGATGATCTTCCAGGAGCCGATGACCTCGCTCAACCCGGTGCTGACCATCGGGTTCCAGATCGCCGAGGCGCTGATCTACCACCGCGGCATGTCGCGCCAGGAGGCCGAGGCCGAGACGGTGCGGCTGCTTGAGAAGGTGCGCATCCCCGCCGCCAAATCGCGCTTCCACGAATATCCGCACCGCTTCTCCGGCGGCATGCGCCAGCGCGTCATGATCGCCATGGCGCTGGCCTGCCGGCCCAAGCTCCTCATCGCCGACGAGCCGACGACCGCTCTCGACGTGACGATCCAGGCGCAGATCCTCGAGCTCATCAAGGTGCTGCAGGAGGAGGAGGACATGTCCGTCCTCTTCATCACCCACGACATGGGCGTCGTCGCCGAGATCGCCGACCGCACCGTCGTCATGTACCAGGGCAAGGCGGTGGAGGCCGGCGAGACCGGGCAGATCTTCGCCGCCCCCGCCCATCCCTATACCAAGGCGCTGCTCTCCGCCGTGCCGCAGCTCGGCTCGATGACCGGCATCAGCCGGCCGATGCGCTTCCCCATCGTCGACAAGACGACGGGCGAGAGCGACGTGCCGGTGGAGACCCCCGACACGGTGAAGGCGGCCGAGCGCCCGGTGCTCGAGGTCTCCGGCCTCACCACCCGCTTCGACATGCATTCCGGCCTGTTCGGCAAGGTCTCCGGCCGCGTCCATGCGGTGGAGAACGTCTCCTTCTCGCTGCATTCCGGCGAGACGCTGGCGCTGGTCGGCGAATCGGGCTGCGGCAAGTCGACGACGGGCCGCTCCATCCTGAGGCTGATCGAGCCCAATGCCGGTGCGGTGCTGGTCGACGGCGAGGACGTGCTGTCGATGGAAGGCGGCAAGCTGCGCAACATGCGCAAGCGCATGCAGATCATCTTCCAGGACCCCTTCGCCAGCCTCAACCCGCGCATGTCGATCGGCTCGGCCATCGCCGAACCCTTCTATGCCCACGGCCTCGCCACCGGGTCGGAAGCGCGCGACCGCGTCGCCGATCTCCTCACCCGCGTCGGCCTGACGCCGGACATGGCCTCGCGCTATCCGCACGAGTTCTCCGGCGGCCAGCGCCAGCGCATCTGCATCGCCCGGGCGCTGGCCCTCGGCCCGAAACTGATCGTCGCCGACGAGGCGGTCTCGGCCCTCGACGTCTCGGTCAAGGCGCAGGTCGTCAACCTCATGCTCGACCTGCAGGCGAGCATGGGCCTCGCCTATCTCTTCATCTCCCACGACATCGCCGTGGTGGAGCGCATGTGCCACCGCATCGCCGTCATGTATCTCGGCGAGATCGTCGAGATCGGCCCGCGCGCCGCGGTCTTCGGCAATGCCCAGCACCCCTATACGAAGAAGCTGATGTCGGCGGTGCCGATCCCCAACCCGGCCCGCCGCCTGCAGAAGCGCGGCGTCTCCAACGACGAGATCAAGAGCCCCGTCCGCGCCCCCGACTACGTGCCCCCGGCGCGCCAGTACCGCGAAGTCTCCCCCGGCCATGTCGTCATGGCATGGGAGTGAGGATGTTACCGCCGACGAATCTCTGCATCAAAGTTCGTGCGAGGGTGGATCGCTCCCGCGATCGCTGATTCCGGCAAAGGTCGTGTCCTATAGAATAGAGTTGTGTGGCCGGCGGTGGTCATCGATCAGTTTTCCAATGGCGGAGAAGGCCCCGGCTGCGATGATGATCACGAGTTACACCTCGTGGTGGGACATCGGCCGACACTATTGTAGTCTGGGCGATGAATGATGCCGAACGGTGCAGCTCCAGTGCCGAATGATGCTGGCCCATAGGACGAGATCCCGCATGAAGGCTGGTTTTGAGGCCAAAAAGAGCCCCTGGCGCTTTGCCGTGGCACCGATGATGGATGGGACGAATTCGTCCGAAAATGATCAATTTATCATATAGTTAAGCGGAAATCAGCCTTTCATTCTGTAGAGATGTTGTAGTTGGTCCGCGCTCGTGGGCTTCCGACAGCTGACCGACCTTCGCGGCCTTCCGCCGAACGGGACGTTCGCGTCCGTTTTCGGCAATGCAAGGGCGGCGGGCAGCTTCCGCTCCGCGCCCTCATAGGCGACATCCGCCGACAGGCTAACAGCACACATTCCTGTCGGATTGAACCAGAAGTGCGCCCGTGCGGTTCAGCCATTTGTTCTGCAGACAGTCGGGTCGTGTTTGGTTCGCGACGGCCGGTGTTGAGCCTGGCAGGCAACTCCTGCGAACATGACGTATCGGCGCCGAACTTGCATCAGGCCGAAGCCGTTGGCTGGCCCGTCAGCCGAACCAAGACGGGCGGCTGATCGTCTGCCGTTGCGCCCCCGTCGACAAAAATTTCTGGTCGCCCGCGGAATAAACCACCCGCGGCCTTCGTTGTCGGTGCAGTTCGCACAGCGAGGATTTGCACCGTGATGCCGCTCCGTGTCGTCGTGGCCCCCTCGGGCTTCAAGGAATGTTTGCCGGCCGAGGCCGTCGCGCGGGCGATCGCGCGGGGTATCCATGCCGCCGCGCCAGATGCCCGGGTTGTCGAGCTGCCGCTCGTCGACGGCGGTGAGGGATTTGCCAGCGCTCTCGTGACGCTCACCGGCGGCGTTCATCGCCTGTCCTGCGTCCGGGGGCCCCTCGGCGAGCCGGTCGAGGCCGCCTGGGGGTTCCTGGGGGCGCCGCACACGGCCACCGCCGTCATCGACATGGCTTCGGCCGCCGGTCTCCGCCTTGTGCCGAGGAACCGCCGCGATCCGCTGGCGACGAGCACCTATGGCGTCGGCCAGCTCATCCGCGCTGCGCTCGATGCCGGCGCGCGCACCATCCTGATCGGCTGCGGCGATTCAGGAACCAACGACGCGGGCAGTGGTATGGCGGAGGCGCTCGGTATCAGGCTTCTCGACCGCAACCGCCGCGTGATCCGACCCGGGGGTGCCGGGCTTCTCGACCTCGTCGATATCGACATGGCGGGGGCCGACCCGCGTCTCGCATCGACGACGATCGAGGTGGCCTGCAACATCGAGAACCTGTTGCTGGGGCCGCGTGGGGTCGCACGCGTCTTCGGCCCGCAAAAGGGCGCATCGCCCGCAACCGTCCGCTTCCTCGAAGAAGGTCTGCACAACTTCGCAGCCCGGGTGGAGCAGGCGACCGGTATCGATGTGAGCCTTCTGCCCGGGGCCGGGGCCTCGGGCGGGCTCGGCGCGGGACTGGCTGCCCTTCTCGGTGCCCGTCTGTGCCCGCGCTACGATGTGCTCGCACGGTTCATTGATCTTGATGCTCATCTGGCCGAGGCCGACCTGGTCTTCACCGCCGAAGGTGGACTTGATGGTCAGAGCCTTCGCGGCAAGATTCCCGCCGAGGTCGGCCGGCGTGCTCAGCGCCTCGGTATCCCGGTTGTGGCGCTGGCCGGCACTATCGGCGCGGAGGCCGACATGCTGCGTGACCATGGCATCGGCGCCTATTTCTCCACCGTTCCGGCACCCTGCGACCTCGCCGAGGCCATGGCCGCGGCCGACGGTGATCTCGCACGTTGTGCCGAGAACGTCATGCGCACCTTCATCATGTCCATGCAGGTGGCCATGGCCGCCATGGCGCGCCGATCCGCGATGACTTCCATCGGGTCACCATGACACGACGCGTACTGGCGGCTTCTGCCGGCGCCGCCGTGCTGGCGGGACTCCTCACCGCACCCCTGTCCCCCGCCATGACGGCGGTGCTCGTCTTCGGAACAGCGTCCCTGTTCTGGGCCGGTACAAGCCTGCCTGCCTGGGGCGTCGGCCTCGCGGCGACGATGGTCCTCGTCGTCAAGGGCGTCTTGCCGGAGGCCGCAGCGCTGGCCGTCCTGCGGTCCGACGCGCTGTGGCTGGTGATCGGCGCCTTCGTCATGGGCGCAGCGGCCGTTGCCGTTGGGCTCGCCGGGCGCATCGCCGCCTGGGGCAGCCGCAGAACGCGCCGCGCCGACCAGCTGTTCTGGCTCGTCACCCTGGTCCTTCTGCCGGTCACCTTTCTGGTTCCATCGACCTCGGCGCGCGCCGCCGTGGCCTTGCCTCTCCACCGCAACCTGTCGACACGACTCGACCCGGCGGCGGCGCGCGCCCTGAGCCTGCTGATACCTTGCGTCGTTCTGGCGACCACCATTGCGGCCCTGACCGGTGCGGCATCCCATCTTGTCGCCAATGATCTTCTGGCCACGATGGGCTTCGCGCCCGTCGGCTATGGCGCCTGGATCGTTCATGGGCTGCCCTTTGCGGTAATGGCCGGCGCTGCGACATGTCTCGTTGTCATGCAACTCGGCCTGACCCGGCCAGAGCGAAAGGCTCCCCTTGCCGAAGACCGCAGCGTTCCCTTGCCCTGGACAGCGGCCGAGCGTCGCGTGGCGGCAGTTTGGCTCGTGATCCTCGCCTTCTGGTGCACTTCCCCCTGGCATCGCCTGCCGATGGGGCTCGGCGCCATGGCGGGCGCGATCCTCATCGTCTGGCCGCTGCGCATCCTTGCCTGGCGGCGGGCCCTGGCCGCGATCGCTTGGGACCTCGTTGCATTCATGGCGGCTGCGCTGCTGCTGGCGACGGCGCTGATCGAGACCGGCGCAGCGGCGGGCCTGACGGCGGGTATCCGTCCCTGGCTGGAAGGCCTCGGGACCCTGGGGCTACCGGCTGCCATCGGTGGCTTGGCGCTGGTCACGCTCGGCTCGCACCTGCTGATCACCTCCCACACCGCGCGCGCCGCCATCGTTGTGCCGGCGGTGATCGTCACGGCACCGGCGCTTGGACTTCACCCGACTGCGGCTGTGTTCATCGCCACGGTCGGCATGAATTTCTGCATGACCCTTCCCGTCAGTTCCAAGGCCCTGATGATCTATCATACCGGTTCGGGCGGCTTCGACCGCGGGCTTCTCCTGCGCGCGAGCGTCGTGCTCGCGCTGGTGCACCTCGGGCTGATCCTCGCCTTCTCGGCGACCTGGTGGCGTTGGACCGGGCTGATCCAGGGGTGATCAGTCGTTGGCCCAGCGCCGTTCGATCAACCGCTTCACTTCATCGGCCGGCAGCGGGTCGCTGGCCTCGGCAGCATCGAGAAAGGCGTCCACGGGCCGGATCGCGCCTGCGGGCACAAAGGCGTCGCCTTCCGGCGCGGCCGCCATCACCTGGACCTCCCACGCCCCGGCGATGCGGCAGGCGAGGCCGTCATAAGGTCGGGCGCCACTCGTTGTCAGGGTGAAGCTGCGGCAAAGGCCCGCCCTTGTCCGCACCGTGTGGCGAAGGGCGACAGTGGCGGTCGCGGCAGGGGTTCCGCTGCTGCCGTCGGCGAGCGTCGCGAGAGGCGTCTCAAGGGCCGCTGCGAGCGACGCCGGCGTCCAGGACGGAGGCGACATCGGCCGCAGAGCCAGCCATGTGGCCGAAGCACCCAGGATGAGGCCGCCCAGGGCCGCGGCCATGGGAACGGTCCGAAACGCGGGCCGTGCGACTGCCGTGGCCGTGATCGACGGTGCGGGTTCCACACCGCCGCCGGACATGACAAAGCGCGTCAATGATGGCGGCACGGGTTCCAGCATGACCGGTGAGAACGCATCCTTGAGCCGGGCGCGCGTCGTCCTGAACAAATCGACACGGGCGGCGAGATGTGGATCACCGGCGAGGGCTTCGGTGATCGACATGGCCTTGGCCAGATCCAGCTCGCCATCGACATAGGCCACAAGCTCTTCGTCCGAAGGGTGAAGGGTCGCCATATCAACCTCCCAATCTGCCGTCCGCTGCGGCGCCTGTCGGCTGCAGCGGCGCTCCGAGAGCCGCCCGCGCCCGCGACAGGCGGCTCATCACTGTTCCCACGGGGATCGCCAAGATGTCGGCGACCTCGCGGTAGCTCATGTCCTCGATGCAGACGAGTGAGACCACGCTGCGCTGCTCCGATGGGAGTTGCTCCAGCGCCCGCAGGATTTGCTGCATCGACAGCCGGGCGAGCGCGGACCGTTCTCCGTCCTCGCCGGCGAGATCGTGGACCTCTTCGACCGGCACTTCGGTTCCCCGCGGCTTGGCCTTCCGAATTTCGTCGATCCAGAGGTTCTGCATGATGCGATAGAGCCACGAGTCCAGTCGCGTCCCAGGTTCCCAGTTGCCTGCTGATCTCAGCGCACGCTCGCAGGTGGCCTGGACCAGGTCGTCGGCCCTGTCGCGGGATCCTGTCAGCGACAGGGCGAAGCGCCTCAGTCTGGGCAGCATCGTGACCACCTGCAGCCTTATATCGACGTTCATCATCGTCCCTGAGGCGACCTGTCCGCGCGGCGCCGCGCCCTATATCGTCGACAACGGCGGATCGCGGGAATTATTCCCGCTGTGTCACGTTGTCGTTGTCGTTCGTCCATCTGGCGGTAAATGCGATGCTTGTCACCATGCTGCGATCCGTCTTCCAACGCCTTCTGTCGGCGGCTACCGCGCCCTTCAGGGTGCCGGCGATGGTTGTCGCCCTTGCCTTCGTCCAGATCGTGCTGCCGGTCGCGATCCTCGCCGCCGGGATCCACCAGGCCTGGGCTGACGACGACGATGACGATGACGACGACCGGCCGCGTCGCCGCGTGATCATCGAACAACGCCAGCAGCCGGTCACACCCCGCCGCGAGGCGCGCCGGCCCGCAAGGCCCGCCTTGGAATTCGTCGCCTATCTGCCGACCGGTACCAGCCCTGCCATCCTTCAACAGGCGGATTTCGTCATTACAGGGCGCCGCGTCGTCGGGTCACTCGGGCGCGACCTGGTCAGGCTCCGCAGCACCCGCCGGGAGAGCCCCGAGGCGGCGTTGCGGCGGCTGCGCGCGATAACGCCGGTCGGACTGGCCGACCGCAACCGCATCTATCGCCCGTCACGCTTCGACTGTTCGGCAGCCGGCTGTGGCGCCTTCGCCATGATCGACTGGCCGAACCCGCCGACGACCTGTCCGGTCGAGGCGACCATTGGCATGATCGACACGGCCGTCGACGCCGCGCATCCGGCTTTCCGTCAAGGCGCTGTCGAGGTGCTCACCGTGAGGGCGCCCGATCGCGGGCCGTCTTCGGATCGCCACGGGACTGCCGTGGCTGCGCTGCTGGTGGGGCGGGCCGATAGCGAGCATCCCGGTCTTCTGCCGCGTGCACGCCTGGTATCCGTGGATGTTTTCCACCGTGGTGGCGACGGTCGCGACGTGACCGATACCTTCGATCTCGTCGGCGGCCTCGATGCCCTGATGGCCCGCGGCATCCGCATTGCCAATCTCAGCCTCTCCGGACCGGACAGTCCCCTGCTGCGGGAAGCGGTCGAGGCGGCCATCGGCAAGGGAATGGTGCTCGTTGCCGCAGCCGGAAACGAGGGGCCGGGGGCCCGCCCCCTCTACCCTGCCGCCTATGCCGGCGTCATTGCAGTGACGGCCGTCGACCGCGACGGCAGGGTCTTCCGCCGAGCCAATCGCGGCAATCATATCGCCTTCGCCGCCCCCGGCGTGAATCTCGTGCTGGCAGAGACGCGCGGGCGTGCGCGTCCCCAGTCGGGAACGTCGTTCGCTGCACCCTTCGTCACGGCGGCGGCCTCGCTCGTCACCAGGTCCGGCGCTGCCGATGTCGATGCGGTCGTTGATGCCCTGCGGAAAGCTGCAACGGACATCGGCGCGCCGGGCCGGGATCCCCTCACTGGCTGGGGGTTGATCAGGCGACCGGCAGCGTGCATGTCCTGAGTCCTCGCAAACGCGGCGGGCGATGGCGATGTCCCGGAGACGGCGAGGGTCGACTAGGTGTTTGACCCCACGGTTTGATGGTGCGATTCTTTCGACGCGTGGAAGGCAGCGCAATGGCAGACGCATGCCCACGACCCCTTCGCGCCTCTAAACCGGAAACTGTCTTTTCGGGAGAAGCGGACGTCCGAGGCGGTACCCGACGCTCTTCAAGGAACTGACTATTCTGGCATCCCGCTCTGGAATTGAGCACCAGAGATCTGCACCAGAAAAGCCTAGGCGGATCAATGAGCGGCGGCGTGGTGCAAAATTCTTGATTTCTGACGAAGCCGCCTGAGCCCAGAGCGGACATTCCCGACGTCGGCTTAGGGCCCAAAAGCCGACGGTCGTCAGTCGTAGTAACCCGCAGGCAACCGGTCTCAGTCGAAGGCTCCAGCTGCCAACGGCCGCGGTGCGGTTCGGCCAAAGGGCTGACAACCCGCGGCAACAGGCGAGATCGACCCTGTCTTGACCTTTGTCATGTCCCATAGCGTTGTGTAGCTGAGGGTGATCATCGGCGATTGCCGGTCAGGTTTGCGGTGCGAATGATGCCGAATGGTGCAATTCCAGTGCCGAATGATGCTGGGCCGTAGGACGAAAATCAGGATGAAAGCTGGTTTTGAGGCCAAAAAGAGCCCCTGGCGCTTTGCCGTGGCATCGATGATGGATGGGACGAATTTTTCCGAAAACGATCGAAGAATCAGATGGTTGAGCGGCGTTCAGTCCTTAATGTTGTAGGAATGTGGTAGGTGTCGCCGAGCGCCTGCCCGCGCTCCGGCACCTCAAGTCTACCGCGCCCGCTCGGTGAATCTGCCGCTTCCTCAAACCCATCACAACGTCGTGGACGCGGCAGCCGAGGAGTTTGCTGTGCGTCGCGGGCCAAGCCGAGAATTGGAGTATCTCTCTCGCCAACCGGCCTCCGGCAGAGCCGGCGCCGTTCAATACCCCGATGCCTCGGGCGTTACAGGCGCAAGAAGATCGAAGGGACGGTCGAATAGCTCATAGGGCGGGGCAGGCCAGATCTCCCGCAGCAGCGCTTCGGTGCGTCGGGCGGTCTCGGCACGGTTGACGCAGCGACCGAGGCGAACGCAGATGCCATTCGACACACCTTTCCACCGATTGTTGATCGGGAGGGAAGGGGTGGGAGCCAATTGCGGCAACCTTCCGCTCTCAGGCGGGCCGGGTGGGGCGCGAGGCCCCCTTTCGAAAGGTCGCCGGTTCCGTCTTGTCCAAGGAATCCCCTAGCGCGACATGGCGGATGCGTTGTCGGCCACCTCACGCCGCCGTTTGCGGTATCCGAGGGCGAGGCCGATCGCCATGGCGACGGCCCCTGCAATCATCAGCGCTATACCGTCGACATGGTACTGGCGAAGGTTCAAATTGCGGCGCTCCAGCGTGTTGGCGTAGGTCAAGACCTCGCGCCTGCCGCTGCTCAGCACATAGACATCCTGCTCGGAATCGAATTCCGCCCGGACCGGCCCACCGATCAGCGAGCGCACATCCGATTCCGCCATCTCGATGGTGGGAACGCGCAGCTTCAGCTCGGTCGCGCTCAGCCGCGGTTTCAGTGTCATCTCGTAGTAGGAGGAGCTTGCACCCGTCCGCCGGCTCCGCCGGGTTACCCGAGACGCCTCGGTGATCGTGCCCTCCACCACCTGAAGGCTGCTGCGCGCAGGCGGGCCAGAAATCATTCCGTAGCTGACCATACCGAGGCCCACCACGATGCCGAGCGCAGCGAGCATCACGATCCATGAATTGCGAGCGATCTGGATCAGGTCTTGCACCGTCTGTTCCCTCCCTGCCGGGTGTCGCTGAGCCGAGCCGCAGGTCGCAGCCTCGAAGATCCTCAGGCGATGCCGGCCGGTTTAGTGATGTCGTTGGCGACGAGGTGTGCGTTTCGGCACAGGCCGTGGCCACGCCAGGCCCTATAGGGGCTCGAATCCGCTCCATGGTCTCAGGAGGAATCGGGTGTGCTCCAGGCGTTCGGGCAGCCGGACAGGTTCCACGGGCGCCGCGCCGGCAGACCTGTCGCTTGCCCTCGGTCAAGCGCTGCTGTGGTGCGGTTTCCGTCAGCAGAGCATTGCCGCGCTGTCCTCAGGCCCTTTCGCCCGTCGATCCGGCGACGGCGTCTTCATCCGGCAGGACCCATCAGTCTTCGCGATCGCCTTCGTCATTCGGTTGGACACAGAGGCCGATCTTGTTGGCTTCATCGACCATCAGGGTCTGCAGGCGTGGGGCTATGACCTGAACCACCACAACCACGCCCATCAGACGGAGGTCGTCAACGAACTGCATTTCGTCATCACGCGGGACGGCGTGGCGATCAGCGCCGAACTGCCGTGGATCGGCTACGCACCACAGGCCGGAAGCTGGCTGCAATGCGATCCCGAATGCGCGATCCCGGCGCTCGGGCCGGCCTTCACCGCCCCGATCTATCCCTGTCTCGGCTGGGTCCTGCTGCCCAGCGCCGTGGACGAGTTCGGCGCAGCCGAACAGAGATCGGGTTTCTGCACGACCGACGTGCCAGAAGGGGCCTCAGCCAACCACGCCACCCGGGCCTTTTCCTTCGTCTATGGCGGCTATCCCCAGCGGATCGTGACCCGTCGTCGGATCGTGACGTTGATCGATCCGGCGCGTTCACCCACCGATGCCGCGCATCTCGTCCAGAAGGCCTTGGCATTCACCTATGGCGACCATTGATGCCTGGTTGAGGACTGGATTGCATGCCCGGGATGCAAGCCAGTCCATCTCGCGAACACTCGCCTTCGTGGCCCTTGATTGAGCAGCGGGCCCGGCCTCGTAGGCCATCAAGGCGGGCAGGGCATGTTGGTTTCCGAGCCGGGATCGAAGCAGATCAGTGGTAGCCGCCTGCTGAGGCTGCGCGGTTCGTTCTCGACCGCCTCAAGTGCCCGGTTTTCCCGCTCCCGCGCCAGATCGCGGCAAACCGCAAGCGAGGGGGCGAGCCAGCAGCGAAGCCTGGGGGGAAACCCCGGTTCGCCGCCGGCAAGTGGCGCGTCAACGGTGAGCGCCAGACAGGTCGCGGCAATGACGGTCGTGACAACCGCGTTCCTGCGGAACTGCATCGGGCATCCCCGTCGCTGTCCCGGCAGAGTGGATCGTCGTCGTGGACCGCCAGCCGGTCCGGCGGTCCCTCCCGTTCGCTTCGACGATGCGGCATCGGATAGCACCGAGGATGTGTGGTTGCGCACAGGCCGGAGGCCTGCGCGGGTCCCCCGGTCCGATGCTAGCGACGGGGCGGACGGGCGAACGTTACGACCTCGGACACCTCTCCCCCGACGAATGTTAATCTGACCGCGACGCTCGCGACCGAGGGAGCAACCCCCAGGAAGTTGCGCGCTCCGGCGGGAACGCCGAATGGCTGGCCGGGGTCACAGGTCAGCAGCGGGAAGACCGTCCCCGGTGCCTGCCCATCGAAGCCGATCTCGACCTTGTCGATCGCGCAGCGATAGCTGATGAGCGCTGTCAGGTAGAGCCGGTCGCTGTTCTGGCCCGTGCCGAAGACGGCCCAGGAGGACGCTATACCCTTGAGGGTGTCCTTCATGCCGCGCTGCAGAGCCGTTGCGGGCTCAAAGCCGATAGTGGTGACCGGCGAGGCCACGCCTGCGGCATCAGTATATCGCAGGGCGATGTCCATTGCATCGCGCCGGTGGGGAAACTCGATGCTTGGCTTCGGCATGGGCCGTCCCGTCCGCGGCTCGATGATCTGCATCAGCCCGGTCGACCGGAATGATCCGGATTCGCCGAAACGATACTCGATGGTGACGGCGGGTTCGGGCAGGGCGATGGTGCCGACCCAGCCGGACGAGGTTGGCGTGAAAGCCATGGACAGGCGGTCGCGGCCTTCGGCGAATAGGCCTTCCAGCAAGCCCTGCCGTTCCCGTGCCCGCTCCAACCACGCCGCCCGTGTGGCGGGGTCGATGACGAAGCGCTCCAGTGCTCCCTCCCGGCTTGCGGCGAGGAAGCGTTCGAGGGCGGCGCGTTCGAGGCGCTTTTCGGCGAGCGTCCGCGCCCCGGATCGTGGCCCCGAGAGCTCCGCCGCGATGAGGTAGTGAACGGGCGCGAAGTCCGGATCGGCCGCCGCGATCTCCTCCAGCCGCCGCAGGCGGTTAGCTCCGTCGACATGCAGGGCGTGGATCAGGGCAACCATTCGACCATGTCCTCCGGCAAGTTCCGCCGACGCGTCAAGGGCCGCAGCACGGCCCTCCTGGGCCCTCATGAGGGACGCGAGGCGGAGCGCCGGGTCGATGACCTCCGTCCCAAGGCGCAGGATGGCGGCATAGTCCCGACGGGCAGCCTCGATATCGCCCCGCCCCTCTAGCCGACGAGCGCTTTGGTAGCGCTCCGCCAATGTCGCCGGGCTCGGTTTGAGACCATCGGTTCCGGACGAGGATGGTCGATCGGACGGGACCTGTGCCAGGCCCGGCGTCTCGGTCACGGTTCCGCTCTCGCCAGGGCCCGGCGAAGCGATGCCTGGAGTCGGAGCTTCGTCTACCACAGGGCTTTTGGAGAGTTTCGTCCACAGCAGGCCGGCGCCGCTGGCGGCGACAACGATCCCGGCGAGCACCCATAAGGCAACCGGTCGGGGTGCCGTCGATGCTTGGCCTGTCGTCCTCGATCGTCCTGCCGGCTCGGCGGCCGGCCGTTTCACGTCGATCTTGAAGACGTGCACGGGATAGGGGAGGTTCTTCACCTCGCGATTGCCCATGTCGAGCGAGGGCACGGAGGTCTTGTTGGCGACGGCCTCCTGCACGCTGCGCGAGATGCAGATCGACCCCGGCTCGGCAAGCGCCTGCAGCCGGGCCGCGATATTGACGACATCACCGAGCAGGTCTCCGTCGCGCTCGACGACATCACCGATCGATATTCCGATGCGGAAATGCATCTGCCGATGGGCCGGATAGGAGAGGTTACGGGTGCGGAAGGATTCCTGGATGTCGATCGCGCAGCGCGTCGCCTCAACGGCGCTGGGAAACTCGCACATGACGCTGTCGCCGGCGCTGTTGAAGACTCGGCCTCCCCCCCGCGCGACCAAATCGTCGAACACCTGGCGATAGGCGCCGAGCCGCGAGAGCGTTTCGTCTTCGTCTTCGGCGGTGATACGGGTGTACTCTGCGATATCCGCCGCCAAAATGGCGGTGATCTTGCGCTTGAGGGGCTGTCTCATGGGGTCCATGTGCTACCCGCCGGGGCTCAAGCGCGTACTGATGCGCTATTTGTCAATGATCTTGCAAGTTTACTCCCGGCTTTGGCAAAGAATGCACCGCGCTTGTCGAATGGCTTCGCCCGTGAGGGGCCGCCCTCGAACGTAGGGCGCCTATTGAGCGGGGAGCGGGCATGGCATCGATCGCGCAGGTCGGCATTTTCAAGGGGATCAGTGACCTCGACCTCTCGCGCTTCGACCACCGGTGCGTCTGGAAGATGGTCGACGAAGGCCAGACGATCATCGACTTCGATGATCCTTCCAGCGATGTCTATTTCATCATTTCGGGCGACGTCCGCATCCAATTGCGAACGACGGGCGGTCGCGAATTCATTCTGGCAGACCTTCGGGAGGGGGCGTTTTTCGGGGAGCTCGCTGCAATCGACGGCGAGCCAAGGTCCGCGAACGTGACCGCGCTGACCCGGACGACCATCTGCATCGTGGGGGCGACACTGTTTCGCGAGATGCTCAAGGCGTCTGCCCAGGTGTCCGAGCGGGTGATGGTCCTGCTCGCCCGGCGGGTGCGCGAGCTCAATGCCCGTTTGCTCGAACATGCCGTCCTCGACATTCGTCACAACCTCTACGCCGAACTCATCCGCCTCTCGATCCAGCGCTCCCGAG
>NZ_JAUYFA010000070.1 GCF_030691135.1 Phreatobacter sp.
GCCAAGGCCATGAACGCCAAAACAGCCGATTCCGCCGCCGAAAAAGCCCCCGAAAAGACGTACGACGCGGACTCGATCAAGGTCTTGCGCGGGCTGGACGCCGTGCGCAAGCGGCCGGGCATGTACATCGGCGACACCGACGACGGCACCGGCCTGCACCACATGGTCTACGAGGTGCTCGACAACGCCATCGACGAGGCGCTGGCCGTCTATTGCACCCAGGTCGACGTGGTCCTGAACGGCGACGGCTCGGTCACGGTGCGCGACAACGGTCGCGGCGTGCCGACCGACATCCACAAGGAAGAGGGCATTTCGGCCGCCAACGTGATCTTCACGCAGCTCCATGCCGGCGGAAAGTTCGACCAGAACTCCTACAAGGTGTCCGGCGGCCTGCACGGTGTCGGCGTCTCCGTCGTCAACGCCCTGTCGAGCTGGCTGAAGCTGCAGATCTGGCGCGGCGGCAAGGAGCATCTGGTCGAGTTCCGCCACGGCGACCCGATCGCGCCGCTGATCGAGGTCGGCCCCTCCAACGGCAAGCGCGGCACGGAGGTCACCTTCCTCGCCTCCACCGACACCTTCACCATGGTGGAATACGACTTCCCCACGCTGGAGCACCGGCTGCGTGAGCTCGCCTTCCTCAATTCCGGCGTGCGCATCCTGCTGACCGACCGGCGCCATGCCGAGGAGAAGCAGGTCGCGCTCTATTACGAGGGCGGCGTCGAGGCCTTCGTGCGCTATCTCGACCGCAACAAGGCGCCGCTGGTACCGAACCCTATCATGCTCAAATCCGAGCGCGACGGCATCACGGTGGAAGTGGCGCTGTGGTGGAACGACAGCTACCACGAGAACGTCCTCTGCTTCACCAACAACATCCCGCAGCGCGACGGCGGCACCCATCTCGCCGGCTTCCGCGGTGCCCTGACCCGTCAGGTCACGAACTATGCCGAATCCTCCGGCGTGACGAAGAAGGAGAAGGTCGACCTCACCGGCGACGATTGCCGCGAGGGCCTGACCGCCATCGTCTCGGTGAAGGTGCCGGACCCGAAGTTCTCGTCGCAGACCAAGGACAAGCTCGTCTCCTCGGAGGTGCGCCCGGTGGTCGAGAGCATCCTCAACGAGGCGCTGTCGACCTGGTTCGAGGAACATCCGGCCGAGGGCCGGACGATCGTGCAGAAGGTGGCGGAAGCCGCCGCCGCCCGCGAGGCCGCCCGCAAGGCGCGCGAACTCACCCGCCGCAAGACCGCGCTCGACGTCGCCTCGCTGCCGGGCAAGCTCGCCGACTGCCAGGAGCGCGATCCTGCCAAGTCGGAACTCTTCATCGTCGAGGGTGACTCGGCCGGCGGCTCCGCCAAGCAGGGCCGCGACCGCGCCTTCCAGGCGGTCCTGCCGCTGCGCGGCAAGATCCTCAATGTCGAACGCGCCCGCTTCGACAAGATGCTGTCGTCGGAGATGATCGGCACGCTGATCATGGCGCTCGGCACCGGCATCGGCCGCGACGAGTTCAACATCGACAAGCTGCGCTACCACAAGATCATCCTGATGACAGACGCCGACGTCGACGGCTCGCATATCCGGACGCTGCTGCTGACCTTCTTCTTCCGGCAGATGCCGGAGATTCTCGACCGCGGGCACATTTACATCGCCCAGCCGCCGCTGTTCAAAGTGAGCCGCGGCAAGAGCGAGACCTACATCAAGAACGAGCGGGCGCTGGACGACTATCTGGTCAATGGCGGCCTCGACGACAGTCTCCTGGTGCTCGGCACCGGCGAGATCTGCGCCGGCGCCGACCTTGCCGCCATCGTCGAGGAGGCCCGCCAGGTGAAGAACCTGATCGGTGCCGTCCATTCGCGCTACAACCGCTCGGTGGTCGAACAGGCGGCCATTGCCGGGGCGCTCAACCCCGAGACGATGAAGGACCCGGCGCGGGCGCAGGCACTGGCGGTGAAGATCGCCCAGCGGCTCGACGCCATTTCCGACGAGATCGAGCGCGGCTGGGAGGGTCATTTCGACGGCGAGCGCTACCGCTTCTCGCGCACCGTGCGCGGCGTCAAGGAAGTCGCCATGCTCGACGCGCCGCTGATCGCCTCGCTGGAGGCCCGCAAGATCGACGAGCATTCCGCCCGCCTCGGCGTCGTCTTCGACAAGCCGGCGAAGTTCCGCCGCAAGACCCAGGAAACCCAGGTCGACGGCCCGATCTCGCTGTTCGAGATGGTCAAGGAGGCCGGCGCCAGCGGCATCAAGCTGCAGCGCTACAAAGGTCTCGGCGAGATGAATGCCGAGCAGCTCTGGGAGACCACCCTCGACCGCAACGCCCGCTCGCTGCTGCAGGTGAAGGTGAAGGAGGTCGACGAGGCCGACGACATCTTCGTCAAGCTGATGGGCGACGTGGTGGAACCGCGCCGCGCCTTCATCCAGGACAATGCACTGAGCGCCACCGTCGACGCCTGAGGCTACGGGCGTCGACTTCGCGTCCAGCGAGGTCAACGAGGCAACGGTACGTCAGCTTCATGCTGGCGCCTTCATTGACGGCGCCGACAATATCGTCCTGATCGGCGGCCCGGGAACCGGCAAGACCCACATTGCATCAGCGATTGGCATCCAGGCTGTCGAGCATCACCGCAAGAAGGTGAGGTTCTTCTCGACCGTCGATCTGGTCAATGCGCTCGAGCAGGAGAAGGCCGCGAACAAGGCCGGCCAGCTGGCCGAGCGTCTCATCCGCCTCGATCTCGTCATCCTCGACGAACTCAGGATACCAGACGTTCAGCCCGTCCGGTGGCGCGCTCCTGTTCCACCTGCTCTCCAAGCTTTACGAGCAGACCAGCATCGTCATCACCACGAACCCCAGCTTCGCCGAATGGGCTGGCGCGTTCGGCGATGCCAAGATGACGACGGCATTGCTCGATCGCCTGACCCATCATTGCCACATCCTCCAAACCGGAAACGACAGCTTCCGCTTCAAGGCCAGCACAAACCAAAAAACCCGAAAGGAAACGGCACGCGCTTGACGACCTGCCATCAAGGCGGGAAACACCTTCAATCCGGGTCACTTCTCAACGAAAAATCCGGGTCAAGTCTTGGCGGGAATCAACACTCAATGACGAGATTGTCTTCGACGGGAAATGGCTGACGCGCGCCCTGCGCCGCCGCATCGCCGAAGATAACGAGGCGTCCATCAACACCGTGCCCCACCACGAGAAGATCTTCGACCCACGACGAGAAGGTCTTCTCGCGCTTCGACAGGCTGGTATCGCTCAGGGACGGGCGGCTCACCCAGATCCATGCTCCAGTCGCGCAAGGCGACGCGCATGAGCGCAAAGGCGACCCATCGGTACCCTGGGAGTCTGCGTGAGGCTACCGGATCCGACGGATCCGCGCGAGATAGGCGTTCGCCGCGTCCTGGGCCGGCAGGAGATCGTAGCGGGCCCGCTCGATTTCGAACATGGCCTGGTCGCTATCAAAGCGAATCGTTGAGAGCTGGTCGCGGATCCGCGACGCCTCGTTGCGACGAGCATCTTCGCTGAGGTTCCTGTTGCTCCGCAGCGCGTCCAAGCGGTCGCGCAGTCGGTTCCGCTCGTTGCCAAGGCTCCGCAGTCGCTCTTCCGCCGAGGAGAGGCGGCGCTCGGCCCCTCCCAAGCGCTCACCGACTTGGCGACCCTCCAGGAAAGGTCCGACCACCTGGGCAGGGCAAAGCCCATGGTAGCTGTCGTTGCGCCGGCCGGTCTCAAAGCCGTTCTCTGGCGTGCAGTACTGAAGGATCCCGCGATCCCAGCCCGCCCGGTAAGCGGCGGCGTTATGGGCGATCCCATGATTGGCGCAGGCCTCGGCATGCTGCGTGATGCGGGAAGGTGGATAGCCGGTTGCCCCGTCCCTTTGCCCGACGCTTGCCCAGTCCCCTTGGCGGCACTCATCTCTCGACATCGTCGCGCAGCCCGACATGCCGATCGATAGGAAACCTGCTCCTGCAAGAGCAAGGAGCTTGAGGGTCATGCGCATGAGTGAGACCTCTGGGGGGACGCTGCCACCGGCGGGCGATCTCGTCAGGGAATATTCTTTTGGTATCGATCGAAGTCAATATCTCCCGTGCCTGCGCGCCAGATCGGCGGTCTTCGCGCCGGCCTCCTGCGGTTCCAGCACCAAAATGATCCGCTCTTCCCTGAACCTTGCTCGCTTCATCAGTCCGCCCTCATGAGGGCCGGACCCTCACCCCGCGTGGAGGCGAAGAGGCCGTTGGTCAGGCCGGTCACCGAGGCGATATAGCCCATCAGCAGGAACATCGGCGCCGCCGACAGATTCCAGTCGCCGATCAGGCGGCAGGGGATGGCCTTCGCGATGCCGCTGACCACCACCGAGACGATCCGACCGGCGTGGCGCATCTTCACATAGGTCGCGTCGATCCACAGATAGAGCCAGTCGCCCTCGATCGGCCGATCGAGGAAGGCCTGGACCCGTTCGTCGATCTCCTCGCAGAGCCGAGAGACCTGGCTCCTGCTTTGCCTGTACAGGTCGTCGATTGAGTCAGGTTTTGGAGTTCGCTCACAGCGTGGAATGGCGAGGCGATCGCTTGAAATCGCCTTTTTCGCTGCGCCGGTGCTCGGTGTTCCCGCCGGAACATCGTGGATCCCAGGTTCGGCCTATTGATTGGACATCGGGGCAACGGAGCCCCTGCCAAACAATGGGACGATCGCCATGACCCGCTTCAAGACCCTCGCTCTCGCCACCGTCGCCGCCGCCGCCCTCTCGCTTGCCGCCGCCCCGCAGGCCGAAGCCCGCCCGCGCCACGGTGGCGCCGGCCTCGCCGCCCTCGCAGTCGGCCTCATCGTGGGCGGCGCAATTGTTGCGAGCCAGTCCCGTGCCCATGCCCACGCCTATGGCCGCGCCTATGCCCGCGACTGCTACCTGACCCGCCGCTGGGTCGACGGCCCCTACGGCCCGGAGCGCCGCACGTTCCGTGTTTGCGAGTGATGCCGATCGCCCCGGGGTCCTGCCGCGGACCCCGGTGGTCCCCGGCGGGTCGGCAGGCCCGGACCGTGGGAGCGACGCTTCGATGACGCGCGTCTCCCGGGCCGTCATTGCGCCGGCCAGCGGCACCGGGCGAAGTGAAACAATGTCTGGCCCTCGCCCGATCGACGCCAGGGCGCTGTCGCGCCCACAGGCGCGCCAGGGGTCGAGGCGATCGAGGCGAGAGTCGCGGACGGATCAACCGGACTTCCCTGTGCGATCACAGGTGGTTGTCGCAGCGGCCGTCACGGCCAGTACTTGGCCGCGGCGTAGCCGGGACCGAGCCAGACGGCTGCCCACAACAGCGATGACGTCCAGTTCGCAATCTGGAAGCGGATCTGAGGCATTCGGAAGGCGCCGGCGAGAAGCGGTACCACGCCGCGCAAGGGGCCGATGAATTTCGCGATGAAGACGCCGAGAACGCCCCAGGTCGAGATCAGCTTGACGCTGCGTTCGACCAGATCGGGGTGACGCGAGAGGGGCCAGATCCCGGACACCCGCTCCTTCAGGACATAGCCGACCGCATAGGAGACCCACTCCCCGAGGGCGGCACCGATCGTCGCAGCCAGCAGGATGGGAATCGGGTTCATGTCCGCTGCTCCGACCAGCGCTCCGAAGCCGATCAGGATGACCGAGGCGGGGATGAACAACGAGAACAGTATGATCGACTCGGCGAAGGCCAGAGCCGCGACGACGGGGAGGAACAGGGATGTGTTGTTGCGGGCCAGTGCCACGAGTTCGTTGGCGAAACTCTCGATGGACCACATGCCTGACCTCTGACGGTAACCGCGCCGCCTGTGAGGTAACTGAAAGCGGTGAAAGAATCTCCCCCCGCCGTTGCGATTTTTGATGCGCGTGCCAATCCGTGTGATGCGCCCGGCTGCGCGCCGTATGGCGCAGGCCGCATTGACGCCCGGTTCGGATTGCTTCCATCATGCTCGAAACGAAAAAGACAGGGAGGAAATGGTTGCCGCCCCCGGGCACAGCCTCTGTCGCGCCACGCTCTGACCGTCGGCGCCTGCTGTTGGCTGGCGGTTTCGCCGGTCTCGCTGCGCTTGCCGCGCCTCGTGTGCTGCGTGCCGAGCGGCCGTTCCAGTTCGGACTAACGCCGGTCTTCCTGACCTCCGACCTCGTGCTCCTGGAAGCGCTGCAGGCCTATCTGTCACGGGCCCTGGACGGCGAGGTGCGCCTGGTGCTCAGGCGAACCTACCAGGAGATCACTTCGCAGCTGGTCGCCGGGCAGATCGACGCGGCCTGGATCTGCGGCTTTCCCTTCGTCGCCTACCGGTCCCGGCTGGAACTCGTGGCCGTTCCCGTCTGGCGGGGGCGCACCACCTACCAATCCTACCTCATCGCCGGGGCACGAGCGCCGGGGGCCGCGCTCAAGGACCTGAAGGGCCATGTCCACGCCTTCTCCGACCCCGATTCCAATTCCGGCTATCTCGTCACCCGTGCCGGGCTGGCCGAGACGGGCGAGCGCCCGGAAAGCTTCTTCGGCCGCACCTTCTTCACCTACGGCCACCGCAACGTCGTTCGTGCCGTGGCCTCGGGGCTGGCCCAGTCAGGCAGCGTCGATGGATATGTCTGGGAGGTCATGACCGAGACCGAGCCGGAACTGACGTCGCGGACGCGGGTCATCTGGAAGTCCGACTGGATGGGTTTCCCGCCGGTCGCGACCTCGGCCGGTCGCCTCCGAGAGGACAGCATCGCCCGCCTGCAGAGGGGATTGCAGAGGATGGCAGCGGACCCGCTGGGACAGCGCGTGCTCGGCCTTCTCCGGCTCGACGGCTTCGCTCTCGCCGATCCCGGTCTTTTCCAGAGCATCGCCGACCGGGTCGCCCTGGTCGGACGCGATTGACGGCGATGTCCTGGGCCAATCCCCTTCGATGGCCGCTGGCGGTGAAGGCCCCGGCCATGGTGGTCATTTTCATGCTGGCCGTCAGCGCCGTCATCACCCATGCCGTGCTCGAAAGGCTCAGGGAGACGCAGGAACGCCACCTCTCGGCGCTGTCGACGACCTTCCTCGAGGGGCTGGCTTCCGCTGTGCTGCCATATGTTCTGCGCGAAGACGTCTGGGAGGTCTTCGACGCCATCGAGCGCAACGCCACGCTCAGCGTCGGTTTCGGGCGGGCCTTCATCGTCATCACCGATGAACGGGGCCGGACACTGGCGTCCAGCAATCCGCTGGACGTGCCTCTCGGGGCAGACCGCGCCTCGTTGAACGATCGGTTCGCCGCGAGCCAGCTGCTGTTCGTCGACGCGGGCGACGGCAAGGCTCATGCCCGCAAGATCCTGCGCTATCAGGACAGGGATATCGGACGCATCTTCGCCGACTACGACATCACCCATCTGGTCGCCGAACGTCGCAACGTGCTCACCACGCTGATCGCGACCAATGCCTTCCTGACCCTGTGCCTGGCTGCACTCGCCTACTGGACCATCCGCCGGATGCTGTCTCCGCTCGCCCGCCTGTCGCGCCACATCGACAGCGGCGCCGCCGGGCCGCTGGTGCCCATCGACCTCGCCGGCACGGGCCATCACGACAGTGAATTCGCGCGGCTGTTCCGACGCTACAACACGCTCGTCGAGGCGCTGTCCGAGCGCGAAGAGCTGGCGCGTCAGCTGGCGGCCGAAGAGCGGGTGGCGAGCCTGGGACGGCTGGCGTCGGGCATGGCGCACGAGATCAACAATCCCCTCGGCGGCCTGTTCAACGCCATCGACACCCTCAGGACACATGGCGAGCGTCCCGCCGTCAGGACGTCATCGATCGAACTGATCGAAAGGGGTCTGCGCGGGATCAGGGATGTCGTCCGCACGGTCCTCGCCACCTACCGCGCCGATCGACATCTGCGACCGCTGGTGCCCGAGGATCTCGACGACATGCGCCTCCTCATCGGCTCGGAGGTGCGCCGCAAGAATGTCGACCTCGGCTGGCGCAACGCCGTCGTCGGAGAACTGGCCCTGCCGGCCTCCGCCATCCGCCAGATCCTGCTCAACCTGACCCTCAATGCGGTCAGCGCCGTCGCGGAGGGCGGGCGGGTGCTGGTCGACATCGCCTGCCTCTCCGCCGAGTTCCGCCTCGTCGTCGAAGACGATGGATCCGGCCTGTCCCCCGCGGCCGCGGACGTCCTGACCGGTCGCAGCACGCGCCCCCTGCTTCAGGGAGAAGGCGCCGGCCTCGGTCTGTGGGTGTCGCAACGGCTGGCGGCAGGGCTCGGCGGCAGGATCGCGGTCGAGACCAGCGCCGCCGGTGGCGCCCGGATCGTGGTGGTCATCCCCCTGCCGGAGATCGCGGAGCATCGCGATGTCGCTTGAAGGCGTGTCCATCATCCTGGTCGAGGACGATCCGATCATGGGCGAGTCTCTCGTCCAGAGGCTTGGCCTGGAAGGCGCTGAGGTCGTCTGGTTCCGATCTCGCGGAGAGGCATCGCACGGGCTCGCCGGGGCGTCGGCGGACGTCGTCATCTGTGACATCCGACTGCCCGACGGAACCGGCGAGGATGTCTTTCTCCATGCCGGCCGGTCCGGACCGATACCGCCTTTTCTGTTCATGACGGCCTTCGCCGACATCGACCAGGCGGTTCGCCTGATGAAGGCGGGAGCCGGCGACTACATCGCCAAGCCCTTCGAAATGCAGAAGCTGCTCGCAAGGGTCCTCGGAATTCTCGGCGAGCGGCATGGGCGTACAGCCCAGATCCCGGACCTCAAACTGGTGCGCGGGGAGGCGGAGAGGGCGTTGATCGAGCGCACGATCGCCGAAACGGGAGGCCGGATCGGCGAGGCCGCCCGTCGCCTGAACGTTTCCAGGACGACGCTGTGGAGCCGCATGAAGGTGCTGGGAGTCGCCGGGCCCCGATCTGTTCAGAAAACTGAACATGGCCCCGGTCGATTGTCAAAATAGTCAAACAAGTATCTGAAATATAGACGTATTTTCCTGAATCTCCTTGCCTTCCCGCAGGTCTTCGGCAAGCCTCCGTTACGGTCACGGAGGAGTCCGTGATCCACAACAAGGCTTGTCCGGAGGGATGCCATGGGGATGAAACGCCATCAGGCGGAAGATGCCGCAACTGTCAGTCAGGTCCTGCGCGAGGGCACCAACCTCGACCGCCGAAGCCTGTTCGTCTCGGCCGCGGCCTTCGGTGCCGTCGCTGCCACGCCGGTTCTCGCACAGGCGCCCGCTGCGCCAACGCCCGCTGCCGCGCCGGCGCGACGCATACTGGTGAAGGACGACAGCCGTGTCCTGAACATCGGCGCCACCGTCCGCTCAGGCAATTACTGGAATTTCACGACCTTCATGACGCCCGTGGAGGAGTTCTACGTCCGCAACCATTATCCGACGCCGCGTGCCGAGGACAAAACGGTTCTGGCGCGCGAGAACTGGAAGCTGAAGGTGCATGGCGCCTCGGTCGAGCGGCCCTTCGAGATCGGCTACGAAGACCTGCTCAAGATGCCGTCCCGCTCGATCATCGCCACCATGGAGTGCCATGGCAACGGCCGCACGCTGTTCTGGGAGCAGGGTGGCTTCACCGGTCAGCAGGTCGGTGGCGGCAACTGGGTCATGGGCGCTGTGGGCCAGGCGGAATGGCAGTATGTGCCGATGAGCGCCATCCTGGCGCGCTGCGGCGTGAAGCCCGATGCGGCGACCGTGCTGTTCTGGTCGGGGGTCGACGGCAACGATATGGGCCGGCCGATGCCCTATGCGGAGATCGCGTCGCGTGCCGACGACATCGGTGTCTGCTTCGCCATGAACGGCAATGCGCTGACGCCCGACCACGGTGCGCCCGTCCGCATCGTCGTGCCCGGCTGGGGCGGCACCGCCTCGATCAAGTGGGTGACGGAGATCCGCATCACCAACAAGCGCGTCTGGTCGCGGCTCAACACCAAGGGCGAGGTCTATATCGGACCGACCTATTCGGCGCCGGAACATGCTGCCGACGACGAGTATCTGCCGGGGATCACAGCCGCCGACATCAAGGGGCCGATGGTCACCTGGATGCCGCCGAAGTCGACTCTCACCGTGCCCCTCGTTCTCGAGAAGTCGCCGTCGGTTCCCTCCAACTACCCGCTGAAGCGCGGTGAACTTCCCAAGCTCAGCGCCGGCCGCCAGACCATGCGGGGCTATGCCTGGGCGCCGCAGCACGGTGTCAATGCGGTCGAGTACCGGATCGACGGCGGTGCCTGGCAGCGTGCCACCATCCAGCCCCCCAATATGGGCCGCTACACCTGGGTCCGGTTCACCTTCCCGTGGGACGCTGCCGCAGGGACCCATACGATCGAAACCCGGACGACGGACAATGCCGGCGTCTCCCAGCCGGAACAGATCCCGCTGAACTCGCTCGGCATGGCCAACTGGTCCATTCCGAAGTTCCGCATCGAAGTGGTCTGAACGCGACCCGGAGCGGCGCGCGCCGGTGCGCCGCTCCCGACCCCCCCGAAAGTGCAACAGATGATGATCCGTGTTTTCGTCGCCACGACTCTCGTCGGCGCGTCATTTCTGCTGGGCCCGTTGATGAAACCCGACGGCGCCGCTTTCGCGAGCCAGGAATCACCTCAAATCGCGCAGGGACGGGCCCATTACGTCGAGCATTGTCTGCTCTGCCACGGCGCCGACGGACAGCGTGGCGAAGGCTACCAGACGCCGATCTGGGGCAACGGCACCCAGATCGCCAAGTTCGGCAACGCCCAGGGTCTTCTCGACTACATGCAGTTGATGCCCTTCAACGATCCCTCGTTGCTCGACGAGACGCAGAAACTGGCCGTGGTCGCCTTCATGCTGGCCCAGCATGGGGCGATCAAGCCGGCCGATTCCATCGAACCCGCCGCGGCGGCCCGTATCGGCATCCGGTGACCGCGGCCGCCCCGTCCTCAGGGCGCGCCCATGGCGGATGGGGCCTGGTCTGCTGCGGCCTCCAGTTTCCGGCGGGCAGCCCTCCCGACGATGATGTTCCGCGCCCTGCGGATCGGGGGCTTGGCAGCGGCGCTTCAGGTCGCCGCGTCGATGTCGTAGAGGCTGACGCCGTGGGCATCGATGGCGACCGTGACGGGACCCATGTCCTCGACCTGCAGCCGCACCAGCCGGTAATGCATCAGCATGTCTGACCAGCCGACCTCGATGACGCGGCGGATGGCCTGCGTGTGCAAGGCCGCGCCGCCGCCGAGAAACGAGAGATAGACCCCGCCGACCTGGCGCAGCGCCTCGACGCAGGGCCTGTCCAGCCCGCCCTTGCCGCCCACCGCATGCCAGTTGAAGCCGCTGATAAGCGTCGGCATCAGGGCGTTGAACCGGGTGCTGGTCGTCGGGTTGATGTAGTGGAGCTGCAGCGTGCCGTCCTTCTCCTCGCTGTAGCTGCCGAGATGGAAGACCGAGGCGCCGTTCAGGTCCATCGGCATCGGCTCGACGCCATTGAGGCAACCGATCAGGCGGTGATGGGTGGGCAGTCCGGCTGTCACGACGATCTCGCCGCTCATGATGACCATGTCGCCGGCGCGCAGGGACCGGGCGGATTCGGCCGTCAGGGGAAAGGTGAGGCGGTGCGTTGTGATCGCCATGACCTACTCGATAATCTCGACGCGGCCGTCGTTGAACAGACGCGCGCGCGTGCGCCGGTTGATCCAGCAATTGAACGTCACGGCCACCGGGGTGAAGCCGTGGCCGGCGGCATAGTCGACATGAACCGCGGTCGCCGTGCTGTCCCCGCCGGTGCCCATGGGGCCGAAGCCGGTGCGGTTGACCGCCGCCAGCAGACGCTCCTCCATCGCTTCGACTATCGCCTCCGGATGCGACTGCCCGATCGGCCGCAGCGTCGCCTCCTTGGCGAGCTTGCAGGCGTAATCGAAGGTGCCGCCGATGCCGACGCCGACGACGACGGGTGGGCAGGGCTGGCTGCCCGCCTTCCGGACGACGTCAAGGACATAGGCCTCGATGGTCGGCAGGTCGGGGAAGCTGAAGATCTCCATCGCCGACCAGCGGCCCGACCCGAGCGCCTTGGGCGAACAGGTGATGTCGATGAAGTCGCAATCGTCCACCATGTCGAAGGTGACGATCGGCATGTGCCGGCCGCTATGGCCGCGCTCCAGCGTCAGGGGATTGGTGACGTGGGGCAGGAGCGGCGGCTGGATGCTGGCGACCAGGTCCGCGAAGCCCTCGACGATCGCCTGCCGCACATTGCCGGAAAACCGCGCCTGCGTGCCGACCTTGATGACATAGACCGGCACGCCGGAATCGGAGCAGACGAACCGCCAGGACTGCTCGGCAGCCTCGGCGCTCCTGATCATGGTCTGCAGCGTGTGGCGAGCAGTCTCGTTCGTCTCGATGCCGTCGGCCTTGCGCAGCGCCACCTTGGAATCCGCCGGAATGAACCGGAGGGACCGGTCATAGAGGTCCGCCGTGACGCGTTTGATGGTGTCGAAGCCGATCCCCGTCATGACGTCAGAAGCTCGGCTTGCGCTTTTCGGCGAAGGCGCGCTGCGCCTCGCGGAAATCATCCGTCGTCGCCAGCATCGCGGTCTGCGACTGTTCGAACTTGTAGCCATCCTGCAGTGGCATGCCCTCGGTGGTGAGGAAGGACTTCTTCGCCGCGCGGACGGCGGCAGGGCTCTTCGTGGCGATCTCGCGGGCGATCTCGAGGGCGGCCGGCAGCATCTCGTCACGCGGCAGGGACACAGACGCGACGTTCATCCGCAGCGCCTCCTGGCCGGAGATCCGGCGCGCCGTATAGGTCATCAGCCGCGCATCGGATTCGCCGAAATGCCTGCGGATATGGCTGACGCCGCCGGCGAGCACATAGTCGACCTCGGTCATGGCGAGATAGGCCTCGTCGGCCATCACGACGATGTCGCAGACCAGCGCCAGCACGCAGCCCGCACCGATCGCCGCGCCGTTGACCGCGGCGATGACCGGCTTCGGGCATTCCATGACGCAGTTGAAGGCCTCGCGGACATTGCGGCTGTGGGTCGGATAGGCTCCGGGAACCTTCGGATCGGGACGGTCCTTCAGGTCAGCTCCGGCGGAAAAGATCTTGCCAGCGCCGGTCAGCACGATCGCGCGAACGTCCGTCCTCTCGCCGAGGCTGTCGAAGAGCCGGGTGATCTCCTCGCGAAAGGCGCGGTTCTGCGCGTTCACCGGTGGCAGCGTGATGGTGACGGTCGCGACATAGTCTGAAACGTCGACCGAAAAGGCGCTGTAGGTGTCCGTCATGGCAAGGCTCGCTTGGCTGGTTCGAATTGGTAGAGGTGCTGTGGGTTGTCGACGAGGATCTGCCGGACGAGGGTCTCGTCACCGGCCCATTCGGCGAAAACGTCGAGCATGGCGCCGGCGTCGGGCGCGGGCTCGAGCCGCACATAGGGCCAGTCCGAGCCCCAGAGCAGGCGGTCGGGATTGGCGGCGATCAGCGCATCATGGAACGGCCTGGCATCGGCATAGGCCGGAAAGGCCTTGCCGACCCGGCAGACCGCCAGCTTCACCCAGACCGCCCCTTCGCGAAGCGCGTAGAGCACGGCCCGGAAGGCCGGAGCATCGGCCCCCCCGGCGATGTCCGGGCTCGCCATGTGATCGAGAACCAGCGGCAGCCGCAGTGCCTGCAACATCGAGAGGTGATCGGCATAGGTCTGCGCGCTCGCCCAGAGCTGCGCATGGAGACCCAGGGCCCGCATGCGCGGGGCGAGCTTTGCGAGACCGTCGAAGCCGACACTGCCGGGATAGCGCTGGCCGTTCGGTGCGCGCATCTCGACGAAGCGAAGACCGCGGACGCCGCGCGCCACCCAGTCCGCGAGCGTCGCGTCGCTGATTTCCTCGTCGGCAATGGCGATGGCCCTGAGGGCCCCGTCCGACCGGGCGACGGCGGCCAGCATCGCCGCGGGATCCATGCCGTAGGGGGCGGGCTGGACCAGCACGCCGCGGCTGATGCCCATCGTCGCGCGCGCCGCGGCGTGAACATTGTCGGATGCGGCAGGCAACGGGTAGGTCGAGGCCTGGCTGGGCGGGAAGGTGTCGAACGGGCCGAAGACGTGGCTATGGGCGTCGCAGGCCCCCGGCGGAACCTTGAGGCGCGGCGCGGTGACCGGCGGTGCCGGTACTGTCGCCGTCACGGGTGCCTCGCCGCCGGCAGGCAGGTGAGACCCTCCGCCGCGATCGGCGTCAGCGGCGGCGTGCTGCCCTCCGGTACCGGGATCTCGTGCACGTTGAGCGTCATCGAGACCATCGTGTAATAGCCGATCACCGCAGTGAGCTCGACCACGCCGCGCGCGCCGTGACGGTCGACGATGCGGTCATAGACCGCCTGCTCGACCGTTCCCGTCATCTGCAACTGCCTGGCGAATTCGTAGACATCGGCTTCGCCGGGATCGGCGAAGACGGGCGCCTCTCCGAGATGGATGGCGTCGATAACGGCTGTCGGGATGCCGGCCGTCTCGGCGGCCTTCGCATGGACGAGCCATTCGACCTGGCTGGTCCAGCGCCGCGCCGTGACGATGATCGCAAGCTCCTTGCAGGCCGGCGGCAGGCAGGTGCGGAAACGGATGTATTCCCCGAAGCCGGACCACAACCTCGCCAGATCCGGGCTGTGGATGACCGCCCTGAGAGGTCCGATCACGGCTCCCCGCGGTCCCGACACGGCAGCGTCATAGATGCGCTGCTGCTCCTCGGTCATGTCGTTGCGGCCGGGTAGTGGAATGCGTGGCATCAGATGATCCCCTTGCCTCTGAGGGCGGCGATCTCGTCGGCGCCGAGGCCCAGTTGCACGAGCGCGTCGTCGGTATGCTCGCCGAGGAGCGGCGCGGACCGTGGAAATGCCAGGGGAGCATTCTCGAAACGCAGCGGACTGACGACGTGGCGGACGCTTCCGGCCTCGGTGTGAGGCAGATCGCGCACCATTTCGCGATGCCGGATCTGCGGATCGCTCAGCACCTGCGGGACGGAATTGATCGGTGCCGCGGGAACGCCCTCGGCATCGAGGCGCGCGATCAGGTCATCGCGGGCGAAGGTCATGAAGCGGCCGCTCAGCAGCGCGGTCAGCTCCGGATTGTGCCGGACCCGGGCGGCATTGCTGGCGAACCGTTCGTCGCTGGACCATTCCGCATGGCCGAGCACTTCGCAGAGCTTGGCGAACTGACCATCATTGCCGACGGCGAGCACGAAGAAGCCGTCGGCACAGGCGAACACATCCTGCGGCTGGATGTTGGGATGACGGTTGCCGCCGCGCTGGGGGTTGCGCCCGCCTACCAGGTGATTCATCGCCTGGTTGGCGAGGAAGGCCGCCTGGACGTCCAGCATCGCAAGGTCGATCACATCGCCGACGCCGGTCCGGTCGCGCTTCGCCACTGCGGCGAGCACCGCGACGGCGGCATACATGCCCGTCATCAGGTCGACGATCGGCACGCCGACCTTCTGGGGTCCGCCGCCGGGCTTGTCGTCCCGTTCTCCAGTGACGCTCATCAGCCCGCCCATGGCCTGAATGGCGAAGTCATAGGCGGCCTGGTCCTTGCGCGGCCCGTCCTGCCCGAAACCGGTGACCGAGCAATAGATCAGTCGCGGGTTGTCGGCCCGCAGGCTGGCGGCATCCAGCCGATAGCGCTTCAGCGTCTCGGCCTTGAAGTTTTCGATGACGATGTCGGCCTGCCGCGCCAGACTGCGGACGATCTCCTGGCCCTCGGTGGTGGCCATGTCGACGGTCACCGAGCGCTTGCCGCGATTGACCGACAGGAAATATCCGGATTCCTTCGTCGCCCGGCCCTGGCTGTCCTTCAGAAAGGGCGGCCCCCAGCTACGCGTGTCGTCGCCGACGCCGGGACGTTCGATCTTGATGACGTCGGCACCGAGGTCCGCAAAGATCTGCGTCGCCCAAGGAGCGGCCATGATGCGGCTGAGATCGAGCACCGTCAGGTGCGCGAGGGGGCCTGTCCGTTCACTGGCCATCGACGATGACCGTTGCCCGCGCCGAATCGCGTGCGCTGAAGGTCTCATGCCAGGCCGCCAGCTGCGGTCGGGACGCGCGCCAGGCGAGATCGGCGAAGCGGAAATCGATATAGGACAGACAGCAGCCGACGGTGATCTGGCCGATGGCGAAGGGGGCCTCGGCCAGCCGTGCGGCTGCCTGTTCGAGCCGATCGAGGCCAATGCCGACGCGCAGTGCGAAGCTCTCGAGCAGTGCGGCGGTCTGGCGGTCGGCTGGCTTGTCACGCTCGTTACGCCACAGGATCAAGAGGTCGAGCATGCCGTTGGCGAGCGCGTGGTCGGTCAGTGCCTGCCAGCGCGCGTCGCCGGGGGGCGGGAACAGCCGATGACCTCCGGCCCTGAAGTCCAGGTACTCGCAGATGGTCAGCGAATCGAAAAGCACGCGGCCGTCATCCAGCACAAGGGTCGGAATCTTGCTGAGCGGGTTGTCGACCATGATGTCCGGGTTCGGCTTCGTCATCATGGCGACGCTGCGGACCAGGGTCATCTCGTCGGCCAGCCCCAGTTCGTGGGCAGCGATCATGACCTTGCGCACGAAGGGCGAGCGCGGCGACCAATGCAGTCTCAAGGTGGGCTCCTCGACCCGATCGCTCGGATCATTCGATAGGCTATATGTTTGTACAAGCAGCCTAACGGAGCTTCATGTCAAGCCTGACGAGGTCGCCGCGGTAGATGCCGTCGGCGACGAGAACGATGAAGCCTTCCCGGTCCACGGCCGTCCGCTGGACCAGGGCGACCGGAGCGTTCAGCGGCAGGCGCAGACGCTCCGCCGTCTCGATGTCGGCGCTGCCGATCGTCAGGGTCTGCTGCGCATCGGTGATCTCCACCCCCGGCAGATCGGCAACCAGCTTCAGCGCCGTCTTGGAGTGGATGTCCTGGTCCGTGATCCGGTCCATCAGCCGCTCGTCGATATAGACGTCGGCGAGCAGGAAGGCCTCGCCGTCGCGTGAATGGAGGCGGCGCAGGTGACGATAGCGCTCGGCCGGCGTGCCGATGGAATGAGGGAAATTCGCCGGTATTTCGCCCGACTTATCGGCGATAATCTCGATCGTCGCGCCTTCGCGGGCGCGCAGCAGGCCGGCGAAATTGGTCTCCATCGTCAGCCACATCTGATCTCTCGGCCGCCGGCGGACGAACGTTCCCTTGGCCCGCAGGCGTTCGATCATCTCCTCCTTCTCGAGCATGCCGAGGGCCTGGCGCAGGGTGGCGCGCGCGACGCCAGTTTCCGCCGCGAGGGCGTCGACGGTGGGGATCTGCTCGCCGACCTTCCACTGCCCCGTCTCGATCCGCCGACGAAACATGGTCGCGAGCTGGATGTAGCGGGGAATGGGGCTCTGGCTGAGGCTGTCCATGGTGGTTCCAGACGGGCGGTACGACACTTCAGATGCAACCCTGCTTGACAAAGGTCAATGATATAGCCTTTTGTTGTTCAATCAAATAACAAAAGGGAGATTACGATATGGGAGCGCCTTTCCATACCCGAGCTTCGCGCCTGCGTTCACGCCGGCTCGCCATGCTGGCGGGTTGTCTGCTCGCGATGGTGGTCATCGCCCCCGCCACGGCTCAGGATTTTCCGGTCAAGGCGATCACGCTGGTCGTCCCCTTCCCGCCGGGTGGCTCGACCGACATTGCGGGGCGCGCGCTCGGCGAGAAGATGTCCCAGATCCTCCGGCAGCCGGTCGTCATCGACAATCGCGCCGGCGCCGCGGGTGCCATCGGCATCAGGGCCGTCGCGACGGCGCCGCCCGACGGCTACACGCTGGGTGTCAGCGGCATCGGCCCTTCCGCCGTGCTCCCGGCGCTCGGCCGCGAGATCGGCTATGACCCCGCAACCCTGACCTATGTCGGGCATATGGGGTCGACGGCGCTGATGCTCGGCGCCCGCCGGGACCTCAACGTGCGCACGCTTTCCGACCTCGCGGCTCTGGCCCGGTCGACCCCCGGCGGCATCAGCTACGGCACATCCGGTGCAGGCTCGCCGGGCCACCTCGCCATGGAACTGCTGCTGCACCGGCTTGGCGTGAAGATGAACCACGTTCCCTACAGGGGGAATGCGCCCCTGCTGAACGACGTCATCGGACGCCATGTGGATGTCGGCGTGCTGACCATGCCCGGCACGCCCGAACATGTGAGGTCCGGCTCGGTCCTCGGCATCGTCGCGCTCGGCGGCGAGCGCACGAAAGACCTGCCGGATCTGCCCACCGTTCGGGAGGGCGGCGTTCCCGACTATGCCTTCGAACTGTGGAACGTGCTCGTCGGGCCACCGGGCCTGCCTCAGCCTGTCGTCGACAGGCTCTCGGCGGCGCTTGCGACGGCCATGGCCGACCCGGATGTCCGGGCGAAGCTGGAGGCCAGCAGCATCATCCCGGTCACCATGTCGCCGGCACAGGCCAAAGCCCTCGTCGATCGTGAGAGGGGCATCTGGCGCGAGGTCGTCACGTCGCTCGGCATCAAGGTGGACTGAGGCCCTGCGACACGCCGGCGGGAGAAGATCCGTCCGCCGGCGGTTCAGCCCGCGCTACAGGCATTCAGCAGCAGCGTGATGAGCGCCACGCCGATGGCAACGATCCGCAGGGCAGACATCCACGCCGGTCCGAAAGCGGCGAGGATGGCGGCGAAGGCGAGCGTTAGCCCCGCCGAGGCCGAGCCAGCGATCAGGGCAGTCTGCGGAGTCGGCCTGAATTCCGTGAGATAGACGAAGGAATAGCCGAAGCCGAAGAGGACGGGCGTCAGCCAGAGAAGCGCCGTTACCGCACGCCTGCGCCGCTCCGGTTCGTTGAAGCCGTCGTTCATCGCGCCGCCTCCGGATCACCATCCTCGCATCGCGGCGGCCATCCTGCCAAGATCAAGGCGTCAGGTCGTGGATGCGCGTGCCGGGAACGATACGGGCGGCCATGTCGCAGAGGTGACGGTGGTGGGTCAGGTAGATCACCTGGCCGATGGTTGCCATGCGCCCGAAGAGCCGGAAGACCTCCTCCGATCGCATCTCGTCGAAGGTCTCCATGATGTCGTCGGCGATGAAGGGGACCGAGGGCCTGACGGCGGCGAATTCCTCGTAGCCGGCGAGGCGCAGTGCCAGATAGAGCTGGAACCGCGTGCCCTTGGACAGGTCCTGCGCCGCCTTCGAGCCGCCCTCCCGCGGCAGGGCGATCAGCACCTCGCGCTCCTTCTCCGCCCGGGTCGTGAGGCCGAGATAGGCGTCGCGGGTGATCAGCCGGAACGCCTCCGAGGCGCGCTGCATCATGGCGCTGCGGTGACGGTCGCGATAGGCGGTCAGGGCGTGGTCGGCGAGGATTCGGCCGGTGCGCAGCCGCAGGAAGCGTTGGGCCAGATCCTCGATCTCCAGGACGACGACGCGGCGCTCGGCCTCGATCCGGGCGACGGAATCATCGCCGCCGATGGCAAGAAGCCGCTCGGCGGCGAGCGTCCGGTCGCCATAGAGCTCCCGGGCCCGCGCCTCGCCCTGCGTGATCCTGGCGCCGAGCTCGCCGGCCTCGATCTCCAACCCGTCTCCGGCGACGCTGTCGAGCCTGCCGAGTGCCTCTTCCAGCGGGACGGTCTGCATCTCCACGGTGATGCGGGCCGCAAGGCTCGCGGCCTCTCCGACGAGCCCGTCGCGCCGGGCACAGGCCTGCAGGCGGGCATTGACCGCCATGAGGTCTTCGACGCCGAAAAAGACGAGACGAGCCTGTTTCTCGGCCTGGTGCGCCATCATCTCGGCGTCGAGCGCCTGCTTTTCGGTGCGTAGGGCGGCGAGCTTGTCCTGCGTGTCGCGCTGAATCTTTTGTTCCAGCCGGGCCACCTCGTGGCGGCCGAGGAGCCGTTCGGCGGCCGCCAGCGCCGTGCCGTCGTCGAAGGGCTCGGCCAGGGCCTCGTGCAGCGCGGCTAGGTCGGAGACGAAGCTGCGGCAATCCGCCTCCATGGCGGCGATGCGGTGGGCGACGTCGTCGCGCGCCCGCAGCGTCGCGGGCAGGTCCCCGAGCACGTCGAGAAGGGCGCGGACAGCGCCGGTGCTGCCGCCACGGTCGGCGAACCAGGTGGCGGCGAGGGCCGTCTCCCAGGCCGCGCGCCATGTCGCCATGGCGGTTTCGGCGGTGCGGGCATGGCGCGTCCGCGCATCGAGATCGGCCCCGCGGTCGCGGATGGCCGCCGCGGCCATGTCGGCGGCGCGGGCGCGCTCGGCCCCGGCCTTCAGGGCGTTCTCGGCGGTCTGGGCGAGCGCCGCGAGGCCGAGTTCCGCGGGTTCGAGGCCGATGGCGGCGATGGCGGCGGCCAGATCGCGGCGTGCCCTGCCGGCCTCGGCACGCGCCGCTGCAAGGCGGTCCTCGCCGTCCTTGGCGCGGACTGCCGCATCGAGGGCGCTGTCGCGGAGCGCCGTCCAGCGCTCGATCGCGTCGAGGCCGGCAGCGAGGGGGGCGTCGTCCGGCAGACCGATCGGCACTGGGAAACGTGCCAGCACAGTGCCCTGCAACAGCGCCATCGCTGCGGCGGCCTCCGCCGCGTGCCGTGTCTCCCGCGCCATGGCCGCCTGCCGGGTCGCCACGACGACCGAGAGGTTGCGCAGTTCCGCGAGGCGGTCGGCATGGGCGGCGCGTGCATCTGCGACGGCATCGGCCGCCCGCATGGCCGCCTCGAAGGTCGCCGCCGTGGCGCGGTCGAGAGTCCCGAGATGGGCTGTCCAGGCGGCCTCGCGCGCGCCACGCAGGGCGGTGGCGGCGGCATCGTCGACGAGACCGGCAGCGTCGCGCAGCGCGTTCAGCGAGGCCGTCGCCTGGTGATGCTCGGCGGCGAGATCCTGCAACTGCCGGCGGGAGCGCGCTGCCTCCGCTGCATGCTCGGTGAGGGCGCGCCGCCAGCCGGCGAGCTCGGCGCGGTCGGGGACGGGGAGCGTCGCGAGGGCCGCCGGCGGTCCCGTCCAGGGCGCCAGAGCCGCCATGGCGGCAGAGAGGGTGCGGCGGTCCTTGTCCACCTCGCGTTCCAGCAGGGCGAGCCGGGCGGTGAGGTCGCCCTGCCGGACCGGCGCGAGCGCTGCTTCGAGGGCCGCGGTCCTTTCGGGTGCGAGCAGCGCTCCGGCCGCGGCGAGACGGCAGTGATCATCCTCGGCGCGCGCCTGCGCCTCGCGGGCATCCTGCAACTCCCGGTTCGCCGTCGCCAGGGCGGCGCTGACCCCGGAATGCTCTTCGATCAGGTCGCGCAACTGGCCGATCAGGCCGGCGGGAAGCGCCAGGGTGGCGGGATCGGTCACATCCGGGCGGCCGAGCGAGGCGGCGATCGTTCGCAGTTGCTGGTCGGCCTCGGCGAGTGCCCTCCGGCGTTTCGGCAAATCCTCGGCGGCGGTGCGATAGCGCGCCGTCTCCTGCGCGAGGCGGGCGAGCCGTTCCTCCAGCGGGTGGAGGGCGGCTTCGGGTTTCGGGCTGGCGAGGGCGTCCTCAAGGGCCGCGATCTGCCTGTCGAGGGCATCGGCCCGGGCCGTCAATGCGGCGTCGCGGGTCAGAAGCGCCGGCATGGTGCCGATCCAGTGGCCGGGGGGATCGGGAAGGTCAGCGAGTGGCGCGAGTTCGGCCAGGATGCGCGCGCGCTCGGTCCGCAGCGGAATGGCGCGGAGGATGCGGGCGAGTTCGTCTGCGCGCGCGCGAGAGACGGCGAGTTCACGGGCGGCGAGGCCATAGGCCTCATCCGCGCGCGCGAGGGTGTCGGCCAGCCGCTGATGTTCCGACGCCTGGACGTCGATCTGATCGCGGGCGGCCTTCAGGTCGGTGAGGCGGCGTTTCAGCGCGGCGATGCGGGTCGTGCTCGCCCGCTTGCGGAAGATGTCGTCGGCCTCCTTGGTCACGGCGTCGAGCTTGCGGGAGAGGTCGGCGAGGCCGCTGCTGGCGGAGAACAGCAGTTCGCCGATGTCGCCCTGGCTGTCGAGGATCGCCTCGCCGCCCATTTCGAGCGTCTCGTCGTCGAGCGAGAACATCATGCGGTAGCTGTCGCGTGTCAGGCCGGCGAGGGGGGCGGCGAGCAGGGTCGGCGCGACAGGCTGGCCGCGGCTGTCCCGCAGGGAACCCGTGCGCTGCTTGACCCGCCTGAGTTCGTGGGTTTCGCCCTCGAAGGTGAGGAGGGCGCCGACCTCCATCGTCGCATAGGGATGCAGGAAGGCGTAGCGGGTCTGTTCCTGGATGCCGAAAAGAAGGTCGAGATAGCCGTTCAGCGACGTCGACTTGCCGGCCTCGTTCGGACCGTAGACGACGTGGAAATCCGGGCCTTCCGCCGGCGCCGCGCCGAAATCGAGCACGCGGTCGGTGAAACGGCCGTAGCGGATGAGGTCGAGGCGCTGCAGCCGCATCACCGGTCTCCCGCCGGTTCCGCGGCGAGGCGCGCCAGCACGTCCTCGCCCGCCTCACCCAGAAGGGTCTCCACGAAGGCCTCGAACTCCTCCTCCGTACCGCCCGAGAAGCCGCGGGCATCGCCGGGCAGATCGTCCCGCAGCTCGCGGACGAGGTCGCGCACGGCTTCGCGCACGCCGTGCTGGCGCATCGCGTCCGACCGCATGAGGTCGCCGAGTTCGCGCACCGGATCGGCGGACCCGGCGCCCTCGGCCGGACCCGGCGCCATGACGGAGAGGTCGATCTTGTCGATCCAGGTCCGCCCTCCCGCCTCCAGCCGCTGCTCGATCTCCGCCAGCAGCAGGTCGCGGTCGCGCCGCATCCGCCAGGCGAGCGGCGTGCGCCCGGACAGCATCAACCGTCCCACCAGATGCGGCGCCTCGATCCGGTCCCGCATCCGGCCGACGGCCTGTTCGATCGCCTCGACCGCCTCGCGCCACCCGGCGATGCCGCCGAGATCGACCGGGATGCGCTCGAACTGGGCGATGCTGGTCGGCCATTCCTCGACACTGATACTGCGATCGTCGCCGATGGTGACGAGCGACACCGATTTCGGACCGGCTTCGTTGATGTCCCGCCCCTGCGGCATGCCCGGCATCACCACGGTCCGGGCACCGGCATGCTCGGCGCGGGCGTGGACATGGCCGAGTGCCCAGTAGTCGAAGCCGGAGCCGTGAAGGTCCGGGAGCGCGCAGGGGGCATAGACGTCGTGACCCGGCGAGCCGGCAAGGCTCGTGTGCATGATGGCGATGTTGACCGCGTCGGGCACGGGGGGGCGGAACTTCGGCACCAGGCTTTCGGGTGCCTGGGGGCGGGCGAAGCTGATGCCGTGAACGGCGATTCCGACGCCCTTTCCCGCGATCTCAACGGCTTCTCCGCGTCCGCCGAAGACTTTCACGGAGGGCGGCAGGATCAGTTCCTGGGTGATCTTCGACAGGGCGTCGTGATTGCCGCGGATCTTGAAGACGGCGATGCCTGCCTCATGCAGCCGGCCGAGTTGGGTCGCCAGGAAACGCGCCGTCTTCATCGAGGTCTGGTCGCCATCATAGAGGTCGCCGGCGATGACGAGGGCATCGACCTTCTGGTCGAGGCAGAGATCGACGATCGCCACCAGGGCCTGCCGCGTCGAATCGCCGATCAGGGAAGCAAGCTTGGGGTTTCGCAGCGCCAGCGACCGCAGCGGCGAATCCAGGTGGATGTCCGCGGTGTGGACGAAGCGGAATGGCAAGGAATTGTCCCTCGTGGCCGGCGCGGAATCGGCCACCGACCTTGCCCGGTTGTGCCCCGCCGCTCAACCGTGGTGGACGGCGCCCAATTCGGCCGCATCAAGGCGACGGGGCGGCCCTGTCGAAGGTGCGGAGGCAGTGCCCGAGCGTTCGTGCTAGGCCTTGGACGGTTTGCATGTCGCCACCGGACGGAACAGGGCCCATGACGAAGGATCAACAGCGCGTCGCGCTCATCACGGGCGCAGCCCAGGGCATCGGCCTTGCCGCGGCGCAGCGTTTTCTCGCCGATGGCTGGGCGGTCGCCATGCTCGACAACAACGGCGCCGTCCTCGCTGCGGCCGCCACGGCGGCGGGAGCCCCGGACCGGGTGCTTGCCCTGACGCTCGACGTCTCCCGCCCGGCCGATGCGGAGGCGGCGATTGCCGCCATTGCCGGGCGCTTCGGACGGCTCGATGCCCTGGTCAACAATGCCGGCATCGCCCATTTCGGGCCGCTGATGGAGACCCCGCTGGAGGCCTGGAACGAGGTCATGGCGGTCAACCTGACGGGGCCCTTCATCATGACCAAGGCGGCGGTGCCGCTGATGCGCGAGACCGGCGGGGCGATCGTCAACATCACCTCGATCTCGTCGCTGCGCGCCTCGACGCTGCGCGTCGCCTATGGAACGTCGAAGGCCGGGCTCGGCCACCTCACCAAGCAGATGGCCGTTGAACTCGCCAGCTACGGCATCCGCGTCAACGCGGTGGCGCCGGGTCCGGTCGACACGGCCATGGCCAAGAAGGTCCATTCGCCCGAGATCCGCGCCGACTATCACGATGCCATCCCGCTCAACCGCTACGGCCTGCCGGAGGAACTGGCGGACGCCATCGTCTATCTGTGCGGACCGGGTGCGAGCTACGTCACCGGCCAGACGCTGGCGGTGGATGGCGGGTTCGACGCCGCCGGGATCGGCCTGCCGACGCTCAGGCGCGACCAGAACGGCTAGGAGGCGCGGGCCCGCGCTCCCGCCGCGATCGTCGGCGGTGCGGCGTTGAGCTGCTCCACGGCGAAGCCGGCGGCCGCCTTGTAGCCGGCCATGAAGGCGGCGCGCTCGGCAGCCGGCACGACGGTGTCGATGTCGTCGAATGTCCCCCCGCAGCGCTCATCGACGAGGTTGAGGAGCCCGAAGGGACCGGCACCGCGGTTGCGGAGGACGACCTGCGAGATGGGCCCGCAGAGCTTCGCATCATAGGCGGCGAGCGCCTCCGGGGTCACGCCGTGCGCAACGATGGCCGCGCCGAGGACACGGGCGTCGACGATCGCCTGGCTCGCCCCGTTCGACCCGGTCGGATACATGGCGTGGGCGGCGTCGCCGAGCAGAGCGACGGGGCCGTCCTGCCAGGTGGCGACGGGATCGCGGTCGATCATCGGGTTCTCGTAGACGCTGTCGGCGCCGCGGATCAGGGCCGGCACGTCGAGCCAGTCCCAGCGCCAGTCCTCGAAATGATGGATGAAGTCGCCGATGCCGACCTGGCGGAACCAGCCGCGCTGGTTCCACCCGTCGGACGGGTCGACCACCACCTCGGCGATCCAGTTGATCGTCGCTAGGCCGTCGGCGTCTGGGGCCGAGATCGGATAGACCACCATGCGGTGGCGATGGGTGCCGAGGCCGATGAAGGATGCCCCTGTGCGGATGGGCCGGGCGCGGCTGGTGCCCCGCCACATCAGCGCGCCACCCCAGTGGATGGGCGGCTGATCGGGATGCATCTGCGCCCGGATGGCGGAGTGGATGCCGTCGGCGCCGATGAGGAGCGTGCCGTGCTCGTCGGAAGCGGTGCCGTCGGCCGCGGTGATCAGGGCGGTCACGCCGTCCGCCTCCTTGCGATAGCCCCTGACCTGCGCACCGAGCCGGACAGCCGCCGGGCCGAGGCGTTCCACCACCTTCTCGTGGAGCAGCATGTGCAGCCGGCCGCGATGGGCGGCATATTGCGGCCAGCGATAGCCGGCGAGGCGGCCGCGCGGTTCGGAATAGATGTCATTGCCGTTGAGGCCGACCAGCGCCCATTCCTTCGCGGGAAAGCCGACCTGGTCGAGATCGGCCTCACCGATGCCGAGATCGGCGAGTTCGCGCACGGCATTGGGCTGCAGGTTGATGCCAACGCCCAGCGGGCGTATCTCGCGCACGGATTCGAACACCGTGCAGGGCACGCCGATCTGATGCAGGGTCAGGGCAGTGACGAGACCACCGATGCCGCCGCCTGCGATGATGACGCGATGGTCGGTCATGATGGTGTTCGGCTCGACATGAAAGGAGCGCCGTCGATTTTACAGGAATTTCCCGCGCCGCCTTTACCGATTTCCTGCGACGTCTGCCAGTGCGTCCGGCGAACGAGGCTGGTCTCCGATCTCGTCAGGTCGCTTGCGGCGCGAAGTCGCGGATCAGCGGCGCGAGTTCGCCGTCGTCGATGATGCTTGCCGCTTCCGTCAGGTCCATCCACCGGCGCTCGCGCCGTTTGCGCTCCGGCCAGGCGGAGTTCTGGCGGCGTACATCGAGCGCATAGACGTCGACCCGGCAGCGCGCCACGGCTCCTGTGGAGAGCAGCTTGTCGTAATGATAGAAGCCGATCGCTTGCTTGCCGATCTTGCCCTCGACGCCGGCCTCCTCGGCAGCCTCCAGCGCCGCGACCTTGTGGGCGGGGCGCTTGCCCATGGGCCAGCCCTTCGGGATGATCCAGCGTCGGGTGCTGCGGGAGGTGATCAGCAGGATCTGCAGTTCACCCTCGTCCGTGATGCGATAGGGCAGGGCGGCGAACTGCACACGGTTCCGCGTGCCCTGGTCGGCATCGCGCTCGCCCGATCGTCCGGCATCGATCATCGCCGCGACGGGCGCTTCATCCACCAAAAAAGTCTCCCCGCAATCCGCCGCGTCCATGATCCCAAGTCTGGTTTGGACAGACGTCATTCCGACGTCGACCGTCAGATTGCAAGCCGATATGGCGACCGCAAGGCAGCCACTGCAGCCGGGTGTTACATAATTGTCATAATTTGTCTCATCTGTCTGTGATGTGTCGGGAAAGGACCTTTTCTGTCCTTTGTCCCAGGCGCCCTGCTCCACGTGCAAAGCAGGGATGAGGCTTCCGCCGGGAGGGAACATCGCGTATGGCCCCGGCAAGCTTCGTTTTCGGGTTTCTGACGCGCATGATTCGACTGGAAAGCATCGGCAAGCAGAACGGCAAGCAGATCGTCTTCATCGAGGCTTCTGCCGCCCTGCAGAAGGGCGAGAAGATCGGCCTCGTCGGCCCCAACGGGGCCGGCAAGACGACGCTGTTCCGCATGATCACCGGCGAGGAGCCGCCGGACGAGGGCCAGGTCTCCACCGACCGCGGCGTCACGATCGGCTATTTCAGCCAGGATGTCGGCGACATGGCCGGCCGCAGCGCGGTCGCCGAGGTGATGAACGGCGCCGGGCCGGTGAGCGAGGTCGCCGCCGAGCTGAAGGCGCTGGAGGCGGCCATGGCCGATCCGGAGCAGGCGGACCGGATGGACGAGATCATCACCCGCTACGGCGAGGTTCAGGGCCGGTTCGAGGAACTCGACGGCTATGCGCTGGACGGACGGGCGCGCGAGGTCCTGGCCGGCCTCGGCTTCTCCGAGGAGATGATGGCGGGCGACGTCGGCAAGCTCTCCGGCGGCTGGAAGATGCGCGTTGCGCTCGCCCGCATCCTCCTGATGCGGCCGGACGTGATGCTTCTGGATGAGCCGTCCAACCATCTCGACATCGAGAGCCTGATCTGGCTGGAGGCCTTCCTCAAGGGGTTCGAGGGCGCCCTGATGATGACCTCGCACGACCGCGAGTTCATGAACCGCATTGTCGGCAAGATCATCGAGATCGACGCCGGGTCGCTGACGACCTATTCCGGCGACTATGCCTTCTATGAGCAGCAGCGGGCGCTCGCCGAGAAGCAGCAGCAGGCCCAGTTCGAGCGCCAGCAGGCGATGCTCGCCAAGGAGATCGCCTTCATCGAGCGGTTCAAGGCACGCGCCTCCCATGCCGCCCAGGTGCAGAGCCGGGTGAAGAAGCTCGACAAGATCGATCGCGTCGAGCCGCCGCGCCGCCGCCAGACCGTGATGTTCGAGTTCCAGCCGGCGCCACGCTCCGGCGAGGACGTGGTCTCCCTCAAGGGCGTCCACAAGCGCTACGGCAGCCGCACGATCTACGAGGGTCTCGATTTCCAGGTCCGCCGGCGCGAGCGCTGGGCGATCATGGGCGTCAACGGCGCCGGAAAGTCGACCCTGCTGAAGCTCGTCACCGGCGCGACCGATCCCGACGACGGCACAGTGGCGCTCGGCGCCAGCATCAAGATGGGTTATTTCGCCCAGCACGCCATGGAACTGCTGGACGGCGAGCAGACCGTCTTCCGCTGGCTCGAGGAGGCCTTTCCGCAGGCAGGCCAGGGGTCGCTGCGGGCGCTGGCCGGGTGCTTCGGCTTTTCCGGCGATGATGTCGAAAAGCGCTGTCGGGTGCTCTCAGGCGGCGAGAAGGCACGCCTCGTCATGGCGCGGATGCTCTTCGATCCGCCGAATTTCCTCGTCCTGGACGAGCCGACCAACCACCTCGACATGGCCACCAAGGAGATGCTGATCAAGGCGCTGGCCGGCTATGAGGGCACCATGCTCTTCGTCTCGCATGACCGGCATTTCCTCGCCGCCCTGTCCAACCGGGTGCTGGAGCTGACGCCGGAGGGCATCCATGCCTATGGCGGCGGCTATACCGACTATGTCGCGCGCACCGGCCAGGAGGCGCCGGGATTGCGCAGCTGATCCGGCCAACGCGTTCTCCCGTATCTGGAACAGGCTGCGACAGTCCGCAACACGTCGGAGCCATCAGCCAGGCCCATGGCTGAGGACCAGCGCGGCCGTTCCCCCCGGTCCGCGCGGGAGGCTGCCCCGGCCGGGGCAGCCTCCCCTTCTCCGCTCCGCCCGCCTATGGTGGCGGCGGGATCAGGGGGGATGGATGGCCGACCACGACATTTTCGAGATCAGGTCCTTCGCCCTGCAACGCGGGCTGACGCTGCCGCTCGCCCGCCTCGCCTACAAGACCTACGGCACGCTGAATGCCGCGCGCAGCAACGCCATCCTCTACCCGACCTCCTACGGCGCTCATCACAGCGACATCGACTGGCTGATCGGGCCGGGACGGGTGCTCGATCCGACGCGCTGGTTCATCATCATCCCGAACCAGTTCGGCAACGGCCTCTCCTCCTCGCCCAGCACGCTGGCCGAGCCCTTCGGCCTCGGACGCGACCCGGTCTTCACCCATGTCGACAATGTCGCGGCACAGGAGCGGCTGCTGCAGGAGGTCTTCGCAATCGAGCGCCTCGCCCTCGTCTATGGCTGGTCGATGGGCGGCCAGCAGGCGCTGCACTGGGGCGCGCTCCATCCCGACCGGGTCGGCGCCATCTGCGCTGTATGCACCTCGGCCCGCACCAGCCCGCACAACCGGGTGTTCCTGGAAGGGATCCGCGCCACGCTCACCGCCGATTCCGCCTGGCGCGACGGCCGCTTCGTCGAGCGCCCGGTGAAGGGCCTGCGTGCCTTCGCCAGGGTCTATGCCGGCTGGGCGATGAGCCAGGCCTTCTACCGGGAGGAGGTGTGGCGGACCGTCGGCTTCTCCTCGCTGGAGGATTTCCTGGTGCGCAGCTGGGAGGCGAATTTCCTGCGACGTGACCCGGCCGACCTGCTGTCGATGATCGAGACCTGGCTGGCCTCCGACATTTCCGACAATCCGGTTTTCGGCGGCGACCTGTCGCGCGCCCTCGGGGCGATCACCGCGCGGTCGATCATCATGCCATCGGAGACCGACCTCTATTTTCCCACGGCCGACAGCGCCATCGAGACCGCCATGATGCCGAATGCCGAACTGCGGCCGATCCCCTCGATCTGGGGCCACCGTGCCGGCAACCCGGCCCAGAATCCCGCCGACGAGGCACTGCTGCGGCAGGCGGTGCAGGACCTGATGGCAGCCTAGAGGCGGCGGCCATCGCCGGGAGCCTTCTCCCAGGAGCCCGCCATTCGCCGGCGTCGATGGCCAAGAGCCGCGGCGCACGGCATGGTGGTGGTCCCATCAGGGAAGGAAAGTCTATGATCTACGAATTGCGCGTCTACAACTGCCTGCCCGGTCGCCTGCCCAAGCTGCTCGCCCGCTTCCAGAATCACACGCTGAAGATCTGGGAGAAGCACGGCATCCGCCAGGCCGGGTTCTTCACCACGGCGATCGGCCCGTCGAACAACGACCTGACCTATCTGCTGGCATGGGAATCCATGGCCGAGCGCGAGGCCAAGTGGGTCGCCTTCCAGCAGGATCCGGACTGGAACGCCGCGCGCAGCGAGAGCGAGAGCGACGGGCCGATCGTCGCCAATATCGCGAGCTCATTCCTGGCGCCGACGGCCTTCTCTTCCGTGAAATGACGGGCGCGGGACGGGCTCATCGGAACCCGTCCCGACCCTGCCGCAGTGAAATGACGGGCGAGGGGCGGGCTCGCTGGAACCCGCCCCGACCCTGTCGCCTCATTCGACCGTGAAGCGCGTCGTGCCGGCCGAACGGTTGTAGAAGAGCGTGACCTTGCTGACGCGGCACAGGTCGACGCCGCGGAACTCGGCGGTCTCCTTGTCGTCATAGACGACCTTGATGTCGAAGCTGCACTCGGTGGTGCTGCCGTTGAAGCGGACCGTGACCTGCCGGGCATTTTCCAGCGTGTCGGCTCCGAGGACGTCGTTGCCCCAGGCGGTGACGCGGGAGGGGCTGACATAGACCTCCTCGATCGTGTAGCCGGTGCGGTTGATCAGGACGAAGTCCTGACGCGACTGGGCATGGACATCGCCGGCAACCATAAGGGAAAGAGCGGCAAAAGCCGCGATGAGCAGGGCTCGCATGTCGGGTATCTCGGTTCTCTCCGCGGGGTGCATGACGGGATGTGGCGGAGCTGATGGGCAGGTGCACCTTGCGCGAACCATGCTCACCCGGAAGAGACTGGGTCAATCTGCCGCAGCCGGTGGCGATGGCCTAGGCCGTCCCACGAAAAGGCGGCTCACATCCGCGCGTCGAGGACGATCGGCTGGCCATGCGGGGTCGCCTCCGCCGCGCGATGCCAGGCGGCGGTGGTGTCGGCGATGGCCGGTGCGCTGGTGACGCCCTTAGCGATCACCAGCCGTTCCAGCGCTGCCAGCCAATGGCTGTAGTAGGTCTCGCCCGTATCGGGATCGCCGGCGGCCTGGGCGGCGCGTATCTCACCGGAGAGCGTCTCTGCCCATTCGGCCCAGGTGAACAGGCCCCGCTGGTGCAACGTCACGGCGAGAGCGAAGGCATGGGCCTCCCAGGGTTCGCGAAAGACGGGCCCCTCGGCATCACAGGGGATGTGGGGCAGGGCGGCGAGGTCGGGAACGATGGTCTGGGTCATGCCGGGCTCAGATAGCTGTCCCAGGCGTCGACGGAGACGCTGGATGCGGGGTCGCCCTCGGTCCCGAAGAGCTCCCGCCCGTCGAACCGCACGGTGTAGAGCCATTCGGGCTCCTCGCCCGCGCCGGTGGCGTTGATGTCGGCGAAGACGTGGACGCCGTGCAGATAGGTGACCGTGCCGGTCTTGCCCTGGACATAGCGCGGCAGGCGCGTATGGCCCTTCGGCGCCGGCATGCTCGCGGTCCTGACGCGTTCGCCGACGGCGAAGCGGGCGGGACCTGCCGCTTCCCGTTCGGTCGGGCCTCCGCGCGCCAGCACGGCCGGGACGTTCTCGGCGGTGAGGACCCGGGGGACGGACTTCGCCGGGTCGACAGAACGGCCGGCGGCGAGATCGGCTTCGGTGACGAGGCCGCGGTCGGTCACCAGGCGTTCGAGCCCGCCGGTCCAAACCTCATAATAGCTCATGCCGAGATAGCCGGGCTGCTGCTCGCGGGCGGCGCGCGACTGGTCGATGTTCCAGGCGCCGGTCGCGCCCATGGCCAGGGTCAGCGCCAGGGCCCTGGCTTCCCAGGGGGCGTGGAACAGGGGCTCGTCGCGCTCCGGCATCACCGGCCCGAGGCCGTGACGCCCGCCGAGATCGGCATGGGTGACGTAGGTCATGCCGTCGCCTCCGGGCTGCGGGCGAGGCCCGTGCCGATCATCGAATCGCGGCTGACGAGACCGGCGAGGCGGGCCTCGTCCCAGCCGTCGGTTCCGACGGGACGTTCCGGCACGACGAGGTAGCGGATCTCGGCGGTCGAATCCCAGACCTTGATGGCCTTGCCCGCAGGCAGCGACACACCAAAATCGGCGAGGACGCCGCGCGGGTCGCGCACCGCCTTGGCGCGGTAGGGCGCCGACTTGTACCAGACCGGCGGCAGGCCGAGCACCGGCCACGGGTAGCAGGAGCACAGGGTGCAGACGACCATATTGTGGGTTTCGGCCGAATTCTCCACCGCAACGAGGTGCTCGCCCTGGCGACCGGCATAGCCGAGTTCGGCGACAGCGGCGGTGGCGTCCGCGAGCAACCGGGCACGGTAGGCGGGGTCGACCCAGCTCCTCGCCACGACACGGGCACCGTTGTGCGGCCCGACCTTGGTCTCGTAGGTCTCGATCAGCACGTCGAGGGCGGCCGGATCGACATAGCCCTTCGCGACGAGGATCGTCTCCAGCGCCCGCACCCTCGCGTCCATGGCCGAGAGTTCGCTGTGGTCGTGATGGTGGTGGTCGTGGTCGTGGTGATGATGGTCGTGGTGATCGTGATCGGTCATGGCGCGTCTCCACCTGCGCAGAGGCTAGCGCGTCGGCGACGGAGGGGAAAGGCGGCCGCCGTGCGCGGCCGCCCTGCGGGCAGGCCCTCAGGCCTTCGGTGCCTTCGCCATTTCCTCGGCGCGCAGGTCCTTGCGCAGGATCTTGCCGACGTTCGACTTCGGCAGCTCGGTGCGGAACTCCACCGTTTTCGGCACCTTGTAGCCGGTCAGATGCTCCTTGCAGAAGGCGCGGATTTCCTCGGCGGAGATATCGGAGCCCGGCTTCCGGACGACGAAGGCCTTGACCGCCTCGCCGGCTGCGCCGTCCGGCACGCCGACGACAGCGACTTCAAGGATGTCGGGGTGCTTGGCCAGCGTATCCTCGACCTCGTTGGGGAAGACGTTGAAGCCGGAGACCAGCACCATGTCCTTCTTGCGGTCGACGATGGTGAAATAGCCGTCCGCGTCCTGGGTGGCGATGTCGCCGGTGTAGAGCCAACCGTCGCGCACGGTGCGGGCGGTCTCGTCGGGCTTGCGCCAGTAACCCGCCATGATCTGCGGCCCGCGGGCGATCAGTTCGCCGGGATGGCCAAGCGGCACTTCCTTGCCCTCGTCGTCGACGCACTTGATGTCGGTGGAGGGAACGGGAACGCCGATCGTGCCTTCCCGCACCGCATCGAGCGGGTTGAAGGTGAGGACGGGGGAGGATTCGGTCAGGCCGTAGCCCTCGATCACCGGCGTGCCCGTCACCTCGTGCCAGCGCTTGGCAACAGCGTCCTGCAACGCCATGCCACCGGCGCAGGAACTCTTCAGAGCCTTGGGCGGGTTGTCGCGGAACCAGGCTTCGTTGTTGAGCCCGTTGAACAACGTGTTGACGCCGGTCAGGGTCGAGATCGGGAACTTCTCGAAGGCCTTCTGCAGGTTGGTCAGCGGCCGTGGACTGGGAACCATCACGTTGTGGGCGCCGAGCACCCAGTAGCCGAGCATGTTCACCGTGAAGGCGAAGATATGGTAGAGCGGCAGCGCGGTGAGGATCGTCTCCTCACCCTTGACCATGTTCGACGCGACCATTTCCAGCGCCTGCGCCATGTTGATGACGAGGTTGCCGTGGGTCAGCATGGCACCCTTGGAGACGCCCGTGGTGCCGCCCGTATACTGCAGCACGGCGAGCGTATCGAGGCCGACGGTCTCGGCATAGGCGGTGACCTTGACGCCTGCCTTGCGCGCCTCGCCGGCGGCGAGGGCGGCACGGAAGGTCGTGTGCTCCACCGGAACCGGCTTCACCGACTTGTCCTTGTACTTCTGTACGAGGCCGACCAGCGTGCCCTGCAGCCAGGGCATGAAGTCGGTAATCGAGGAGACGACGACGTTGCGGACCTTGTGGCGCGCGAAGGCCGCCGGCAGCTTGTCGGCGAACATGTCGATGATGACGAGCAGGTCCGGGTCGCCGTCGGCAAAGACATTGCCCATCTCTTCGGCGGTGTAGAGCGGATTGACGTTGATGAGCACGCATCCGGCCTTGAAGACGCCGAAGGCGACGATCGGGAAGGCGAGGGCGTTCGGCGTCTGCAGCGCGACGCGCGCGCCGGCCTCAAGCCTAAGGACCTCGCGCAGATAGACCGCGAAGTCGTCGGACAGGCGGTCAATGTCGGCATAGGTCAGCGAGCCGCCCATGCCGTTGGGCAGGCAGAGCGAGAAGGCGGTCTTGGCCCCGAAGGTGCGCGCCACGGAGCGGACCATGGCGGCGAGATTGGGATAGGGGGCCTCGTCGATCGTGTGGCGCATGCCGACCGAATAGAATTTCGTCCAGGGCCTCGCAGGCGCGCTGTCGACGTGGGTCATGCTGTCCTCCCGGGATTTTCTTGGTTATCAGCCTATAATCGAACGCTGCCGGGCCCGCCAGACGGCTAAATGCCTCCGCTGTGGAAGATCGGCCTAGCGCAGCTTGCCGGCGGCACGCAGCACGAAGCCGATGACCTCGGCGACGGCACGATAGAGTTCTTCGGGGATATGGTCGTCCACCGCGACACCCGAAAGGGCCTCGGCGAGGAGCGGATTGCCCTCGATGGCGACGCCGTGTTCGCGCGCCGTGGCGATGATCTTCTCGGCGACGAGCCCGCGCCCGGACGCGGTGACGCGCGGGGCGGCGTCCTTGCCCATGTCATATTCGAGCGCCACCGCTATGGTGGGGCGAACCGGGATGTCCTCCGCGCTCATGACGAGAGGTCCAGGCGCTGGCGGGGCAGGCCGGTCGGGGTGCGCGGATCGGGCGGCGTCCCCGATGCGATGGTCAGCCGCTCGACCGTGAAGGCGGAGGCCGCGAGGGCGTCGGAAAGTCCCGCCCGCTGGGCTTCGAGCGCCGCCGCGACGTTGTCCCGCTCGGCCCAGAGCTGGATGCCGACGCGGCCGTCGTGCCAGCGCACGGCGGCATGGATCGGCCCGAGGGGCTCCGCATCGAGCGAAAAACGCATGGTCCAGTCGCCGGCCTTGCGGGAGCGGGCCGTCGGCTCGTCCGCCTCGTCCCGGTCGCGCTGGATCTGGAACTGGACGACGGCGGTCTCGACGCCGACGCGCAGGGGCACTTCCAGCGTGGTCAGACCCTGCAGGTCCGGGCGGATGCCGTCGCGCATGTCGGGAAGCGAGGCGGCCTGCAGCAGGGTGATGCGCGCCAGCGCGGCTTCCGTGCGTTCGGTGAGGATCTGCGCCACCTCGGCAGGGGTCGAGGCCGCGCCAAGCTGGCTCTGCTGGACCGGCTGGCCATGGGGAAGGGCGCCGCGGAGCGGCGGGCGCTCGTGACCCGACGTTTTCGCGGCGGCCTGACCCCCAGCGGGGTCGTCGAGACCCGCCGGCCAGCCGGCGAGGGCCGATTGCAGCCGCTGCAGCGCCGCCTTCAGATCCGGTGGCAGTGGCATTCCCGGCGGCAGCGCCGCGAGCCTCGCCTCCAGCTGCGCGCCGGAATCCTGCAGTGCCCTGGCCAGTCCCGCCGGCGTCGCCAGGGCCTCCGCCGGCACGCGGAAACCGAGGACCTCGGCCATGGCGCGGGCGACCGGCGCCGGTATCGTCGCCCGCGTGCGGCCCTGGGCCACGGCGGTGAGGTCGGCGAACAGCGCGGTCAGGCTCTCCTGCCGCCCGGCGGCTGCCCGGACGCCCTGGACGAGGGCTTCGCGGAGCGCTTTCGGAGGCGAGGCGCCGTTCTCACCCATTTCAACCTGAGCCGGGTTCGATGTGCCACGCGCCGCCAGCGCGACCTGCCCACCCTCCACCAGCTTGGCAGCGCCGGACGATACGAGACCGCGTGCCAGGAGGTCGACGAGGGCGGTGGTGACCGTCCCTGCGCCGGGCACCGACGCGGTGCCGGCGGAAGCAGGTGCTGCGGTGGTCCGGGCCGGCGCTCCGGGTGAACCCTGCATGCTGCGCAGGGTGGCGAGCCCGGCCTCCGCCAGGGCGATTCTCACCGCCTGGCCGCCGCGTTCCACCGTCAGCATGACGTCGGTTCCCGGCACCAGCGGCTGGCTGGTCCTGACGTCGAGCGTACCGGTACCGATGGCGAGCCGGGCGATGCCTTCGGGCAACATGGCGGCCACCCGCGCGGCGACGGCCTCGCCGGCCTTCGCGCCGAGGGCCTCCAGCGCTGCGCGCAGGTTGACGGGCTCGACTGGAGCCACCGCCTGGGTGGGCCTGATGCTCTCCACACTCACGCCGGTTGTCCCCCGCGCGTTCCGGAAACGGAGCCTGCCGGATAAATCATGACCGATTCGGTAATGCCGATCTTGACTCGCGTGGCGTTCCGCACCGAAATCTCCTTGAAACCCGTCCGCCTGGTCTGCTTGCGGCGCGCAGGCGAGGCGGGACAAGCCGGCCGCACAGCGGCGGTGAACGAGTGAGGACGAGTTTCATGTTGCATCAGCCGCGTCGTTGGCTTCCAGGCCTGCTGCCGCTCGCCCTCCTGGCCGGCGGTTCCCTGTGGTGGAAACAGAACAGCATCGAAGCCGATCTGGCCGCCCGTGCGACGCGGGCGATCGCCGCGACGTCCACCGTCGACGGCAAGCCCTGGGCGGTCGTCAGCGTCCGCGGGCGCGATGCGGTCATCACCGGTACGGGCCCGGCGCTCGCCGCGGGTGCCGTGGCCGAGACTGCCGCCGAGGGCCAGTTCGGCGTTCGCCGCGCCGATGCCGCCAATGATCTCCTGCCGGCCGCCAATCCCTTCGGCTGGTCGGCGCGGCGTGAAGGCCAGACCCTCACGCTGTCCGGCCAGGTCGCGCCGGACGGCGCGCGGGCCCGTCTCGTCGAGGCGGCGCGCAGGGCGGTGTCCGGCGCCGAGGTCAGCGATCTGATGACGCTGGCGCGCGACATTCCCACCACCGCTACCCGTGCGGCCGAACTGGGGCTCGAACAGCTGGGACGGGTCACGTCCGGATCGGCGACGCTGACCGGAACGGCCTTCCGCTTCACCGGCACGGCCGGCGATGCCGCGACCAAGGCCGTGATCGAAAGCGCCTTGGGCGCGTTGCCGCAGGGGATCACCAGCGGTGGCATCAACGTCGCCGTGCCGGGCCGCGCCGTGCCGCAGACGCCGCCGCCCGCGGCGATCCTGCCGCCTGAGGCAGACTGGTCGGCGGTCAAGTCTGCCGACGGTGCCATCCGGCTCGTCGGATCGATCGGTTCCCCCGAGGCGCGCGACCGGATCCTGGCCGCCGCCCGTGCCTCGACCACCGGTCCTGTGACCGACGCCATGACCGTCATCGGCGGACTTCCCGCCAATCTGGAGGCCAAGGCGCTCTCCTCCATCGATCAGTTGAAGGGCCTCGCCAGCGGCACGGCGAAGATCGCCGGCACCGTCTATTCGTTCACCGGCGTCGCGGCCGATCCGGCCGCCTTCGACCGGCTCGCCGGCGCGGTGCGCGGCACCCAGGACGGGTTCTCGATCGGCGACCTGATCGTCGCGCCGCCCGTCGTGTCGCTCTTCAGCTGGAGCGCGCAGAGGTCTCCGGATGCACTGACTCTGCAAGGCTTCGCCCCGTCGGAAGCCGCCAAGGCGGCGGTTCTGGCGCTGGCCGGACGGGTTGCCGGAGGCTTGCGCGTCGTCGACGAGATGCGGCTCGCAGGCGGATTTCCCGACGGCGTCAACTATGCGGAGCTGACGGAGGCGGCCCTCACCCAGCTCTTCCGCCTGACCGAAGGCTCGGCCCAGATCAACGGCAACAGGCTGACGCTGGCCGGCCGCGCGCCGGATGCCGGCGTCGCGATGAGCGTCAGGCAGGCTCTCGCCGCGGTTGGTGCGCCGGTGGTCGCGATGACCGACATCGCCTTGCCCCCGGCCGAGATTCCGCCGCCGCCGGCGCCACCGCCGCTCTCGGCGGATCTCGTCGCGCCGCTGCCGCGGCTCGAAACGCTCGCGCCGGTCGCCCAGCAATTGCCTTTGCCGGTGGTGCCGGTGCCACCGCCGTCGTTGGAGGCCATGGCGCCGCCCGTGCAGCAACTCATTCTTCCCGTCGTCCCGCCGGCCTTGCCGCCGGTCGTGCTTCCCGTCGTCCCACCGGCCTTGCCGCCGGTCGCGGCTCAGCCGACCGCGCCGGTCGCAGCGACCTCCGGGAGTTCCGGATCGGGAACCGTCGCTGCCGCGGCAGCCTCTGCTCCCACGGCGGGGGCGCCGCCGGCTCCCACCCCGTCGGCCAGCGCATCGTCGGTGGCAGGTTCGGGAGGCGCCGCCGCAACGGTCGCGAATGCCGCCGGTTCTGCGGCGGCACCACCGCCGGCGCCGGCCGCCATGCCGCCCCCGCCCTCCCCCGCACCGCTCTGGCTGCCGCCGCCCGACTGCAGCGCGATCATCCAGACCGCGCTCGAGGGCGACCGCATCCTGTTCGACTACTTCAAGGCGGAGCAGCGCGCCGAGCATGGACCGGTGCTCGACCGCCTCGCGGCTGCGGTCAAGCGCTGCGGCGGCGAGGCGCGGATCGAGGTGGCAGGCCATACCGACAGCCACAACTGGACCGGACAGAACCAGAAGCTGTCCGAGGATCGCGCCGGCGTGATGCGGAGCGAACTCCTGCGACGCGGGGTCGAGGCGCGGGCACTGGTCGTGGTCGGCCATGCCGCCTCCAAGCCTGTCGCCCCGAACGACTCGGAAGAGGGCCGCGCTCTCAACCGCCGGGTCGAATTCCACGTCCTGCCGCGCAATTGAGGAGAGGGTGATGCTGTATCTCGTTCAAACCTTCACCGCTCCGCTCCTCCTGGCCCTCGCCGGCGGCCTCGCCGTCGGCTGGATCACGTCCGACCGGGAGGACAAGGGTCGGAGTGCATGGGCCGCGCTCGCCATGACCGTCTTCGCGCTCATGGTGGTGGCCGCCGCGCTGAACTGGGTGCCCGGGCGCCCCGGCCTCTGGCTCGACACGATGGTGCTCTTCGGCGCCGCCTATCTCCTCGGCTGCATCGTCGGCGCCTTCGCCCGCGTCTTCACCGACAAGGCCGAGGATGCGGCAGCCGAGCCGCTGCAGCAAATGGCTGTCGCCGGGCAGGCCTTCACCTCCGGCACCGAAGCGGTCAAGGCGGTGGCCGGCGCCACCACCGCGGTGGCCGGCCTGGTCGGCGAGGCTGTCGCGTCGCCCCCGCTGTCGGCCAGCGCCGTGGCGGCGTCGGAGGCTATGGCACAGGGCAGCAAGCCGCAGGGTGTCGCCACGCCGCGCTCCGGCAAGGCCGACGAACTCGAACTGATCCGGGGCATCGGGCCGCAGAACGAAGCGCGGCTCCATGCGCTCGGCGTCTTCCACTTCGATCAGATCGCCGCCTGGACCCCCAGGGAGGCCCAGTGGGTCGGCGGCTATCTCGCTTTCCCCGGCCGCATCGAGCGCGAGGACTGGATCGGCCAGGCCAAGCTGCTGGCCGCAGGCGGCACGACCTCCCATGCCGATCGCGTCAGGAGCGGCGAGATCACCAGTACGCCCGACGGGCGCCCACCGAAGGCGTGAGGACCGGTCCCGAATGCGAAAGGCCCCGGCTGTCGATGCCGGGGCCTTTCGTCATTGTGGTGACCGCGATCAGATCAGGTAATGGACGCCGGCGGCGATGATCAGGGTCCATACGACGAAATTGACGGTGATGGTGGCCAGAACGGCCCTGGCAGGAGACATGCGGAACCTCATCGAAAAGCCTCGCCCCGATGGGACAGACCCCCTCCACACGCTGTTCTAGCGCAGCCAGTCCGGGCGTCGATGAAAGGATGAAGGCAGGGTTAACCGACCGTCCCGGTCCGGGGCGGCGTCAGACGCTGCCGACCGTCTTCAGGCGCACGCGCGGATGGATCTCCGCCTGGCTGAGGACCGGCGTCTGGGCGCGGAAGCGCTCAACGATGGAGCGTACGAAGGGCCGGATGCCTGGGCTGGTGAGGAGGACCGGCGCCTCGCCCATGCGGGCGGCATCCTCGAAGGAATCGCGCACCAGCATGATGAATTCGGACAGTTTCGACGGCTGCATGGCGAGCTGGCGGTCGTCGCCCTGGCCGACGATGGAATCGGCGAAGGCCTGTTCCCAGACGGGCGACAGCGCGATGAGGGCGAGGCCGCCGTCATAGCCGGCATATTGGGCGCAGAGCTGGCGAGCGAGGCGCGCGCGCACATGCTCGGCGATCTGTGCCGGCGAGCGGGTGAAGGCGACGGCCTCGGCGATGCCTTCGAGGATGGTCGGCAGGTCGCGGATGGAGACGCGCTCGGTGAGAAGCGTCTGCAGGACGCGCTGGATGCCGGATATGGTGATCTGGCCGGGGACGAGGTCCTTGATGAGGTCGCCCTGGTCCTTGGGCATGTCCTTGATGAGCTTCTGCACCTCGGAATAGCTGAGCAGGTCGGAGACGTTGGCCTTGAGGATCTCGGTGAGATGCGTCGACAGCACGGTCGCGGCATCGACCACCGTATAGCCGCGGACGCTCGCCTCTTCCTTCAGCGCCGCATCGACCCAGGTCGCGGGCAGGCCAAAGGTCGGTTCGGTCGTGTGGACACCGGGAAGGTCGACCCGACCGCCGGCCGGATCCATGACCATGTACTGCATCGGCCAGATCTGGCCCTGGCCGGCATCCACCTCCTTGACGCGGATGATGTACTGGTTGGGCGGCAGCTGCACGTTGTCGAGAATGCGCACCGAGGGCATGACGAAGCCCATGTCGGAGGCGAGCTGGCGGCGCAGCGCCTTGATCTGGTCGGTCAGTCGGTCCGAGCCGCCCTCCGACTGGACGAGCGGCAGCAGGCCGTAGCCGAGCTCGATCTTCAGGTCGTCGATCTTAAGGACGGAGGACATCGGTTCTTCCGCCGGCGGCGCGGCGGCGGCGGCGACCTCCGCGGCCTCGGCCACGTCCGAGTCCCGGGCGATGCGCTTGGATTCCTCGCCGAGCGAGTAGGCCGCCCAGCCGGCGAGGGCCGCAAGGCCGGCGAAAGGCAGGAACGGGATGCCCGGCAGGAGGGCCATCGCGCCCATGACGCCGGCCGAGAGGCCCAGCGCCTTCGGGTAGCCGGTCAACTGCTTGAGCATCGCCTGGTCGGCCGAGCCGGTGACGCCCGCCTTGGACACGAGCAGGCCGGCGGCGGTTGAGATGATCAGGGCGGGGATCTGGCTGACGAGGCCATCGCCGACGGTCAGGATCGTGTAGGTCCGCGCCGCCTCGAGGAAGGGCATGCCCTGCTGGGCGACGCCGATGATGAGACCCGCGATGATGTTGATGAAGGTGATGATCAGGCCGGCGATGGCATCGCCCTTCACGAATTTCGAGGCGCCGTCCATCGCGCCGTAGAAGGCGCTCTCGTCTTCGAGGTCCTTGCGGCGCGTCCTGGCGGTCTGCTCGTCGATCAGGCCGGCGGAGAGGTCGGCGTCGATCGCCATCTGCTTGCCGGGCATGGCGTCGAGGGAGAAGCGCGCCGCGACCTCGGCGATGCGGCCGGAACCCTTGGTGATGACGATGAAATTCACCAGCACCAGGATGGCGAAGACGATGATGCCGATGACGAAAGAGCCGCCCATCACGAAGTTGCCGAAGGCTTCGATGACATGGCCGGCGGCGTGGGTGCCCTCGTGCCCGTGCGAGAGGATCAGGCGGGTCGAGGCCAGGTTCAGCGCCAGTCGCAGCATCGTGGCGATGAGCAGAACCGTAGGGAAGGACGAGAATTCCAGCGGCTTGTGGATGAACAGCGCGGTCATGAGGATCATGACCGAGGAGATGATCGATACCGCCAGCATCAGGTCGAGCACGATCGCCGGCAGCGGGAAGATCAGGATGATCAGGATGCCGATGACACCGACGGCCATCCACAGGTCGGGCCGGCGCAGCCAGCCGGCCATCTGGCCGACCGACATGCCACTGGCCGTCGCGCGCTGTCTGTCGGCTGCCGCCGTATCGCTCATGCCCGGTCCCCGTCCGCAAACACGCGCGGATTTGTTGAATCGTCCTGGGCAAGAATTGCCGGGCAGATGGTTAACGCGAGGTTACCCGGCGGCCACGCGCAGGCGCTTGTTCCCGGCGGGGAGGAATGGCAAAGCTCTGGGCGGGCGACCCAGCCCCTCATGGAGCCCGACATGGCCGACTTCCGTCTGTCCGGCGCCGGCGGCACGCCCGGCGGCCTGATCACCTTCTTCGTCGGCCTCGGCATGACGGTTGCCGGGGCCTATCTGCTGACGAATCAGGTCTCCGTCCACGGGGGATCGTGGACTTTGGGCGGCTATTCGGCCTTCGGCCTGTCGCTGGTTCCCATCCTCTTCGGCATCGGGATGCTGTTCTTCGACGGCTCGTCGCGCTTCGGGTTCCTGCTGCTCTTCGCCGGCGTGATCATCATCGCCGCCGGTATCCTGGTCAACCTGACGATCTATTTCGTTCCCACCAGCCTCTTCAACACGCTGATGATGCTCGGGCTGACGGCCGGCGGAATCGGGCTCGTCCTGCGCTCGCTGCGGTAAAATCGACATACCGCCCCAAAACGCACGGCCGCGTTAACCATCCGGTAACCACCCACCCGGCAAATCTTGCCCAGCGAACGGCGGCAGGCCGCGTCGCTTGGGACCGGATGGCTGGTGGCGTCTTGAACGGCATGATGGAGTTCATGAAGAAACTGGGAGCGCCCCGCCTCGCGGCGATGGGGGCGGTCTCGTTCGGCCTGGTCGGGTTCTTCGTCTACATCATCCTCAGGATGAGCCAGCCGCAGATGGCGCTCCTCTTCTCCGATCTCACGCTGGAGGATTCCGCACAGGTCGTGAAGGAACTGGAACGCCGGCAGGTGAAGTTCCAACTGCGCAACGAGGGCGCCCAGGTCTTCGTCCCGCAGGAACAGGTCGCCCGCGTCCGCCTGCAACTCGCCGAGGGCGGCATGCCGCGCGGTGGCGGCGTCGGCTACGAGATTTTCGACAAGGGCGACGCGCTCTCCTCTACCTCCTTCGTGCAGAACATGAACCAGCTGCGGGCGCTGGAAGGCGAGCTCGCCCGTACCATCCGCGGGATCGAGCGGGTGCAGTCGGCCCGCGTCCACCTGGTTCTGCCCGAGCGCGCCCTGTTCTCGCGCGAGCGGACCGAGCCCTCCGCTTCCATCGTGCTCCGGGTCCGCGGCGGGCTGGAGCCGCAGCAGATCCGCGCGGTGCGCCACCTCGTCGCCTCGGCGGTGCGCGGCCTGTCGCCGCAGCGCATCTCCATCGTCGACGAGGGCGGCCGGCTCCTCGCCGACGGTGCGGGCGATGCGACGGGCATGATGGGGTCCACCGTCGACGAGCGGAAGGCTGGCCAGGAGCGTCGCCTGCGCGAGCAGGTCGAGAGCATCATCGCCTCCGTCGTCGGTCCCGGCCGGGCCCGCGTCCAGGTCGCCGCCGACATGGACTTCAACCGCGTCACCCAGACCTCCGACGATTTCGATCCGGAGCGTCGCGTGGTGCGCTCGACCCAGACCCGCGAGGAACAGTCCAGCTCCAACGAGGGGCGCGGCGACGGCCAGGTCACGGTCGGCAACGAGCTTCCCGGCGCCAACCAGACCGGTGCCGGCGCCAATCCGTCGCGCGAGGCGAGCCGCAAGACCGAAGAGACGGTCAATTACGAGATCGCGCGCACCCAGCGCACGGAGGTGATCGAGGGCGGTCGCATCAGGCGCGTGTCGGTGGCGGTTCTCGTCGACGGCATCTATGCCCGTGACGCGCAGGGCAACGTCAACTACCAGCCCCGGCCGGCCGAGGAGCTGGAGCGCATCGGCGCACTGGTGCGTTCCGCCATCGGCTTCGACCAGCGGCGCGGCGACCAGGTCGAGATCGTCAACCTGCGCTTCGCCGAGGCGCCCCAGCTCGCCGCACCGGAAGCCGAGAGGCCCTGGTGGATGGTCTACGACTTCACGAAGGAGGACATCCGCTACGCCATCGAGCTGGCGGTACTGCTGCTGGTGTCGCTGCTGGTCATGCTGTTCGTCGTCCGGCCGCTGCTTCGCCGCATCGTGGCGCCGGACGAGGTCCCGGCGGCGCTGCCTGCTGGTAGCACCGGCACTGCCGCGGCGCGTGCCGATGGGGCCACGGGCGGCGAGCCCGGTGAGCGTGGCGACGGCACCGTGGCGATGAAGTCGCCGCCGCTGGTGCCGGGCGCAGAAAGTGCCACCATGAAGATGATCGAATTTGCCCAGATCAAGGGCGAGGTGCATCAGGCCTCGCTCACGAAGGTCGGAGAACTGGTCGAAAAGAACCCGCATGAGACGGTGTCGATCATCCGCCAGTGGCTTAATGACGGGGAACCGAAATGACCGTGGCCCAGATTCAACGCGACGCGGAATTCGGCAGCGCTCTCGCCGCCCTCTCCGCCGATGGCCGCATCAACACTCTCGCCGCCAAGGGGCTGAACGGCCAACAGCGCGCCGCCATCCTCATGCTGACGCTGGGCGACAAGGTGTCCTCCCGCATCTGGAAGCTGCTCGATGACGACGAGATCCGGGTCCTGTCCATCGCCATGTCGCAGCTCGGCACGGTCGAGCCGGACGTGGTGGAGAGCCTGATGCTCGAGTTCGTCGGCCGGCTGTCGGCCGCCGGCGGCCTGATGGGCAATTTCGACGCCACCGAACGCCTGCTCTCGCAGTTCATGCCGTCGGACCGCGTCGCCAGCCTGATGGAGGAGATCCGCGGACCTGCCGGCCGCAACATGTGGGAGAAGCTCTCCAACGTGCAGGAGCAGGTGCTCGCCAACTATCTCAAGAACGAATATCCGCAGACGGTCGCGGTGGTGCTCTCCAAAATCAAGCCGGAACATGCCGGCCGGGTGCTCGCCATCCTGCCCGAGGAGTTCGCCCTCGACGTCGTCGGCCGCATGCTCAAGATGGAGGCGATCCAGAAGGACGTGCTCGAGCGCATCGAGCAGACGCTCCGCACCGAGTTCATGTCCAATCTCTCGCAGACCTCGCGGCGCGACAGCCACGAGGCCATGGCGGAGATCTTCAATTCCTTCGACCGGCAGACCGAAACGCGGTTCATCACGGCGCTGGAAGAGCAGAGCCGCGACTCGGCCGAGCGCATCAAGAGCCTGATGTTCACCTTCGACGACCTCGCCAAGCTCGACGCCGGCTCGGCGCAGACGCTCGTCCGACAGGTCGAGAAGGACAAGCTGGCGATCGCGCTCAAGGGCGCTTCGCAGACGATGCGCGACTTCTTCCTCGCGCAGATGTCGACCCGCGCGGCCAAGATGCTCCAAGACGACATGCAGGCGCTCGGACCCATGCGCCTCAAGGACGTGGACGATGCGCAGGGCGTGCTCGTCAATCTCGCCAAGGACCTCGCCGCGAAGGGCGAGATCATGATCTCCAAGAACCGTGCCGACGACGAACTGGTCTTCTGAGGACATGAACGTGGCAGCGCCGGTCAAATATCTCTTCGAGACGGAGTTCGGGCAGGAGGCGAAGCGCGCCGCCGAGCCGCAGATCGCGCTCACCGACCATGAGCAGTTGATCGCGCTCGCCCGCCAGGAAGGCCACGCGGCGGGGTTCATCGCCGGCGACGCCCGGGCCATGGCTTCCATCGAGCGGCAACGCGCCATCGCCCTCGGTGACCTCGGCGACCGGCTGACGGTGGCCGCCGCCGCGCTGGCCACCCTCGAGGGCCGTCTGGAGGCTGAGGCCATCGACATCGCGGTGGCCGTGGCGCGGAAACTGTCAGGGGCTCTGGTCGCCCGCGAGCCGCTGGTCGACATCCGCGATCTCGTCGCCGACTGCTTCGCCAATCTGCGCAGCGCGCCGCATCTGGTCGTGCGTGTCAGCGATGAACTCCTCGAGGACGCCCGCGCCGAACTGACCAAGCTCGCCGCCGAGCGCGGCTTCGACGGGCGCCTCGTCATCCTGGCGGAGCCGGGCATCCCGCTGGGCGACTGCCGCATCGAATGGTCGAGCGGCGGCGTCATGCTCGACCGTGACGAGACCGCCCGCCGTATCGCCGAGGCGGTCGGCCGCTATATCGCCTCCACCTCCGGTAACGCCGAGGCCCTGACATGACCAATCCGACCGAAACCGGCATGCCGCTGCCCGATCTCGAAAATGACGGCATGGACGTGGTGCCCGGCAGCAATGCCGGTATGGAGGCCGACGAGGGCGCCGACGACAGTTCCAAGGACGCTGCGGATCTGGAAGCCGTCTTCGACGTGCCGGTCAATGTCTCCGCCGTGCTCGGCCGGTCGCGGATGGATGTCGGCGAACTCCTCAAGCTCGGCCCGGGTACTGTTCTCGAACTCGACCGCAAGGTCGGCGAGGCCATCGACATCTATGTGAACGACCGTCTCGTCGCGCGTGGCGAAGTGGTGCTCGTCGAGGATCGCCTCGGCGTCACCATGACCGAAATCATCAAAGCCGAGCGCTGAAGGAAACCGAACGATGCGACTGCTGATCGTCGGAACACTCAAGGGCCAGCTCTCGATCGCCACCAAGATGGCGGTGGACAAGGGCGCTGCCGTCACCAATGCCGAAGACATCGAGACGGCACTGCGCGTCATGCGCTCCAAGGGTGCCGACCTCGTCATGGTCGAGGTGACGATGGACGTCAGGGCGCTCGTCCAGGCCTTCGCGGACGAGATGATCGCCGTACCGATCGTCGCATGCGGCACATCGAACGACGCCCGCGCGGCGGTGGCGGCGATCCATGCCGGCGCCAAGGAATACATCCCGCTGCCGCCTGACCCGGAACTCATCGCCGCTGTGCTGGCGGCGGTCGCCGACGACGCCAAGCAACTCATCTACCGCGACGAGTCCATGGCCCGCGTCGTCCAGCTCGCCAACCAGGTGGCGGGCTCGGACGCCTCTATCCTGATCACCGGCGAGAGCGGCACCGGCAAGGAGGTGCTGGCGCGCTACGTCCACACCAAGTCTAACCGGGCGAAGGCGCCCTTCGTGGCGGTGAACTGCGCCGCCATCCCCGATAATCTCCTGGAGAGCGAGCTCTTCGGCCACGAGAAGGGCGCCTTCACCGGCGCCGTCGCCCGCCGCATCGGCAAGTTCGAGGAGGCCAATGGCGGCACGCTGCTGCTCGATGAAATCTCCGAGATGGATGTCCGCCTGCAGTCGAAGCTCCTGCGCGCCATCCAGGAACGGGTCATCGATCGCGTCGGCGGCACGCGGCCGGTTCCCGTCGACATCCGCATCCTCGCGACCTCCAACCGCACGTTGGCGGACGAGGTGCGCAAGGGCACGTTCCGCGAGGACCTTCTTTACCGACTCAACGTCGTGAACCTGAAGCTGCCGCCGCTGCGCGAGCGTCCGGCCGACATTCTTGAACTCGCCGGGCATTTCGCCAAGAAATATGCCGAGGCCAACGGCATGCAGCCCAAGCTCCTCTCGGCGGATGCACGCCGCCAGCTCACGGTGGCCCGCTGGCCGGGCAATGTGCGCGAACTCGAGAATACGCTGCACCGCGCCGTGCTGCTCTCGACCGGCCCCGAGATCGGCGTCGACGCCATCCGTACGCCCGACGGCGCGCGGCTCGACGAGCGCCGCGGTCCCGACCAGGTGGCGGCGCAGGCGGCGATCGCGGCGGAGGCGGTGACGCGCGGCCTGGTCGGCCGCACCGTGGCCGATGTCGAGCGCGACCTGATCCTCGACACGCTCGGCCATACGCTCGGCAACCGCACCCATGCGGCCAATATCCTCGGCATCTCGATCCGCACGCTGCGCAACAAGCTGAACCAATATGCCGACGAGGGTCATGCCATCCCGCCGCCGCCGCAGGGCGAAGCGCGTTACGAGGCCCGCTACGGCTGATACCGGAGGGCGTTGCGCCGGGCCTCGTCGCTGCTAGAGTTTCCCAAAGGGGAGGCTAGCCATGGGCGTGATTGCCGAGCTAATCGTCTACGTCATCGTGGACATTCTTCTCCTCGGGCTCGCCACCCTGCTGCTGCCGCTGCTGAGTTTCGGGCGAGCCCGCGTCGCCCCGGCCGATGCGCCCGGGCCCTTCCCCTTCCACGGATTCCGCCGCGCGAGTGACGGACGCGTGGAGGTCGGCCGCTCGCAGGTGGGCGTCTACACGCTGCTCGTACTCTTGATCCTCCTCGCCCTCTGGCTGATCGCAGCGGGGCGCTGATATAGCGCCGCTAGCTCTGCTCGGCGGCCGCTTTCGGACGGCTTGTCCGGCAGCGGTCCGAGCAGTAACGCACCTCGTCCCAGACCCGCTCCCACCTCTTGCGCCAGGCGAAAGGGCGGCCACAGGTGGCGCAGGTCTTCTGCTGCAGGTCTGCCTTGCGGACCATCTTCGCCATCGCGCACCCATCCCTGAACCGCCGCCCGGTGCCCGCCGTATCACACAGACCGGCCACGAAGCCGGCAGCGGAACAGCGGGAAACATGGCCGATACCTTCCTCATCTACGGCGGCTCGGGTGGCATCGGATCGGCGCTGGCGCGCCGGCTGTGCGGCCGCGGGCATCGGGTTCACCTGGTGGCGCGCGACCGCGAACGCCTGGAGGCCCTCGCGACCGAGATCGGCGCGAGCTATTCGGTGGCCGACGTCACCAACCGCGCCAGCATTGAGGCGGCCGCAGCCGAGGCCGGCGACAGGCTCGCGGGCCTCGCCTATTGCGTCGGCTCGATCAATCTCAAGCCCGTGGCGCGTCTCACCGATGCCGATTTCACCCGCGATTTCGAGATCAACGCCCTCGGTGCCGTGCGTGCCGTCCAGGCGAGCCTCCCGGCCCTCAAGGCCTATGAGGGATCGACGGCCGCGATCCTTCTCGTCTCGACGGTGGCGGTGGCCCAGGGCTTCGCCGCCCATGCCTCCGTCTCGATGGCGAAGGGCGCGGTGGAAGGCCTGACCGTGGCGCTCGCGGCCGAACTCGCCCCGAAGATCCGGGTCAACTGCGTCGCGCCATCGCTGACGCGGACGCCGCTGGCCAAGGCGCTGACCGGCTCGGAGACCATGGCCAACGCCATCGCCGCGCTGCATGCAATCCCGCGGCTCGGCGAGCCGGACGACGTGGCGGCGCTCGGCGCGCTGTTGCTCGATGCCGAGGCGGGATGGATCACCGGCCAGATCATCGGCGTCGACGGCGGCCGCTCCATGCTGCGCACCAAGGGCTGAGACGGGCCTTGCCGACGCTGCGCCTCGTTCTCGGCGACCATCTGTCGCGTGACGTCGCCGCCCTCGACGGGCTGGATGCGGCCGGCGACGTCGTGCTCATGGTCGAGGTTGCGGCGGAGACGACCTATGTCCCTCACCACAAGCAGAAGATCGTCTTCATCCTGGCGGCGATGCGGCATTTCGCCGAGGCACTGCGGCAGGAGGGCATCCGTGTCGACTATGTGCGGCTCGACGACCCGGCCAATAGCGGCAGCTTCACCGGCGAGCTGACGCGGGCGCTGGCGCGACATGCCGTCGACCGCATCGTGGTGACCGAGCCCGGCGAGTGGCGGGTGCGCGCCATGATGGAGGATTGGGCCGCGGCGACCGGGCTGTCGGTCGAGATCCGCGAGGACGACCGGTTCTTCTGCCGGCGCGGCCGCTTCGCCCGCTGGGCGGATGGTCGCAAGTCGTTCCGCATGGAATTCTTCTATCGGGAGATGCGGCGCGAGACGGGGCTGCTGATGGAGGGTGACCAGCCCGTCGGCGGGCAGTGGAACTACGACGCCGAGAACCGGAAGACCCTGCCGAAGGGCGCGCGGCCACCGCTTCGCCTGCGTTTCGCACCGGACGCAGTGACCCGCGGCGTGATGGACCTCGTGAACACGCGTTTCGCCGGCCATTTCGGCGATCTCGAACCCTTCGGCTGGGCGGTGACGCGGGCGGATGCGCTGAAGGCGCTCGACCATTTCATCGCCGAGGCGCTGCCCGCCTTCGGCGACGTGCAGGACGCGATGAAGCGCGGTGAGCCCTTCCTCTATCACGGCCTCGTCTCGCCCTATCTGAATGTCGGCCTGCTGACGGCGCGCGAGGTGTGTCTGGCGGCGGAGACGGCCTGGCGCCGTGGCGCCGCCCCGCTCAATGCGGTTGAGGGTTTCATCCGCCAGATCCTCGGCTGGCGCGAATATGTCCGCGGCATCTACTGGCACCAGATGCCCGGCTATGCCGAGACGAACGCGCTGGCCGCGGCGCGCCCGCTGCCCTGGTTCTACTGGTCCGGCGAGACCGATCTCGCCTGTCTGGCCGAGGTGGTCGGCGACACCCGTCGCAACGCCTATGCTCATCATATCCAGAGGCTGATGGTCGCCGGCAATTTCGCGCTCCTCGCCGGCATCCGCCCGGCTGAGGTGGAGGCCTGGTATCTCGCCGTCTATGTCGACGCCTTCGACTGGGTGGAACTGCCCAATGTCCACGGCATGGTGATGTTCGCCGATGGCGGGCTCCTCGCGTCCAAGCCCTATGCCGCGTCCGGCGCCTATATCGACCGGATGTCCGACTATTGCGCGGGCTGCACCTACGACCCCAAGGTGAAGGTCGGCAAAGGGGCCTGCCCGTTCAACCTGCTCTACTGGAACTTCATCGCCGAGAATGCCGGCACGCTGCGCGGCAATCCGCGAATGGCCATGCCCTATCGCACCTGGGAGGGCATGGAGAGCGGCCGCAAGGCGCAGATTCTGACCGAGGCGCGCGCCTTCCTCGACGGGCTGGATGCACGCCCGGCGGCATCGCGCGGGCGCCAGACGATGCTCGATCTCTAGGTCCGCCATGCCATCCGCCGACCGGGAGGGCTTCCCCCGCCGGCGGCGATCGGCTTTCATGCGACGTGTCGATACACGTCACGAAACATTTGGCCCCCGGAACGCTCCCCATGTCGCTTCCCGCTTCGCTTGCCAGCCGCCTGCAGCTCCCGGCCATCGGCTCGCCGCTGTTCATCGTGTCGAACCCCGACCTCGTCATCGCCCAGTGCAAGGCCGGCATCGTCGGCTCCTTTCCGGCGCTGAACGCCCGGCCTGGTCCGGTGCTCGAGGACTGGCTGAAGCGCATCACCGAGGAATTGGGCGCCTATGACGAGGCCAATCCGCACGCGCCCTCGGCGCCGTTCGCGGTGAACCAGATCGTCCACAAGTCGAACGACCGGCTCATGCACGACGTCGAGATGTGCGTGAAATACAAGGTACCGGTGGTCATCACCTCGCTCGGTGCCCGCCCGGAGCTCAACGACGCGATCCATTCCTATGGCGGCATCACGCTGCATGACATCATCAATATCACCCATGCCAAGAAGGCGCTGGAGAAGGGTGCCGACGGCCTCATCGCCGTGGCGGCCGGCGCCGGCGGCCATGCCGGCACGCTTTCGCCCATCGCCCTGATCCAGGAGATCCGCGAGTTCTTCCAGGGGCCGCTGGTGCTGTCGGGCGCCATCGCGACGGGCCGTGCCATTCTCGCGGCCCAGGCGCTGGGGGCAGACCTCGGCTATATCGGCTCGGCCTTCATCGCCACGAAGGAGGCCAATGCGACCGAGGCCTACAAGCAGGCGATCGTCGATGGCACGGCCGGCGACATCGTCTATTCGAACCTGTTCACCGGCGTGCACGGCAACTACCTGCGCGCCTCCATCGTCAATGCCGGTCTCGATCCGGACCACCTGCCGGAGAGCGACCCGTCCAAGATGAGCTTCGGCTCGGGCGGCTCGGAGAAGACCAAGGCCTGGCGCGACATCTGGGGTTCGGGCCAGGGCATCGGCGCCGTCAAGGTGGTGGAAAGCGCCGGCGAGTTCATCGCAAGGCTGAAGCGGGAATATGCCGAGGCCTACAAGGGCCTTTCCGCCGTCACCGCCTGGCCGTTGCGCGAGGCCCAGCGCCTCGCAGGCTGAACCACAGGACGCTTGACGCGGCGCGCAACCGCGTCATCCTCTCTGGTCAACCCCCGAAATCAGCTGGCCTCGAAGCCGGCGGCGTCACGCCATGCGGGGAAGCACCATCATGACCGACACATCGGTAACGGGCATCGCGCCGCGACCGCCGGAGCCCATCGTCAAGATCGCGACGGTCGAGGACATCAAGGCAGCGCTGGAGGCGGCCTGGGGCGACCTGAGGGCAGTGCCCGCCTACGGCCTGTTCTTCGGCGCCATCTATTGGCTCGGCGGCCTGATGCTGCTGATCCTGCCGGCGCGGTTCGGTTATGCCTGGGCGGTGTTTCCGCTCGCCGCCGGTTTCGCGCTGATCGGCCCCTTCGTCGCTGTCGGGCTCTACGAGGTGTCGCGGCTGCGCGAGACCGGCATCCGTCCGACCTGGGGGGCGGTGCTGGCGACGGTGTGGCGGCAGGGCGGGCGGGAGCTCTCCTGGCTCGCCTTCCTCACCATCTTCATCTTCATCATCTGGATGTACCAGGTGCGCATGCTCTATGCGCTGTTCTTCGGCTTTGCCAGCCTCGATCCCGTGCTCTTCGCCAAGGCGCTGTTTCTGACCACCGACGGCTGGGCCTTTCTCGCGGTCGGCACCACCGTCGGCGCGGCGATGGCGCTCTTCACCTTCTCCATCACGGTGATCTCCTTCCCGCTGCTGCTCGACCGCGACCTCGACATCGTCACCGCCATGATCACCTCGGTCAGGACCGTGCAGGCGAGCCCGGTGGTCATGCTGGGATGGGGGGCAGTGACCGCCGTCGTCGTCTTCCTCGCCATGGCGCCCTTCTTCGCCGGGCTGCTGGTCGTCCTGCCTCTCTGGGGCCATGCGACGTGGCACCTCTACCGGCGGCTCATCATTTTTGCCCCGCCTGCCTGAGGCTGCGGCAACCTGTATGGTCCCTATGGCAAAGTTCTTGCGTCGGGTCGGGTCGTGACTGTCCGGCCGCCTTCGCGCGGCCCTTTCCGCGGAGCCAGCCCCATGATCACCCGACGCGCAGCCACTGCAGGCCTCGGCCTCACCCTCTTCGCCCCCGCCGTGCGGGCGCAGGGGCTGACACCCATCAAGTTCACGCTGGGATGGAAGACCCAGGGCTCCGACGCGCCCTATTTCGTCGCCCGCGACAAGGGCTATTTCCGCGAGGCCGGGCTCGACGTCACCATCGACCAGGGCGAGGGCTCGGGCGCCACCGTCACCCGCATCATGGGCGGTGCCTATGATGCAGGCTTCGGCGACATCAATGCGATCATTCAGAATGCAGCGACGCGACCTGCCGACACCCCGGTGATGGTCTACCAGATGTGGAACCAGCCGCCCTTCGCGATCGTCGCGAAGAAGTCGACTGGCATCACCACGGTGAAGGACCTCGAGGGCCGCAGGCTCGGCGGTGCGCCGGGCACGCCGACGACACGTCTGCTACCGGTCTTCGCCAAGGCCAACAATCTCGACATGGCCAAGCTCGTCGTCACCAGCATGGCGCCCAACCTGCAGGAGCCGATGCTGATCCAGGGCCAGATCGACGCGGCGCTGGTCTTCAACATCACCAGCTATTTCAACCTGGTGCTGAACCGCCAGGACCCGGACAAGGACTTCGTCTGGTTCGCCTTCGGCGACCATGGCCTCGATCTCTATTCCAACGGAACGATGGTCTCGCAGAAGCTGCTGAAGGACAATCCGCGGGCGGTTGCCGGCCTGGTCAGGGCGGTCAACCGTGCCAATATCGAGGTCGCCGCCGATCAGAACATGGGCATGGCGGCGGTGCGCGCCTATGATGGCCTCGTCAACATCCCGGTCGAGAAGCGCCGCCTGCAATATGCCTTCGACAAGCTGATCATGTCGCCCGAGCTGAAGGATATCGGCGCTGGCGACGTGAAGGACGACCGTCTCGCCCGCGCCATCGGCATGGTGGTGACCGGCTACGCGCTGACGCGGACACCGGCGCCGGCGGAAATCTTCAACCGCTCGTTCCTGCCGTCCCGCGCCGAGCGGGAGATGACCTACACGATGACCTGAGGCGGGCGCTGCGGGGGGCTCAAGCCCCCCGCGAACCCGGCACGATGCCTTCCGGCAGGGCTGCGACATGGCTCGCGATGGCACCGGCCGTCGCAAGCCAGACGTCGTCGCGGCGGAGCGCGATATGGGCGAGGGCCCGTCGCAACTGCCTGAGGCGGTAGGGCTGGCCGACGATATAGGGATGGAGCGCGATGCCCATGACCAGCGGCATGGCGCGCGACTGTTCCAGCATCTCCTCGAACTGGTCGATGATCATGTCGGCGAACTGGCCGGCGGAATCCTTGCGCGCGACGATGGCCGGGATGTCGTTGAGCTCCTGCGGATAAGGCAGTGACAGGATCCGGCCGCCGCCGCGGGTCGAGAACCAGACCGGCTGGTCGTCCTGGCACCAGTCCAGCAGATAGGTGTAGCCGCCCTCGGCTAGGAGGTCGGGCGTCACCTGGCTCTGCGAGATCCAGGGACCGAGCCAGCCCTGCGGCGCCTTGCCCTCGGCAGCAGAGATCACCGCCGTCGTCTCGCCGATCAGCATCCGCTCGCCGGCCTCGTCGAGGAGACCCTGGCGCTCGGAATTGGTCCGGCCATGGCCGAGGACCTCGTCGCCGCGCGCGCGGAAGGCATCCATGACCTCCGGGCAATAGCCGTAAATCGATGAGTTGACGAGGACGGAGGCGGGCAGGGCGAGCGTGTCGAACAGCTCGATCATCCGCCAGACGCCGACGCGGTTGCCGTAGTCGCGCCAGGCGTAGTTGAGGACGTCCGGCTGCGGGCCGCCGGGTGCGAGTTCGGCGCCGAGCCCGGTGCCGAAGGCGAAATGCTCGAGATTGACGCCGAGATAGACGGCGAGCCGCTTGCCCTCCGGCCAGTCATAGACCGGCCGCCGCGTGATGGCGCTGTAGGCATAGCGTCCGTGGGAGGGCAGGGCGGGCGGCACGGGTAACTGGGTCATGATCGCACGGGCATGGAGGGAAAAGGGAGATGGCGGCAGCGTGCCGAAAGGCCATGGGGCTTTGCAAGCGCCGTACCGCGGAAGGCCCCATGCGCGCGGGCCTGTGGACCTTCCCATGCGCCGCCATTGCCTTCCCCGAGCTTCTGGGGATGATCGGCCGGCCCTTCATACCGGATGATCCATGACCTCCCTTCCCGCGCTTTCCGACCTGACCATCGGCTTCGGCCATTCCGCCTATCGCCTCGGGGAGGAGTTCGCCCGCCGGAACACCGGCATCCGCTTCGAGGAGTTCCGCTCGGCCGCCGACTTCCATGCCCGCATCGGCGACTTCGACGTCGTCTGCGTCTCCGCCTTCTGGCGGGGCGCGCCGCTGGAACAGGCGGGCAAGCTGCGCTTCATCCAGTCGGTGAGTGCCGGCATCGACGTCTTCGGCATCGAGGCGCTGAAGGCCCGCGGCATCCGTCTCGCCAGCGCCCAGGGGGCCAATGCCATCGCCGTCGCCGAGCACGCCATGGGGCTGACGCTGGCGCTGTCGCGGATGATCCATACCGCCCGCGACAACCAGGCGCGCAAGCACTGGCGGGGCATGATCTCCGATCCGCGCGCGCGCGAGGACGAACTCGCCGGCAAGACGATGCTGATCGTCGGCCTCGGCGGCATCGGCGGGCGCCTCGCCCGCTTCGCCAAGGCTTTCGACATGCGCGTCATCGGCCTGAAGCGCGACACGAGCGTCCGCGTTGAGAACGTCGACGCGCTGGTCGGTCCCGCCGATCTCGACCGGGCCCTGGGCGAGGCCGACATCGTCGCGCTGACCTGCCCGCTGACGCCGGAGACGCAGGGGCTGATCAACGCCGACCGGCTGAGGGCGATGAAGCCGACCGCCCATCTCATCAATTGCGCCCGCGGCAAGGTGGTGGACGAGGATGCGCTGGTGGCGGCGCTCCAGGCCGGCACGATCGCCGCGGCCGGTCTCGACGTGACGCGCGACGAGCCGCTCCCCGAGGCCTCGCCGCTGTGGGCCATGGAGAACGTGCTGATCACCCCGCATACGGGTGGCGAGACGGCTTCCTACGAGAAGCGCGTCGTCGATCTCCTGGTCGACAATCTCGGCCGCCTGTCGCGGGGCGAGCCGCTGGTCAACGGCATCGTCTGACGGGGAGACTCGGCCTTTTCCCGGTCATGTTGCCTTTCACGCGCGGATACCGCCAAATTCAGAGGTGATGATTCTTTCCGGTGGTCGAGGTCTGTGGCTGGCGACCTTGGCGGGGCTGGCGATGGTTCTCGTCGCCCTGACCGGGGCAGTTCGGCCTGCCGCAGCGCAGGGTGCCATCACGCTGACCTATCAGATGCCGGGCGGCAACCGCACAGCGCTCATGACCGACTTCGCACGCGGTCGCCCGGCGCCGCTCGTCATCGTCCTGCACGGGGCGGAGGGATCTGCGGAACAGATCCGCCGTTATCTCACCTGGGACGAGATCGGTGCGCGCGAGAAACTCGTCGTGGTCTATCCGCAGGGGGTACGGGGGTCGTGGAACGACGGCCGGCCGACCGATGGGCGCCGCTTCAACCCGCTGTCACGCATCGACGACGTCGCCTTCATCCGCAACCTCGTCGCCGATCTCAACAACAAGGGCCGCATCGACCGTCGCCGCGTCTATGTCGTCGGCCTGTCGGCCGGCGGCCACATGACGAACCGGCTGATCTGCGAGGCGAGCGACATCTTCGCCGCCGCGGCCCCGCTGCTCGCCACGCTGTCGGTCCGCTGGAGCCGCTTCTGCCCCGGCCAGCCGATGCCTGTCCTGATGGTCGCCGGCACCGAAGATCCGATCACGCCCTTCGGCGGACGGGCGGGCGGCGTCGACCCCGACAGCGCCCTCCATCCCGTCATGGACAGTTTCGCCTTCTTCCGCAGCCGCAACGGCTGCCTCTCCGCTGGTGAGCGGGTGCTTCCCGAACAGGAAACGTCCGACAATTCGCGGGTCTTCCTCAGCGAGGGCACGGGCTGCCTGCATGCGGTGAGGGTCTATCGCGTGGAGGGCGGCGGACATCACACACCGACCCGGCTCCAGCGCCGGCAGAGGCCGCCGATGGGCGCCCTGCTCGGCCAGCAGAACCACGACATCGAGACGGACGAGGAGATCTGGGCCTTCTTCGCCGGCAAGCGCCGGCCCTGACGCGGCCGCCCGTTCAGGGGACGAGCTGCGCCTTCACGGCGGGCCAGCGCATCTCGGCGCGGTCGAGAGCCTGTTCCGGATCGGTGACGAAGGCCTGCCGGTTGGCTTCGGAGTGGAAAACGTAGAGGCGATCGCGGTAGAGGGCCCAGACCGAGGGATGCCCGGCGGTCGGCACGCCGTCGCCGATGGCGACCGGATCGTGGCCGCCGAAGCGCGGCTCGTAGATGGCCGGGTCCTGCATGAAGGCTTCGCGATTGCCTTCGTTGATGAAGCGCCAGGTGGCGCCCGCCCAGGCCAGTTCATAGGTCGCGGAACCCGGGCGCGGTGCCCGTTCGGTGAAATAGGCGACGGGGTCGAAGCCGAAGATGGCGAGGCCCGTGAGCCGGTCGGTGACGACGCGTTCGGTGGTGGCGGCGCGGGTGCCGGTCTCGCTGGTCATGCTGATGAGCACGGCGATGCCGGCATACAATCCCGTGATCGCCAGCGTCCAGGCGAGCGGGCGCAGAAACTGCCTCAACACCGACATGATCTCACCTGATTCTGGGGCCTCAACGTCACTGGACCATGCTTTCAGAGGGTAACTTCTTCCTTACCGGCGTCGTTTAAATGCCGGTCTGGTGACCAGATGGTTACCATCCGCGTCTAGCATGAGCCAACCTGCTCCGGCGCCGCTCGGCCCGGGCCCTTTCGAGAGGTGAGCATGCGCCATCCCACGTCATACGACCGCCGCACGATCGTCGCCGGCCTCGGTGCGTCGTTCCTCGTCGGCCTCAACCAGAGCGCCCATGCCCAGCGCTCCTACGATTCCCAGTCGCCGCAGACCTTCTCGGGCAACGAGGTGCTGACGGCAGGCCATCGCTTCTTCGGCGGCACGAGCCGCGGCCTCGCCAATCTCGTCGAGCGGGCGACCCGCCAGTGGGGCCAGCCGACGGCCTATATCCTCGGCCAGGAGGGCTCCGGCGCCTTCGTGGCGGGCCTGCGCTATGGCGAGGGCATGCTCTACACCAAGGGCGGCGGCGACGCGAAGGTCTATTGGCAGGGACCGACCCTCGGTCTCGACTTCGGCGGCGACGGCGCGCGCACGATGATGCTCGCCTATCGCGTCCGCGACATCTCCGACCTCGAGCGCCGCTTCATCGGGATCGACGGCTCCGCCTATCTGGTGGGTGGGCTCGGCATGACCGCGCTCGGCGCCGACAACATGCTCATCGTGCCCATCCGCACCGGCGTCGGCGCCCGCCTCGGCGTCAACGGCGGCTACCTGAAGTTCACGTCCCAGCCCACCTGGAACCCCTTCTGAGTGGTAGCCGGCTGGACGGCATGCCCTAACGTTGTCGCCTGACGGCCTTGGCACTTTCCGCCGCATCGTCAGCGTGGCAGAAGGGTGATGGCCGGCCACCATGGGAGATGCGCCGTCGTGACCATCGAGACCGCCATGGTCTTCGTCCTGGGCTTCGTTGTCGCAGCGCTCCTGTCGCTGGCGCTGATGGGGGCCGTATGGCGGCGGGCGGTGCGGCTGACAACCCGACGGGTGGAAAGCGCCGTGCCGCTGTCGATGGCCGAGATCAAGGCGGACAAGGACCAGGTGCGGGCCGAATCCGCCCTGGCGATCCGGCGCGCCGAGATCGTCGCGGACAAGCTGCGCGAGGCGGCCAATCTGCAGACGATCGAGATCGCCCGCCGCGTCGAGACCATCCGCGATCTGAATGTCGAGCTCGACGCCCGTGCCGCGCGTATCGCCGGGCTGGAAGGCGACAGGACCCGCCTCGAGGCGCAGGTCGCGGCCACGGAGGCGACCGTCGCGGCGCGGGCCGAGGACCTCGCCGGTGCCAGGATCGAGATCGCCGCAGGCGCAGCCGCCCTTGCCGCGCTGACGTCGGAGCATGAAGCCAAGGTCGCCGAGAGTGACGCCCAGCGGGTCGCGATCGTGGCGCTTCGCACGCAGGTCGATAACCAGCGCAGCCAGATCGGGAAGTTATCGGCGGATCTTGCCACCGCCGAGGCCGATCTCGCCGGCCACCGGCTCTCCTATGCCGAAACTTCCAACCTCCTGACCTCCGAGCGCCAGCGCATCGCCGACGTCCAGGCCGCGCTCAAGCGCGAGCAGGAGGGGACTGCGGGTCTGCGCGCAGACCTGGCCGATACCGGCAGGAAGCTCGCAGAGACGGCGACGCTGCTCACCGCAGAGCGCAAGCGCAGCGGCGAGCAGGCCGGCGAGATCAAGGGATTGCAGGGCCGGCTGGCGGCGGAGGAGAAGCGCGCCGCCAAGCTGGAGCGCGAGCGCGACAAGCTGCAACTCTCCCTCGCCTCCGAAACCGAGCGGGCGACCCGCGAGCAGAGCGCCCGCGACGCCGTCGAGCGCAGTCTCGCTCGCATCGAAGCCGATCGCGACCGCGTCCGGAAGGAGGTCGAGGAGGTCAAGGAACGCAGTTCCGAGGCTGCCCGCCGCCTGCAGATCGCAGCGGAGACCGCCATCGCCGAAAAAAACGTCCTGGAAGGCTCGCTCGCCAATGTCCGCGAGGATCGCACACGGATCCAGCGCGAGGTGGCGGCGCTGACCCGCTCGGCCGAGAACGTCCTTGTCCGGGAGACGGTGGACGGCGACGAACTCCGCAGCCGGATCGACGACGTGGCCATCGAAGTGGCGCGGGTGACGTCCCTGCTTGAGGGGCCTGGCTCGCGCATCGACCAGATCCTCGCCGCCTCCGCACCGACCGGTGCCGGCGGTCGTCGCCGTCGGAACGATCTGCCGCTCGCAGAGCGCATCCGGGCCGTGCTCGACGCCAGCCGCGGCAACCAGGCCGCAGAATAGACACTTCGGCTTCGATCAGGACCGGCGCCGCCAGGCAGTTCGGATATCGCGCGTGCAGGTCGCCATGACCCGGCTCCCCCTCGCGCGAGCGCGGGGGAGTGAAGTTATTGCCTCCAGTCCGGTATCAGCGGCGCGTGAAATTCTGGCGGATTTCCTCGAAGCTCTCCTTCATGCGGTCCTGGATGACCCGCACGGCTTCGGCATTGGATTTCTGCATCAATTCGGCCATGTCGCGGGTGTTCTTGACCGCGGCCTCCATGGCGCGCTTGGCGAACTCGGTCTGCGCCGCCATGATTTCCTGCGCGCTGCCCGGGAGCTTGAAGCTCTCGGCGGCCGCCTGAATCTCTTTCACGGCCGTCTCGACGATCTCTTTCTGCTTGGCGGCGACGGCCGTCGCGCCCTCGGCTGCGGCCTTGCCACTGGCAGCGAGCGCCTCGAGATTCTTGCGGTGATGCTCGACGATCTTCTCCATGTCGACGGCCGGGACCTTCATGTCCTCGCCGAGCTTCTTGAACATGTCGAGCATGGCCTGGGGCGTCTGGGTCATGGAATGTCTCCGCTGCGAGGGACGTTTGGAGGGACGGCGGGCCGCCTGTGACGTGCCGGCCGGAACCGGAGCAGTCCTTGGACTCTAGGCTTCCCCGGTGACCGTATCAAGAAGCCCGCAACAGCACCTCGATGGTGTGGAGCACCAGGCCTGCAAGCCCGCCGATCAGCGTGCCGTTGAGCCGGATGTATTGCAGATCGCGGCCGATGTTCAGCTCGATCAGGCGGATCAGCTGCTGCATGTTCCAGGCCTTGACCTGATCGGCGATGAACCGGGAGGCGCCGCTCTTCTGCTGGTCGACGAGCGTTGACAGCGCCACGACGAAGCCCTCGTTCATCTCCGCCTTCATGCGCGGGTCGGAGGCGAGCTTGGCGCCGATTTCCGTCAGGATCGCGGTCATCTGCGCCTCGATCCGCGACTGGGGCGAGGCGACGTCCTTCTCGACATAGGCGATGATGTTGCGCCACAGCGCCTGGGCGACGTCGCGCAGTTCCTGGCGGCCGAGGACGTCATGCTTGAACTGCTCGGCGCGTGCCTCGTAGTCCGGGCTCTCGCGCAGGCCGACGATGAAGCTCTGCACGAAACGATCGAACTCCTGGCGCAGCGCATGGTCGGGATCCTGCTTCACCTCGTCGAGAAAGGTCGATGTGGACCGCAGGATGCGGGAGAGGAGATAGGCGTCGGCCTTGAACAGGTTGAAGAGTGTCGGCAGTTCCTTGCGGATCTTCTCGCGGATGCCTTCCACCGTCGCCGGGTCGTTCAGGATGCGCTCGACCGCGCCGATCAGTTCGTCGAGCAGGCGCTGGTGGCGGCGGTCGGCGGTCACGGCGCCGAGGAGTTGCGCCGCCAGGGGGCCGAGCTTGAGGGCATTGACCTGGTCGGTGAGCCGCTCGGCAAGGAACTCCTTCATCCGCGACTGATCCATGCCGGCAATGGCGTTGGGCAGCAGGTTCACGGCGAAGCGGGAGAGGCTGGCGCTCTTGGCGGGGTCGGCGAGCCAGGCGGCGATCAGCGCGGCGAAATCCACCTCGCGCAGCTTGGTGCCGACGGGTCCGGGGGCGAGGAAGTTGGTCTCGACGAACTTGCCCAGGCTGTCGGCGATGCGCGCCTGGTTCTTCTGGATGATGGCGGTGTGCGGGATCGGCAGCCCCATCGGATGCTTGAACAGGGCGACGACCGCATACCAGTCGGCGAGACCGCCGATGGTGGCTGCTTCCGCGAAGGCGGCGATGAAGCCGAAGGCGGGGTGACGGTGCTCGAGGAGCTTCGCCGCGATCATCACCGTGATGCTGCAGACGAGAAGTGCGGTGGCCACCAGCTTGGCGCGGCGCAGGCCCGCCTCCTTCTCCAGATCCCGCGCCGACAGCGCTGTCGCGTCGGTCGCGGGCGGGGTCTGGTCGGCTGGCGGGGATGCGGCCATGCGATCGGTCTCCGGAGGGTGCGATGCGTCAGATAAGCGGAACGTGCGGCGGGAAAAAGAGTTCAGCGCACCGCTCGTGAATACGGCAGACATGCTGCATTGCACAATAAATGTTGCAATGCAGCATAAGACGGTCTATAGCGGAAGTCTCCACCGGGCCGTCCCGGACGGTGGACCATGGCTCACTGGAGAATGGAGAACGACATGTTCGATGCAACGATGAAGACGGCCGCCGAGGCCACCCTGACGCAGATGAAGCAGGCCTTCCAGGGCTTCGCCACCGTCCCCGTTCAGTTCCACGTCGCGCCCGCCGTCGAGGAATTCGCCGCCCGTGGCGCGCAGACGGCGAAAGCCCATCTCGCCGATGCCGATGCGGCTGCCCGGAAGGCCGCTGCCAGCGCCGAGGCCCTCTCCGTTTCCCTTGCCGGCGCCCATGCCGATCTGACCCGTGCCGCCGTCGAGAGCGCTGTCGCCAACGCCACCATGGCCATCGATGCGGTCCAGCACGTCCTCGCCGCATCGACCCTGCAGGAGGCGCTGCAGCGCCAGGGCGACTTCCTCAAGGCGTTCGGCGAGGCGAACCTCACCCGGGCCCAGGACGGTCTCGCCAGGGCGCGCGATGTCGCCACCGACAGCGTCAAGGCGATGCAGGCGGAAGCGGCGACCTTCACCGCCGGCTTCAAGGCCGCCTGAGCCTCATTCTCGGCATCACCGTTCCCCCTCATGAAAAGGCCCGCCGGGATCCGTCCCGGCGGGCTCTTTCGTGCGGTGTGGGCGCCGCCGGCGGTTCAGAGCGCCGCGGCGAGCTCTTCGGCATCCCGATGATGGCGGGGCACCGCGAGGGCCGGCTCGAAGGGCAGGCTCAGCAGGCCCGTGACGTCGCCGCCGTCGAAGGTGAACCGCGCTCCGAAATTGCGTGCCAGGGCGCGCATCGCCCGGTTGCCGGCGGTGGAGGTGATGCGGAGTTCGGAAAAGCGCGAATAGCGGGCGGCGACCATCACCGTTTCGAACAGTCCGGTACCGATCCCGCCATTGCGGAAGTCGGGCTCGACGGAAAAGGCGATGTCGGCCGGATGCCCGGCGGAGGGCGGGTGGAGTTCGGCGGTGCCGCGCACCGTGCCGCCCTGGTCGATCCAGGCGAAGACGCGGGTGCGTCCGGCGAAGCAGCGCGTCGAATAGGCCGTGATGAAGCGGTCGTCCGCGACACCGTTGAACCGCTCGCGCCGCCCCTGCGGATCCAGCCGCAGCAGGTGGTCGCGGTGGCGTACGGCATCCGGGCCGGAGAGTTCGCGAATCGTGCCGAGCGCGTTGGAGGCTCGTGCCATGGTGATCTCCTCGTGAATCGTCGTCCCGAGGCGTTCACATCCCTAGAAGCCGTAGATTGTGCAGTGCAGCATGAATGTCAATGGCGCCGCCGCGCGAGGCCGCCCGCATTTCCGCACGCGCCCCATGCGACGCGGCGAGGGAACCTGTCAGCGAGTCGTCTGGGCGCGTCGTGGAACCGGACGGGCCGGAGCGGGAGGATCGCTCCATTCGGCCGGGGCGGCGACGCGGACGGCGGCGTCCGGTTCGGCCTTCGGCGCGAAAGTCTGCACGGCAAGCCGGGCTGCCACCAGCGTCTGCGGATCGAGGCGGGCTGCGACCTCCTCACGCTTCTTGGCCGAGTCCTGGTCTCCGCCGGCGGCGGCGAGGGCGAACCACTTGTAGCTTTCGGCCAGGCTCTGGTCGACGCCGAGGCCGCGGGCGTAGAGGATGCCGAGATTGTACTGGCTGTCGGTGACGCCGTGTTCGGCCGCCCGGCGGAACCATTGGGCGGCGATCTTATAGTCCGGCCGCGGCGTCGCCTGGCCCTGCGCATGCATGACGGCGAGGTTGTGCATGGCCTTGGCGTTTCCGGCCTCGCCGGCACGCTCGTAGAGCCGGCGGGCGCGCTCGAAGTCGCGCAGGACGCCGGTGCCCTTCTCGTAGAGGCTGCCAAGGCGGTACTGCGCCGGGACGATGCCGGCATCGGCGGCGCGCTGGTACCACCTGGCCGCTTCCGCGGCACTGACCGCGACGCCGCGGCCTTCCAGGTGGCGCGTGCCCATTTCGTGAGCGGCCAGCGGATCGCCGGCATCGGCGGCGGCCTTGAGGGCGGCCGGAACGGACACGGCGCGTCCCGTGCGGGTGTCGACCGGCTGCCAGCCCGAGGGCGAGAGGGTCATGCCCGGCGGCGGCGTGCGGCCTCCTGTCACCGAGCCGGTGGTCTCCGGCGCGGTATCGCTCCCCGGCAGGGCCGGGGTGGGATCGGTCGCGCCGGGGCCTGCGGCAGGCGGCGTCAGTTCGGACGGGGTCGAACTGGTAGAGGCCGGTGACAGGTTCGAGGCCGGCGCGGGCATGCCGGGCGTCGCCGCGGGAGCGCCGGAGATGGGTGCCGCGGCGGTGGCGTCGATCGATGGAGTCGGGACCGCGGTCTGCTGCGTCCCGGTGGCGTCGAGCAGGCTGCGGATCTTCGGCACCGTCGCGATGCCGGCCGCGAGCACGAGCAGGGCCGCCGCGATGCCCATCAGGATGGTCTTGCGGTTGACGGCGAGAACCGGCTTGCTGGCAACCTCCGGCTCTGCTTCCGCGGCGGGCTGGATCGTCACCGGTTCGGGAGCGGAGAGGACCGGTGCCGTATCCTCGCGTTCGGCCTTGGCGCGCCAGCGGGGCTTCTTCGGCTCGGCGGCAGCCGGCTCACCGTCGTCCTGGGGCTTGGGTGCGCCGCGGAAGCGGGCGAAGAAGCCGGGCTTGGCGGCCTCCTCCGGCTCCGAGCGGAGTGCCGGATCGACGGAAGCGGCGCGCGCGGCACGGCGGGCAGCGGCGATGAAGTCGGTCTTGGTGCCGCCGACGGGGGCAGCACCGGGTGCGGGCGGCCGGACACGAGGGGCGCCCGATCCCGGCTCCAGCGGCAGGTCGATGCTGCCGGGCGGGTGGTTGGGCGCCGTCTGCCGCGAGACGGGTGCTGCGGACCTTTCGGCGACGATGGAGGCCGAAGTCGCCTTGGGACGTGCCAGGGCCGGTTCCGGCTCGCGCGGAGCGAGCGACGGCGATGGCGCCTTGGCCGGAGCCTCTGCCGGCTCGATCTCGGCGATGCGCCTGGCGACGCGCTCGAAGGTCTGCTGCACGGCGTCGACCGTGCCGGCACCTTGCTGGTCGATGACGGTGCGGGAGCGGCGGACCTCGGCGATCTCGCGGCGCAGGGACTCGATCTCGTCGTCCGTGGCGGAGCCCGGCGCCGATGCGAGGGCCCTCCGGGCCGCCTGTTCAGCGGCCTCGATTGCGCCGGCCCGCATCTCCTCCATCTGGACGAAGAGGTCGGAAAGGCCGCGCTCGATCGTGCCGAGCTGGGCGAAGCGCCCATCGGCGGCATCGATCTTCGAGGCGAGCGAAAGGATATGCCGCTCGATATCGGCCAGCGCCTTGGGGTCGTCCGGGCGGGCATGACCGTCTTCCAGCTTGTCGGCGAGGCGATGAAGCGCCTCCTCGAGCTGGGGATTGACGGCGGCGGAGGGGCGCGGCACCGCTGCGAGACGTTCGGCGATTTCCTCGATCCGCGCCTCGATGGCGGAGGTGATCGCGGCGACGTCGGTCGCCGTCTGGCGCGGCTGGGCGAGGTCGTCGATGCGGCGGCCGAGCGCGGCGATCTGGTCGCCGAGCGCGTCGATCGCGTCGCGCGACACGGTATCGGCCAGCATGGCGCGGATGGCACCGGTTTCTTCGGCGAGCCTGTCGAGAAGTCCGCCGCTGAGATCACGGCTCGCCAGGCTGTCGACGCGGTAGGACAGCGCCTTCAGCTCTTCGGCGATTCCCTCGGCGGGCATCAGCCGGGCGATGGCCTGCTCGAATTCGTGGACGAGGTGTTCGAGAGGCTCGGCCGGCAGCCCCTTGGCGCGGGCCGCATCGAGCCTTGCGCCCAGTCCCTGCACTTCGGCCTCGAGCGAGGCCACGGCACGGCGGGGCGCGAGGTCGGAGAGCTGGTCGGCGATGGCGGCGATGTCGGAACGCAGGTCTGCGACAGCGCGGTCGTACTGACCGGTCTCGCGCTCGGCGAGATCGCGCCGCATCTGCTCGACCCGGCCGGACAGCGTCTTGATCTCGGTCTGCAGCCCGTCGGACGAGGGCGCGGCCATCGCATCGATGCGCTGGCTCAGCCGCCCGATCTCGCCTGCGAGCGCGGTGGTTTCGGGTGCACGGGGAGGGGCGGGGCGCTGCTGGCTCAGCACCGTCTCGATCTGGCGGGACAGGGCGTCGAGCCTGGCGGCGATGGGCGCCATGTCCGGCACGGCGAACGGATCGGCCGCCGTCGCGGGGGCGATGATCCGCGCCGGCGCCTCTTCGCGACCGTGGGAGAGAGCCTTCTGGCGGGCGGCGATCTCGGCGACAGCCGAGTCGATGTCGCTGCGGAAGCTCTTTCGTGGTGTTTTGATACCATTAGTCGCATCAGCGTGACGCGGAGCTGGCATGTCGAGATCGCGCATAGAGCGCGCGATCGCATCCATCTGGGCGGTGTGGTCGGCCCTGTCCGTGGTGAAAGCCGGCGCCGTCGGTGGTGAGGATATGAGGGCCGGTGCAGCCCTGGCGCCGCCCAGTCTCTCGACGGCCTCGATGGCTGCGGCCGAACGCCGCTCGGAGATTTCGGCGAGCCGCGCCACGGCGTCGAGGGCGCGTACGATGTCGCTGTTGTCACCGCGAGCCGCGGGGACTTTCGGGATCGCGGTCTCGGATTCGCGTCGCGTCACGGCATCGAGTCGCTGGGAAATCGTTTCGAGCCGGCGGGTGACGGTGGACAGTCCCGTCTCGGTCACCGCGGCGTCGGCAACCTCTGCGGCCTGGTCCGCAATGGCGCTGTTCAGCCATTCGCCGAGCGACATGCCGGAGCGGCGGGCCGCTTCCTTAGCGGCCTCCCTGGCGTCCTGATCGACGCCCTTCACGCTCCAGGGGACTGTGTGTCGCATGACGGGTCCACACGCTCTGCCGACGGGCACCGCAAACACCCATCGCTGGACGGATGATCACGATCGGGGCATCCTCCAAGGCGAATCCTTGATGCGCTAGGCGAACACTCCCGTTCCGTAATCTTGGCCTTCATGGTAAATGGAGAGTTAACGGGCCCTTTTTTTGTTGCCCGCGCCGCCGAGGTGTTAACTGTTAAACTGATGGTAAGCGGTTATAGGTGTTCCTGTCTGGCCGGCGTGGCCCTGTCCTAACGGTAAGTAACAGACCGGTTTGCGTCGCACTCTCGCTTTGCGTGTGCAAATTCCGGTAAAGGTGTCCCATCCACGAATGAGTTTTCCTCGAGAGCGAGGATGGAGCAGATTATGGAACGGAAGGCATTTATGTCTCGCAAGAACGACGATGACGTCTTTTGGATCGAGGACGATGCCGAGGCCGCCAAGGCAGGCCCGGCAGTGTACACGATCGGCGATCTGGCACGCGAGTTCGACGTCACACTGCGTGCCCTCAGGTTCTACGAGGACAAGGGTCTTCTCACGCCGCGACGCGAGGGACTTGCGCGCCTCTACAGCGCCGCTGATCGCGTGCGGCTGCAACTCATCCTGAAGGGCAAGCGTCTCGGCTTCACCCTCGCCGAGATCGCCGAGATGGTCGAAGCGCATGAGCGCAACGATGCCGGTCCGGACCAGCAGCTCAAGCTGTCCCGCGAGAAGTGCATGGAGCAGATCGCCCATCTTGAGCAGCAGAAGCGCGAGATCGAGGAAGCGATCGTCGAGCTGAAGCGCACCCACGACACGCTGACCCAGATGATCGACCGGACGCGCTGACCGGTCCTCAGGGAGCCGCCCCGGGCGGCTCCCCGCCACGTCGTGGCGGGAAATGCACGCATCGGCGGAATAGCCGGCTCGTGATGGGCGCGCGCCCTTGCCCGGCCACCCGGTTCCTGTCATGCGGTGTCGGCCTCGAGGCTCGCCCACGGACAATCTTATGCCCACAAGCTCGAAATCAGCCACATCCGGCACTCCCCGCCGGGCGGCCCTGTCGCTGTCCAAGAACCGCATCAAGATCCTGCTGCTCGAGGGCATTTCCGACACGGCGGTGGGCGTCCTCGAACAGGCCGGCTACACGAATATCCAGCGCCTGCCGAAGGCGCTCGACGCCGCCGCGCTGACCAAGGCGATCCGCGGCGTCCATCTGCTCGGCATCCGCTCGCGCACCCACATCACCCCCGAGGTTCTCGCCGCCGCCGATCGCCTGATCGCCATCGGCTGCTTTTCGGTGGGCACCAACCAGGTCGACCTCGTCGCAACCAACCGTGCCGGCGTCCCGGTATTCAACGCGCCGTTCTCCAACACGCGCTCGGTGGCCGAACTGACCATCGCCGAGATCGTCATGCTGTTCCGGCGCATCTTCCCGAAGTCCGGCGCGGCCCATGTCGGCGGCTGGGACAAGTCAGCCGTCGAAAGCTACGAGATCCGCGGCAAGACCCTCGGCATCGTCGGTTACGGCAATATCGGCTCGCAGCTCGCCGTGCTGGCCGAGGCCATGGGCATGCGGGTCATCTATTTCGACCACACCGACAAGCTGCGCCACGGCAATGTCGAGCCGGCCGAGAGCCTTTTCGATCTGCTTGGCCGCTCCGACGTCATTTCGCTGCACCTGCCGGAGACGCCGGCGACGCAGGGCATGATCGGTGCGCGGGAGATCGCCGCGATAAAGAAGGGCGCCTATCTCATCAACAACGCCCGCGGCACCATCCTCGACCTCGCGGCGCTGGCCGACGCGTTGAAGTCCGGCCATCTGCGCGGCGCTGCGGTGGACGTCTTCCCCGTCGAGCCGTCGTCGAACGCCGACCCCTTCGTCAGCCCGCTGCAGGGCCTCGACAACGTCATCCTGACCCCGCATGTCGGCGGCTCGACGGAAGAGGCGCAGGAGCGCATCGGCGCCGAGGTGGCGCGCAAGTTCATCGAGTATTCCGACGTCGGGTCGACCTGGGGGGCGGTGAATTTCCCGCAGGTTCAGCTGCCAGTGCGCCCGGCCGGCACGCGCTTCATCCAGGTCCAGCGCAACCTGCCGGGTGAGTTGCGGCGGCTCAACGACGTCTTCGCCGACCGCAGCATCAATATCGCGGCGCAGTATTACCAGACCGACGGCGAGATCGGCTATGTCGTGCTGGACGCCGACGGGGCCGTGGCGGATGCGGAGGCGGTTCTCGAACAGCTGCGCGAGCTTCCCGGCACCATCCGCGCCCGCCTGCTCTACCGCGGCGGCTGATCCGTCTCACCCGCGACGGCTGGCCCCGGACTTGCTCTCCCGATGGCATCGCCGGTCGTCCGGGTCTTCCTGCCTGAATTTTAGGCGGGATATCGGGCGGCCCATTGCAGGGAGCGACGCATGCCATCCAGCGAACTGACCGCCGAGGTCGCCGAGAGATATATCGACGCCGTGGCACCCCTGCTCGGCCTCGCCGTCGCCCCGGTTTGCCGGCCGGGCGTCGTCCTCAATCTGCAGATCGCCATGCGCCTGGTGCGGATCGCCGAGACGCTCGATCTCGAGGATCACGACGAACCCGCCGCGGTCTTCGAGGCCTGACATGACCGACCTGACCCAGCTCACGGCCGCCGCCCTCGCCGACGGCGTCAAGACGGGCGCCTTCACCGCACGGGCCGTGGCGGAAGCCCATCTCGCCCGGATCGCCGCCCATGACGGCAGGGTCGGCGCCTTTACCGCGGTCACCGCGGAGCGGGCGCTCGCGGCAGCCGACGCGGTAGATGCGAAACGGCGCGGCGGCGTTCCGCTCGGGCCTCTCGCCGGCGTTCCCTATGCGGTGAAGAACCTCTTCGACATCGCGGGATTGTCGACGCTGGCGGGCGCGAAGATCAACCGCGACCATCCGCCGGCAATGCGCGACGCGGCCTTGATCGAGAAGCTTTCGGCGGCGGACGCCGTTCTCCTCGGCGCCCTCAACATGGGCGAATATGCCTATGACTTCACCGGCGAGAACGCCCATTTCGGCCCCTCGCGCAACCCGCACGACCTGACCCGCATGACCGGCGGCTCGTCCGGCGGCTCGGGGGCCGCCGCCGCCGCCGGCTTCGTGCCGGTGACGCTCGGCTCCGACACCAACGGCTCGATCCGCGTGCCGTCGTCGCTTTGCGGCCTGTTCGGGCTGAAGCCGACCTTCGGGCGGCTGTCGCGGGCGCGCTCCTTTCCCTTCGTGGCCAGCCTCGACCATCTGGGTCCGCTTGGCCGGTCGACCGCCGACTGCGCCGCCTTCTACGACGCCATGCGTGGCCACGATTCCGACGACCCGGTCTCGCAGGACCGGCCCGCGCCGCCACTCGGCCCGGAGGTGGGCGCCGGGATCAGCGGCCTGAGGATCGCCCGTGCCACCGACTATTTCGACGGCATGCAGGAGGCGGCGGCGCGGGACGCCACGGCCCTTGTGGCGGGGGCGCTCGGCGCCGGCACGGTCGAGATCCCCCATGTCGCGGCGGCGCGGGCCGCGGCCTTCGTCCTGACCTGCTCGGAAGGCGGGGTGCTGCATCTCGACCGGCTGCGGACCCGTGCCGCCGATTTCGATCCCGACACCCGCGACCGGCTCATCGCCGGGGCGCTCTTGCCGGCGGCCCATGTCGCCACCGCCCATCGCGTCCGCGCCAAGTACCGTGACGCGATGCGGGCGCTGTTCCGGGACGTAGACGTGATCATCGCCCCGGCGACGCCGACCCGCGCTCCGTCGCTCGGCCAGAAGACGTTCGACCTCGACGGCCAGATGGTGCCGGTGCGGGCCAATCTCGGGCTCTTCACCCAGCCCTTCTCCTTCATCGGCCTGCCGGTCATGAGCGTGCCGGTCTGGACCGCGGGCGAGGCGCTGCCGATCGGCGTGCAGATCATCGCGCCGGCCTGGCGGGAGGACATCGTTGTGCGCGTCGCGGGCCATCTGGAGCGGGCCGGCCTCGTCGGCGCCAGGGTCGCCCGGCTCGACTGACCGGCAAGGTTCATGTTTCGTTGACCATGATGCCGACAATTGTCTGCAAGTCCGGCCGGGACAGGGACCGTTCGCCAGGCCGGCGGGTTGCTCGGCAGTTCCGGAGAGCGTGCCATGCCCCGCCTGCTGTTGTTCGCCACGACCCTGGTCACGGCCTGCGCCGTGGCCGCCATCGTTGCCGCCGCCGATCCGTCGGGCGGCGCCGTCCTTGCCCATCTCGCGCCCGCCTTCGCGGCTCTGCCCTGATCGCGGCGTCCCTCCAGGAGCCCTGCCGTGATCATCAACGACCCCGCCGTCCATGCCGAAGTGAGCGCCGCCTTCGCGACCTACGAACAGGCCCTGAACAGCAACGACGTGGCGGTGCTGGACATGCTGTTCTGGGTGTCGGAGCACACGATCCGCTATGGGATCGGCGAGAACCTCTACGGTCACGCCGAGATCGCGGCCTTCCGGTCGGCGCGTTCGCCGGTCGGGCTGGAACGTCGGATCGAGCGCACCGTGATCACGACCTACGGTCAGGACATGGCCACCGCCTCGACCCTGTTCCATCGCGCGAGCATGGGGCCGGAGAAGATCGGCAGGCAAATGCAGACCTGGGCCCGGATGCCGGACGGATGGCGGGTGGTCGCCGCCCATGTCAGCGTCATCCCGACGCCCAAGGCCTGAACAGAACAGGCCGTCTCGGCCCTTCGGCACATTTACAGCCTGTCCTCGCATGCTAGCGTTCGCGTCACCGCGGCGTCCGAACCAACGGGCGCGCCCTGCATCCGAGGACACGCCATGGATTCTTTCTCGCCCGCGCGCACCACCCGTTCCTGGCGTCTGAACGTCTCCTGCGATCCGCTGATCCTGACCGAGGAGCCGCGTCCCGTGCCGAAGGGCCGCGAGGTCCTGATGAAGGTCAGCCATTGCGGTGTCTGCCATTCGGATCTGCATATCCGCGAAGGCAAGTACAATATCGGCGGCGGCAAGAGCCTCGACCTCGCCCAGCGCGGCCTGAAGCTGCCGCTCACCCTCGGCCACGAAATCCTCGGCACGGTCGAGGCGGTCGGGCCGGACGTCACCACCGTGAAGCCGGGCGACCGGCGCCTGCTGCACACCTGGATCGGTTGCGGCGAGTGCCCGCTCTGCAAGTCCGGTGATGAAAACCTCTGCGCCCAGCCGCAATTCCTCGGCGTGCAGGCGCGCGGCGGCTTCGCCGACCACGTGCTGGTGCGTGACGAGGAGTTCCTCGTCGACGTCGACGGCCTCGATCCGGCGCTGGCGGCGACCTATGCCTGTTCCGGCGTGACCGTGTTCAGCGCCGTCAACAAGATCCGCCCGCATCGCGAAGGCGAGAAGATCGCCGTCTTCGGGATCGGCGGCCTCGGCCAGACGGCACTGCAACTCCTCAAGGCGCTGGGGATGGGGCCCGTCATCGCCATCGACCCCTCGCCGGAGAAGCGCAGGATCGCCGAGAGCATCGGTGTCGCGGCCACGCTTGACCCGAACGCCCCGGATGCGGCGAAACAGCTCGCCGCCTTCTCCGGCGGGAGGCTCGCCTCGGCGCTGGATTTCGTCGGCGGCGAGGACACGACGAGCCTCGCCATCAACGGCCTGCGCAAGGGCGGACAGCTGGTCATCGTCGGCCTGTTCGGCGGCGAGCTGCGATATCCGCTGCCGTTCTTCCCGATGCGGGCGCTGACAGTGCGCGGCTCCTATGTCGGCTCGCTGAAGGAGTTGAAGGAATTCATCGCTCTCGTCCGCGAGGTGAAGCTGCCGCCGATCCCGATCGAGACGCGACCGATGAACCAGGTCAACCAAGCCCTGCATGATCTGGAAGCGGGCAAGGTCGCCGGCCGGATCGTGCTGGAAGCCGAGCCCGCCTGACCTCGGCGCAGGGCGAATGGCCTATCTCACCGGCATCGCCGTCACGGCCTTCGGCAAGCATCCGGGACGCGGCCCCGTCGACCTGATGGAAGAGGCGGCGCTCGCTGCGCTTGCCGATGCGGCCCTGCCGCGGGAGGCCATCGACGGACTGATCTCCGGCTATGCCACCACCTATCCGCATCTGATGATGGGCACGGTGATGGCCGAGCGGCTCGCCATCCGGCCACGCCATGCCCATCAGGCGCAGGTCGGCGGCGCGACAGGGGCGGCGGCGATCATCCTCGCGCGACACCTGATCGCCGCTGGCGCCTGTCGCCACGTGCTCGTCGTCGGCGGCGAGAACCGGCTCACCGGGCAGAGCCGCGACGATGCGGTCAAGACGCTGGCCGGCGTCGGCCATCCCATCCACGAGGTGCCGCTGGGCGCCTCGATCCCGTCCTATTACGCGCTGGTCGCGGCGCGCTACCTGCACGAGACGGGTGCGAGCGAGGCGGACCTCGCCGAACTCGCGGTGCTGATGCGCCGCCATGCGGCGGATCACCCGGGCGCGCAGTTGAAAAAGCCGCTGACGGTGGACGAGGTTCTCGCCTCGAAACCGATCGCCACGCCGCTGAAGTTTCTCGACTGCTGCCCGATCTCGGACGGCGCTGCCGCGGTCGTGGTCTCGGCTGAACCGGCGGGCGCGGCGGTGATCCGCCTCGCCGGCTGGGGCGAGGCGCATACCCACCAACATGTCTCGGAGATGCCGGACGACGTGGGGGTGGGGGCGAAGCTCGCCGCCGCGCAGGCCTTCGAGACGGCCGGGCGCAAGACGGCCGACATGCGCCTGCTCGGCCTCTACGACAGTTTCACCCCGACGCTGGCGATCTTCCTCGAGGCCTTCGGCTTCGCGCAGCCCGGCCGGGCGGGTATCGCCGCCCGGGACGGGCGCTTCTCCCGCGACGGTGCGCTGCCGCTCAACCTCCATGGCGGGCTGATGTCCTTTGGCCATCCCGGCGTCGCGGGTTTTCTCGCCCATGTGGTGGAGGTCGTCAGGCAAATGCGTGGCGAGGCGGGTCGCCGGCAGGTGAAGGACGCGCCGCTGGCCTATTGTCATGCCGATGGCGGGGTCTTTTCCAGCCATGCCGGCCTCGTCCTGGAGCGGACGGCATGAGCGGCCCCCTGCTGCAGTCCTGCCGCGCCTGCGGCCATGTCTGGCAGTTCCGACGCGCCTGCTGTCCGGCCTGCGCCACCGCGGGGCCGGAGGCGGTCACGGCCGGGGGAGGGGGCACGGTCTGGTCGGTGACGACGGTGCTGCGCGCCCCGCTCCCCGAGCTCGACGTCCCCGGCGGCTATGGCATCGCCCTCGTCACGCTGGACGAGGGCCCGCGGATCATGTGCCGGAGTGAGGCGGGCCTGGCGATCGGCGACCGGGTCCAGGTGGCCGTGGAGGATGACGGGATGCCGCGCGCCGTCCGCGCCGGGTCAGAACTTGAAGACGCTTGCGGCGGCTGACTTGCTGGCCTCCTTGGCGCCCATATCCATCTCCAGCCGGGCGATCTCGATCTTCAGCAGGGCGATGCGTTCGGCGAGTTCGTGCACCGACAGGGCCGAGAGATCCTGTCCCAGGACATGGGCGGGCGGCTTCGGGCGCGGCTTCAGATCGTCGTCGAACATCAGGGCCTCCTCCTCGCGGACTGGCATTGCCTTTGAACGAAGGCTACACCGTCTCACCCCTCGCTGTCGAAACCGGACGATCTCATGACCGCTGTTCCCCCGACCATGACCGCCATCGCCATTCCCGTTCCCGGCGGCCCCGAGGCCCTGGTGCCGGAGACGCGGCCGGTTCCCGTGCCGGGGGCAGGCGAGGTGCTGGTGAAGATCGCCGCGGCCGGCGTCAACCGGCCCGACGTGCTGCAGCGCGCCGGCGGCTATCCGCCGCCGAAGGGCGCCTCCGACATTCCCGGCCTCGAATTTGCCGGCGAGGTCGTCGCCTGCGGCGAAGGCGTGACCCGCTTCAAGGCCGGCGACCTGGTCTGCGCTCTCGTCTCAGGCGGGGGCTATGCCGAATATGCCGTCGTCCACGAGAGCAATGCGCTGCCGGTCCCGGCCGGGCTCTCCCTGGTCGAGGCGGCGGGCATCCCCGAGACCTTCTTCACGGTCTGGTCCAATGTCTTCGACCGCGGCGGCTTGAAGGCCGGCGAGACCATCCTGATCCATGGCGGCACGTCGGGCATCGGCGTCACCGCGATCCAGCTCGCCAAGGCCTTCGGCTCCACCGTCATCACTACGGCGGGGTCGGACGAGAAATGCGCGGCGGCGAAGGCGCTCGGCGCCGATCATGCGATCAACTACCGCACGACCGATTTCACCGCCGCGGTGAACGAGATCACGGCCAAGCGCGGCGCCCATCTCATCCTCGACATGGTCGGCGGCGACTATGTGCAGAAGAACCTCGACTGCGTGGCGGCGGACGGGCGCATCGTGCAGATCGCCTTCCTGCACGGTTCGGAGATCAAGGTGGACATCCGCTGGATCATGCTGAAGCGCGTCACCTTCACCGGCTCGACGCTGCGCATCCGCGACATCGCCTTCAAGGCGGCGCTGGCCGACGCGCTGAAGGCGAAGGTCTGGCCGCTGCTGGAGAGCGGCAAGGTCAAGGTGGTGATGGATTCCACCTTTCCCCTGGTCGAGGTGTCCAAGGCCCATGCCCGGATGGAGGGCAGCACCCATATCGGCAAGATCGTGCTGACGGTGTAAAGGGGCGTTCGGAGGACTTGCACCGCGCACGTGCGTCCTTCGAGGCTCGCCACCGGACGATGCTGACGCATCTCCGGGAGCTCGCACCTCAGGAGGAGGTGGGTGGTGTATTGCACCTCGGCTCCATGAAGCTGAACGGTCGAGCTGCGTTCGGCGCTGATGCCAGCCACCACCGCCTCATCCTGAGGTGCGAGCCCGAAGGGCGAGCCTCGAAGGGCGCACTTGCCCGATGCAACGTTCCCTCGTGGCGTGAGTGCCCTCACGCCCCCGCGGGAAGCGCGTAGGGGCTCTTGTCGCGGGCGAGGAAGGAGCCGGCGCCCATGGCGCCGACGACCTTGCCCTCTTCGACGATGGTCTTGCCCCTGGCGATGGTCATGACCGGCCAGCCGGTGACGGCAAAGCCCTCCCAGGGGGTGTAGTCCGACCCGTGGTGGAGGATCTCCTGGCGGATCGTCTCCTTGCGGTTCGGATCCCACAGGACGATGTCGGCATCGGAGCCGACGGCGATCGTGCCCTTCTTCGGGTAGAGACCGTAGAGCTTGGCGTGGTTGGTGGAGGTCAGCGCGACGAATTCGTTCATGGTGATGCGGCCCTTGGCGACGCCCTCGGACCAGAACACCGGCAGGCGCGTTTCGACGCCGGGAAGGCCGTTCGGAACCCATTTGAACGAGGTCCGGCCCTTGTCGTTCAGCTTGCCGCGCGGGCTGTCGTAGAAGAACGGGCAGTGGTCGGAGGAGAAGGTCTGGAAGACGCCCTGCTTGATCCCCTCCCAGATCGCCTGCTGGCTGTCGGTATCGCGCGGCGGCGGCGAGCAGACATATTTCGAGCCCGACATATCCATGTTCAGGCCCTTCATGTCGTCCTCGGTGAGGGTGATATATTGCGGGCAGGTCTCGGCATAGACCTTGAGGCCGCGCTGGCGGGCCCAGCGGATCTGCTCCATCGCCTCGCGCCCCGAGACGTGGACGATCATGATCGGCACGTCGAGCAGCTCGGCATGGCTGATGGCGCGGTGGGTGGCCTCGCGCTCGATCACCTGCGGCCGCGACGGACCATGATAATAGGGCGCCGTCTTGCCAGCCGCTTCCAGCCGCTCGGTCAGGAACTTGATGTTGTCGTAGCCCTCGGCATGGACCATCACCAGCGCCTGCTCGCGGCGCGCCACCTCGAAGACCTCGAGCAGCTGTCGGTCGGAGAGGACGAGGTCGTCATAGGTCATGAAGACCTTGAACGAGGTGCAGCCGTCGGCGAAGAGCGCCGGCAGTTCCTGGTTGAGGACCGTCGGCGTCGGGTCGGAGACGACGAGGTGGAAGCCGTAGTCGATATAGGCCTTGCCCTCGGCCTTGCGGTGATAGTCGCTGACGCAGGCGCGCAGGGATTCGCCCTTCACCTGCATGGCGAAGGGGATGATCGTGGTGTTGCCGCCGGCCGCGGCCGAGCGCGTGCCGCTCTCGAAACCGTCGGCCATGGTGATGTCGGGCCCCGAGGGCTGGTCGAGATGGACGTGGCTGTCGATGCCGCCGGGCATGACGAGAAGGCCCGAGGCGTCGATCATGCGGGCGGCCTCGGTGATGTTCTCGGCCAGCAGCGCCACCTTGCCGTTCCTGATGCCGACGTCGCAGCGGATCGTGTCGGAAGCCGTGACGACGGTGCCGCCGCGGATGGCGAGGTCGAGATCGAGCATGAGAGGGTTCCCCGGACAGGTCTGGAAGGCAGCAGGATGCCCTGCCGACGCACCGCATTTTCAGCCGCCCGTCAAGCCCGCGCCGGCGCGTCCCGGTTCACCGGGCGGCGGCCCGCCGGCTCTGTTGCAACGCGAAGAATCGGCGCCTGCAACGGGCGAGGTTAACCGGGGGTTAACCTTTCTCCTTTAACAAGAAAATCGTTCAGTTCGCTGGACGCGAGTGGCTCCTGTCCACTCTGTTTGACGCCTCCCTGTATTCCACTTCAAGGCCGCCTTCGGGCGGCCTTTTTTTCACGCCGATCGGGGCTGTCTAGGCTCCCTCGCCGGTGCGGCAAATTCAGCCTTGGCACGGCCTTGATTTCATCGTCTCATCGCTTCCGTCGGCTGCGCCGTGTCCCGTTGCGGGACGGAACGGACTGGCACCGGCCTTGCTGCATCAGATCCGAGACCGCATTTCCACCGCCGTTTACCTTTCCTTAAGCAAACGCTTTACGCGGCGCGAGGACGGCGGCACACACGGGTTCTGAGGGAGTTTTAGCGTGATGTCGCATGAGAGCGTTTCGCCGATCGCCGAGCCGACCGTCGCCTTCGGGGCGCGGCTCGCCAGCTCCCCCGCCTTCAAGGAGCTTTTCCGCGACGGCATGGGCCTCGTGGAAGAGACGGCGGCCTATCTCGACGGCCCCGGACGCGAGGAAAGCCGCGCCCTCGACCGCGGGCCGGCTCTCGCCTATGCGACCGAGAGCATGCGCCTGACGACCCGCCTGATGCAGCTCGCCTCCTGGCTGCTTCTGCAGCGCGCCGTCAACGAGGGCGAACTGACCCAGGAACAGGCGGCGCTGGAAAAGTCCAAGGTTCGTCTGTCGTCGGTCGGAGCGCCGACGCCGCTGTCGGTCATCGAGGAACTGCCCGAGGCGCTCGGCAGGCTGATCGGCAAGGCCATGCGGCTGCAGGAGCGGATCATCCATATCGACCGCCTGCTGTTTACCCCGCAGCGCGATGCGGTCGACGCTCCGGTCAACGCCATTTCCAGCCAGATCGACCTCCTGACGAACGCCTTCGGCAAGCGGCGCTGATCGCGGCCGGCCGCGCTGGATTTCGCGGCCCCGCCCGCCTATAAGTCGCGCCGACCTGTAGCCGGCGCTGAGCGCGGCGCGTGAATGCCTGCGCCCCGACACCGGCTGACCACCGCCGAGAGGGGCATATGGCCGGCCATTCACAGTTCAAGAACATCATGCACCGCAAGGGCCGCCAGGATGCGGCCCGCTCCAAGCTGTTCGGCAAGCTGGCGCGCGAGATCACGGTGGCGGCCAAGATGGGCCAGCCCGACCCGGCCATGAACCCGCGCCTGCGCGCCGCGATCCTCGCCGCCCGCGCCGAGAACATGACCAAGGACACGATCCAGCGCGCCATCAACAAGGCGACCGCCGGAGACGCGGAGAACTACGACGAGATCCGCTACGAGGGCTACGGCCCGGGCGGGGTCGCCGTCATCGTCGAGGCGCTGACCGACAACCGCAACCGCACCGCTTCCGAAGTGCGCTCCTTCTTCACCAAGTCGGGCGGCAACCTGGCCGAGACCGGTGCGGTCTCCTTCATGTTCGACCGGGTCGGCAGCATCGAATTCTCCGCAGACAAGGCCTCGCCCGACGACATGCTCGAGGCGGCGATCGAGGCGGGCGCGGAGGACGTCGCCTCCTCCGAGGCCGGCCACGAGATCACCACCGCCGCCGATGCCCTCGCCGAGGTGGCCAAAGCGCTGGAGGCGAAGTTCGGCGAGCCGAACAAGACGGCGCTGACCTGGAAGCCGCAGACCAATGTCGCCGTCGACGACGAGACGGGCGAGAAACTGCTTCGCCTGATGGACAATCTTGACGAGAACGACGACGTGCAGAACGTCTACTCGAACTTCGAACTCTCCGACGCGCTCATGGCGAAGATGGGCGGCTGACCCCTCGTTGCGCTCGCGAGCGGTGCCCTCATCCGGGACGCGCAGCGCGCCCGCCCTAACGCAGGATCCGGTCGAGCAGCGGCAGGCTGGTGAGCGCGGCGATGGCGATCACCGCGAAGGCGACGGGCCGGAACAGGCGCGGATCGGCCCTGTCGAAGAGCAGCGAGCCGAGGCCGATGCCGATTCCATAGGGCAGGATCGTCCAGGCGGCGCCGCGGAACACCTCCGAGGTGAAGATGCCGGCGAGCGCCAGAAGGCTCATCGAAAGCACCGAAGCCGGCACGAAAAACGCGACTGAGGAGCCGCGCACGCCGGCATTGTGGCTCGGCCCGGCCAGCCAGAACAGCGACAGCACCATGCCGCCGAGGCTGGCCAGTCCCGAAATGATGCCGGAGGCGGCGCCCGTCGCCAGCGTCGCGGGCAGGCCGGGCGAGCGCTCGATGCGCCCGACCAGGAGGAGAAGCGTCAGGACCAGCACAATGGACAGGGACGTGACCCAGCGCACCGGCGTCGGGTCGATGGTGACCAGCAGCCAGACGCCGATGGGCAGACCGACGACGTAGCCGACGAAGAGCGGGCCGATCTCGCCCCAGCGTGCATGGCGCCAGGTGGAGCGGATCATGGCGAGCTGCAGGACGGCGTCGATGATCGACATGATGCCGATGGCGGCCTTCGGGCCGAGATAGGCGCCGGCCACCGGCATGAAGATCATGGCTGAACCGAAGCCGGTATAACCGCGGACCGTGCCGGCGAAGAAGGCGGCGACGAGGACGGCGATCGGCGGGGCGGAGCCGAGGGCGGCGGTGAGGTCCAAGGGGGAAGCCTTCGAGCGTTTCCGGACGTTTCCCGTCGCTTACGGGGATTTTCCCGGCTCCGGAACCGGCGGCGACGCGGGACACGCCTGCACATGGACTAGGCCTCGGCGACCCTCGCGCCCTTGCAGCCGTGGCCGAAGCGTTCGCGGTAGTCGCGCGGGCTCAGCGCCGTGGCGCGGCTGAAGTGGTGCCGCAGTGTCGCCGTACTGCCGAAGCCCGAGAGCCTCGCCACCTCCTCGATAGGCAGCGCGGTCGCCTCCAGCAATCGCCGGGCCTCGTCCACGCGCACGCCGGCCAGCCACTCTCCCGGCGATGTCCCCGTCGCCTCCGCAAACCGGCGCAGGAAGCTGCGCTCGCTCAGGGCGGCCTTCCGCGCCATGTCCGCGATCGTCCAGCGGTGTCGCGGATCGGCCCGCACGAGGTCGAGCAGCGGCGACAGCCGGCTTTCCGGGCGTTTGGGCACCGGTCGCTCCACGAATTGCGCCTGGCCGCCGTTGCGATGGGCCGGCATGACGATGCGGCGGGCGACGCTATTGGCGGCATCGGTGCCGAAATCGGAGCGTACGATGTGAAGCATGAGGTCGATGCCGGCCGCCGAGCCGGCGGATGTGAGCACGCGCCCCTCCTCGACATAGAGCACGGACGCGTCCACTGCGACCTGAGGATGCGCCCTCTCCAGCGCCTCGGCGTAGCGCCAATGCGTCGCGGCCCGCCTCCCGTCGAGAAGTCCCGTCGCAGCGAGCACGAACGCGCCCGAACAGATCGAGGCGAGCCGCGCGCCGCGGGCATGGGCCGCCAGCAGGGCTCCTCGCAGCCGCTCCGGAACGGGTTCGCCTGCGCCCTTCCAGCCGGGCATGACGATCAGGTCGGCGTCCTCGAGCAGTTCCAGCCCGCCGTCCACCTCGAACCGCAAGCCGCCATGGGCGCGCAGCACTCCGGAATCGACCGCCGCAGTGGCGAAGCGGTACCAGCCGGCACCCATCTCTGGCCGGGCGAGGCCGAACACCTCTGCGGCGATGGCGTATTCGAAGGTGCAGAGCCCGTCATAGGCGATGGCGACGACCAGCGGGCCGGTCGTCGGAGCTTCCATCCGCTCGACGGGCGTGTTCGATGATTCTGGCGCGATCTTCAGCATGGATGGCAAACCTGCCACTCGCGCGGCGGCGAGGGAAGCAGGAAAAACGGGCATCGCCGACACGAGGAGACAAGACCATGCCCAGCACCGTAACCCGGATCCCGGCTGCGCCCCCAGCCGAAGCCGAGGCTCATTTCGCCGCCGAATTCACCTTCGAGGCCGACTGCTGGGACGTTCACGAAGCCATGAGCCAGGGGGCCGACTTCGTGCTTCTGGACGTGCGCGGGCCGGCGCTGTTCGCAGCGGGCCATGTTCCCGGCGCGATCAACCTGCCGCATGGCAAGATCATCGCGTCGAAGATGGCGCATTGGCCGGAAGGCACACTGTTCGTCACCTACTGCGCCGGGCCCCACTGCAACGGAGCCGCCCGCGGCGCCCTGCGGCTCGCGCAACTCGGCCGGCCCGTCAAGATCATGGCCGGCGGGGTCACCGGCTGGCTCGACGAGGGTTTCGCGCTGGAGACGGCAGGTGCCGCCGAGCCTCCGCCGGATCGCTGATGACAGCCCTCCCCGGCATGGTGAGCCTCGCCACGATCAGCGGTGGCTGATCATGGCGATCGAGGCCTAGATTGCAGCGATGAGTCCCACGATTCGCATTCTCGGCATCGATCCTGGCCTCCGCCGCACTGGCTGGGGCATCATCGACGTCACCGGCAACCGCCTCGCCTTCGTCGCCTGCGGCACGGTGACGTCCGACGACAAGGCCGAGCTCGGGCCGCGGCTCGCCCAGCTGCACCGCGGCCTTTCGGACGTGCTCGCCGCCTGGTCGCCGGACGAGGCGGCGGTGGAGCAGACCTTCGTCAACAAGGATGCGGGGGCGACCCTGAAGCTCGGCCAGGCCCGCGGCATCGCCATGGTGGTACCGGCGCTGGCCGGGCTTTCCGTGGCCGAATACGAGCCGAACAAGGTCAAGAAGTCGGTGGTCGGCGCCGGCCATGCCGAGAAGAACCAGATCCACATGATGATCGGCATCCTGCTGCCCAAGGCCGCCCCGAAGACGATGGACGCCGCCGACGCGCTGGCCATCGCCATCACCCATGCCCATCACCGCACAGGGTCGGGGAGGCGTTGAGCCGGCTCCCGGTGCTCGGGAGCGGGCGGACATGCCCGCATGGACTGATCCTCCTTGACCGCCGGGGCGCATGCGCCTATCCCGGTCGGCGGGACATACCCCCCCAACGGGGTACGCCCATCTGTGAGGATGGAGATCCAAATGGCGACAACCGCCCCGACTGCGCGTCCGCGCGTGAATACCTTTTCGTCCGGCCCCTGCGCCAAGCGCCCCGGCTGGTCCCTCAAAGCTCTGGCTGATGCGCCCCTCGGGCGGTCTCACCGTGCCAAGATCGGCAAGGCGAAACTGAAGCTCGCCATCGACCTGACGCGCGAGGTGCTCCAGGTGCCCGCCGGCTACCGGATCGGCATCGTGCCGGCCTCCGACACCGGCGCGGTCGAGATGGCCATGTGGTCGATGCTTGGCGCCCGCGGCGTCGACATGGTCTCCTGGGAGAGCTTCGGCGAGGGCTGGGTCACCGACGTGGTCAAGCAGCTGAAGCTTGCCGATGTCCGCACCATCACCGCCCCCTATGGCGAGTTGCCGAACCTGAAGACGATCGACACCAGGAACCGTGACGTCGTCTTCACCTGGAACGGCACGACCTCGGGCGTGCGCGTGCCGAACGCCGACTGGATCGCCGCCGACCGCCAGGGCCTGACCATCTGCGACGCGACGTCTGCGGCCTTCGCCCAGCGGCTCGACTGGGACAAGCTCGATGTCGTCACCTTCTCCTGGCAGAAGGTGCTCGGCGGCGAGGCGGCCCACGGCATGCTGATCCTCTCCCCGCGCGCGGTCGAGCGGCTGGAGACCTACAAGCCGGCCTGGCCGCTTCCGAAGATCTTCCGCATGACCAAGGGCGGCAAGCTGATCGAGGGCATTTTTGAAGGCGAGACCATCAACACGCCGTCGATGCTCTGCGTCGAGGACTATATCGACGCGCTGAAATGGGCGCAGAAGGTCGGCGGCCTCGACGGGCTGGTGAAGCGCGCGGATGCCAACACCCGCGTCATCGCCAAGTTCGTCAAGGAGAACGACTGGATCGACTTCCTGGCGGTCAAGCCGAAGACGCGCTCCAACACCTCGGTGTGCCTCAAGTTCACTGACCCGGCCGTGACGGCGCTTCCGGCCGATGCCCAGGCGGCGTTTGCCAAGGGCATTGTCGCGACGCTGGAGAAGGAAGGCGCAGGCCTCGATCTCGGGCACTATCGCGATGCGCCTCCCGGCCTGCGCATCTGGTGCGGTGCGACGGTGCAGGCGCGTGATCTCAAGGCGCTGATGCCGTGGATCGCCTATGCCTTCGCCACCGAGAAGGCCAAGCTGAAGAAGGCGGCGTAAAGCTGCCGAAGAACCCTCTCCCGAAGCGGGGGAGGGTGCCGCCGTCACGCGCCGGGTGAGGGAACTGCCTCGTCCGCACGGACGGCCGGCCGCCGCGACTGCCTACGCTTCACTTCCCCTCACCCGGCTGCTCCGCAGCCACCCTCTCGCACAAGGGGAGAGGGTCGGTCGGAGCCCTTCCCCTTTGCCCGCGCCCGAAGGCGCACCTTCTCCGCAACAGGAGGAGGCCGTGGAGCCCATCATGACCAAACCCCGCGTTCTCATTTCCGACGCCCTGTCGCCCGCCGCCGTCCAGATCTTCAAGGACCGCGGCATCGACGTCGACTTCCAGCCGGCCCTCGGCAAGGACAAGGATAAGCTCGCCGCCATCATCGGCGACTATGACGGCCTCGCCATCCGCTCGGCGACCAAGGTGACGCCGGCGATCCTCGCCAATGCCACGAAGCTGAAGGTGATCGGCCGCGCCGGCATCGGCGTCGACAATGTCGACATCCCGAACGCCACATCCAAGGGCGTCATCGTGATGAACACGCCCTTCGGCAATTCGATCACGACGGCCGAGCACGCCATCGCCATGATGTTCGCCATCGCCCGCCAGATCCCCGACGCCGACCGCACGACCCAGGCGGGGCAGTGGGAGAAGAACAAGTATATGGGCGTCGAGCTGACCTCGAAGACGCTGGGCGTCATCGGCTGCGGAAATATCGGCTCCATCGTCGCCGACCGGGCCCTCGGCCTGAAGATGAAGGTCATCGCCTTCGATCCCTATCTGTCGCCCGAGCGGGCCGTCTCCATCGGCGTCGAGAAGGTCGAGCTGGACGAACTGCTGCGCCGCGCCGACTTCATCACGCTGCATGTGCCGATGACGGCGCAGACGAAGAACGTCCTCTCCCGCGAGGCGCTCGCCAGGACCAAGAAGGGCGTTCGCATCATCAACTGTGCCCGCGGCGGTCTGGTCGACGAGCAGGCGCTGCGCGACGCGCTTGATGCCGGCCATGTGGCGGGCGCGGCCTTCGACGTCTTCGCCGAGGAGCCGGCGACCGCCAACCCGCTCTTCGGCCATCCCAACGTCATCTGCACGCCGCACCTCGGCGCCGCCACGACGGAGGCGCAGGAGAATGTCGCGCTGCAGGTGGCCGAGCAGATGTCGGACTACCTTCTGTCGGGCGCCATCACCAATGCGGTGAACTTCCCCTCGATCTCGGCGGAAGACGCGCCGAAGCTCAGGCCCTTCGTGGCGCTCGCCGAGAAGCTCGGTTCCTTCCTCGGCCAGCTCACGGAAGCGCCGATCAAGGGCATCCGCATCGAATATGAAGGCAAGGTCGCCGACCTCAACGTCCGCCCGCTCACCGCCGCGGCGGTGACCGGCGTGCTCCGGCCCTTCCTGTCCGACATCAACATGGTCAATGCCGTGCCGATCGCCAACGACAAGGGCATCACGGTGGACGAGGTGAAGCGCGAGGCGCCGGGCGGCAATCTCGAGAGCCGCATCATGATCACGGTGGAGGCCGAGGACATGCCGCGCCATGCCGCTGGCACTGTTCTCGCCGACGGCAAGCCGCGCATCGTCGAGATCCGCGCCATTGCCATGGACGCGGAGTTCGCCGACCACATGCTCTATGTGCGCAACGACGACAAGCCGGGCTTCATCGGCCGCTTCGGCTCGTTGCTCGGCGATGCCGGCGTCAATATCGCGACCTTCAATCTCGGTCGCGACAAGCCGGGCGGCGACGCCATCTGCTTCGTGGCGGTGGACGAGCGCATCTCGGACGACCTGCTCGCCCAGATCCACGCGATCCCGCAGGTGAAGCGCGCCCGCCGCCTGGCGTTCTGAGGGGCGTCGCGCGCCGTCATAGGCCCCACCCTTAACCTCCCCTCGCTGCCGCGAGGGGAGGGGGACTACCGCGTCGCGCCCAGCCCGCCCGGTCGAGCCTGGCACAAGGTGCGAAACGACTGTGAGCGGCTGAAGCCCCCCTCCCCGCGCAGCGGGGAGGGTGAGGGTGGGGCCCTGCTTCACGATCAAAACCGCAGTCGCGATCCAGGCCCCGCCCGCCACGGCCTGCGCTACACTCGCACGACCCGATTCGCCGGAACCTGCCCATGTACGTGCTCGCCCGTCTGTCCTTCGGCTTCGTCGTGGGGGCCCTCGCGGTTGTTCTCGCCCTGCAGGGTGCGGTCTGGCTGATGGGCCAGGTCGGCATGGCCGCCATCCAGCTCTTCCCGATGCGGGCGCCGCTGCCGGCGACCCTGCCGGGGCTCACCCAGCCGGCGATCATCGGCGGGCTCTGGGGTCTCCTGTTCATCCTGATCTGGGACCGCTGGGGCCGCCAGGGCATCGTCAAGGGGGCCGGCTTCGGCACGCTCTTCGGTCTCGTCGGTCCCGGCCTGGTGCTCTGGGTCGTCTGGCCTGCGCTGCGCGGTGCGGCCTTGTTCGAGGGCGGCAATGCCGGGCGGATCGTCGCCGGCGCGGCCCTGGCTGTAGCCTTCGGCATCGGCCTTGCCTGGATCGGCCAGATCCTCAACGGCTACATGCGCTACGCGGCGCGCTGATCAGCGCTTGCCGCTCTCGGCGATGGCGATGCCGCCCAGCACCAGCAGTAGCGCCACGGCGTGGTACCAGGCGAAGACCTCGCCGAGGATCAGCGGCCCGAGAATGGCCGCCCAGACCGGCACGAGATTGACCCAGAGACCCGCCCGGCCCGGCCCGATCAGCTCGACGCCGCGCATGAAGAAGATCTGGGCGACGAAGCCCGGCAATACCGCGACATAGAGGATGATGAGCCAGCCGTTGAGGTCCGGCCATTGCGCCGTGCCATGGGCCATCTCGGCAGCGAGCAGCGGCAGCGACGAGATGAACGCCACCAGCGCCAGCGCCATGAAGAAGGGGCGCGGCGAGATGGCGGGGCGGTTGCGCAGCGCCACCGTGTAGGCGGCATAGCCGAGGCAGGCGACCAGCATCAGCACGTCGCCGAAATTGAAGGCGAGCCCGGTCAGCACGGCGAGATCGCCGCGCGCCGCCAGCAGGGCGATGCCGGCGATGGTCACGACGATGCCGATGGCCTGCAGGGCCGTCACGGCGGTGCGATGGACGAGATAGGCGCCGGTCAGAACCATCACCGGGATCGATCCCTGGATGATGCCGATGTTGACGGCGGTGGTGTAGAGGGCGGCGAGATAGAAGAGGGCGTTGAAGCCGGTGAAGCCGACGACGCCCAGGATGACCAGCCATTTCCAGTTGGCGCGGATCTGGGGCCATTCACGCAGAAAGGCCGGACCGGCGATGGCGATCATCAGCGACAGCGTGCCCACCCAGCGCAGCGTCGTCAGCATCATCGGCGAGACATGGCCGATGGCCAGGCGGCTGGCGATGGCGTTGCCCGCCCAGATCAGGGTCGTGGCGGCGAGAATGAGGTAGGGGCGGTCGTAAAGGCGCATGCGCTCGAAAAACCCTGCTGGATTCGCACTATAGCGCCGCTATCCGCTGTCCGGCAGCCATGCCCGACGCAGCCGAGCAATGCCGCCCCAGAGATTAACGCCGAGTCATCCGGTCTTTGCGACAAATTGGATAGATATAGGCTATCTATATGAAAAATATAAGCAATCTATTTCATCTTTCTGTCAAGCAGAGGTCATAGAAGTATCGCGCAGCGGCCCTATCCAATGGCTGCATCCCTTGTCCGCCCCGCGCACTGAGGCGCAGGACGAGGTTCCTCCAGGGACAGGAGCATCCTGTGAAACTCTCTTTCTTCCTTTCGGCCGCGGTCTTCGCGATCGGCGGTACGGTTCTCGCCACGGCGCCGGCGAATGCCCAGGCCCGTGACCGCATCCAGATCACCGGTTCCTCGACCGTGTTCCCCTTCACCACCACGGTTGCGGAGCGCTTCTCGCAGCGCGGTGGCCGCGCGCCGATCGTCGAGTCGACCGGCACCGGTGGCGGCATGCGTCTGTTCTGCGCCGGCGTCGGCCTGAACACGCCCGACATCACCAATGCCTCGCGCCGCATCACGCAGAACGAGTTCAACACCTGCAAGACCAACGGCGTCGACATCGTCGAGCTGCAGATCGGCTTCGACGGTATCGTCCTGACCAATTCCAAGCTGGGCCCGAAAATGCAGCTCACTCTCGAGCAGCTCTATCTCGCCCTCGCCGCCAAGATCCCGAACGCCCAGGGCCAGCTCGTCGACAACACGAACCGGAACTGGTCGGACATCGCGCCGAACCTGCCGAACGTGAAGATCGAGGTCATCGGGCCGCCGCCGACGTCCGGCACCCGCGACTCGTTCAACGAGCTCGGCCTGCTCGCCGGCTGCCAGGAGCACGCCAAGCGCCGCAACATGCAGATCGCCAGCCGTGAGTGCCAGCAGATCCGCGCCGACGGCGGCTTCATCGAAGGTGGCGAGAACGACAACATCATCGTCCAGCGTCTCGTCGCCAATCCGACGGCCTTCGGTATCTTCGGGTACTCGTTCCTCGAAGAGAACCACGACAAGGTTCAGGGCGCCGTGCTCGGTGGTTACGAGCCGACGGTCGATAACATCCAGAGCGGCAAGTGGCCGATGGCCCGCTCCATGTTCGTCTATCTGAAGAAGAACCACATCGGCACCGTTCCGGGCCTGCAGGACTTCTTCAACGAATATGCTTCCGAGCAGGCCATGGGTGAAGACGGCTACCTCGAGAAGAAGGGCCTCGTCCCGAGCCCGGCCGCCGATCGTGCACGGTTCCGTGCCGGTGTCGCGGCCGCGACCTCGATGGCCGGCCTCTGATCTCTCGCTGACACGCTCAAAGGGGTCCGGCTTCGGCCGGGCCCCACCGCCGGATGAGCCGGTGTGCTGACTTCGATCGCAGTGGAGGGCTTTCATGTTCCTGACCTTGTTCGGCCTCATCCTGGCGATTGCAGTCGTCTGCTTCTATGTCGGCCGGAACCGCGCCGTCGCCGTTTCCGGAGCCAATTTCAGCGCGCTCCATTCCCTGCCCAGCTACCACGGATGGTGGCTGATCCTGATGGCTGCCGGTCCAGCCTTTGCGGTTCTGGTGCTCTGGTCGATCATCAGCCCCTATGTCCTACGGCCCTTGATGCTCTCCCAGTTCGCACCTCAGCTGGCGGAGTTCAGTGCCGCCCAGCTTGACGGGTTCTGGCGCGATATCCAGGCCATCGCCGGCGGCGGGACGCCCGGGGTTCGCGATGCCTTCCGTGAAGAGGCAGCGACCGCCTATCAGTCGGTCAACCGCATGTCGCTCACCGGCATGATCGCATTGATGCTCCTTCTCGGGGCCGGTGGCTTCTACTTCGCGTGGAATGCGATCGCCGTGCACTTCCGGGCCCGTCACAAGGTCGAGGCGGCGATCAACGTCTTCCTGGCGGCATCCGCGACCGTCGCGATCCTGACGACAGTCGGCATCGTCATGTCGCTGCTGTTCGAATCGCTGCGCTTCTTCTCGATGGTCAACCCGATCGACTTCCTGTTCGGCACCACCTGGACGCCGCAGCAGATGGCCTTCCGTCCCGATCAGGTCGGCGGAACCGCCGCCTTCGGCTTCATCCCGCTGCTCACCGGCACGCTGCTCATCACTTTCATCGCCATGATGGTGGCGGCCCCGCTCGGCATCCTCGCCGCCATCTACCTGTCCGACTATGCCTCGCCGCAGGTTCGCGCTGTCGGCAAGCCGATCCTCGAACTCCTCGCCGGCATCCCGACGGTGGTCTACGGCTTCTTCGCCGCACTGACCGTCGCGCCCTTCATCCGCAACAGCGGCCAGGCCATGGGTCTGGACGTGTCGTCGGAGAGCGCTCTGGCTGCCGGCGTCGTCATGGGCATCATGATCGTGCCCTTCGTGTCCTCGCTTTCGGACGACGTCATCAACGCGGTGCCCCAGTCGCTGCGTGACGGTTCGGCCGGCCTCGGCGCCACCAAGTCGGAAACCATCCGCAGGGTCGTGCTTCCGGCCGCGCTGCCGGGCATCGTCTCGGCCCTGGTTCTGGCCGTGTCGCGCGCCATGGGCGAGACGATGATCGTCGTCATGGCGGCCGGCATGGCCGCCAACCTGACGATCAATCCGCTGGAGGCGGTGACCACCATCACCGTGCAGATCGGCACGTTGCTGACCGGCGACCAGGAGTTCGACAGCCCCAAGACGCTGGCGGCTTTCGGCCTCGGCCTCTCGCTGTTCGTCATCACCCTGTCGCTCAATCTCGTCGCCCTGCGCGTCGTCAACAAGTATCGGGAACAGTATGACTGACGCCTCGCTGCCTCGGATCGCCACCGATATCCACACCAACGACGCGGCGCAGAGGCGGCTCAAGGCACGCTATCGCGGCGAGTTCATCTTCCAGGCTCTCGGTGCCGGCGCTGTCGCCATCGCCGCAGGCTTCCTTGTCCTCTTCCTCTCGACGATCGTCGGCCAGTCGATCCCGGCCTTCACCCAGCACTACCTGAAGCTGGACGTCGAGCTGAAGCGCGAATACCTCAACCCGCAGAACGCGTCGGGCGACGACCTGACTCGGGCTATCGGAGCGGCCAATTTCGACGCCATCGTGAACGGCAGCCTGCGGGGCTATTTCCCGTCCGTCACCGACCGGGTCTCCCGCCGGGCGCTCGGCGCGATCATGTCGTCGGGTGCGCCCTCGATGGTTCGCAACGACGTGCTCGCCAACCCGACCGCGATCGGCACCACACGTCAGATCTTCGTGCCGCTGCAAGCGAATGCCGACCTCTATCTCAAGGGCCAGGTCTCGCCGGTCGAAGTGACCAGGGGAGCCGGTGAACTGGGCGTGTCGGGCACGTCCGGGCAGGTCCAGCTGTCTTCCACGGTCAACAATTTCGCGCCGCTGCTGGCGGCGGTGAAGACCCAGCTCCAGGGCGAAGCTGCGCGGCTGCGCGTCGATCTCGCCGGCAAGGAGCGCGTGCTCGTCATCCTGGAACGGGATGCAGGCGTGCTGCAGCGCGGCCTCGCGACGGTTCCGGAAGCCGATCGCGCCCGCCTCCAGGGCCGTGTCGAACAGGAAGCCGGCCAGGTCGCCGCTACCCGCTCGGAGATCGCGCAGCTTCGCCAGCGCGTCGCCGCTCTCGAGGTCCGCATCAGCGGCGCCGACAGGCCCGAGGCTCTCGACAACGCGCTGTCCAGCTACCTCATCCGCATCAACGGCGGCGTGATCAAGCTGACGACGGTGCAGAGCTCCAATGCGACCGGGCTGGTGATCCTGCCGCCGCGCAGCACCGACGTGGCCAAGGCCGGCGAATGGGAAGTCATCCGCATTGTCCAGCCGGAGGCCAACCGGCGGCTCAGCGACCGCGAGATCGCCTATCTCGACTCTCTGAAGCAGCGCGGCCTCGTCGAGCAGCGCATCTCGCGCGAGTTCTTCTTCGGCGGTGCCTCGCGCGAAGCCGAGCTCGCCGGCGTCTGGGTGGCGGTGGTCGGTTCTTTCATGACCCTGGTCATCACCCTGCTGCTGAGCTTTCCGATCGGCGTCGCCGCGGCGATCTACCTCGAAGAGTTCGCGCCGAAGAACCGCCTGACCGAGATCATCGAGGTCAACATCAACAATCTCGCGGCCGTCCCGTCGATCATCTTCGGTCTGCTTGGCCTGGCGGTCTTCCTCAACATCTTCGGCATGCCGCGCTCGGCGCCGGTGGTCGGCGGTCTCGTTCTCGCCCTGATGACGCTGCCGGTGATCATCATCGCCTCCCGTGCCGCGATCCGCGCCGTGCCGCCGTCCATCCGCGAGGCGGCGCTCGGGGTCGGTGCCTCGCACCAGCAGGCCGTGTTCCACCACGTCCTGCCGCTGGCAATGCCCGGCATCCTCACCGGCACCATTCTCGGCATGGCCTCGGCCCTCGGCGAGACCGCGCCCCTCCTGCTCATCGGCATGGTCGCCTTCGTTGTCGATGTGCCCAAGGGCATCACGGACGCTTCCACCCTGCTGCCGGTCCAGGTGTTCATGTGGGCGGATTTCCCCGAGGCTGCCTTCGTCAGCAAGACGGCCGCCGCCATCATCATCCTGCTCGTGTTCCTGATGCTCATGAACGCGGTGGCCATTATTCTCCGCAAGAGGTTCGAGCGCCGCTGGTGATCGCCCGGGCGCCCACGACAAAAGGATGACGTCGATGAATTCGCTTCCCACCTTCGAGACGACGGCGGCAACGTCCGCCGTGCCGACGGCAGCGCTGCGGCCGAAGATCACGGGCCGCAACGTCAACGTCTATTATGGCGAGAAACACGCCATCAAGGACGTCAATGTCGATATCCCCGAGCGCTCGGTCATGGCCTTCATCGGCCCGTCGGGCTGCGGCAAGTCGACCTTCCTGCGCTGCATCAACCGGATGAACGACACCATCTCGGTGTGCCGTGTCACCGGCGACATCCGCATCGACGAGAAGGACATCTACGACCGCAGCCTGGACGTCGTGCAGCTTCGCGCCCGTGTCGGCATGGTGTTCCAGAAGCCGAACCCGTTCCCGAAGTCGATCTATGAGAACGTCGCCTACGGCCCGCGCATCCACGGTCTGGTGAAGAGCAAGGCCGAGCTCGACGAGATCGTCGAAACAGCGCTGAAGAAGGCGAGCCTCTGGAACGAGGCCAAGGACCGCCTGAACGAATCCGGCACCGGCCTGTCCGGCGGCCAGCAGCAGCGCCTGTGCATCGCCCGCGCCATCGCCGTTTCGCCCGAGGTGATCCTGATGGACGAGCCCTGCTCGGCCCTCGACCCGATCGCCACCGCCAAGATCGAGGAGCTGATCGACGAGTTGAAGCAGAACTTCACCATCGTCATCGTCACCCACTCGATGCAGCAGGCGGCGCGCGTGTCGCAGCGCACGGCCTTCTTCCACCTCGGCATCCTGGTCGAGGAAGGCACCACCGACCAGATCTTCACCAATCCGGTCGACACCCGGACGCGCGACTACATCACCGGCCGTTTCGGCTGATTTTCGACGGGCGGCCGCCGTGCTTCGGCCCTGCGGCGGCCCCATTCCACCGGCCTGCTGGGCGCTCCTTTCACGGAGCGCCCATCGATGAAGCCGCAGCGTCTCGCCGCCCTGACCCTCGCCCTCGTCGTGCCGACCGCCGGCGCCTCGGCCGCCGACTTCCGCCCACCTTCGCAGGTGGAAGCTGTGACGGTCTTTCCCGACGGCGCCAGTGTCACCCGGCGCTTTGCCGTCGACCTGCCGGCGGGCGAGCATGTCCTCATCCTCGACGATCTGCCCCTGACCGCCGATGCGGGCTCGCTGCGCGTCGCCGGCAGCGGCAGGGGTGACCTCGCGATCGGCTCGGTCGACGCCCGCCAGGCGCGGCCGACCGAGCGGGCCGATCCCCAGGCGGTGCAGCGGCTCGAAGCGCTGCGCGACGAACGTCTCTCCCTCGAGGACGCCATCGCCGCCGAGCGGATGCGCAAGCGCGCCGCGGAGGCGCTCATCGCGCCCGGAACCCTTTCGGCCGGCGAACGTGGCCTCGATGTCGCCGCCGCCCGCCAGGCGCTGGCCGCCGCCCACGAGGTGACGCTCGCCGCCGACCGCGCCATCCGCCAGGCCGAGCAGCGCCAGCGCGGGCTCGACCGCGCCATCGCCGAGATCGAGGCGGCCCTGAAGGCCCAGCCGCCCCGGCGCATGGAGGCGCGGGTGTCGGTCGAGGCAGGGGCACCGTTCCGCGGCGAACTGACCCTCACCTATGCCGTCCGCAATGCCCGCTGGACGCCGGTCTATGATGCCCGTCTCGTCACCTCCGGCCCCCGTCCGGCCCTCGACCTCATCCGCCGCGCCGAAATCCGCCAGCAGACCGGCGAGGACTGGGCGGACGTGGCACTGACCGTTTCCACCGCCCGGGTGGCGCGGGGAGGGGCGGTGCCAGTGCTGCCGCCGCTGGTGCTGCGCTATCAGGAGACCGAGGCGCTGCGCGACCGCAGCGGCGGCGTACCGACACCATCGGCCCTGCCGGCACCGGCCGCGCCGCCGGTGCGCCCCGGCCGATCAAATGCCGAAGCCGCGATGGCCGGCCGCGTCGCCGAGACCGAGGCTGCCGTGGACATGGGCGGCTTCCAGGCGACCTTCGCCATTCCCGGGCGGACGACGCTGGCCTCCGGCGACGGTGCGCGGGCGATCCGCATCGGGGGCGGCACGATTGCGCCGGACCTCGTCTCACGCGTCGTGCCGAGCATCGATACGACCGCCTTTCTGGAGGCCCGTTTCCGCCATGGCGAGGACGTCCCGCTCATGCCCGGGCGGGTGAATCTCTACCGCGACGGCCTCTTCGCCGGACGCACGACGCTCGCCGCGGCGACCCGCGACGATGAGGTGAAGCTCGGTTTCGGTCCCGATGACCTGATCCGCGTCGAGCATCAGGTCGTGCGCCGCACCGACGGTTCGGCGGGCCTGATTTCGACCTCTCGGACCGAGGAACGCGAGTTCCGCATCGTCCTGCGCAACGGCGCGCCCGCCGCCCGTCGCATCGTCGTGGAGGATCGGATGCCCGTCACCGAGGTCCAGGACATCGTCGTCGAACCGCTGTCCGGCATGACGGCGCCGGGGGCAAGGGACGTCGACGGGCGCCGTGGCATCGTCTCCTGGAGCGTCGAACTCGCGCCCGGCGCGAGCCGCGACATCCGTCACGGCTGGCGTCTGCGCTGGCCCTCCGAACGGCGCATCCAGCCGGTCGAGGGTCGAATGTGAGCGCGAAGCCGCGACCATCTCCGTCACTCTGACACGGCGCCGGATCTACCTTCCATCGTGGGTTGCCCCGGTCTCCCGGCGCCATCGAGTCCGCGTCCGCGGTGGACGGCCCGCCGCACGACCCTTGCCACCCCCGCAACGATCCTTTATCCGCACAGTGCAAGGGCCCCGGCGCGCCGCCAACGATGCGATGCCGAGTTTTTCCTTGCCGTGGAGGATGTTGGACCATGGCAAACGTGGTTGTCGTCGGCTCGCAGTGGGGCGACGAGGGCAAGGGCAAGATCGTCGACTGGCTTTCGAGCCAGGCCGATGTGGTCGTCAGGTTCCAGGGCGGCCACAATGCCGGCCATACGCTGGTCATCGACGGCGTCACCTACAAGCTGTCGCTGCTGCCGTCGGGCATTGTGCGCCCGGGCAAGCTTTCGGTCATCGGCAACGGGGTGGTCATCGATCCCCATGCGCTGGTCGCCGAGATCGAGCGCGTGTCGGCGCAGGGCGTGGCCATCGCCCCGGAGACGCTGCGCATCGCCGAGAATGCCTGCCTCATCCTGTCGCTGCATCGCGAACTGGACCTGCAGCGCGAAAGCGCCAGTGCCGGGACCAAGATCGGCACGACGGGTCGCGGCATCGGCCCGGCCTACGAGGACAAAGTCGGCCGCCGCGCCATCCGCATGACCGATCTCACCGATCTCGGCTCGCTGATGCCGAAGATCGAGCGGCTGCTGGCGCATCACAATGCGCTCCGTCGCGGCCTGGCCCTGCCCGAGATCGTGGCGCAGGCCATCTATGACGAACTCGCAGGCGTGGCGCCGCGCGTGCTGCCCTATGTGACGACCGTCTTCGACCTGCTGGACGATGCCCGGCGCGCCGGCAAGCGCATCCTGTTCGAGGGCGCGCAAGGCACGCTGCTCGACATCGACCACGGCACCTATCCCTTTGTCACCTCGTCGAACACCGTGTCCGGGCAGGCCGCCATCGGCTCCGGCATGGGGCCCGGAGCCCTTAATTACGTCCTCGGCATCACCAAGGCCTATACGACCCGTGTCGGCGGCGGACCTTTCCCGACCGAACTCGAGGACGAGAACGGCCAGATCATGGGTGAGCGCGGCCGCGAGTTCGGAACGGTCACCGGTCGTCGCCGGCGCTGCGGCTGGTTCGACGCGGTTCTGGTGCGGCAGGCGGTGAAGACCAACGGCATCGACGGTATCGCTTTGACAAAGCTTGATATTCTCGACGTCTTCAAGGAGATCAAGGTCTGCGTCGGCTATGAACTCGACGGCAAGCGGATCGACATCTTCCCGGCCAATCAGGACGCGCAGCAGCGCATCCGGCCGATCTACGAGACGATCGAAGGCTGGGATTCCACCACGATGGGCGCCCGGTCCTGGGGCGAACTGCCCGCCCAGGCGATCAAGTATGTCCGTCGAATCGAGGAATTGATTGGTTGTCCGGTCGCGTTACTATCGACGAGCCCGGAACGGGACGACACGATTCTGGTGCGCAACCCTTTCGAGTAAAAGTATAGGGGCGAGAAGCGAGTTTCGATGGCCGATTATACGCCCCTGATCTCCCGCGCCGTTGGGGCACTGGCGGAAAACACCGGCGAAGCGCGGCGTGGCGTTTACGATCGCGCGCGCGCGGCGCTGCTGGCGCAGTTGCGCAACATGAACCCTCCTTTGCCGGAGGAGCACATCACGCGCGAGCGCATGTCGCTCGAAGATGCGATCCGCAAGGTCGAGCTGGAAAACTCCGCCGACAGCCTCGATGCCATGCTGGAGCGCGAATTCGCCTCGCTCGGCAAGATCACTCCGCGGCCGGAGGCCATTTCCATCGCCGGGGCGCGCACGGTCAGCGATGCGGCCCATGATGCCGAAAGCCTCGGCGACGCGGCGGCTCATGCGCACCGATCCGCCCGCGACCAGTTGTCGACACCCGAGCCGGTCGTCGATGCCGCGCGGATCGAGCCCAGCGTCGGGCGGTCCGGTCCCTTCACCGACGCCAATCAAGCCGGGCAGTCGCCGATCCGGCCGAGGGTCTCCGTCCTTGGCGAGGACGAAGCCAAGCCGGCCCGCAAGGGTGGGGGCGTCATCGCCATCGTGCTCGTGCTGCTGCTGCTGACCGGGGCCGGCGGCCTCGGCTGGTACGTGGCCAACAACCATCCCGACCGCCTCCCCTTCGCCACGGCACGGGCACCCGCGACGGCGCCGGCACCCGCTCCGGCTGTGGCGCCTGTCCCCGCCGCCGAACCCGAGCGGCCGAAGGCGACCGACCGGGTGGGTGGCGACACGCCTGCGCCCACCTCACCGTCCGTCGCTCCCGCGACCCCGGCGGTTGCACCCGCGGCTCCGCGCCAGATCGTGCCCGTCGATCCGCCCGCGACGGCACTGCCGCCGGCCTCGGCCGACGCCTCCGACACGCCGCCGCCTGCGGCGGTCGCTCCCGACCCGGCGCCCGCCGCCGAAGCCCCGCCGGTGGCGCCGGTCGCACCGCCCGTGGCGGCGGCGCCCCCTGTCACATCCGCCCCTGCGGCGCCGGTCCAGCCCGGCCAGGCCCATCGCGCCGCCCTGTTCGAGGAAACGCCCGGCAATGCCGCGGGCACGCTGATGCAGGGCTCGGTCGTCTGGCGGACGCAGACCGTCAGCGTCGGACCCGGCCAGCCGCCGGATCTCGCCCTGCTGGGCGAAGTGTCCATTCCCGAGCGGCGGATGACGGTGACCATCACCATACGGCGCAATCTCGACCAGACGCTGCCGGCCAGCCACACGATCGAGGTGCTCTACGCGCTGCCGCGCGACTTCCAGTTCGGCGGCGTCGCCGAAGTGCCGGGCATCCTGATGAAGGTGTCCGAGCAGGCGCGCGGCGTGCCGCTGGTCGGCCAGGCGGTGCGGGTGACCAACGGCTTCTTCTTCATCGGCCTGTCGGGTTTCGACATGGACCGGAACACCAATATCCAGGCTCTCAAGACGCGCCCGTTCTTCGACATCCCCATGCGCTACGATTCCGGCCGCCGCGCCATCCTGACCGTCGAGAAGGGCGCTGCGGGCGACAAGGCCTTCGAGGAGGCGATGCAGGCCTGGGGTCAGTAGGGGCGTGGGCGAGAAGGGTTCTTCCGGCGGCGCTTTGTCGCGGCCATGGTTCCGGTTCATGAAAAAGGGAGGCCTCGCGGCCTCCCTTTTGTCGTCTGTACCCAGTGTTCGGCCTATCAGCCGGCGGCGATCTGCTGGGCCTGGGCTGCCGGGCGCTCGATCTCGCGGATCGACTTGACCACGGCGTCCTGGACCTTCTCGAAGGCGCGAACCTCGATCTGGCGGACCCGCTCGCGGGAGACGCCGAAACGCTCGGCGAGCTCTTCCAGCGTGATCGGGTCGTCCTTGAGGCGGCGCTCCTCGAAGATGATGCGCTCGCGCTCGTTCAGCACGCCGAGGGCGCGGGTAAGGGCGAGGCGACGGTTGTCGGTCTCCTCCTCGCGGGCCAGCACGGCCTCCTGGCTGTCTGAATCGTCGGCCAGCCAGTCCTGCCACTCACCGTCGCCATCCTCGCGGACGGGGGCGTTGAGGGAGGCGTCACCGCCGAGGCGGCGGTTCATGTCGATGACGTCTTGCTTCTCGACGCCGAGCTTGGTGGCGATGATCGCGACCTGGTCGGGGCGCAGATCGCCGTCTTCCAGCGCCGAGATCGAGCTCTTCGCCTTGCGCAGGTTGAAGAACAGCTTCTTCTGGTTCGCCGTGGTGCCCATCTTCACCAGCGACCAGGACCGCAGGATGTATTCCTGGATTGAGGCCTTGATCCACCACATGGCATAGGTGGCGAGGCGGAAGCCCTTGTCGGGCTCGAACCGCTTCACCGCCTGCATGAGGCCGACATTGCCCTCGGACACCACTTCGCCGATCGGCAGGCCGTAGCCGCGATAGCCCATGGCGATCTTGGCGACCAGCCGGAGATGGGATGTGACGAGCCGGTGCGCCGCCTTGCTGTCGCCGTGTTCGCGCCAGCGCTTGGCGAGCATGTACTCCTCCTGCGGCTGAAGCATGGGGAACTTGCGGATCTCGTCGAGATACCGCGACAGCCCCGCTTCGGCGGAGAGGATCGGAAGAGATGCAGCATAGGCCATGTGGCCCTCCTTCTCTTTGGCTCCCGGACCATCCGGCAAGCCCCGAACCGCCCACCCGGAAGCCCGGGCGATCCGTTGATCCGGCGGCGCTCATCGCCCCGTGATCCAGCAATATCCTGTGCAACAATCGTGGCGGAACGTTGACAAATGCCCGCCTGGATCGAAGAGAACCCCTTGCATCTTTGCAGGTACGCAAAGAGGTGATGTCTGATCTATCTACGAGGATGATACGAAACCGGACGTCGTGTCGTTACACGATGGTGTGAAATCCGGTCATTCCGGCATGCGGCGGGCGGCTGCACCCGATCCGGGACAACCCACCGGGGCGGGTCCTGTTCCGGCAGCGCCGGCCGGATCAGCCGCTGCGGAGCGTGTCGGCCAGCCGCGCGAGATCGGCGGGCAGGGCGCTCTCGAACCGCATCGCCTCGCCGGTCGCCGGATGGGCGAAGCCGAGGACGGCGGCATGCAGCGCCTGCCGGCCCAGCGCATCGAGGGCTTCGCGGGGCCCGTCCCCCAGTTTGGCGGTCTTGGTGCGGAAGCCGCGGGCATAGGTCTCGTCGCCGAGGAGCGGGTGGCCGACATGGGCCATGTGGACGCGGATCTGGTGGGTGCGGCCGGTCTCCAGCCGGCAGCGGACCTGCGTCACGAGGCCCGCGGCGAATGTTTCCTCCACCGCGACATGGGTGACGGCGTGGCGACCGGAGGAGCGGACGGCAATCTTCTCGCGGGCGTGCGGGTCGCGATCGAGCGGCGCGTCGACGGTGAAGGCCTCGCGCGCGGGCGCTCCCCAGACGAGCGCGACATAGGCCCGCTCGAGCGGGCCCGTGCGCCCGTGATCGGCGAACTGGGCGCTGAGCACCGCATGCGCGCGGTCGGTCTTGGCGACCACCAGCAGCCCGCTCGTATCCTTGTCGAGGCGGTGGACGATGCCCGGCCGCCGCACGCCGCCGATGCCGGACAGGCTGTCGCCGCAATGGGCGATGAGGGCGTTGACCAGCGTGCCGGTCCGGTGGCCGGCCGCCGGGTGCACCACGAGGCCCGCCGGCTTGTCGACGACGATGAGGTGGTCGTCCTCGAAGACGACGGCGAGGGGGATGTCCTCGCCGGTCGGCGTCGGGTCCTCGGGCTCCGGCACGGCGACGCTGACCTGGTCGCCCAGATTGACCCTGTGGCTCGCATCCGTCATGGTCCGCCCGCCGATCCGGACGTGCCCGGCCTCGATGAGCACCTTCAGGCGGGAGCGCGACAGGTCGGCAAGCCGGCGCGCGAGCAGACGGTCCAGCCGCTCCCGGGCGATATCCGCCTCCACCACCGCGTCGGGCTCCCCCGTCATGCCCGCCATCCGTTTTTCCTGTTCCATGAATCGCAGCGCCCGATGACCAGCACGCCCCCCGAGACCGATCCGAACGCGGCCGCCAACGAAGCCGTCGTCACCCGTATCCGCCGCATCTCGGTGGTCTCGTTCCTGGTCATGATCCTCGGCGTCGGCAGCGTGCTGGCGGTGATCGCCTTTCGGCTGATGACGGTTCCGGCGGCCGCGCCGCTGATGTCCGGCACGGTTCCGGCCGAGACGGGCCGGGTCGTGTCGGCGGTCGCCGCCGACAAGAGCCTGACCGTCACCTACCAGCGCGATGACGGCGCCCTGATCGTCATCTACGACCTCAGGACGCTGAAGGAAACCCACCGCGTCACCGTCGGCGGGCCGCAGGTGCCACGGCCCTGACGCCGGCCTGTCCCGGCGACCCCGCGGGATTGTGGCGCGACACTACGCCGGCCGGCTTGACCCGGCTGCGGCTTTGCGATTATGAAGCGCCCTCCGCCGCGCAAGCTGTGGTCCGCTCCCTTCGTCTAGCGGTCTAGGACGTCGCCCTCTCACGGCGAAAACAGGGGTTCGATTCCCCTAGGGAGCGCCAAAAGCGCCTGCCGCGGATGCGCAGGCTGCTGGCAGGGCGTGGATACGCTGTCCCCGACCCGGTGATTTCCACCAGATTCCTTCGTCCTTCATCGCCTCTCAATTCCCTTTCGGCGGCCTGCGAGAGGGCGCTTGCATTCTGCCGAAAAAGAGAACATAATAGGAACATGTAGGGAGATGCGAGATGAGCGCAGCACGCAGCATGGCCGGTTCCGATAGGCCCGACGGCGGAGACGAGGAGGTCGAGGCGGTGCTGGCCGAGTTCGACGGCGACGTCCGCCGTGCGATACGTGCGCTGCTCGACGATGTGGCGGCGCTGGCCGAGGACAGGGCCGGCGGCTTCAATTTTCTCAAGGCCTATGGCCATCTGGAGGTGGTGAAGTGAGGGGTATTCGGGCCGCGTCCGGTCGCACCGCGACATATCGGTCTTGCGCGGTGCGGCCCGGGCTTGCGCTCTGCCGCATGTCCTGAAGGGTTGAACAACGGGGTGGCGCCGATGGGCGCGGGGGTGCCGGGAACGGCGCCGTGCGATGGGAGGGTTTCCGCATGAGAGGGTTCGTTGCATGTTTGCGCCGTCTCGCCGCCGCGCTTGTATGGGTCGCGATGTCTGTCGGTGCGGGCGCGACGCTGGCTCCCGCCGAGGCACAGCCGGCCAGAATGCCGGCCGACCAGACGCGCGCCTTCCTCGAGGATCATTTCGCAGCGGACCAGCAGCCGCCGCGGCATCGGGCCCGTCCCTTCGATGGTTCGACCATCTCGCGTTTCGCTGGTTTTCGGGACCGGGCGAAGGCCCTCGGCCAGCGCGACGTGAACCTGTTTCCCGGCATGGACCCGATCCTCGATGGGCAGGAGGCTGACCGGCCGGGCGATACTCGCATCGAAGACGTGTCGGGCATACCGGATCGTCCCGCCGTCAGGGTGTCGCTCCGGGTCTTCCCGGGGGGATGCCACGCGGATCCTCGACCTTGCCGAGGACAGGAACGAATGGCGGCTTTTCGACGTGATGACGCCGGTCGTTGGGAAGGAGCCATCGGGCCTGCGGCAGGCGGTGGAGCGCCATATCGCGACGGGCCATTGACGATGGCTGCAGCCGGCCCGACGTCCTCTTGAACCTCTTCGGGGCGAGCGGCCACCCATGGACGTGGATCGCCGGTGCGATCCCGCCCAGGAGCCGCCACGATGACACAGTCCAACCTCTCGGCTGGATCCTCCACCGACCTCAACCTCGTTCATCGCGCGGGTTCGGCCGGTGTGCCGTCCCGCCCGCCGCGCCCGCCCTCCCTGGCCGGGGCGCAGGCCGGCTGGGCGCGGGCCTTCCTGCGGGAAGGTCTGTAGACGGGGCATCGGGATCGTCGGCAGGCCGGCCTGGGGCAGGCTGGACCAGCCATGGTCTTGTACTAGCCCGAGGCCCTGAAGCACCCAAAGGCCAGTTACGCGCCCGCGGTCCTGCAATCTTCAAGTGGTCTTGCGGCATTTCGCGCACCGGCGCGAGTCGCCAGGCCGCGGATAAGCCCACGGGCGTCTAGCGGTGCCCGTTGCCGGGGATCACGGGCTGCGAACAGTTGCGGTGGCCGGCCTCGATACAGGCGAGGATGCGGGAACTCGACCGTAACTCGATCATGACATGGTAGGTCGCCAGGCCGAGGCACAGGACGACGGCGGCGGCGGCGATGTTCTGGCGGGTGCGGATGCGGTCGTCCCAGGCGTTGAAGCCTGGCTTTTCCGGCTCCTGCCGCTGGTGCTCGAGGCTCCAGGTCGGCGGCCGCCGCAACAGCGTAGGTCTCGGATCGATCCGCTTCTGATCGCCGTCCATCGGCTCACGTCCTCGCCGCGAAGGGAAGCGCAGGAACCCATCCGGGGTTCCGCTTTCCACATGGCCGGAGGATAGCCGTTTTCGGCATCGTCGTCGAACGGCATCCGCGTCCATCGGCCTCGGCATCGCGCCGCCTGAGTGCTGAACCGCCCCGCGCCCCGCGCCCAAGCGGAAGGCGCGGGTCGAGAGCCGTCGCGCGACCTCCGACACGCGGCCAGCGGCCCGTAGGACGGCGCCATCAATGCGGCGCGGGCCGGGCCCCCTAAAGGCCCGGGGTTCCCGCCTTTTGGGGATTGCAGGGTCCGGCAGGATCCGGCGATCTGGCGAATGACGTCCCGGCATGGCATTGATCGCCCTGCCCAATGCCCTGGAGGTCGAGATCCGTTCCGTTCGCAAGCGACGCACCTATCTCCTGACCGGCTATGAGCCCTTGCCTGCGAGCGCCCATCATCATCGTTTCGCGCGCGAGATCGGCCGTTTCGAAAAGACCTGGTCGCTCCGCGCCAGCGTGGGCGCACCGATCGACGTGCCGGATGCGCCGGTCACGACATGGCAGGTCGATGTCTCCGGGCCGGACTTCGCCGTCGAGACCGACGTCCGCCTGCTGCGCTGGGACGACATCGTCGCCGAGGACATGGACCTGCCGGTCTGGAAGCGGCTGCCGCGCTATCTCGTCGCGGCCGGCGACATCCTCCTGTCGGGGACCTTCATCCGCTATGCCCTGGCCTATTGGCGCTATGCGCTCTTTGCCGCCTATCCGCTGGCGCTGCTGGCCGCCTTCGCCGCCCTTGCCTGGATCATCCCTGCAATTCCCGGCCGGTTCGGCCAGCCGCTGCCTGGGCTCCTGCGCCTGCTCGGCGGGCTCGCGCTCTTTGCCGGACTGGTGGTGGCCGCGGGGCCGCGCCTGCACCTCACCTACATGCTGAGCGACTGGATCTTCGCACGCGACATGATCCGCCGGCACCGTCCGGCGATCGAGCGGCGCGCCGAGGCCTTCGCCCGAGAGATCGCCGCGGGCCTCGCGGCGGGCGATGTCGACGAGGTGGTGATCGTCGCGCACAGCCTCGGGGCGGTGTGGATGCTTGACGCCGTGGCGCGGGTCGAGGCCGTTGGCTCGCCGGGAACACCGCCGCTCGGGCTCGCCGGGGTCGGATCCTCCACCCTGAAGATCGCCCTCCACCCAGCGGCGAGCTGGCTGCGTGATCAGGTCCAGCGTGTCGCCGACCGGCCCGCCATTACCTGGGCGGAATATGACAGCCACGTCGATTTCATCTGCTTCTACAAGAACAACACGGTCGAGGCGCTCGGCCTGACGGCGGCGAGCCGCCCCCTCCGCCAGTCGATCCGCCTGTCCCGCATGCTGTCGCCACACACCTGGAAGCGCTTCCGCGGCAATCTGCTGCGCATCCACCGGCAATATGTGATGGGCAACGAGCAGCGCTACGCCTATGATTTCCACATGATCGCCTGCGGGCCGTTCCGTTTCGCCGACATCGTCAGCCACGGCACGAACCTGCCCGGTGCCCTCGGCCCCGACGGCGCTCTGTCCGGGGCGACCACACCCTTCCCCGAAGCCGCCAAGGACATGCCGCACCGATGACCCGTCTGCTTGCCGAGATCATCTTCCTGATCGGTGTCTTCGGCTGGGGTGCCATCCGCATCCCGCACGAGGTGAAGAACAAGCGCAAGAACCGCGTGCAAGTGAGCGCCGTCGACAGCCGCGAACGCCGGCTGCTGCTCATTTCGCTGACCGGTCTCGGCATCGTGCCGATCGCCTATTGCCTGCTGGCGGGCTTCGGGCTGCTGCGTTTCGCCGATTACGGTTTTTCGACCCTTCAGGCCTATGCCGGCGCGCTCGCCTTCGCCGCCTCGCTCGCGCTGTTCCTCGCCACCCACCGCCAGCTCGGCCGCAACTGGTCACAGACGCTGGAACTGCGCGAGGGACACACGCTGGTGACCCACGGGGTCTACCGGCTGGTACGCCACCCGATGTACACCGCCTTCTTCCTCTGGGCGCTGGCGCAGTTGCTGCTGCTGCAGAACTGGATTGTCGGCCCTGCCGGCTTCATCGGCTTCGGGCTGCTCTATGCCTTCCGCGTCGGGCGCGAGGAGGCCATGATGCACGAGGCCTTCGGTGCCGAATATGCCGCCTATGTGGCGCGCACCAAGCAGATCATTCCCTACGTCTACTGAGGCCACCGGCCCGAACGGACCGCTTGGCGCCCCGGCGCCAGTCTCCGGCGGGGACGCTGAAACAGGGATGGCCGCAGCGCGGCAATCGTCTAACACATTCCGGTGATGGGCTTTCCCAGCAGGCCGCCTTTCGCTTCGACGTCCGTTGGCACTGTCTTCAGCGGCAGTTAACCATGATGCGTCACGGTATTGCCGCGGTCTGCCGGAACCTTGACGGTCTCCGGAGGTTGAAGGGCGGTCCTGGGACTGAGGTTGGCGATGACGATGTCGAAGCGTGCCGCGATCATGGCGCTCACCCTTTCGGGCCTGTTGCTGGCGGGCTGCCAGACGACGGCGGAGACGAGCGGCGTGGGCGGCCAGACGGTGCAGATGGCGCGCGACGCCATGGCGCGCGGCGATCTCCTGTCGACGGCTGCGACCGGACGGCGCGTCCAGCAGATCGCGCCGCGCATCTATCTCGTGCGCGGCCTCGCCAACGTCTTCTCGCAGGGCATGGACGATCTCGCCGAAAAGCTGCGCGCCCGAGGCTACAACGCCACGGTGCACGAATATGGCGGCTGGAGCCAGATCGTCGCCGAGATCGCCGCCAACCAGCGCGCCTCGGGCGGCCGGCACCAGGCGGTGGTGGTCGGCCATTCGCTCGGCGCCAATGCCGTGACCGACATCAGCAATGCCCTGGCGCAGCAGGGCTTCAGTCTCGCCCTGGCCGTGGCCTTCGACCCGACGGTGCAGCAGCAGGTTTCCGGCGGCACGCGGCGCTACATCAACCTGTTCCAGTCCAACAACGGCTGGGGGGCGGCGGTGGGCGCCGCGCCGGGATTCCGTGGCCGGCTCGAGAATATCGACCTGCGCCAACGCGGCAACATTACCCATTTCAACATCGAAAAGGATCCGGGCCTGCACGCCCAGGTGATCACCTGGATCGGCCAGGCGGTCGGCAGCGGCCGCCGGGGCGGGCGTCAGGCCGCGGCGCGCTGATAATCCTTGATCGCCGAGAAGGTGATGCCGGGCGCCCGCTCTTCCTCGTAGCGCAGCGAGAAGGCGCTCGAGGCCATGTAGACCGGCGCGCCGTCGAGATCCCGCGCCATCGATGATCCGTGGCTCTCGACGAAGGCGTTGAGCTTCACGGGGTCCTCGGCGGTGATCCAGCGGCAGACCGAGAACTGGCAGGGATCGAAATCGACGGGCAGGGTATATTCCGCCGACAGCCGGTCCTTCAGCACGTCGAGCTGCAGGGCGCCGACGACGCCGACGATGGCCGGTGAGCCGTCATGGGGCACGAAGAGCTGGACGACACCCTCCTCGCCCATCTGCTGCAGCGCCTCGCGCAGCTTCTTGGCCTTCATCGCGTCCTTCAGCTTGACGCGGCGCAGCTGCTCGGGGGCAAAGCTCGGCACGCCCTTGAAGACGATGTCCTCGCCGTCGGTCAGCGTGTCGCCGATGCGCAGGGTGCCGTGATTGGGGATGCCGACGATGTCGCCGGCATAGGCCTCCTCGGCGAGCTGGCGGTCCTTGGCGAAGAAGAACTGCGGCGCGTTCAGCGGCATGGGCTTGCCGGTACGCACCAGCTTGGCCTTCATGCCACGGGAGAGCTTGCCCGAGCAGACGCGCAGGAAGGCGATGCGGTCGCGGTGGTTGGGGTCCATATTCGCCTGGATCTTGAAGACGAAGCCGCTCATCTTCGGCTCGTCGGCCAGCACGGTGCGCGTCTCGGCCACCTGGGCGCGCGGCGGCGGCGCATAGGCGATCAGGGCGTCGATCAGGTCCTGGACGCCGAAGGTGCGCAGCGCTGACCCGAAATAGACCGGCGTCATGTGGCCCTCGCGATAGGCGTCGAGGTCGAAAGGCTTGGCGCCTTCCTTGGCCAATAGTGCGCTCTCGCGCCAGGCTTCGGCGCCGATCGGCAGCATCTCGTCGAAGATGGCGGCCTCGGGGCCGTTGACCTTGATCGGCTCCTCGTCGCGGTCGATGCGGCGCACGTGGTTGTGGACGAGGTCATAGGTGCCGGCGAACTCGCGGCCCACCCCGATCGGCCAGGTCATGGGCACGGTGTCGAGGGCGAGGGCCTTCTCCACATCGTCCATCAGGTCGAAGGGGTCGCGGGTCTCGCGGTCCATCTTGTTGACGAAGGTGATGATGGGGATGTCGCGCAGGCGGCAGACCTCGACCAGCTTGCGCGTGCGGTCCTCGACGCCCTTGGCGCCGTCGATGACCATGATGGCGGAATCGACGGCGGTCAGGGTGCGGTAGGTGTCCTCGGAGAAGTCCTCGTGGCCCGGCGTGTCCAGCAGGTTGAAGACGCAGCCGCCATATTCGAAGGTCATCACCGAGGTGACGACCGAGATGCCGCGCTGCCGCTCGATGGCCATCCAGTCGGAGGAGGTCTGGCGGCGGCCCTGCTTGGCCCTCACTTCGCCGGCGAGCTGGATGGCGCCGCCGAACAGCAGCAGCTTCTCCGTCAGCGTGGTCTTGCCGGCGTCGGGGTGGGAGATGATGGCGAAGGTGCGCCGGCGCGAGGCGGGGGTGCCGGGGGCGTTCGGGCTGTGCGGAGCGGTCATGGGGCGGGTTTAGCGGTGGGACGTGGGCCAGGTCAATCGCAGGGCCTCATCACCGCGACGACGTCTGAAGGGCCTGGAGCGCCGCCTTCAGGCCCGGCAGAAAACAATGCTCGTCCATGTTTCAATCGGACCAGGACTCCCAGCCGACCAGAAGGAGGACGCGTTGTTCTCGATCCTGCCGCTCGTCATGCGCGAAGCGCGTGCCGACGTTCGTGGTTTCGCCGTTGCGTTTGTGCCGCGACCACATAACCTGTCGTCCGGCTTGTGTCCGGAGATCCTCATGTCCACCATTCTCGCACGCGTTGCGGCCGTCCTCTCGTTCGGCCTTGTGACCTCGCCCGCCCTGGCGCAGGCGCCCACCCTGCCGCCGGGTCCGCCGGTCTCGATCCAGATGGTGACGCAGCTCTCGCCCTCGATCCCGCAGTATACCCGCGTCGACATCCCGATGCTGCGCGAGGCCTTGCCGCAGCGCTCCGGCGGCCGCATCCGCGTGACGCTGGCGAGCTGGCCGGAGCGCAACCTCTCGGGTCCCGACCTCATCCGCGTGCTGCGCTCGGGCCAGATCGACCTCGCCGGCCTCGCCCTGCCGACGGTGGCCGGCGACGTGCCGCTGCTCGACATCATCGACATGTCCGGCCAGAACCCGTCGCATGAGCAGGGTCGCCGCATCGCCCATGCGATGCTGCCCACCCTCAACAAGGAGCTGGAGCGCGTCGGCATCAAGATCGTCGCCTTCTATCCCTTCCCCGGCCAGGTGCTGTTCTGCCGCGATCCGATCACCAGCCTCGCCGATCTGAAGGGCCGGCGCGTGCGCACCCCCGGCGGTTCGCAGAACGACTTCATCCAGTCCGTCGGCGGCCAGCCGGTCGCCATCGGCTTCCCCGAGGTCTATGGCGCGCTGGAGCGCGGCGTCGTCGATTGCGCCGTCACCGGCACGGCCACCGGCAACGGCGCCCGCTGGTACGAGGTGACGCGCCATCTCTACACCCTGCCGATCCAGTGGGGCGTCGCCGCCTATGCGGTGAACCTCGCCTGGTGGAACCGGCTCGACCCGGCCGTGCGCGACTTCCTGCAGACCACCATGAACGAGGTCGAGGAAGCCCAGTGGACGCTCGGCGCCGAGCTCACCGAGGACGGCATCCAGTGCAATGCCGGCAATGCGGCGGGCTGCAAGATCGGCCATGTCGTCACCAACCGGCCGATGACCATCACCCGCGCCACGCCGGCGGACGTCGTGCAGCTGCGCGAGGCGCTGACCAAGGTGGTGCTGCCCGCCTTCGTGAAGCGTTGCGGTGCCCGCTGCGGCGAGATCTACAACCAGATCGTCTCGCCGATCAGCGGCATTACCTATACGGCGCAGTGACCGCATGATCCGCCTGATCGATCCCGCCACCTTCCAGGCAGTCCCGTGGAAGAACGGCGGCGGCACCGCTACCGACATCGCCGTCAGCCTCGCCGACGACGGCGAGGTCGCCTGGCGGGTCGGCACGGCGGCGATCCAGAAGGACGGCCCCTTCTCCGACTACGCCGGGGTGACGCGGACCTTCACCATCGTCGAGGGTCCGGGCGTTCATCTCGATTTCGCCGGGGAGGGCACCCGCACGCTGCCGCGCGACCAGCCGACGCGGTTCGCCGGTGCGCCCGCGCCGTTCTGCCGGCTGCGCGAGGACCTGCCCGCCACCGCCTTCAACCTGTTGACGGGGGACGGGCTGGCCAGCGGCGACGTCATGATCCGTCGTGGCCGCGGCGCCGAGGACCCTGTGCCGGCCGCTCCGGTTCACGTCCTCCTGGCGCTTGAGGGGGACTGGAGCCTCACCGCCGACGGCGCGACCGTGGTGGTGCCGCAGGGCGCTGCGGCGCAGGTCGACGGCGCGCTGACGGTGAGCCTGTCCTCGCCGACCGGCGGTCGCGCGGCACTGGCCTCGATCAGGGCTTGAGGGTTGGAGCAGGCCACCGGCTCCGCGGGCTGCCTTTGACATTCGTGCCTGGTGGACCGATGACAACCGGGCTGTCGGCCAAAGTCCGCCTCTCCTCGAACGGCAGTGACAGGGGAGGGCGCGGGTGGGGTTCATTTTCTTGCGACCTGTTCAGTCGACCCATCCGGTGACGACGCGTTTTGATGGTTGGGCCGGCAGCCCCACCCTTACCCTGCCCGCTGCGCGGAGAGGGGGACTACCGCGTCGTGCTGTTTCCGGAGCGGGTGGGCCAGACTCGATCCAGCGACCGCAGCTTGAAGGCCCCACCCTTACCCTCCCCGCTGCGCGGAGAGGGGGACTACCGCGTCGCGCTGTTCCCGGAGCGGCTGAGCCAGGCTCAATCCAGGGAACGTGGCCTGATCATGACAGTTGTGCCTGGTGGACGGATGACAACCGGACTGTCGGCCAAAGTCCCCCTCTCCTCGAACGGCAGTGAGAGGGGAGGGTGCGGGTGGGGCTCTTTCGGCCGTGACCTGCGAAATCCGGTTCGTCCGCGGCCGACAACAACCACCGGCGAGGGGCTGTTTCCCGGTTTTCAGGTCAAGATATCGAGGGGCGGCAGGCCCTGCCGCAGCCGCAGGACGTTGGCGGTTTCCAGAATGCGCCCTGCGACATCGACGGGGCTGGCGACGACCTCGCTGTTCCAGAACCGGAGCACGGTGAAGCCGTTTGCGGCCAGCCACCGGTCCCGCCGCTGGTCGCCAGCCTGTGCCGTCGCGGTCAGATGGCCGTCGCCGTCGATCTCGACCACCAGCATCATGGACAGCCAGGCGAAGTCGACATAGTAGGCCCCGAGGGGCACCTGGCGGCGAAAGTGACAGCCCATGCGGTTGTACCGACGGAGGATAGCCCAGAGGTGACGCTCCGGCGCCGGGGACGACCGGCGCAGGTCCCGCGAGCGATCCCGCACGGACAGACCCTGGCGCATGACGATATCTTGGCGAGGCAGGACGGCGGAGCAAGTCCGGGCCATGCCCCACCCTTACCCTCCCCGCTGCGCGGAGAGGGGGACTACCGCGTCGTGCTGTTTCTGGGGTCGGCGAGCCAGGCTCTGTCCCTGGAAACCTCGGCAGTCGTCACCCGATCGCGATGATCTCCACCTCGCCGCCGGCGACCACCGCGACGTCGCCGACCACCTTGCCCACCAGGGCGCGGGCCACCGGAGACACGTAGGAGATCGTTCCCTTCGCCGGTTCGGCCTCGTCCTCACCGACGATGCGGAAGGTCTGGCGGCGACCGTCGTCGCGGTCGAAGGTGACGCGGCTGCCGAAATGCACGCGGCCGTCGGCGGGCGGCGGCGGGACGATTTCGGCATCGGCCTGACGGGCGGAAAAATAGCGAAAGTCGCGGGCGGCGCGGGCGAGGGCGAGCCCGGTGCCGTCCTCGCCGGCAGCGCGCGCCTCGTGGACCGCAGCGCGCGCCACTTCCAGCGCGGCCTCGAGCATGGCGTGGCCCTCCGCCGTCACGAGGTTCGGATGGGGCGAGATCGGCCGGTCCTGGAGATTGGCCTCGGTGCCGTCGCGGTCGTTTTCCTTGGTGAAGGCGACGCTCATGGCGGGGGCCTCCTCTTGCTGCATGCCGGGGAATGGACGGGGGCGGGCGCGGCGGGCATGGTCCGCCGCACGCCGGGTCACTGGTGAGATGGCGTCTCGACGGCGGCGGTGCAACCTTGACACTGCGATGCCGGGGCCGTATAGCCCGCGCCTCATCTTCTTCGACGCACCGCCCGTCGGGTCCTCCGATCCCGGTGCTCGTCCCATCCAAGGATCGCCGCCATGAAGGTCCGCAATTCGCTGAAGTCGCTGCGCGGTCGCCATCGCGACAACCAGATCGTGCGCCGTAAGGGCCGCGTCTACATCATCAACAAGACCCAGAAGCGCTTCAAGGCGCGTCAGGGCTGATCGTCGGTTCCCACGCGGGTACCGACGCTGCGGGACGGCCGACGCTCACGCCGACGTCATCATCCCGACATTGACCGTCGCCGTTTCATGGACCACGTTTGTGGCATGACTCGCGCGGCGGTTTTTCTTTGTCTGATCCTGGCCTCGGCCTCGCCTGCACTGGCGCAGGTCACCGGGCCGGTGCCACCGGCCGCGGCACCCTCTCCCGAGACCGCCCCGGCCGCCAACGTGCTCCCGCCCTCCTTCGCCTCGGAGCGGGCACGCCGGCTGGACGAACTTTATGGTCGCCTGCGCGAGGCCGAGGGCGCGCGGCAGGCTCGCGCCATCGAGGCACAGATCGGCATGGTCATCGCGCAGACCGGGTCCGATACCGCCGACCTCCTCATGGCCCGGGCCCAGCAGGCCATGCAGCAGAGGCAGGCCGACCTCGCCCTCTCGCTGCTCGATTCGGTCATCGACCTTTATCCGGAGACGGTGGAAGCCTGGAGCCGTCGGGCGACGCTGTATTTCTCCCGCCGCGAACTCGGCCGCGCCATCACCGACATCGAACATGTGCTGCGCCTCGAACCGCGCCATTTCGGCGCCATGGTCGGACTCGGCATGATGCTGCAGCAGCTCGGTGAGGATAAATCGGCACTCACCGCCTTCAAGCGTGCGCTGGAGATCAATCCGCATATCGAGCGGGTGCCGCAGATCATCAAGCGCCTGCAGCCGACGGTCGACGGCGTCGAACTCTGAGGTCGGAGCAGGCCTTGCGCCGCCGATCCGCTGCAGCCGCGCCGACGTAACCTCATCATGGTCGGTCTCGTCGAACCCCTCATTGCCGCCGCTTCCGTTCCCGCCGCCCTGGCGGGCTGGACGGCGTTGCGCGCCCGCGCCATCTCCCGTGCCTTCGCGCCGGAGGGCCGTTTCGTGCCGACGCGGGCGGGAAGGCTGCACCTGATCGACGCCGGGGAGGGCGCTGTGCCGGCGCTCTTCCTGCACGGCGCCTCCGGATCGGCACTCGCCTGGCGCCCGGCGCTCGGCGCGGGGCTCGCCGGTCTCGGCCGCACCGTGCTGGTCGACCGGCCGGGCCATGGCTTTTCAGAGCGGCACGCTGGCCGCGCCGCCGCCCGTCTCGACCATCAGGCCGGTGCGGTGATCGATGCGCTCGACGCCCTCGGCATCACCAAGGTGGTCATCGTCGCCCATTCCTGGGCCGGGGCGCTCGCCTGCCGGCTCGCTCTCGACCACGCCTCGCGGGTTGCCGGTCTCGTGCTCATCGCCCCGGCGACCCATCCCTGGCCCGGGGGCGTGCACTGGTACTATCGCGTCGCGGCGAGCCGGCTGCTCGGGCCGCTGTTCTCCTGGACCCTCGCGCTGCCGGTCGGCGAGGCCTGGATGGGGAGGAGTATCGCCGGCGTGTTCAGCCCGCAGTCCATCGACACGGATTATGCCGCGAGCGCCGGCATCCCGCTGGTGCTCAGGCCGGCGCAGTTCATGGCCAATGCGCAGGACGTCGCCGGGCTGCTCGATCAGGTGCGCGACCAGTCGCAGCGCTACGGCGCGATCGCCTGCCCGGTGACGGTGATATCGGGCGACAAGGACGGCGTCGTCTGGACGCATCTCCATTCGCTCGGCATGGCGCGCGACGTGCCGCAGACCAAGCTGATCGTGCTGCCGGATGTCGGGCACGGGCCGCACCACGCCGATCCGGCACTGGTGACGGCAGAGATCCGGGCGCTGCAGCAGGGACGAGGCGAGACGCGCCCGATTGCGCAGGTCAGTGCTCCGTCCGCATGACCGCGCGGTCGCCCTCGGCGGGCTAGATCTCCACCACTTCCGAACCGACGAAGGCGATGCGCAGCATGTTGGTGGCGCCGGGGGTGCCGAGCGGCACGCCGGCCACCACGATGATGCGCTGGCCGGGCTTGGCGAAGCCGTCCTGGAAGGCGAAGCGGCAGGCGCGGCTGACCATGTCGTCGAGGTCGCGCGCGTCCTGCGTGACGACGCAGTGGACGCCCCAGAGCAGGGCCAGCCGGCGGGCGGTGGCGATCTTCGGCGTCAGGGCGATGGTGATCGGCTTCGGGCGCTCGCGGGCGACGCGCAGGGCCGTCGAGCCCGACATGGTCCAGCAGACGATGGCGGAGAGGTCGAGCGTCTCGGCGATGTCGCGGGCGGCGAGGGCGATGGCGTCGGCGCCGGTGGCCTCGGGCTCGGCCCGCTGGCCCTGGATGACGGCACGATAGGTCGGGTCGGCCTCCACCTCCTCGGCGATGCGGTTCATCATCGCCACCGCTTCCACCGGATATTGGCCGGCGGCGCTCTCGGCGGAGAGCATGATGGCGTCGGCGCCCTCGAAGACGGCAGTGGCGACGTCGGAGACCTCGGCGCGGGTCGGCACCGGGGCGGTGATCATGCTCTCCAGCATCTGGGTTGCGACGACGACCGGCTTGCCGGTCCGGCGGGCCTGACGGGTGATCTGCTTCTGGATGCCCGGCACCTTGGCCATCGGCATCTCGACGCCGAGATCGCCGCGGGCGACCATCAGCGCATCGGCGATGTCCATGATCTCGGCGAGGCGGGCGACGGCCTGCGGCTTCTCGATCTTGGCCATGACGGCGGCGCGGCCGCGCGCCACCTTCTTCACCTCGGCGACGTCCTCGGGGCGCTGGACGAAGGATACGGCGATCCAGTCGACGCCGGCGTTCAGCGCGGCGTCGAGGTCGGAGCGGTCCTTGTCGGTGAGGGCGGAAACGGGAAGGTCGGTGTCGGGGAGGCTGACGCCCTTGCGGTCGGAGAGCTTGCCGCCGACGACGACGCGGCATTCGGCGCGTGTCGGCGAGCATTTCACCGCGGTGAGCGTCACCTTGCCGTCGTCGAGGATGAGGCGGTGGCCGGGCTCCAGCGCGCTGAGGATTTCCGGATGGGGCAGATGGACGCGCGTCACGTCGCCGGCCTTCTTGTCGGAATCCAGCGTGAAGGCGGCGTCCTTCGCCAGCATGACCGGCCCGTCCTTGAAGGCGCCGACGCGCAGCTTGGGGCCCTGAAGGTCGGCGAGAATGCCGATCGGGCGCTGCTGTTCGTGCTCGATGGAGCGGATCGTCTCGACGAACTCCCGGAGCTTGTCGTGCGACGTATGGCTCATGTTGATGCGGAAGACGTCGGCTCCCGCCGTGAACAGGGCGGCGATCTGCTCCCGGCTTGAGGAGGAAGGTCCGAGGGTCGCGAGAATCTTGGTCCGGCGCTGGCGTCGCATCTGAGTCGTCGTCTCCCTGAAAGCGATCCTAGACCGTTTCGCGCTACCGGCGCGAGAGGGCGCGGCACCGGGATGGCGCGATGCTGCGACCGTGGCGTGACGACCCGCGGTGGGGCCTGAAATGGATTGTGTCAGGCGTGGCCGGCGTCGCTCGACAGCATGGCCGGATCGATGCCGATCTTGCGCATGGCGCGATCATATTTGGTCTCGACGTCGGGACCAAAGATGAGATCGGGGTCGGCAGGGCAATGCAGCCAGCCGTTCGACTGGATCTCGTTCTCCAGTTGGCCGGCGCCCCAGCCGGCATAGCCGAGCGCCAGGATGGCGCTGGAGGGGCCGTCGCCGGTGGCCAGCGCCTTCAGGATGTCGAGCGTCGCCGTCAGGCAGATGCCCTCGTCGATCGGCAGCGTCGAGTTCTCGATGTAGAAATCGGAGGAGTGGAGGACGAAGCCGCGTCCGGTTTCGACCGGCCCGCCGCGCAGCACGCGAATCGCATCGACCCGCTCGGGCAGCATGATCTTCTGTGCCTCGGGGATGATGTCGAGCTGCACCAGCAGGTCGGAGAAGGCGAGATTGGTGGCGCTCTGGTTGACCACGATGCCCATGGCCCCGTCGGAGGAATGGGCACACATGTAGATCACAGTGCGCGAAAACCGCTCGTCGCGCATGGTGGGCATCGCGATGAGCATCTGACCGTCGAGATAGCCGCGGACGCTGTCGCGCCCTCCGCGTCGTGGGTTTGCTGCCATGCGCCACGCTAACCCGGAACGGTGAAAATTGCCACCCGTCGGGGCGTCACCAGTCCTGTCGACGATGCATCTTCAACGGAACGTCAATGGCCAAATCCGGTTCCGCCAGCTACAGGCGGGGGATGATGGATCGCCGAGCCCTCATCTCCGCGCTCGCCCTCGTCGGCGCCGCCGCACCGGCCTCGGCCAGCCGTTCGATGTCCGCAAGTCCTTCGACATCGCCCTGGTCGCGGGATACCAAGTCGGCGGTGCGGCTCGTGCGCGGCGGCTTCGACCAAGAGGTCCATCGTGCCGGCGTCGAGATCACGCTCGATCCCGGCACCAAGACATACTGGCGGACGCCCGGCGATTCCGGCGTGCCGCCGGCCTTCGACTGGTCGGGCTCCGACAATGTCGCCGATGTCGCACTGGACTGGCCTGCGCCCTTGCGCTTTCCCGACGGCAACGGCTTTTCCATCGGCTACAAGACCTCGGTCATCTTTCCGCTGCGCGTGCGGCCGCGTGATCCATCCCGTCCGGTCCGCCTCGCCCTGAAGCTCGATTATGCGGTCTGTGACCAGATCTGCATCCCGGCCAAGGCCACCGCGACGCTGGCACTGGTGAAGGGACCCGCCGACCCCGCCGTCGCCGCCGCCCTCGCCGGCTTCGTGGCGCGGGTGCCGAAGACCCATGCCGAAGGGCTGGCGCTCGCCCTCGACGGCGTCGACCGCAGCGGCGACCATCCGGTGCTGCTGCTGCGCGCCCTGGTCGATGCGGACGCCGCCGTCGACCTCTTCGTCGAGGGACCCGAGAGCCGCTGGGTCCTGCCGCTCCCCGAGCCGACCGGATCGGTCGGCACCGAGCGGCGCTTCCGGCTGGTGATGGACGGCGCTCCGCGGGGCACCGACCCGCTGGGGCATGAACTGACCTTCACGCTGGTCTCCGGCGCGCGCGCGCTGGAAGCCCGGCTGACGCCGCGCTAAGGCTTGCGGCGAAGACAAGGCTTGCAGCGAAGACAAGGCTTGCAGCGGACCCCTCGACGCCTGCCGGGCAAGGCACTAGATGTTGGGGGCTTTCCCCCGCGCGGCGACGTGCCGCGGGGTTCACACGCGCTATCCTTCAGGAGTTTCCCCATGACGATCCAGGTCGGCGACAAGCTGCCGGAAGCAACCTTCCGCACCATGGCCGCGGACGGGCCCGCCGCCCGGACGACGGCGGAGATCTTCGCCGGCAAGACGATCGTCCTCTTCGCGGTGCCGGGCGCCTTCACGCCCACCTGCCACAAGAACCATCTGCCGGGCTTCGTCGCCCATGCCGAGGCGATCAAGGCCAAGGGCGTGGACGGCATCTTCGTCACCTCGACTAACGACGTCTTCGTGCTCGACGCATGGCAGAAGGCGACGGGTGCCGTGGACAAGGTCGGCATTCTTGCTGACGGCAGCGCCGAATTCGCCAAGGCCGTCGGCCTCGACGCCGATATGGGCGCCTTCGGCATGGGCATCCGCACCAAGCGCTATTCGATGATCGTCAAGGACGGTGTCGTGACCGCGCTGAATATCGAGGACGGCCCGGGCAAGGCCGACCTGTCGGGCGCCGACGCTCTGATCAAGCAGCTCTGATCGGCGCAGCCGGGTAGCCGGCCCGCCTTCGTGATCCAACGCCGCCCCGGGCCGGAAGGCCTGGGGCGGCTTTTTCGTTTCAGAAGCCGAAAACGCCGATGGCGCCGAGGAGGCCGATGCCGACGAGGGGAACGCCGGCGCGCATGGCATAGGTCGGCGCACGGGCCGGCAGGCGCTGGCGCAGGCGCTCGATGAGGCGGCCGGCCTTGCGGACGGCGCGCAGCGGCAAGGTGACAGCGGTCGGCAGGCTGTCGCGGCAGATGGCATGTTTGCGCACATAACGGGGCACGTGCCAGGTCGCCCAGGTCCCGGCGCGGAACAGCGCGGCATCGCCCGGACGCAGGGTCCGTTCGGGGACGCCGTCGCCGGCGACGATCACTTCACCCTCGATGATGTGGACGATCTCATCGCCACCGAAATACCAGCGGAAGGTGCCGGCCGTGCAGTCCCAGACCATGGCGGAGGTGGTGCCGTCGGACGAATCCGACCAGTGGCGGCAGCGTGCGGCGGGATGGCCCTCGAGCACCCATTCGGGGCGGATCGGCGCGGGATCGAGATCGAAATCTGCGAGGCTCGCGGCAGAGAAAGGCGGCCTGTTCATGGTCGTCTCCTGTATCAATCCGGGACTGATCGCCCGGCTGCAGGAAGACGTCGCAAAAGGCTTGCCGATTCTCACGCAGGCGTGATCAGGCCCTGCCCGGCTTGAAGGGGGCCATGCCCTCGCGGGCGAGTTCGTCGGCCCGCTCGTTCTCGGGATGGCCGGCATGGCCCTTCACCCAGTGCCAGGTGATCCGGTGCAGGTCGGCGACGTCGTCGAGCCGCTGCCAGAGCTCGGCATTCTTCACCGGCTTCCTGTCGGCGGTCTTCCAGCCGTTGCGCTTCCAGCCGTGGATCCAGGTCATGATGCCGTTCTTCACGTACTGGCTGTCGGTGTGGAGATCGACCTCGGAGGGGCGTTTCAACGCCTCCAGGGCGCTGATGGCCGCCATCAGTTCCATACGGTTGTTGGTGGTGACGGCCTCACCGCCCTTCAATTCCTTCAGGGTGTCGCCGTAGCGCAGGATGGCGCCCCAGCCGCCGGGCCCCGGATTTCCCGAACAGGCACCCTCGGTGAAGATCTCGACGTTGCGGGCCGGGGTGGTTGCGGGCTGGGTCGTCATGCGAGGCCATATTCGGTGGGAGAGGCGACCTTCTGATGGAAGCGCAGCTTCTTCAGATATTCGATCGGGTCCTTCGGCGTCACCACGGCGCCCGCCGGCACGTTGAGCCAGTCCACCAGCCGGGTGAGCAGGAAGCGCAGTGCCGAGCCGCGCGCCAGGAGCGGCAATGCCGCCTTTTCGGCCTCGCTCAACGGCCTGACAGCCTGATAGGCGGCGATCATGGCGGAGCCCTTGGCGAAATCGAACTCGAAATCGGCCGAGAAACACCAGGCGTTGAGGCAGATGGCGAGGTCGTAGGCGAGGATGTCGTTGCAGGCGAAGTAGAAGTCGATCAGCCCCGACAGCTCGTTGTTGAGGAAGAAGACGTTGTCGTTGAACAGGTCGGCGTGGATGACGCCGGTCGGCAGGGCCGTCGGCCAGGTCCGCTCGCAATGGTCGAGCTCGGCGGCGATGGTCGCGGCGAGATCCGGCGCCACGGTGTCGGCGCGGTCGCTGGCCCTGTCATAGAGCGGTCGCCAGCCCGGCACGGAGAGGGCGTTGACGCGCGTGATGGCGAAGCCCTGTCCGGCGAGGTGCAACTGGGCGAGGGCCCGGCCGACGGCGGCGCAGTGGTGGACCTGCGGGCGGCGTATCCACATGCCGTCGAGAAAGGTGACGATGGCGGCGGGGCGGCCTGCGAGCTCGCCGAGGGTGGCGCCGTCCTTCATCCGCACCGGCTGCGGGCAGGTGAGGCCGCGCGCCGCGAGGTGCTCCATCAGACCGATGAAGAAGGGCAGGTCGGCGGGATCGACGCGCTTTTCATAGAGCGTCAGGATGAAGCTGCCGGCGGTGGTGTGGAGCAGGAAGTTGGTGTTCTCGACGCCCTCGGCGATGCCCTTGAAGGACAGGAGCTCCCCGATGTCGTAGCGCGCGAGATGGGCCGAGAGCTCCTCGGCGGTGACATCGGTATAGACGGCCATGGGAAGGGCTTTCAGGCGGCTCTGCTGGAAGAGCCCGGCTTGTAGCGCGGCGGTGGGATGGCGTCACCGTCTTCCATCGCAATCTGCAGCCATTGCGCGATGGCGACCTGGATGGAACGGGCTGCGTCCTCCGGCGTGGCGCCATGGGCCGAGCAGTAAGGCAGGTCCGGAACGTCCGCGGTCCAGCACTGGTCGGCCTCCGACCATGACAAATTGATATGGTATCGGGGCGCGGTCATCGCTCGTCCAACGTGAGGTCGTGGGTATCGACAATAGCCAGAAACTGGCGGATTTGGTACCGCTTCACGTCCTTGCCGTCGGACTGGACCGACAGCTTGACGCCGCTCCCCTCGTGTTTCCAGAGCCGGTGGCTACCACTCGTGGCGCGGAGCCGGAAGCCGCAGGCGGCGAGAAGCGCCTCGAAATCCCGGAATGACAGGCTGCTGCCGGACCGCGCCGCTGCCATGAGTTTGGCAGCGCGTCCCATGGTTCAGGCCGCCGCTTCGGGGCGCAGCTGGCGGGGCAGGGGGAAGAAGACGCTCTCGTCGGCGGTGGAGACGGTCTCGACCGACACCGTGTAGCGCGCGGCGAAGGCCTCGATGATCTCCTCGACCAACACTTCCGGAGCCGAGGCGCCGGCGGTGATGCCGAGGGAGGCGATGGCGCCGAAGCGGGTCCAGTCGATATCGGCGGCGCGCTGGACGAGGTCGGAGACGGCGCAGCCCTCGCGTTCGGCCACTTCGCGCAGGCGCTGGGAATTGGACGAGTTCGGCGCGCCGACGACGATCATCGCTTCGACCATCGGCGCGACCCGCTTCACCGCCTCCTGGCGGTTGGTGGTCGCATAGCAGATGTCTTCCTTGTGCGGGCCGACGATGGCGGGAAAGCGCTGGCGCAGGCAGTCGACGATCTCGCGGGTATCGTCCACCGACAGGGTGGTCTGGGTGACAAAGGCGAGCGCTTGGTCGTCGCGCGGGGTGAAGGCGCGGGCATCCTCCAGCGTCTCGATCAGCGTCACCGCACCCGGCGGCAACTGGCCCATGGTGCCGACCACTTCGGGATGGCGGGCATGGCCGACGAGCACCACCTCGCGGCCGCGGCGGTGATGGATTTCCGCCTCGCGATGCACCTTGGTGACCAGCGGGCAGGTGGCGTCGATGGCGAGGAAATTGCGCTCCTGGGCGGCGGCCGGCACCGATTTCGGCACGCCGTGGGCCGAGAAGATGACGGGAGCCGCGGTATCCGGGATCTCGTCCAGTTCCTCGACGAAGACGGCACCCTTGGCCTTCAGGCCGTCGACCACGAAGCGGTTGTGGACGATCTCGTGGCGCACATAGACCGGCGGGCCATAGAGCTTCAGCGCCTGCTCGACGGCGTCGATGGCGCGCACCACGCCAGCGCAGAAGCCGCGCGGCGAACACAGCAGAATCTTCAGCGGGGGCTTCGACAAGCAGCTCTCCGGATCGGGAGGTCCCGGTTTCGGGGGAAGCGGCGCGCCTGTCAAGGCGATGCCGTCAGGCGGCGCGCGCGGCCTGGGGACGCGGCAGGCGCACGCGGCGGAAGACGACGACGATTTCGTGGCGGTTGCAGGCGACGGCGCCGCGGGCGATGGCGCGGCGGCGCTCGAATCCGGTGAGGTCGTAATGCGGTGCGCTGGTCTTCGGCGGGCCCTGGTAGATCAGGCGGTGGACGCCGATCTCGCGGGCGAAACGGTGCAGTTCCTCCTCGCTGTCGGCGAGGAGATGGCACCATTTCAGCCCCTGCCATGGCCAGATCGCGTCGTCCACGTAGACCGCCACCGCGCCGGCTCCTCAGGCGGCGAGAAGGCCGGCGGCGCCGAGGGCGGCCTGCTGGCGTTGGGTGACCGCGGCGAGGCTGAAGCGGTCGATCTCCTCGTTGAACATGCGGTAGAAATTCAGTTCCGCCTTGAGGTGCAGGAAGACGCCGCCGAGGCCGATGGCGGCGCGGTCCATCAGCACGAATTCCTGCGGGATGGTGACGGGGCCCTTCTCCTTCAGCGCCTTGTGGACGGTGAAGGCCTCGCGCCGGCCGTACTGGCCGGGGGAGACGCCGTCGGCGATGGAGCGGACGCGGTCGTCGAGCAGCGGCCCGTAGATGAAGCGCGCCCACAGGTTCAGGATATCGATGAGATCCCGGTTGAGGTTCTTGAAGCCCCAGGTCTCGTAGGCATGGACGACGCGCGCCTCGTCGTTCTCCTCGAGGCCCTTGTAGAGGTCGATGACGGCGCCGATGAAGCGCGGCGGGAAGATGCGCACGCAGCCGTAGTCCAGGAGGTTGATGCCGCCGGGTTCGCCGTCCTCTTCGAAGACGGTGTAATTGCCGAGATGCGGGTCGCCGTGGATGACGCCGATGGCGGCGAAGGGATGCCACCAGGCGCGGAACATGGCGGTGGCGAGCCGGTTGCGGATGGCGAGCGTCTGATCGACATGGGACAGCATCTTCGTGCCGTCGAGCCAGGACAGCGTCAGGAGGCGGCCGGTGGAGAGCTCATGCCGGATGGTCGGCACACGCACCAGCGGCTCGTCCGAGAGGACCTCCTGATAGAGCGCGGCGTTCTTGGCCTCGCGGCGGTAGTCGAGTTCCTCGCGGACCCGCTCGCCGATCTCCTTGATGATCTCGCGGGTGTCGATGGCACTGTCCATACGCCGCTGGATGGCGAAGAGAATCTCGAGCTGGGACAGATCGGCCTCCACCGCCGACTGCATGTCCGGGTACTGCAGCTTGCAGGCGAGGGCCATGCCGTCATGGGCGGTGGCGCGGTGGACCTGGCCGAGGGAGGCGGCGGCAGCGGGGATCTTGTCGAAGGCGGCGAAGCGCTTCTCCCAGTCGGGCCCGAGTTCGGCCATCATGCGGCGCTTGACGAAGGCCGGGCCCATGGGCGGCGCGTCCGACTGCAGCTTCTGCAACTCCTCGGCATATTCGGGCGGCAGGACCTCGGGGATGGTGGCGAGGAGCTGGGCGACCTTCATGATCGGCCCCTTCAGGCCACCGAGTGCGCGGCTCAGGTCGGCGGCGTTCTTCTCGCGGTCGAGGCCGGTGCCGAACAGGCGGGCCGCGGCGATCGAGGCGGCCGCACCCGCCACGTTGGTGCCGACGCGGGCATAGCGCGACAGGCGTCCGGTCAGGCGATTGGCTTCGTCGTCGCGCGGCGGCATGCGGGCTCCCGGGGATCAGGGTCGAGAGCAGGACATAGTGCGGGTGGGGCCGGGTTTCGAGGGGCGGGCGTTCAGGCCGGCCAGTTGTCGCGGATCCAGCGGGTCAGGCCTTCCTCGCCCAGCTCTCCTTGTCGAAGCGGGTGACGACGGCGATCTGGAGGGACATCATTCTTCCATCGCCTCCAGCTCGTCGATCAGGCGGGCAATGACGCCGAGACCGCCCTGCCAGAAGGCCGGGTCGCGGGCATCGAGCCCGAAGGGCGCCAGGAGTTCGGCGTGGTGCTTGGTACCGCCGGCCGAGAGCATGGCGAGATAGCGCGCCGCAAAGCCGGAATCGGCCTTCTCGTAGACCGCATAGAGCGAGTTCACCAGGCAGTCGCCGAAGGCATAGGCGTAGACGTAGAAGGGCGAATGGATGAAGTGCGGGATATAGGCCCAGAAGGTCTCGTAGCCCGGCTTCAGTTCGATGGCGGGGCCGAGGCTCTCGGCCTGGACGCTCATCCAGGCGGCGGAAATGTCGTCGGCGGTCAGTTCACCGTTACGGCGCTGCGAGTGGATCTGCCGCTCGAAGGAATAGAAGGCGATCTGGCGGATCACCGTGTTGATCATGTCCTCGACCTTGGAGGCGATGAGCGCCTTCTTCTGGACGGGGTCGGTGGTGGCCTTCAGGATCGCCTTGAAGGTCAGCATCTCGCCGAAGACCGACGCTGTCTCGGCGAGGGTGAGCGGTGTCGGCGCCATCAGCGCGCCGTTGGGGGCGGCGAGCACCTGGTGGACGCCGTGGCCGAGCTCGTGGGCGAGGATCATCACGTCGCGCGGCTTGCCCTGGTAGTTGAGCAGCACGAAGGGATGGGCGGAGGGCACGGTCGGGTGGGCGAAGGCGCCAGGCGCCTTGCCGGGGCGGACCGGCGCGTCGATCCAGCCCTCGTCGAAGAAGCGGCTGGCGATGTTGGACAGATCCGGCGAGAAGCCCGCATAGGCCGAGAGCACCGTGTCGCGCGCCTCGGTCCAGGCGATGGTGCGCTGTTCGACCTGCGGCAGCGGCGCGTTGCGGTCCCAGTGCGGCAGCGTCTCCTTGCCGAACCAGCGGGCCTTCAGCTTGTAGTAGCGGTGGGAGAGGGCCGGATAGGCCTCGCGCACGGCGGCGACCAGCGCGTCGACCACTTCGCGCTCGACCCTGTTGGCGAGGTGACGTGAATCCGCCACGTCCTCGAAACCGCGCCAGCGGTCGGAGATTTCCTTGTCCTTGGCCAGCGTATTGGTGATCAGGGCGAAGGTGCGCAGGTTCTCGCCGAAGGTCGCGGCCAGCGCGTCGGAGGCCTTGCGGCGGTTGTCCTCTGCCGTGTCCTGCAGCAGGTTCAACGCCGGCTCCAGCGGCAGTTCCTCGCCGTCGATGGTGAAGCGCAGGCTCGCCATGGTCTCGTCGAACAGGCGGTTCCAGGCAGCGCGCCCGGTCATGTTCTTCTCGTGGAAGAGCTTCTCGATGCGGTCGTCGAGCTGGAAGGGCTTGTCCTTGCGGATGTCCTCCAGCCAGGGACGGTAGCGGGCGAGCGGGGGCAGCATCACCGCCTGATCGATCAGTCCATCCTCGATGCGGTTCAGCTCGAGGGTGAAGAACAGGAGATGCGACGAGGTCGCGGTGATCTTCTCCTGGATGTCGCCATAGAACTTCGCCCGCACCGGGTCGGTGGTGTCGCCGGCATAGACGAGGCCGGCATAGGAGGCGAGGCGGCCGAGGAGGTCTTCCAGCGCCTCGAAGCGGGTCACCGCCTCGGTGAGGCCGGCGGCGGCGCTGGCGCTGCGGGCGATCTCCTCCAGCCGGCCCTCATAGGCCGCCTCGAAGGCGAGGGCCTCGGTTTCGGCACGGTAGAGGTCGTCGGCGACGGCCGGCGCGTCCATGCCGGCATAGAGGGCCGTCAGGTCCCATTCGGGGAGGGCGCCGAGAGCCTCGACGCGCTTCTCGCGCGCAGCCGCACTCTTCGAGCCGGCATCGTTGACTGAACGGCGCATGGAAGCCTCCTGACGGTCGATCCCAGGGGGCTGGTATGGGCAAAAGGCTTCGACCGATCAACGGCGCGCGTGGCCCAGAGGGACCGAGAGGGGGCCGCCGTTGCCGCTGTGCAACGCCTGCCGACGGTTCAGCCGGCAGCCGCCATCCGCGGCATGTCCTGCTCTCCCGCGGCGCGCTTGCGGAAGCGGACCAGCGTGTAGACGCCCAGCGGGGCGACCCGGCGACGCTCGGCGACCTCGACGCCGCCATGGGCCTCGGCCCAGGCCTGCAGGCGCTGGAAGGGGAATTCCGGCCTCAGGCCGAAGGTATGGGCGTGCTTGGCGAACCAGCGCTCGATGGCGGCGGCGAGGCCGCGCTCCGAGTAGAGGTGATTGACCAGGATGATCTCGCCGCCAGGCTTCAGGACGCGGGCGCATTCGTCGAGCACGCGCTCGGGCCGCTCGACCAGGGTGATGACGAATTGCGCGACGACGCCGTCGAACATCGCGTCGGGAAAGGCGAGATCGTGGGCGTCCATGACGCTGACGTCCCTGACCTGCGGAAAGGCACCGGTGGCCATGCGCTCGCGCGCCTTGGCGATCATCGGCTCCGACAGGTCGATCCCGTAGATCTCGTGGCGGGCATCGTAGTCCTGGAAAGACAGGCCGGTGCCGACGCCGACTTCGAGGATGCGGTTGCCGGTCTGCTTCACCGCCGCGGTGGCGGCACGGCGGCCCTTCTCGAAGACGGGCCCGCAGACGGCGTCATAGATCGGCGCCCAGCGCGCATAGGCGCGCTCCATCGTTTCCCGGTCGAGATCTCCAGCCATCTGGCGCCCCCGTCAACACGTGCGGGTGCGCCCTGAAATCGGGAGCGGACCCCTCATCCGGCAAGCCGTAGCAAGGCTGGGCGACAGTTGGACGACAGGACCGAGCGTCGCTTCGCCGCGCCTGTCACAAAAGCGCAAGGCGAATCTGATGTTGCTGCCCGCGTCGAAGCAAAAGCGGCCGGGAGCCGGACGATGGTGCAGAAGCGGCACAGGGCAATATTCATCTCGGATGTCCATCTCGGCGCCCGGGGTGCGCAGGCGGCCCTCCTGATCGACTTCCTCCGGCACAATGACGCCGACGTCATCTATCTCGTCGGCGACATCGTCGACGGATGGCAGCTCAAGCGCGGCTGGTACTGGCCGCAGGCGCACAACGACGTCGTGCAGAAGCTTCTGCGGGTCGTGCGCAAGGGCAGCCAGATCTACTACCTGCCGGGAAACCACGACGAATTCATGCGCGACTATTTCGGTACGCATTTCGGCGGCATCGAGGTGATGGACCAGGTCGTGCACGAGGCGGCGGACGGCAAGCGCTTCCTCGTCATCCACGGCGACGCCTTCGACGTGGTGGTCATGCACGCGCGCTGGCTCGCCAATCTCGGAGACTGGGCTTACGACGCGGCGCTCTACTGCAACCGCTGGCTCAATTTCGTGCGACGCCGGCTGGGCCTGACCTACTGGTCGCTGTCGGCCTGGGCGAAGTTCAAGGTGAAGAAAGCGGTCAACTTCATCGGCGCCTTCGAAGAGGCGCTGGCGACCGAAGCGCGGCGCCAGAAGGTCGACGGCGTCATCTGCGGGCACATCCACCACGCGTCCATCAACGACCAGCTCGGTATCCGCTACATGAATTGCGGCGACTGGGTCGAGAGCTGCACCGCCCTGGTGGAGGGCTATGACGGCAGGTTCGAGATCATGCGCTGGACCGAGCTGGTCGCAGCTCCCGGGCTCGTCGATGCCGACATGCACGAGGTCGACCTGCCGATCGCGATGCCGGGGCGTTCGCGGGTGAATGCCTGATCGGGAGGCTGCGATGCGCCTGGCGATCGCCACCGATGCCTGGACACCGCAAGTCAACGGTGTCGTGCGCTCACTCAAGGAGACCGCCGCGGCGCTGGCCGGGCTCGGCATCGATGCCCGGTTCGTGACGCCCGAGGGGCTGCCGACCTGGCCGATGCCGACCTATCCCGACATCCGCCTCGCCCTCGGCGCCGGGACGGCCATCGCCGCCCGGCTCGATGCGATCGCTCCCGCGGCGCTGCACATCGCCACGGAAGGTCCCGTCGGCCATGCGGCGCGGCGCTGGGCACTCTCCAGGGGGCTCGCCTTCACCACCAGCTATCACACCCGCTACCCCGAATATGTGCGGGCCCGGGCGCCGATTCCCGAGGCGTTGACCTACGCCTGGCTGCGCAATTTCCACGGGGCCGCGGTCCGCACGATGGTGCCGACCGAGACGATGCGGCGGGAACTCGCCGGCTGGGGCTTCGCCAATCTCGCGGTGTGGTCGCGCGGCGTCGACACCGCCCTGTTCCGGCCGCGGGCAGGTTCGGGCCTCGGCCTGCCGGGGCCGGTCATGCTGAGCGTCGGACGCGTCGCGGTGGAGAAGAACCTTGAGGCGTTCCTGTCGCTCGACCTGCCAGGGACGAAGCTGGTCGTGGGCGACGGCCCGCAGCGGGCGGAACTCGAGCGTCGCTTTCCCGCAGCGGTCTTCCTCGGGGTTAAGACCGGCGACGAACTGGCCGCAATCTATGCCGCGGCGGACGTCTTCGTCTTCACCAGCCGCACCGACACCTTCGGCAACGTCATGCAGGAGGCTCTGGCCTGCGGGGTGCCGGTCGCGGCTTTCCCGGTGCCCGGCCCGCTTGACGTCATCACCGATCCCGCCGTCGGCGTGCTCGACGAGGACCTCGCGGTCGCCATCCGCTCGGCGCTGGCCCTCGACCGCCGTGCCTGCCGGGCGCTGGCGGAAAGCCGCACCTGGGAGGCGGCGGCACGCCAGTTCGCCGCAGCGCTGGCACCGTTTCCGGCGGCGGCGAGGGCCGCCTGAGCTTGCCGCCCCGGGTTTGGTCCGTTCGGGATCACGCCGTTAGAGCCGCGTTAACCGCCCCTTAAGCGGCACCCACCACCCTCTCCCGAATCGAGACATCCGCATTCCGGGAGTGCATGCCGTGACCACCATCCTCATCTGCGACGACGATCCGGTTCAGCGCCGTCTGGTCGAGGCCATGGTGCGTCGGTTCGGCTATGAGCCTCGCCTGTGCGAGAACGGCGAGCAGGGCCTGCAGATCCTCGTGTCCGAGGGCGATTCGATCGATCTGGTCCTCCTCGACCTCGTCATGCCGGAACGCGACGGGATGGGCGTGCTCGCCGCCATGCGCGAGGAAGGCATCGTCAAGCCGGTCATCGTCCAGACCAGCCAGGGCGGCATCGACACGGTCGTCAACGCCATGCGGGCGGGGGCGACCGACTTCGTCGTCAAGCCGGTCGGCGCCGAGCGCCTCGCCGTATCCATCAAGAACGCCCTGAAGACCGAGGCGCTGGTCGCCGAGGTGCAGCGCCTGAAGCGCAAGGCCGAGGGCACGCTGACCTTCAAGGATATCATCACCCGCTCGCCGCGGATGCAGCCGCTGCTGAAGATGGCCGACAAGGCATCCGCCTCGATGATCCCGGTGATGATCGAGGGCGAGAGCGGCGTCGGCAAGGAACTGCTGGCGCGGGCGATCGCCGGATCGGGCGAGCGACGCGCCAAGCCCTTCGTCGCCGTCAATTGCGGCGCCATCCCGCAGAACCTCGTGGAGAGCATCCTGTTCGGCCACGAGAAGGGCGCCTTCACGGGCGCCACGGACAAGCATACCGGCAAGTTCGTCGAGGCCCATGGCGGCACGCTCTTCCTCGACGAGGTGGGCGAGCTGCCGCTGGAGACGCAGGTGAAGCTCCTGCGCGCGATCCAGGAGGGCGAAGTCGACCCGGTCGGTGCCAAGCGCCCGGTCAAGGTCGACATCCGCATCGTCTCGGCGACCAACCGCGACCTCATCCAGGCGGTGAAGGACGGCCGGTTCCGCGAGGACCTCTATTACCGGCTCTGCGTCTTCCCGATGACGCTGCCGCCGCTGCGCGAGCGCGCCGAGGACATTCCCGACCTGACGCGCCATTTCCTTGCCCGCATCGCGGCGGAAGAGGGCAAGCGCATCCGCGGCATCCAGCCGGCGGTCTACGGCCTTCTCAGCGCCTATCCCTGGCCGGGCAATGTCCGCCAGCTCGAGAACGCCGTGTTCCGCGCCGTGGTCCTGTGCGACGGCGATGAGCTCTCCATCGCCGATTTCCCGCAGATCGCCGCCCAGGTCGACGGCTACGACGTGGTGGTGCCGCTGGCGCCGACGGTGCTGATTGCCTCGCCGGCGCTCCAGCCGTCCTTCTCGCCGCAGCCCGCGATGATCGTCCCGGGCGCCTCCATCGCGCTGGTCGATGCGGCCGGACATGTCCGGCCGATGGAGGAAATCGAGACCGAGGCGCTCAAGTTCGCCCTCGATCATTATCGCGGTCAGATGTCGCAGGTCGCCCGGCGCCTCGGCATCGGCCGCTCGACCCTCTACCGCAAACTCAAGGATCTGGGGCTGGAGGAGCCTGCTGACGTGCCGGAGGAGGTGTGACTGCAAATCCTCGCAGGCGCCGATTTCAGCCGCGATGAAGCGATCGTGGGTTGATCGGCGCTGTGCCGCATGATCGAAAAATGACACGTTTTCAAACGGGTTTGTCCGTGCCGGATTCGCCCGACCCTCGAGGGGACCACGATGCATCTGCGATCGGCCTTCCTTGCTTGCGCCCTGATCGGCTCGGGATCGCTGGCAGTGGCGCAGGCCGATCCGGCACAGCGCTTCTCGCTTGCCGGCTGGGAGGTCGAGCAGGCGATCCCGCGTCCGCCGGTCGACCTTGTCGCCCCGCTCGCCCCGCGGGATTTCGGGCTCGCCGCCTTCCCCGCCGCGCCGATCCTCGCCGAGGCGCCCAATGCGGACGACGAGGCGCCGGAGACGGTGCAGGCGCCGGCAATCCCGCAGCCGACGGAAGCCGATTTCGCCGCGCTTCCCGATGACCCGCCGAGCCTGATCGAGGACGGCCAGCCGGATCCGGCGATCACGACCGAGCGCGTCGCCCAGCAATTGCGGATTCTCCTGGCGCGTCCGGGTGGCGAGCGAGCGCTGCAGCAGCAGTTCAACGCGTTCTATGCCGGCCGCGGCTATGCCCCGCTGTTCGTCAGGGACGGCATCGTCTCGCCGCGCGGGCAGGCCGCCCTGACCCGGCTCGGACAGGCGGGCGAGGACGGTCTCGATCCCGCCGCCTACCGTATCCAGCTGCCCACGGGTCTGCGGACCGCCGAGAGCGTCGCGAGGCTCGAACTCGCGCTGGCGCGGGCCGTCTCGCTCTACGCCTCCCACGCCTCTGGCGGGCGCACGGACCCCAAGCGGCTCTCCGGCTATTTCGACGTCGCGCCGCCGCGGATCGACACGGCCGGCGCGCTCGACGCCGTGGCGCGTGCCGAGAGCGTGTCTGTGGCGCTCGAAGGCTTCAATCCGCCCCATCTCGGTTTCCGCCAGTTGCGCGCCAAGCTCATCGAGATGCGCGGCGAGCGCCGCGAGATGACCACGACCGAGGCGACGCGCCGCCACGCGCTCCGGGAGCGTGATCTGATCGCCAATCTGGAGCGCTGGCGCTGGCTGCCGCGCCGGCTCGGCGACAGCCATATCTGGGTCAATTCGACCGAAGCCCATGTCAATGTCGTGCAGGGGACCGAGGTCATCCACCGCACCCGCGCCGTCGTCGGCCGGGCGGAGACGCAGACACCGATCTTCTCCGATGCGATGAGCTTCATCGTCGTCAACCCGTCCTGGCATGTGCCGATTTCGATCGTGCGCCGTTCCATGCTCGGGCCGGCCACCCGCAATGGCGGCGGCTATTTCGCCCGGCGCGGCATCCAGGTGACGCAGGGCGGCCGCGTCGTCGACGCTTCCACCATCGACTGGGCCTCGGCCAATGTCGGGCGCTACTCGTTCCGCCAGCCGCCGGGTACTGCGAACGCGCTGGGCCGCATGAAGTTCATGTTCCCCAACCGCCACGCCATCTATCTGCACGACACGCCGTCGCGCGGGGATTTCAGCCGATCGGCGCGCGCGCTCTCCAACGGCTGCGTCAGGGTTCAGAATCCCGAGGAACTGGCGACGCTGCTGCTCGGCATCGCGCAGCCGGGCGAGACCTGGACCCTCGGGCGGCTGCGCAGCCTCTACGGCACCGGCGAGCGCTCGGTGCGGTTCCGTCAAACCATCCCGATCCATCTCGTCTATTTCACGATGACGGTGGATTCCAGCGGCGAACTGGTTGAGCTTCCCGACATCTATGGGCACAATGCGCGGGTGCGTACGGCCCTCGCGGGAGGTCGCGTTTAGGTTTTCATTGACCAAGAGGGACGGCAGGCGGGGTGGTCTGGCATGATTTCGCCACAGTTCCTGCCTACCGGTCACGCATCCGTGAGCGGCATCGTGGTTGTCGATCCGTTGACGGCACTCAGGGTTCTTTAACCGATCCTGACGATGATACGTTCACCATGAGCCTGTCCCGCAGGACTCACGAACCGTCCTTCGTTCAACGATAGAGCCCTGTCATAGTGTCCTCAGCCCTACGAACAGTGCCTGGCCGGGTTTCGCGCACCACCCTGCGTGCCACCGCGACCGTCGCCCTCGGCTTTGGACTTCTCATCACCATCAGCAATTCGACCCAGACCGTCGTCGCCAACGGCGATACGCGCACGTTGTCGATGCTGCACAAGCATACCGGTGAACAGGTTCTCCTCACCTTCAAGCGCAACGGCCGCTACGACCAGGACGCGCTGAACAAGCTGAACTGGTTCCTGCGCGACTGGCGCCGCGACGAGCCGATCCGGATGGATCCGCATCTGTTCGACATCATCTGGGAGGTCTATCGGTCGGTAGGAGCCCAGTCGCCCATCCACGTCGTCTCGGCCTATCGCTCGCCCGGCACCAACGCCATGCTGCGTCGCCGCTCGCGCGGCGTCGCCCAGCAGTCGCGCCACATGACCGGCCAGGCGCTCGACTTCTACATCCCCGGCGCTTCCATGACCCGCGTCCGCGAGGCCGGCCTGCTGCTGCAGCGCGGCGGCGTCGGCTTCTATCCGGGGTCCGCCAACCAGTTCGTCCATATGGACACCGGCTCCGTCCGCCACTGGCCGAAAGTGTCGCGCGACTACCTCGCCCGCCTCTTCCCCGACGGCCGCACCGTGCATATTCCCGCCGACGGACGTCCTCTCTCCGGGTTCGACACGGCGCTGGCCATGGTGCGCTCGCGCGGCGGCACCGCCTCGCGCTTCTACAATTCGCGCGCCGACGAGAGCGCCACTTTCGAAGACGACAGCGACCGCGGCGGCGTGATTCGCCAGCGCAGCAATTCGATGGGCCTCTTCGCCGGCCTGTTCGGTGGTGGCGATCAACAGCAGCCGCCGCCGCGCCGCCAGGCCGCCCCGCCGCCGGCGGCCCCCGTTCCGGCCGCCGTCGCTCCCGCTCCGGAGCCCGTCGTCGCGGCT
>NZ_JAUYFA010000078.1 GCF_030691135.1 Phreatobacter sp.
GTTGGAGCCGCGGACGTTCTGCGTCTGCGGCACGACGCCCTTCGGCGCCACGTGGACGAAGGGCTCGTCCTTGTAGGCGGCGGCGAGTGCGTGGCGCAGGTCGTCGGCCGTCGCACCCTTCAGTTTGACGTAGGACGTGCACAGTTCGCCGCGCGCCATCGGAATGAGATGCGGCGTGAAGTTGATCGTCACATTGGTTCCGACCGCGACCCCGATCTCCTGCTCGATCTCGGGCGCGTGGCGGTGTTTGCCGATCGAATAGGGCGACAGCCCCTCGCCGGCTTCCGAGAACAGCGTGCTTTGCTTCAGGCCACGACCGGCACCGGTGACGCCCGACTTGGCGTCGACGATGATGTCGTCGGCATGGATCAGCCCCGCCTTGGCGATGGGGACCAGCGCCAGCAGCGTCGCAGTCGGGTAACATCCAGGGCAAGCGACAAGACGGGCCGTCGTCACCTCGTCCCGGTAGAGTTCGGTCAGGCCGTAGACCGCCTCCTTCTGCAGGTCAGGCGCCTTATGTTCGTCGCCATACCATTGCGCGTAGGTCGCCCCGTCGCGCAGGCGGAAATCGGCCGACATGTCGAGGATCTTGATCTTCGGGTTCGCCGCGAGCAACGCGGCGATGATCTCCTGCGTCGTGCCGTGCGGCAGGCCGCAGAACACCGCGTCGAGGCTGGCCCAGTCGACGGATTCCCAGGCGACCAGCTTCGGCAGGTCGAGCATGAAGAAATGCGGGAAGACGTCGGCCATGGCCTTGCCGGCATGGGTGTTCGCCGTCAGTGCGACGATCTCGACATGGGGATGGCGCGCGGCGAGGCGGACGGCATCGGCGCCGGTATAGCCGGAGGCTCCGAGGATCGCGATTTTGGCCTTGGTCGCCATGGCAGTCTCCGCAGGGTGCGAGAAGTCAGGTTCAGAAACTCAGAGACAAAAAAAACCGCGCTGGCAGCGCGGCGATCTGGTCGATCATCAGGGCGCAGGGCCGCGCGCTCATCGCTGGATGAAGATGCGGCGTCGGGTGCTGGCTGCAGAGGTCATCATGCCGGTTTTCTGATGCCAACAAGCGGGCATGTCAAGGCGCATTCTCGCCGGTCAGATACAGGTCGAACTCGGTTCCATAAGCTGCCCGCCGGCCGCTCCGGCCCATGCCGAGTTTCGTCGCTACGGCAATGGAGCGTGCATTGTCCGGGTGGATCAAGGCGACAATGGAGGACAAGCCCAGCGTCGAGCGCGCGTAGGTCAACACCGCCCGAGCCGCCTCGCTGGCATAGCCCCGTCCCCAGGCCGACTTAGACAGCCGCCAGCCTATCTCGATCTCCGGCCCCTTCTCTTCGAGTGGAATGAGCAACACCATGCCGAGGAACGGGTGCGGCGCATCCTTGAGACGCATGGTCCAGTGACCGAGGCCGGGACCGAAGTCGCGGACGATCCGCTCCGGCAGCTTGGCGCGATGGTGGTCGAGGGAGAAATCGGCGCCGAACACGAACTGGCGCACCTCGGAATCGGCGTCCATAGCGACGAAATCGTCGACATCATCCAGCGTCCGCTGCCTGAGGATCATCCGTTCGGATTCAAGGTCCGGGACCATGCGTCTACCGGTTCTTCCCCGGAACCCAGAGCACGTCCGCCTTGCCCTTGTCGTTCAGATAGCGCGCGGCCACGAACAGGAAGTCCGACAGGCGATTGACATATTTCAGCGCCGGCGCCGAGACCCCCTCGCCCGGGCGGCGCACCAGATCGACCATGATCCGTTCGGCCCGCCGTGACACGGTGCGGGCGACGTGGAGATGCGCCGAGGCTGCGCTCCCGCCCGGCAGGATGAAGCTCGTCAGCGGGTCGAGCTCGCTGTTGAGCTGGTCGATCTCCTGCTCGATGCGCTGGACCTGCGCCTCGACGATCCTGAGCGGCTCGTAGCCGAGGTCCTCGCCGAGGTCGGGCGTGGCGAGATCGGCGCCGAGGTCGAAGAGATCGTTCTGGATGCGCATCAGCATGGCGTCGACGACCGGGTGACCGGCGGTCGCCAGCCGCGCAACGCCGAGTGCCGAATTGGCCTCGTCGATGCAGCCATAGGCCTCGACGCGCAGGTCGGACTTCAGGCGCCGCGGCCCTGCCGCCAGCCCCGTCGTGCCATCGTCGCCGGTCTTCGTGTAGATCTTGTTCAGCTTGACCATGCCGGTTTCGTCCCTGTCCTCAGCCGCCGTTCGACTTGTAATAGATCGCAATGACAATGATGACGATGGCAACGAACTGCAGACCGACGCGCCAGCGCATCAGTTTTTGCGAGCTGGTCGGGTCGCCTCCGCGCATCATGTTGATCAGCCCCATGACGAGGACGATGGCGACGGCCGCGATGGCGACGGGAACGAGCATGTTGAAGGACATCGGATAGTTTCCTGTCAGCCGTTCAGCCGCCAGAGGGCGACATTCAGCAAGGTGGCGAAGCTGACCCACGCAAGATAGGGGATGAGGAGGAGCGAGGCCAAGCGATCCTTCGGCCAGCCATAGGTGATGGTTGCCAGGATGGCGAGCCACAGCGCGACAATCACCGCGACGGCGGCGCCCATGGCCTGGCCGTAGAAAAACACCCAGGACCATGCGGCGTTGAGCGCCAGCTGGGTGGTATAGAGTGCCAGCACCGGCTCCTTGTCGCGCGCCGGCGACAACACGTAGCGCGCACCGGCGACCGCGATCATGCCGTAGAGCACGGTCCAGACAGGGCCGAAGACCCAGTTCGGCGGATTGAAGAAGGGCTTGACCAGAGCCGGATACCAGCTCGTCAGTCCATAGGAATTGGCAAGTCCCCCGGTGGCTGCGACCACGGTGCAGGTGAGGACGAATCCCGCGTAGACCGCGACGGTGCCGCCGGTCGATATCCGAATGTCCATGCCTGTCTTCCTCATGCTCACGCCGACCACTACGTTGTGGCAACGCAGGGGGATCAGCGTCGTTCCGCAAAGCGGGACAATGCCATGTCCGCCATAAGGGACAGCGCCCTTTGGCCGGGCGGGCCGATGCGGCCGGAGCGTTTCCGTTCCGTTCGCGCCGAAGCCCCGCTATGCCATCATGGCGCGGAATGATTCGCGGCCGCCCCGCGGCCTGAGGATGATATGACGATGCATGATTCCAGCGACCTTTTCGGAGGCCCGAAGGAACCCGCAGCCAAGCCGCCGCCGGCGAGCCGCGCCAAGCCTGAATCGGCCAAGCCTGAACAGGCCAAGGCCGCGAGGCCCGCCGCCACGCCCGGTGAACAGGGCTATTCCGCCTCCGACATCGAGGTTCTCGAAGGCCTCGAGCCGGTGCGCCGCCGCCCGGGCATGTACATCGGCGGCACCGACGAGAAGGCCCTGCACCATCTCTTCGCCGAGGTCATCGACAACGCCATGGACGAGGCGGTGGCCGGTCACGCCACCTGGATCGAGGTGGAACTGTCGGCCGACGGCTCGCTCACCGTCACCGACAACGGCCGCGGCATCCCGGTGGACCCGCACCCGAAATTTCCCGGCAAGTCGGCGCTCGAAGTGATCATGTGCACGCTCCATGCGGGCGGAAAATTCGATTCCAAGGTCTACGAGACCTCGGGCGGCCTGCACGGCGTCGGCGTCTCGGTCGTCAACGCCCTCTCCGTCGTGCTCGACGTCGAGGTGGCGCGCGGCCAGATGCTCTACCGCCAGCGCTTTTCGCGCGGCATTCCGCAGACCGGCCTCGAGGAACTCGGCCGCGTCAACAACCGCCGCGGCACCAAGGTGCGTTTCGTGCCGGATCCGGAGATCTTCAAGGAGACGAGCACCTTCAAGCCGGCCCGCCTGTTCAAGATGGCGCGCTCCAAGGCCTATCTCTTCGGCGGAGTCGAAATCCGCTGGTCCTGCGATCCCGAACTGGTCAAGGGCACCGACACGCCGGACAAGGCCGTGCTGCGCTTCCCCGGCGGCCTCAAGGACTATCTCGCCGCGACCCTCGACGGCGCGACGCGCGTCCACCCCGACATTTTCGGCGGCAAGCTCGACAAGCAGGGTCACGGCTCGGTGGAATGGGCGATCGGCTGGGTCGGCGACCAGGACGGCTTCGTCTCCTCCTATTGCAACACCATTCCGACCCCGGACGGCGGCACCCACGAACAGGGCCTGCGCATCGCCCTGCTGCGCGGCCTGAAGGACCACGCCGAGCGCACCGGCAACAAGCGCGCCGCCCAGGCCACTGCCGACGACGTGCTGGCGGGGTGCTGCGTCATGCTCTCGGTCTTCATCCGCGAGCCGGAATTCCAGGGCCAGACCAAGGACAAGCTCGCCACGTCGGAGGCCTCGCGCATCGTCGAGAACGCCATCCGCGACCCCTTCGACCACTGGCTCGCCGGCAATCCGAACCAGGCGAACAGGCTGCTCGAATGGGTGATCGAGCGGGCGGAGGAACGCCTGCGCCGGCGCGCCGAGAAGGACGTCAGCCGCAAGACGGCGGTGCGCAAGCTGCGCCTGCCGGGCAAGCTGGCCGACTGTTCGAACACCTCTGCAGCCGGATCGGAAATCTTCATCGTCGAGGGGGATTCCGCCGGCGGTTCCGCCAAGCAGGCACGTGACCGCCAGACCCAGGCGATCCTGCCGCTGCGCGGCAAGATCCTCAACGTCGCCTCGGCAGGGCGCGACAAGCTCGCCCAGAACCAGCAGCTCACCGACCTCACCCAGGCGCTCGGCTGCGGCAGCGGCTCCCATTACCGGGACGACGACCTGCGCTACGAGCGGGTCATCATCATGACGGACGCCGACGTCGACGGCGCCCACATCGCCAGCCTGCTGATCACCTTCTTCTACCGGCAGATGCCGCGCCTCATCGACCAGGGCCACCTCTATCTCGCCGTGCCGCCGCTCTATCGCCTCACCCAGGGCGGCAAGACGCTCTATGCGCGCGACGACGCCCACAAGGACGAGCTCCTGCGCACCGCCTTCAAGGGCAACCAGAAGGTCGAGATCGGCCGCTTCAAGGGCCTCGGCGAGATGATGCCGCAGCAGTTGAAGGAGACCACCATGGACAAGAAGGTGCGCACCCTGCTGCGCGTCGGCATCGTCCCGGAGGATCGCCCGGAGACCTCGGATAGCGTCGAGCGGCTGATGGGCGTCAAGGCCGAGCCGCGCTTCGCCTTCATCCAGGAGCGGGCTGAGTTCGCCGAGGAACTGGATATCTGACGATGGGCGGGCCGCTGGCGGCATCGGCAGGCCTCTTGCTGCTGGCGGCGATTCTCGCTGCCGGGCCGCTTCGCGCCCAGGCGCCTGACCCTGTCCGCGCTCTCTCCGCCCTCGCCCCGGAGGTCATGTTCGTTCGGGCGACGGGCGGCTGGTCGTCCGGCGAGCGGAGCGGAACAACGCGCATCGTTCTCCTGCGTTCGGGATCGCCGGACGGGGCCCAGCGGCTCTTCGTCCAATGGCTGAACCGGCCCGACGACGGTGCCGGCCGCTCGGCCGTGGCCGCCACCGAGGAAATCCCGGAAATCTTCGACTGGCGCGTCGGCATCGAGGATTACCGCGTCGAGCCCGAGGCCAACGGCGCCCGCGTGGTCCTCGACGGAAGGATCATCGGCACCGACCGCAACCGCCGGTACATGCTGTCGATCGGCCCCCCGGCGATGTCACCTTCTCGGCGTTACGCTGACGATCAGGCGCCGAGCCAGGCCTCCAGCGCCGCATTGACCGCCGCCGGCTGTTCCAGCGTCGACAGGTGCCCGCAATCGGGCACGACGACCAGCCGCGACCCCGCGATGGCGTCGGCCATGTCCTCCGACATGAAGCGCGGCGTGATCGCATCGGCATCGCCAACCAGGATGAGAGTCGGGCAACGGATGGCGGCGAGCCCGGCCTCGTAACTCGGCCGCGCCATCACCGCCTTCTGCTGACGAATGAAGCGCGCCGGCCCGGTTTTGTCGGCCATGGTCCTGACAACGGTCTCCAGGACCGCGTCGCCGAGGCGCCCGAGATGGACGAGTCGCGGCCAGAGAATGCCGTGAATGTCGTCGAAGCGGCCGGTCTCGGCGAACCTGATCGCCACCTGCCGGACCTCGGTGTCTTCCGGCGCGTCGGAGCTGGCGCGCGTGTCGATGAGGGCGAGGCGCTCCACCCGCTGCGGCGCCTGCCGCATCACCTCCAGCGCCACATAGCCGCCCATCGACAGCCCAGCGAGCGCGAAACGCGGTGGCGCAGTGGCAAGCAACCGCCGGGCGATGTCGGCGATGGTCTCGTCGCGCTGATGGTCGGCAATGCTGATGTCGCAGCGCCCGGCAAAGGCTTCGACCTGGGGTCCGAACAGCGCGGCGGTGCAGTTGAGGCCGGGCACGAGAACGAGCGGCGGGCGTCCGGCGGCGGGACGCGACGAGGCAGGAAGCGTCATGGTTCTGATCCTTCACCATGCGCCGCGAATCCCGCCCGATCGGCTGCGCTGCGGAGCGTTCGCACAGGTGACATTCGTTGACAATCAGCCAATTGAGACTATGTTGCGCCGCGTCGAAGGTCCCTGCAAATGCCGGTCCTTCGCTGCACTGTCCGTTCGGCCTCGTGGGTTCTAGGGGCCGCAATGCGCGAAGACGCTTCGCGCCGAACGCCTCAAGACATCGTCGCAAGACCCCGCCAGACCACAAGGACACTCTCACAACATGTCGTTTTCCGAACTCGGCCTCAGCGCCAAGGTTCAGGCTGCCGTCGCTGCGGCAGGCTATACCGAGCCGACCCCGATCCAGGCCCAGGCCATCCCGCACGTTCTCGCCCGCCGCGACGTCCTTGGCATCGCCCAGACCGGCACCGGCAAGACCGCCGCCTTCACTCTGCCGATGATCACCATGCTGGAGGAAGGCCGCGCCCGGGCTCGCATGCCGCGCACGCTCATCCTCGAGCCGACGCGCGAACTGGCCGCCCAGGTCGAGGACAATTTCGTCAAATACGGCGTCAACCACAAGCTGAGCGTCGCCCTGCTCATCGGCGGCGTCTCCTTCGGCGACCAGGATGCCAAGCTGACCCGCGGCGTCGACGTGTTGATCGCCACCCCGGGCCGCCTGCTCGACCATTTCGAACGCGGCCGCCTGCTGCTGACCGGCGTCGAGCTCCTCGTCATCGACGAGGCCGACCGCATGCTCGACATGGGCTTCATCCCGGACATCGAGCGCATCTGCAAGATGGTGCCCTTCACCCGCCAGACACTGTTCTTCACGGCCACCATGCCGCCGGAGATCCAGCGCATCACCGAGCAGTTCCTCCACAACCCGATCAAGGTCGAGGTCAGCCGCGCGGCGTCCACGGCCACCACGATCACCCAGCGCCTGGTGCGCTCGGGCAAGAAGGATTTCGAGAAGCGCGACACCCTGCGCGCCCTCGTTCGCGGCGCCGACAGCCTCAAGAACGCGATCATCTTCTGTAACCGCAAGAGCGAGGTCGCGACTGTCTACAAGTCGCTGCAGAAGCACGAATTTTCGGTCGCCGCGCTGCATGGCGACATGGACCAGAGCGCCCGCACGGCCGCCCTCACCGCTTTCCGCGACGGGAAGACGCAGTTGCTCGTGGCCTCCGACGTGGCCGCCCGCGGCCTCGACATTCCCGACGTCAGCCATGTCTTCAACTACGACACGCCGCACCATGCAGAGGATTACGTCCACCGCATCGGGCGTACCGGCCGTGCCGGGCGCCTCGGCACGGCGATCACGATCGTGACGCCCGAGGATACCAAGCTCCTTTCCGCCATCGAGAAGCTGATCGGTCAGCCGATCGAGTGGGCGGGCGATGCGATCTCCGACGAGGAAGCCAGTGAGGCCAAGCGCGAGCGGCGCGGAGCTGGCGGGCGTTCGGGCCGATCGTCGGGCGGACGCGGTGAACCGCGCGGCGAGTCGCGCGGCGAAGCCCGTAGTGAGACCCGCGCTGAACCGCGTGCAGCCGAGGAACGCCCGGCCCGGCGGTCCGCCGAGCCGCGGGCGACAACGCGTGCAGAACGCCCCGAGCGCGCCGAAAGACCGGCGCGGCAACCGGAGGCGCCGGTGTCCCGCGACCGCGGATCGGCCCGTCCCCCCGCCTCCGAGGAGGCCGACATGTCGCACATGCCGCAGTTCCTTTTGCGCCCGGTGACCTACCGCGGAAAATGACGCAGCGTAAGGTATAATTTTTACCTGCGATAAAGCATTATCGGACTAGCCTCCCACCGAGGTCGGAAGGGCGCAACGGCATTTCCCTCCTGCCCAGGACAGGCTGCCCCCGATGGACAACCGTGACGAAATTGAGCGTAGCTACAGCTTCGGCGAGCTGGCGTTCTCCCAGATCAAGGGCCGCGCCATCGCGGCCATGCCGCGCAACTACGAGATCTGGTACTGTTACGCGTCCGGCTACTATGCCGAGCTGTCTAACGCGTTGAATATGGTCCTGTCCGAAAAGGGCAGCATTTCGCAGGAACAGCTCGATACGATCTACGAAAACTTCCTCTCCCAGCACCGCATGGGCGAGAAGCTCGACGTGGTCGGCAACCGTGTCATGGACGAAATCGGCCACGTCATGGCGATGATCGATTCGGCCGCCGGTCAGGCCAATGCCTATGGCAACGACCTCGCCGGTGCCACCGCCCGGCTCGCCTCGGTCGGCTCGGCCGAGGGCGTCCGCACCATCATCGAGAACCTCGTTCGCTCCACCCGCGAGATCGAGGCCAACAACAAGGCGCTGGAGCAGCGGCTGAAGGCCTCGCGCAGCGAGATCAAGCTGCTGCAGGACAATCTCGACGCAGTGCGGACGGAGGCGCTGACCGATCCCCTCACCTCGCTCGGCAACCGCAAATATTACGATCAGTCGATCGCCAAGGCCGTGTCGCTGGCCAACAAATCCGAGATGCCACTGAGCCTGCTGGTCAGCGACATCGACCATTTCAAGAAGTTCAACGACACGTTCGGCCATCTTACCGGCGACCAGGTCCTGCGCCTCGTGGCACTGTCGTTGAAGCAGAACGTCAAGGGACAGGATCTCGCCTGCCGCTACGGCGGCGAGGAATTCACCATCATCCTGCCCGACACGACGCTGCGCGCCGCCGTCACGGTCGCCGAGCACATCCGCCGCTCGGTCATGACCAAGGAACTGATCAAGCGGTCGACCAGCGAGAACCTCGGCCGCATCACCATTTCCCTGGGCGTCGCGTCCTTTCGTCCCGGCGACACTGTCGCGAGCCTGTACGACCGCGCCGACCGGTGCCTTTATGCGGCCAAGCGCAACGGCCGCAACCGCGTCGTCTGCGAGACCGATCCGGAAGCCGAACTCAAGGTGGCATGATCGGCCGTCGGCGTCCTGTGCTGCCTGACCGCAAGCCTGCCTGCCAGGCCAGCGTCGCCCAGCGCCTCAAGACATCCTCCTCGTCAAAGCAGGCCTCCGGCATACGGCGGTAGCTGCCGACCGTCGTCTCGCCCCGGCGCGTCGCATAGACGAAGGGCGCGAGGCCCTCCGCCGCGAAGGCGGGGCTGCTCTCGGCATCGCATTTGAGGAAAATCTCGCCGCGGATCGCCAGCGCGAAAACCACGCCCTCGCGGTAGACGGCATGGCCGGAAAACATCCGGCGGATGGTGACGGGTGCGAAGGGCGCGAAGAGATCCACGAGGAAATCGGGATCGGACGCCGCCATCATCACGCCGTGCCGAGAGCCTCGGGCAGGGCCGGCGTCAGGGAGATCGATTCGCCGCAGCCGCAGGCCGATGTCTGGTTCGGATTGTTGAAGACGAATTTTGCCGACAGCTTGTCGGTGACATAATCCATCTCGGTGCCGAGCAGATAGAGAACCGCCTTGGCGTCGATGAAGACGCGGACGCCGCGATCCTCGACGATCTCGTCGAACTTGGCCGGGGCTTCGACAAATTCCATGGTGTATTCCATGCCGGCGCAGCCACCTTTGGTGACCCCGACGCGCAGGCCGGCACTGGCGTGACCGGAAGCGGCGACGAGTTCCTGCACGCGATCGGCAGCGGACTGGGTCAGGCGCATGGCCTGCATCTTAGGCAAGGGCATATTGGTCTCCGAAGGCGCCCGGATTCAAGGTCCGGCGTTCAAAGCGCAGGATTGATTATAGAGAGTGCCGCGCCGGAGTTAAATCCCTGTTCCCACCTGCGGCTTCACCACATGTTGAGGGCGACCCGGGCCTCGTCCGACATGCGGCTCTGGTCCCAGGGCGGATCGAAGGTGATGGTCACCTTCGCCTCGGAGACGCCAGGCACGCTCGCGACGGCGTTTTCGACCATGCCGGGCAGCTCGGCCGCTGCCGGGCAGGACGGCGAGGTCAGCGTCATGTCGATGGCGACCTTGCGTGCATCGTCAATATCGACCCGGTAGATGAGCCCGAGCTCGTAGATATCGGAAGGAATCTCCGGATCGTAGACCGACTTCATGGCCGCGACGATGTCGTCGGTCAGACGGTCCAGCTCTTCCGGCGGGATGGCGTTGGTGTCACCACCGACGGTGGTGTTGAGGGTCTGGGTCTCGTCCATCGGGTTCAAGGTCCGTGGGTAAGGGTCCGAGGCGGCAACGCCTCAGCCAAAGAGAGATTGGGCCTTGAGGAGGGCTTCCGCAAGACGGTCCACTTCGTCGGTCGTGTTGTAGAGACCGAACGAGGCGCGGCAGGTCGAGGTCACGCCATATCGCTGAAGCAGCGGTTGGGCGCAATGTGTGCCCGCCCGGACCGCCACACCGTAGCGGTCGATGACGGTGGCGACATCGTGGGCATGGGCACCCTTCATCTCGAAGGAAACGATGGCGCCCTTGTCCCTGGCAGTGCCGAAGATGCGCAGGGAGTTGATGGCACCGAGCCGCTCATGGGCATGGCGGACCAGGCTGTCCTCATGGGCGCGGATCGCCGTACGGCCGATCGAGCGCATGTAGTCGAGCGCCTCACCGAGGCCGATGGCCTGAACGATGGCCGGTGTCCCCGCCTCGAAGCGGTGCGGAGGCTCGTTATAGGTGACGCCCTCGGTGGTGACGACCGAGATCATCTCGCCGCCGCCATTATAGGGCGGCATCCGGTCGAGCAGCTCCTTCTTGCCGTAAAGCACGCCGATCCCGGTCGGCCCATAGACCTTGTGGCCGGTGAAGACATAGAAATCCGCGTCGATGTCCTGGACGTCCACCTCCATGTGGACGCAGGCCTGCGATCCGTCGACCAGCACCGGGATGCCGCGTGCATGCGCCATCCGGATACATTCCTTGATCGGCACGACGGTGCCGAGCGCGTTCGACATGTGGGTCAGCGCCACCATCTTGACGCGCGGGCCGAGCAGGTTCTCGAACTCCTCGATGAGGAAATTCCCCTCCTCGTCGATCGGTGCCCAGACCAGCTTCGCCCCACGCTTCTCGCGGTGGAAGTGCCAGGGCACGATGTTGGAGTGATGCTCCATGATCGACAGGACGATCTCGTCGCCCTCCCCGATCACCAAGCCGCCGAAGGAGGTTGCCACCAGGTTGATCGCCTCGGTGGCATTGCGCGTGAAGATGATCTGATCGACCGACGGCGCGTTCAGGAAGGCGCGGACGCTCTCGCGCGCCGCCTCATAGGCCTCCGTCGCCGCATTGGCGAGAAAGTGGAGCCCGCGATGGACATTGGCATATTCGCTCTCGTAGGCGTGGCTGATGCGGTCGATCACCGCGCGCGGCTTCTGGGCCGAGGCGGCATTGTCGAAATAGACGAGGTCCTTGCCATAGGGCTTCAGCGCCAGGGCGGGAAAGTCCTTGCGGATGAGATCGACATCGTAGCCGCCCTTGGCGACCGCCGGATGCTGGCCTGGCGCTGTCATGGCTTCAGGTCCTCGCCCGCATCCAGTCGGTCACCGAAGTCAGCATGGCCTCGCGCAGTTCTTCGACGACCGCCAGCGGTCCCGCGCCGAAATCCTCGATGGCCTCGCGGGCGAAAGCCTCGACCAGCAGCGCCTCGGCCTCCTTATGCGGGATGCCGCGCGCCTTCAGGTAGAACATCAGATCAGCGTCAAGCTCGCCGCAGGTGCAGCCATGGGCGCAGGCGACGTCGTCGGCGAAGATCTCGAGCTCGGGCTTGTTGTCCATCGACGGACCTTCGGCCAGCATGATCGTCTGGCTCATCATCCGCCCGTCGGTCTTCTGGGCGATCGGCTGGACGATAATCTTGCCCTGGAAGACGCCGTGCGCCTCGCCGTCGAGGATGTGCTTGAAGGTCTCGCGGCTCTGGCAATTCGGCACGGCATGGTCGATCACCAGCGCGGTATC
>NZ_JAUYFA010000084.1 GCF_030691135.1 Phreatobacter sp.
CGGCCGCCCCGCGCCTGCCCTCCGGCGGATCGGGCGGTGGTGGCGCGTCAGCCCAGGCCGCCTCCGCCGCGACGGCGCCGCGCCTCGCCTCGGTCGCCAGGCCCGAGGGCGCGCCCATGGCGATGCGCGAACAGGCGGCGCCGCAGGCCCAGCCCCATCTGGCGCTGGCCGGCATCGCCGACATCATCAGGCTCTGCGCCGAGAAGCGCGACGTGCGCCTGAAGCAGCAGCTCGAGGGCGACATGCACCTCGTGCGCTGCGAGGACGGAAGGCTCGACTTCCGCCCCACCCGCAATGCCGCCCCGACGCTCGCCGGCGACCTGCAGAAGAAGCTGACCGACTGGACCGGCCGCCGCTGGGTCGTCACCATTTCCTCCGAAGAGGGTGAGCCGACGGTGCGCGAGCGCCTCGCTGGCGAACAGGCCGACCGCGAGCGCGGCGTCCTTGCCCATCCCTCGGTCCAGGCCGTGCTGGCGAAGTTCCCGGGCGCCGAGATCATCGCGGTGCGCCCGCTCGACGGCACGGGCGAACCCGTCCCCGCAACGCTGCAACCGGCCGACGACGACGATTCGGACTGCAATTGGGAACCCGTCGACCCCTGGGACGACGACTTCTGACGATCACGAAGGATTTCGCCATGAAGGACATTATGGGCCTGATGAAACAGGCACAGGCCATGCAGGCCAAGCTCCAGGAGGCCCAGGCTGACATGGAGCGCACCGAGGTGCAGGGCACCTCCGGCGGCGGCATGGTCACCGTCAGCCTCACCGTGAAGGGCGACCTGAGGAGCATCTCCGTCGACCCCTCGCTGCTGAAGGCCGACGAGAAGGAGATCGTCGAGGACCTCATCGTCGCCGCCCATGCCGACGCCCGCCGCAAGGCCGAGGTCGTGGCAGAGGAGAAGATGAAGGGCGTCACCGGCGGCCTGCCGCTGCCGCCCGGCATGAAACTGCCGTTCTGAGCCCCTGATGCCGCCGCGCCGCGTCGCCATCGCCGACATCACGCCCTTCGCCTATGCCTTCGAGGCGGGCATCGGCGGCACCATGACCGATGTCGGCCGCACCCTCGGCAGCGACACCATCGGCCTCCTCGTCCAGACGGTGAAACCGGGCATGCGCTCGTCGCGCCGGCACCGCCACATCTTCCAGGAGGAAATCCTCGTCGTCATGGCCGGCGAGGCGACACTCATCCACAGCGAGGAGCGCGTGCCCGCGAAGGCCGGCGACGCCTTCTGCTACCGCGCCGGCGACCCCGATCCGCATTGCTTCGAGAACACCGGCACGACAGACCTCGTCATCTGGGCCTTCGGCAACCGCTTTCCCCATGAGGTCTGCCTCTATCCCGACCAGGGCGTCGCCTTCGTGGAGGGGCTTGGCGCTGAGGTGCCGCTGGAAGCCGTCCAGCAGAGCGACTGGACCGAAGACCGCCGCAAGACCTGAGAAAGAAGCCCATCCATGTCCAAGAGGGTCGCTGGCCCCGAAATCGAGCGGCTGATCCAGCTCCTCGCCAAGCTGCCGGGCCTCGGCCCCCGTTCGGCGCGGCGCGCCGCGCTTCACCTCGTCAAGAAGCGCGAGAGCCTGATGCAGCCGCTAACCGCCGCCATGGCGGAGGCGCTGGACAAGATCGTCATCTGCAACGTCTGCGGCAATGTCGACACCTCCGATCCCTGCACGCTCTGCAGTGATCCGCGCCGCGACGGCGGGGTCATCGTGGTGGTGGAGGACGTTTCCGATCTCTGGGCGCTGGAACGCGCCGGGGCGATCAACGCCAAGTACCACGTGCTCGGCGGCACGCTGTCGCCGCTCGACGGCGTCGGCCCGCAGGACCTCAATATCGAAAGCCTGGTCAACCGGGTGCGCGAGGGCGGCGTGCGCGAGGTGATCCTGGCGGTCAACGCCACCGTCGACGGCCAGACCACCGCCCACTACATCACCGACCTGCTGGCGGGCACCGGCGTCGCGGTGACACGGCTCGCCCACGGCGTGCCGGTGGGCGGCGAGCTCGACTATCTCGACGAGGGCACGATCTCCGCGGCGATCAGGTCACGCACGAGCTTCTGAGAGGGCGCTGCCGGAGCCCCTGAGACCTTTCGCCAGCGCTCCGGAACGGGCGCCGCCTTCACCTCTCCCCGCCGGGGAGAGGTGAAGGATCCGCGCGGTCGTGCCCTCCATCGACCCCATCCGGCATATCGACCCAATCGACCACATCGCGTCATGACCGGGCCTGTCCCGGGCATCCACGACTTCATGTCGCATGCGGGTGTTCAAGACGTGGATGGCGGGAACAAGACAGGCCCTGACCCGCTGGATAGAGCGCCCGCCCTAGAGGCGATAGGCCTCCTTCGCCAGCCGGTAGGCGAGGTCCACCGCCAGCTCCTGGGCCTCGTCCTCATCGAGCCGGCCGTCACCAACGAGTTCGGCCAGATGCGCGCAGTCGACCCGCCGGGCGACGTCGTGGCGGGCCGGGATGGACGGGAAGGCGCGGGTGTCGTCGTTGAAGCCGACGGTGTTGCAGAAGCCGGCCGTCTCGATCGCTTGGCTCTTGAAGCGCTTCATGCCCTCGACCGAATCGAAGAACCACCAGGGCGGCCCCAGCCGCAGCGCCGGATAATGGCCGGCGAGCGGCGCGAGCTCGCGCGAATAGGCGGTCTCGTCCAGCGTGAAGAGGATGATGGTCAGCGAGGGCTCGTTGCCGACCGCGTCGAGCAGCGGCTTCAGGGCGGCGACATAGTCCGTCGGGCCGGGGATGTCGGCGCCCATGTCGCGGCCGAAGCGGGCGAAGATCCCGGCATTGTGGTTGCGGCGCGAGCCCGGATGGATCTGCAGCACCAGCCCGTCGTCGAGGCTCATGCGCGCCATCTCCGTCAGCATCTGGCCGCGGAAGAGATCGGCCTGCTCGGGCGACGGTTGGCCGCCGGAGACGATGCGGAACAGCCGGTCGGCCTCGACCGGATCGAGATCCGCCGTGCGCGCCGACGGGTGGCCGTGATCGGAGGCGGTGGCGCCGTGGTCGCGGAAGAAGGCCCGGCGTTGCCTGTGGGCCGCGAGATACCCTGTCCAGGTCGCGGTATCCTCGCCCGTCAGCTCACCGAAGCGGATGAGATTGCCGCGGAAACCCTCGAATTCCGGGTCGACCACCGCATCGGGCCGATAGGTGGTGACCACCCGCCCGCCCCAGCCGGAACGGCCGAGCTCCGCATGGCAGCTGAGGTCGTCGAGCGCGCCTTCCGTCGTCGCGATCACCTCGATCCCGAAGGTCTCGAACAGCGCGCGGGGGCGATAGGCTGGCAGCGCGAGGGCCGCCGCGATCCGCTCGTAGACCGCATCGGCATTGTCGGCCGACAGCCGCTCGTCGAGGCCGAACAGCGCGGCGAAGGCATGGTCGAGCCACAGCCGCGTCGGGGTGCCGCGGAAGAGATGATAATGTGCCGCGAAGCGCCGCCAGATGGCCCGCGGGTCCGTCTCGACCGGCGCGCCATCCCTCGTCGGCACGCCGAGATTCTCCATCCGCACGCCCTGCGAATAGAGCATGCGGAAGACATAGTGATCGGGCACGACGAAGAGCTTGGCCGGATCGGGAAAGGCGGCGTTTTCGGCATACCAGCGCGGATCGGTATGGCCATGCGGCGAGATGATCGGCAGGTTCGCGACGCTGTCGTAGAGCCGCCGCGCCACCGCCCGGGCCGTGGGATCGAGCGGAAGGAGCCGGTCGGGCGCGCAGATCTGGCTCGAGGGCGATGGCAGCCGCGACGGGGTCATGAAGCCTCCCGCTCCGGATGGCCGCTTGATGTCGCGCCTTTCCTCCGATAGCAGCAGCAAACTAGTATGGTAGCTTGCGAAGTCAACGTCGCCGGGCTTGTCGCCGTCGCGACGATGGGGCACTGAGACGGGATGCCTATGGCCGATCTCGCGAACCCCCGCCGGCGTCCCGAAGACATCGTGGCGATCCGCCACCCGAACGCGCGCCATGCCCAACATGCGGACGACAGATTCGCTGATGACGATCGGCGAAAGCCGCTGGACGATCTCGACGGAATCGGCCGGGTAGCAGACCATGCCGGCAGATGATCACGCTCGCGACAGGCGCCCAGCGCGCCGCCATAAGCCTCACCGGCGCCGAACTGAAGGCCTGGTCGGTCGACGGCCATGAGCTTCTGTGGCCGGGCGATCCCGCCTGGTGGAGCCAATCCGCGCCCATTCTCTTTCCCATCGTCGGCTGGGCCCGGGAAGGGCGCATCCGTGTCGACGGGACCGACCGCCCGATGGGCGTCCATGGCTTCGCCGCCGGCGGCAGCTTTCGCGTCCTGGCCGCGGACGCAGCCTCCTGCACCCTCGAACTCGCCGCTGATGCGGCAACGCGCGCGGTCTACCCCTTCGCCTTCCGCCTGACCGTCACCCATGCGCTGACCGACGAGGGCCTTGCCACCACCATCGCCGTCACCAACGACGGCGACCGGCCCATGCCCTATGCGATGGGCCTGCATCCCGGCTTCCGCTGGCCGCTGAGCGGGGAGCGTCGCGAAGGCCATGCCATCGTCTTCGCCGAGGCCGAGGAGCCCGCCGTTCCGGTCATCGCGGCCGGCGGGCTGTTCTCGGATGACCGGCGCCCGGTGCCGCTCGCAGGCACGCGCCTCGCCGTCAGCGACGACGCCTTCGCCGCCGAAGCGCTGTGCTTCCTGCAGGCCCGCAGCCGCTCCTGGCACTTCGAGGCCCCGGACGGGGCGAGGCTGACCATGGCGCTCGACGGCTTTCCGCATCTGGCGCTGTGGTCGAAGCCGGGCGCGCCCTTCCTCTGCATGGAGGCCTGGACGGGTCACGGCGACCCGGTCGGCTTTGCCGGCGACCTCGCCGACAAGCCGTCGATGCGGCTACTCGCTCCCGGTGCCTGCGACACGGCCCGGATGAGCCTCGCCTTCACGCCGCGCTGAGGCGATGGCCAGGTTCTGCGGCCCGGCCGAGGTCGATCTGGCATTGTCGGCGCCTCCCGCCAGCCGGACATGACCGTCCTTCCCCAGGACCCTTACCTCCAGGCCAATCGCGCGCTCGTCCGCAAAACTCTGGAATGATTCATAAAAAGATGCGGGTCCTGACGAAGTCGAGCATGGTCGCCTGACCCGAACCGAGGACGGCGGTGCCGAGCCTTTCGGCCCAGTAGCGCTCGGAGCCGTAGCGCAGCCGGCCGCGCCGCAGGCGGTCAGAGAGGAGATGGAGGTCGAGCTCCTCGGTCATGCCGATGGCGCCGTGCACCGCATGGGCGATGGCGGCGACCTCGGCCGCCGCTTCGCCCACCGTGACCTTGGCGGCCGCGACGGCCTCCATGCCGGTCGGGGCGCAGGCGGCGAGATTGGCGGCGGCCCGGGCGCCGTGGACCAGTTCGGTCATCACGGCGAGTTGCTGCTGCACCGCCTGGAACTTGCCGATCGGCTTGCCGAACTGCGAGCGATCATTGGCATAGCGCAGGGTGGTGGCGAACATCGCCTCCATCGCACCGGCCATTTCCGCGGCCTCGATCCGGGCACCGGTGAGAAGCGCGTCGAAACCGGGGAGCCGCGGGCCGTTGGCGCCGCGCCAGCGCATCCGGCAGAAGGTGCCCTCGCCGGTCGTCTCGAGGCTCGCCGCATCGGCCGACAGGAGGATCGCGCCGTCGCCGTCGGGCACCAGGACCATGTCGGCGAATTCCCCCGCCGGCACCTGGGCGAGCAGGACATCGTCGTCCGATCGTGCCGAGGCTGCGATGGCGATGATCCCTTCCGGGATCGCCTCCCCCGCCGAAGCGATCGCCGCCCGCGCCGCCATGGTGGCCGCCAGCGGCAGGGGCAGGGCGTGCCGGCCGGTGGCGAGCAGGACCGGCAGCGTCTCGGCGCAGGAGAGGCCCGCGCCGCCCTGTGCTTCGGCGACGAGCGCGTCGAGGAAGCCGGATTCGGCGAGCGACGCCCAGACGGGCGCCGCCGAGACGCGGTCCTTCAGCCCCCTCACCGCGGCGGGAGTGACGATCTCGGCCATCAGCCGGTCGGCGGTGTCTGCGATCAAGGTGTCGGTCATGGGGAGGCTTACCGGAGGCCGATGCCGCGGGCGATCATGCCGCGCAGGATCTCCCGCGTGCCGCCGCGCAGCGAGAAGGAGGGGGCCATGCTGACCGTATAGGCGAGGGTGCGCATGAGGGCGTCCGGCGGCGACGCCTCGGGGTCGGCGGCGATGGCGGCGGAGATCGCCGCCGGGATCATCTGCTCGTAGGTGGTGCCGAGATCCTTGACGAGGGCGGCATGGACCACCGGACTGTCGCCGGCGACGAGGCTGGCGGTGACGCTCAGCGACAAGGCCCGGAGCGATGCGAGATGGGCCGCCAGCCGGCCGACCAGCACGACGTCGTCGCGGCTGCGGGCCGGCAGGCTCTTCAGATAGCCGAGCCAGGTATCGACCAGCACCATGGACGACAGGATCCGCTCGGGACCCGAACGCTCGAAGGCGAGTTCGGCATTCACCTGTTCCCAGCCAGCACCCTCTTCGCCGATCAGCGCATCGGCGGGCAGGACGACGTCGTCGAAGGTCACCTCGGCGAAATGCGCGTCGCCCGACAGGTCGCGGATCGGCCGGATGGAGATGCCCGGCTGCTTGAGGTCGACGATGACCTGCGACAGGCCCCTCTGGCGGTCCTCGATGGTGCCCGAGGTGCGCACCAGGGCGATCATGGCGTCGCAGATCGCCGCGTTGCTGGTCCAGATCTTCCGCCCGTTGAGGCGGTAGCCGCCGCCGGGCAGCGGCTCGGCGCGGGTGCGGACGCTGGCAAGGTCCGAGCCGGAATTCGGCTCGCTCATGCCGATGCAGAAGAACATCTCGCCGGCCGAGATCTTCGGCAGATAGGACTGCCGCTGCGCCTCGGTGCCATAGCGCAGGATCAGCGGCCCCGACTGGCGGTCGGTGATCCAGTGCGCCGCCACCGGGGCGCCGGCGGCGAGCAGTTCCTCGGCGATGACGAAACGGGCGAAGAAACCGCGCTCGGCGCCGCCATAGCGCTTCGGCAAGCTGAGGCCGAGCCAGCCGCGCCGGCCGAGCGCCCGGCTGAAGGCCGGGTCCGAGCCCATCCACGAGCGCGCCCGCTTTTCGGGGGGCATGGCGGCGAGCGCCTCGGCGAGGAAGGCCTTCACCTCCGACCGCAGGGCTTCGTCCCCGGCCGGGATGGTCGCATAGGGCAGCGGCGAAAAGCTCGTCATGGGCGCGCGTGTCCTCGCAGGAGCTTGCCCGCGCGGCGCACGAGAAGCATCATTTCATTGCGTGAAATGGATTTTCGTGAAGATAGCGCCGCACCACGGCGCGTCAAGCATGCGGCGGGTCCGCCTTAGGACGGTGCCGGCCGTGTCGAGGACCTGACGATGACCGGCCTATTGCACCAGCTTGACCGGCTTTTCCAGCACGGCCAGCACGCGCCGGAGATCATGGCCGCGCTTCAGGACGAGGCCGGCCGTGTTGATCACGGCATAGGGGCCTTGCTTCGCCTCGGGGTTCTTCTCGACGCGGTAGAGCGGCATTTCCGAAGCGCGCCGGAAGATGGCGAAGACCGCCTTGCCCTTCAGGAAATCGATCGCATAGTCGCGCCACTCCCCGGCTGCGACCATACGCCCGTAAAGCTGGAGAATGGCCTGCAGCTCGCGACGATCGAAGGAGACCCGGGGTGGAGCGGCACCGACATTCAGGGGAACGACGGTACCGGGCGATCGCGGATCGATGTCGGACATGAGGCTCCTTCCAGCGCTCCGGTTCGCGTCACGGCGAGGTCATGATCGACCGGGCCGGTGCGATTGGCAAGACGGGGCCCCGCGATCCGTCCGGTGCATCAGACCGGCTTCGACGTCCGCTCGAACAGCGGCAGGGTCTTGTACTGTCCCTTCGGCGTCAGCAGACCCTCGGCGACCATCTTGTCGTGCTGGATCTTGGCGATGTCGTAGGCGTAGGAGCCGGCATAGAAGGCGATCGTGCCGCCCGGCCTGGTCTGGCCGACGAGCAGCTTGACCATCTGGTAGTCGGTGAGGCCGCCATAGGCGTCATTGGCCTCGGTGCGGAACTCGCCGACATGGAACAGCGTCACGATGTCGAACATCGGCAAGAGCCGGGCATCGAGCTGATAGATGTCGCCGAAGATCGCCTTGTAGCCCCAGCCGAGCTCGGGATTCTCGACGATCATCGTCTCGTAGGTGCGGATCTCGCCGGGCGAGGCGGTGATGCCGAGGATGACGTTCTTGCGGTCCTTCTCGACATTGTGAAGGCCGAGGATGTGGTGGCCGCCGGTACCGAAATGGAAGATCGTCTGGGCTGAAACGTCGTTCTCGTCGAGCCAGTCGCAGAAGTGGACGTCGCAGGGGCATTCCTTGACCCGGAGGTCCCAGAAGTGGTCCCAGATGTGCAATGACATGGCGTTGGTCCTTGTGACGCCGCGATCGCGGCGATGTGCCTAGGGTGAAGACGTCGCCACCGCCATCGGCGGCCTGAGGGCGACGGAGGAGAGGTGGGCGCCGCGGTCGCTGCGCGACAGCTGGAGCTTGCGGTCGTGCAGGGCCTCGAGGCCCGGCCTGAGCCCGACGCTGATCAGCGTCGATCCGTCGAGAGCGGCCACCAGGGTCGCCATCAGACGGGCCTCGCCGCCTTCGTCGAGCGCGCTGGTGGCGCCGTCGAGAATGACGAGGTCGGGGCGCTGGACCAGCAGGCGGGCGATGGCCAGGCGCTGGCGCTCGCCGTTCGAGAGGGTCTGATCCCAGCGGTCGACCTCGTCGAGCCGCCGGCTCAGATAACCGAGCCCCGACTCGGTCAGGGCTTCGCTCAGGACGGCATCGTCCACAGCGAGGCTCTGGGCGGGATAGAGCAGCGCGCCCCGCAGCGTCCCGGCTGGGAGGTAGGCCCGCTCCGGGACGAAGGCGATGGTGCCGCCGGCCGGCAGGGCGATGACGCCGGACCCCCAGGGCCAGAGGCCCGCGAGCGAGCGCACCAGCGTCGACTTGCCGGTTCCGCTCTCGCCCGAGACCATGACCTTCTCGCCGGCTTCGATCCGGGCATTGGCCTGGTCGATGAGCACGCGCCCCGAACGGTCGGAGATGGTGAGCTTGTCGAGCTGGACGGCGCCGGAGCCGGAAGGCGCCAGCACCACGCCGCCTTTGTGGTTGCGGTCGAAATCGCCGTCGATGTCGTCGATGGCATTGGTCAGTTCGGTGACGCGCTGCATCGAGGCGTAGCACTGGGCGAGCGCCCGGAAATTGTCGACCAGCCAGGCGATGGCCACCTGGACCTGGAGGAAGGCGCCGGCGAGCTGCGTCACCTGGCCGAGGGTGAACTCCCCCGACAGGTATTTCGGCGCGGCGAGCAGCAGCGGCAGGACGGGCACGAAGACGCCGCTGCCGTTGGTCAGCCAGGTGATGTGGCCGTGCCGGCGCACCACGCCGAGCCAGCGCCGCACGAGTTCCTGATAGGTGGTGCCGAGAGCCCGGCGTTCGTCCGCCTCGCCGCGGATCAGCGCGACGCTCTCGGAATTCTCGCGCAGCCGCGTCAGCTCGAAGCGCAGCTTCGCCTCCGCCTCGTTGCGGCGGGCGACCGCGCCCGGCAGGCGGTGGCCGACCCACAGCATCAGCAGCGACATGGTGATGCCGTAGAACAGCGCCGCCAGCACCATGTAGCCGGGGATCCAGAGGGTCGTGCCGCCGACCTGCACCGTCAGCGCCCCGCCGACCACCCATAGGACGCCGACGAAGGTCAGCGCCGAGACGATCGAGGACAGCAGGCCGATGGCGAAATCAACGATCGGTTCCGTCGCCAGACGGGTATCGTCGGCGATGCGGTATTCGGGATTGGCCGGCTCGGTCCGCGCCAGACCCATCCGGTAATAGCGCTGGCCGCCGATCCAGCGATCGATGAGCGACCCGATCAGCCATTCGCGCCACCGCACCTGCAGCGTCTCGCGCGACAGGACGATGCCGACGCCGATGGCAGCAGCGCAGACGACGAGACCGAAGAAGACGATGACGGCCCAGAACACCGTATGCGTGTCGGTGTTCTCCAGCGCATCGAAGAAACGCCGGTTCCAGGTATTGACCGCGAAATTGATGCCGACATTGACGATCAGGCAGGCGGCGAGCGCCGCCGTCAGGAACCACGCCCGGCGCGCCGTCGCCCCCGTCCACCAGCCCGCGGCGAGGAGGAAGAAGTCACGGAAAACCTTGCGGTCGAGACCGTCGGCGGCGGAGGCGGGTGGCATATTCAACGCTTTGGCACCCGCGAGCGGCTGAACACGAAATCGTGAGCGTCACAATCCACCATTCGCGGATGCTACGCAATTACCCACATTCCGCATGATCGCGCATGAACTGGCGATGAACCGCCTCAGCCGATGCCGAGCACGCGCAGCCAGAGGAGCGACGTGACGGCCGCCAGCAGGGTGGACAGCGCCACCGCCGTCGACGCGATGCCGACGCCCTGCCCGTAGCGTGCCGCGAACAGATAGGCGTTGATGCCCGCGGGCATGGCGGCGAATAGCACGACGGTGCCGGTCCAGGACGGCGGCAGCGCGAAGACGTGGTGCGCGACGACATAGGCGATGGCGGGATGCACCAGCAGCCGCAGCACGCAGATCATCAATGCCACCGGAACATCGGTGCGCACGCCATAGGTCTTCAGCGACAGTCCCAGCGCGATGAGCGACAGGGGAATGGTGGTGTTCGCTACCATGTCGAGCATGGTCGCGGCCACCCCGGATGGCCGAAGGCCGAAGACCTGGAAGGCGACACCCGCCGCCATGGCGATGATCAGGGGATGGGTGGCGAGACCGCGGCCGAGCTTGACGAAGAGCGCGCCGCCGGTGGCGGCACGGGTGCCCTCCAGCATCAGGGTCGCCAGCGTCATGGTGATCGGCAGGTTGACCGCCAACAGCATGGCGATGGGAAAGGCCGCCTCCTCGCCATAGGCCTTGAGGATGATCGGGATGCCGATCAGCACGGTATTGGCCTGGCCCGTGGCGAGACCGGCGATCACCGCGTCGCCGCGGGAGCGGCGGAACAGGCCGGCCGCCAGGACCGTCGCCAGGCCCCAGACGATGGCCATGCCGGCGTAGTAGGCGATCCAGTAGCCCCAGGGGAAAACGCCGGGAAACACGGCCGCGGTGAGCAGCTTGAACATCAGCGCCGGGGCGCCGATGACGAAGAGATAGGAGGTCAGCCCTTCATTGGCCCGCTCGCCGATCAGCCCCGCCAGCGCCGCCCCGTAGCCGAGGGCGACGAGCCCGAAGACCGGCGCGACGAGGAGCAGGAGTTCGACCATGGGGATGCGCGGCTCGGTGAACGGAACCCGCGCAATAAACCATTTCTTCGTCATTCCGCGTTAGGCCTGTCGCATGCCCGCCATGCCCGCCGGAAAAGCCGCGACAGCCGCGAGGGGACCGTCCCTGAAAGTGCTGATCGTCGACGACCACGCCTTCTCGCGTGAGGTCGTGGCGCGCATCGCGAGCGCGCTCGGGCATCGGGTGACCTCCGTCGACGGCGGCCACGCCGCCCTCGAGGCCGCCGCCGCCGACCACTTCGACGTCGCCGTCATCGACCGGCGGATGCCCGACATGGACGGCACCGCCGTCGCCCTGGCGATGCGGGCCCATTCCCGTCATCCGCGTCTGGTGGCGCTCTCCGGCGACGACCCCGCCGACATGCTGCCCGGCCTCTTCGACATCGTGCTGCAGAAGCCGGTCGAGGCCGCGGTTCTGGCGCGAGCGCTCGCCGGCTGAGCCCCCTTGCGGCGCCTCTGTGACAGTTGTGCAACGCACACCTGCCATTTGTTCAGCCATCTTTAAGCAAGCTCATCCTTTCATCACACTGTCCGCCAGTGAACAGGCCTCGAGGTGATTCACCGCCATGTCCGTGCGTCCTCTGCTGCGACCCGACGCGACGATTTCCGGACCGGTGACACCGGTCGTGCGGAAGAGGGGTGGTCCTCGCTCCAGCCGTCCGACGGACATCCTCATCGTCCTGCACCAGGAGCACTCGACGCCCGGCCGGGTCGGCCGCCTGCTCGAGGAGCGCGGCTTTCGCCTCGACATCCGCCGTCCCCGCTTCGGCGATCCGCTGCCGACCGATACGGGCAGCCTCGCCGGCGCCGTCATCTTCGGCGGCCCGATGAGCGCCAACGACCCCGACGACTTCGTCAAGGCGGAAACCGACTGGATCGGCGTCGCGCTGAAGGACGAGCTGCCCTTTCTCGGCATCTGCCTCGGTGCGCAGATGCTGGCGCGCCATCTCGGCGCCAAGGTCGCCTTCCACCCGGAAGGCCATGTCGAGGTCGGCTATTATCCGCTCCACGCCACCGAGGCGGCGCAGCGCGAACTGCCCTGGCCCGACCACGTCTACCAGTGGCACCGGGAGGGCTTCGACGTGCCCTGCGGCGCCGAACTGCTCGCCACCGGCGACTGCTTCGCCAACCAGGCGATCCGCGTCGGCCGTGCCGCCTACGGCATCCAGTTCCACCCCGAGGTGACGCACTGGATGATGAACCGCTGGACGACGCGGGCGCACGAGCGGATGGCCTCCCCCAATGCCCGCCCCCGGCAGGACCATTTCGACGGACGCTATCTCCATGACCCCGGCGTGCGCCTTTGGCTCGACGCGTTTCTGGATCACTGGACAGCCCTGAAGGTCGCCTGAACCGTCGGCGCCGATGCCGTGTCATGGTCATGACATCGACCCCGGCGAGCGTCACACTGGTTCTGCGGCCGATTCGCCGAGGTCCGCATCCCCGGACGGGGTCGTCGGGGGACGCGGGCGATGCGGCCGGGACGTTGATGGTTGCGGCGCCCGCTTGAGGCGTCGGCGTGCAGCGCAGGGAGGTCGTCATGCCCCGCATCTTCACCGGTCTCGAAGTTCCCGAGGCCCTGCGCGAGGATCTGGCGAGTTTGCGTGGCGGCCTGATGAGCGCCCGGTGGATGGAGCCGGAGGACTATCACCTCACCCTGCGATTCGTCGGCGACGTCGATGAACGCACCGCCAACGAGATCGCCGATCTCCTCTATGCCGTACGCAAGCGCTCCATCGAGGTGACGCTGACCGGCCTCGGCGCCTTCGGCGGCGACCGGCCGCGCTCCATCTACGTCGCGGTCAAGCAGACCCAGCCGCTGATGGACCTGCAGGCCGAACACGAGCGCATCATGCGCCGCGTCGGATTGCTGCCGGAACCGCGCAAGTTTGCGCCCCACATCACGCTGGCGCGCCTCGGCCGCGATGCCACCGCCCGCACCGTCGCCGACTGGCTGGCGCTGCGCGGCCTGTTCATCAGCCGCACCTTCATCGTCCCGAGCTTCGTGCTCTTCTCGTCGAAGGAATCAGTCGGCGGTGGCCCCTACCTCGTCGAAGAGACCTATCCGCTGGCGGCGTGAACGACGGCGACGGGCGCAAGTCGCCTCAGTTTCCGGCAGCGCCCTGGTTGGCCACCTGCGGCTGGGCGGGAGCCGGCGTCGCCTGCTGCTGCCCCTGGCCGAGGCCGACGGCTCCCATCGTCCGTGTGAACCAGTTGCCCTGCTGCGCCGGGGCCGGAGCGGGCTCCGCGGCGAAGGCTGATATGGTGGATGTCTGGGCAGGGCCAATGGTGCGTACGGCCACCGACGTTCTCAGAGGTGAGGGCATCGGCAAGGGCGCACTGGCGATGGTTGCCGCGACCGAGGTTTCGAGCGTTGCCGCCGCGGGTGCTGCAGGCGGCAGGCTGACGGGCGTCGACGTGGCGGAGGCGAGCGCGGGGGCTGCGGCCGGCGCCGCTTCGGCGACGACCGGCGAACGCGCCGAGACGAGCGTCACCGGCTGGCTCTGCTGGCTGGCGAGCGACAGGTGGGGCTCCGACGAGCCGACACGGATCTGGCGGTGGGCGAAGCGGTCCGCGAAGGTGCGATGTGTGCCGCCGTCGATGCCCGAACGGGCCGGCGCGGCCGGCAATTCGCGCGACAGCGCCGCGACCTGCGCCATGTCGCGGGCGTGTTTTGCGGCCACGGCCTGGCGGATGGCCGGCGGCACGACATAGGCCGGGCAGCGGCCAGCGGCCTGGAAGGTCGGGCGCGGCGCCGACGTATCGTCGCCGATGGCGGTGAAGCGGGTGCGGATCGACCGGGCGGAGGCCGGTGCCTCGCGCGTCACCGGGGCCATGGTGGTGACCGGCTGGTTCAGCGAGGTCGGCACCGGAGTGCGCGGCGCCGGTGCGGTCGTGACGTTGGCGGGGGCCGCACCGGTGCGGCGGGTGCCGGCCCAGGGATCACTGGCGGCGATCATCTCACGGGTCTCGCCCGTGCCGCCGGCCTGTGCCAGGACGGACTGCGGCGAGACTGCGTTGTAGACGTAGCGGCGCTCGCAGACGTCGACCTGCGGCTCCTGGCGCGTCACCTCGAAATGGTCGTGGCCTTCCTTGAGGTTCTTCCAGAAGGCCATGTTCGGGTTGTTGCGATGGCGGGCCATGTTCCGCGGCGTCATGCGGAACGGAAAGGCCTGCACCTGGAAGCTGTCCTGGCCGCCCTGCAACGCCTCGCGGGCCAGCGCATAGACCTCGCCGATGGCCTCGTCGGTCATCGCGTAGCAGCCGCGCGACGAACAGTCGCCATGCACCATCAGATGCGATCCGGTGCGGCCGTGCGAGCGGTCGAACTGGTTGGGAAAGCCCATGTTGAACGAGAGATAGAAGGACGAGCGCGGATTCATCAGGCCCATATTGATCTGATAGAACCCTTCCGGCGACTGGCGGTCACCCTCCCGCACTTTCGGGCCGAGATCGCCCGAGTAATTGCAGATCGGATAGGTCTTGAAATGGGCGTAGCGGCCGGTCGCGTCACGCTTCCAGACCTCGAGCTCGGCCTCTTCCTTGAAGATCCGCATCAGCACCGGCGAGGCGCGTGTCATGCCCTTGACGTTCAGTTCCTCGAGGACCGCTTGGGCGATCGGCACGTTGCCGCGGTTGGGATCGTTGCGCGATACCGTCTGGCTCTGGCAGCCGGCGAGCAGGACGGAGCAGGCGGCGACGGACAACGCCAGACGCCAGCCGCCGAGACGGTTGGACCGCGAGATTGCCACCTGGGGACTGCCGGCCGTCTGCTGCAATGCTATGCTCCCGAAACAGGGCGAAGAAAGCCCCTCGAACGGTATCAGCTTGGCGCTGCTGATCCTTAACGGACCCTTGAGACCGACCGATAGCGTCAACCCGCGGTTACCGCAACCCGCCGGAAACACCACCGAGGGTTAATGAATTCCTCAGACTGGTCACACGTCGGTGATGGTGCGGCAAGGAACGCGGCGGAACCATGGCGGGCGGGCCCGCCAGTCGCCTCAGATCGTCCGCCCGATGGCGAGGAACTTGTCCCGCCGCAGCCGGCGGATCTCTTCCGGCGGCAATCCGGCCATGCCCTGCAGCGCCGCCTCGATCGCATCGCCCACCCGCACCACCGCGAGATCGGGATCGCGGTGGGCACCGCCGAGGGGCTCCGGCACGATCTGGTCGATGACGCCGAACCGCATCAGGTCCTGCGCGGTGATCTTCATGTTTGTGGCCGCTTCCTGCGCCTTGGTCGTATCGCGCCACAGGATCGAGGCCGCCCCTTCCGGCGAGATCACGCTGTAGATGGCGTGTTCCAGCATCATCACCCGGTTGGCGGTGGCGATGGCGATGGCGCCGCCCGATCCGCCCTCGCCGATGATGATCGCGACGTTCGGCACGCCGAGGCCGAGGCTGCAATCGGTCGAGCGGGCGATGGCCTCGGCCTGGCCGCGCTCCTCGGCGCCGATGCCGGGATAGGCTCCCGCCGTATCGACCAGCGTGACCACCGGGATGTCGAAGCGCTGGGCAGTCTCCATCAGGCGCACCGCCTTGCGGTAGCCCTCGGGGCGCGCCATGCCGAAATTGTGCCGGATGCGGGTTTCGGTCGTGTCGCCCCGCTCGTGGCCCATGATGCAGATGCTCTGGCCGCGGAACCGGCCGAACCCGCCGATGATCGCCTCGTCCTCGCCGAAGACGCGGTCGCCGGCGAGCGGCGTGAAGTCCTCCAGGAGTTTCGCGATATAGTCGAGCGTGTGGGGGCGGCCGGGATGGCGGGCGACCAGCGTCTTCTGCCAGGGCGTCAGGCCCTGATAGAGGTCCTTCAGCGCCTGGCCGGCCTTCTGCTCGAGCCGCGTCACCTCCTCGGTGATGGAGACCCCGCCGTCGCGCGCCGCGACCTCGCGCAGTTCCTCGACCTTGGATTCGAGTTCGGCTATCGGTTTTTCAAAATCGAGGTAGCTGCGCATCGGCAAGGTGCGGCCCAGGACCTGTGGACGGTGGCCCGCGGGGGCCGGGGGGGACGGCCCCTGAGGGCCCGATGAAGCGCGAGCACATGCCTTTCGGGGCAGGGCAAGTCAAGGACGGACCTGTCCTTACCCGTCGTTGCCGAGGGGGTGCAGGTCCCGCACGAGGCTTTTCAGCCGCTCGTCCAGCACATGGGTATAGATCTGCGTCGTCGCAATGTCGGCATGGCCGAGAAGCTGCTGGACGGCGCGCAGATCGGCCCCGTTCTGCAGCAGATGGCTGGCAAAGGCGTGGCGCAGCACGTGCGGCGACACCTTGGCGGCGGAGAGCCCGGCTGCACCAGCGACACCCTTGAGTTCACGGCCGACATGCTGGCGCGTCAGATGGCCGCTCTCGCCGGAGGACGGGAACAGCCATTTCGACGGCCCGAAGCCGGCCGTCTCGCGCAGGGCGAGATAGGCGGCCATGGCGTCCTTCGCGGCACCGTTCAGCGGCACGATGCGCTCCTTGTCGCCCTTGCCGCGCACCATGAGGAAACGCTGGTCGCGGCGCGCCGCGGTCACCGGCAGGGCGATGAGTTCCGACACCCGCATGCCGGTGGCGTAGAGGAGTTCCAGAAGGCAGGTGATCCGCGCCGCCCTGAGGCGCTCGCCGACAGGCCGCGCGGCGTCGTCCAGGCCCTCGCGGGCGACGGCGAGCAGGCGGTCGACCTGGGCCAGCGCCAAGGTCTTGGGCAGCGGCCGGCCGCGCCGCGGGCCTTCCAGCACGGCGGCGGGGTCCTCGCCGTTCATGCCCTCGGCATAGAGGAAGCGATGCAACTGGCGAACCGCCGATAGCCGGCGGGCGACGGAGGCCGTCTTCAGTCCGCGCGACTGGCAATCGGCCAGATAGTCGCGAATCGTCGCCGTCGTGACCGCTTTCGGGCTCGCTCCGACGGCGCCGAGGAAACCGGCATAGTCGTCGAGGTCGCGGCGATAGGCCTCCAGCGTATTGCGCGCCGCGCCGCGCTCGGCGGCCATCATGTCGAGAAACAGGTCGATCTCGCCGGCCATCGCGCTACCGGCGCGGCTGCAGGCGGGCGGGCGGGACCTGCACGCTCATCTCGCGCGCCTCCGGCTCCACCAGATAGGCGAGCGCCAGCATGCCCGAAAAGCCGAGCCCGGCGAGCACGAAGAGGATCAGCAGGAAACGGAACAGCGTCGGCATGACGGGAGGCGCCCTTGTCCGAATCGTGTTGGACCATCAAAGCCGGTCCCGGGCAAGCCGCAAGCGGGCGGCGGTCCGCAGAGCGCTTCCTCCACCAACGCTGCAAACCGTGGACAGGCCGGTTCTGCCGCTTCCAGCGACGGCGGCGGCCTTCTATGGTCCGGCGCGCGAGGACCCATGACGCTCAAGATCGCCACCTGGAACATCAACTCCGTCCGTCTGCGCATCGAGACGGTCGCCCGCTTCGTCGGCGAGCATCAGCCGGACGTCCTTTGCCTGCAGGAGACCAAGTGCATCGACGGCCAGTTTCCGCTGGCCGACGTCCGCCGCATGGGCTTCGAGCACATCGCCATCCACGGGCAGAAGGGCTACCACGGCGTCGCCGTGTTTTCCCGCTTCGGCCTCGCCGACATCGACCGCCGCGCCTTCTGCGGCAAGAACGACGCGCGGCACATCGCGGTGACCCTCGCCGAGGGGCCTGCCGCCGGCACCCGCATCCATAATTTCTACGTCCCGGCCGGCGGCGACGAGCCCGATCCCGTGGTTAACGACAAGTTCGCCCACAAGCTCGGTTTTCTCGACGAGATGGAGGCCTGGGAGGCGCTGCGCGTCGGCGCCGGCGCGGACCGCGCCATTCTCGTCGGCGACCTCAACATCGCCCCGCTCGAGCACGACGTGTGGAGTTCGAAGCAGCTCGCCAAGGTTGTCTCGCACACCCCGCTCGAGCGCCGGCGGTTGACCGAGGTGGCGGCGGCCGGCGGCTGGGTCGACATGATGCGCGCGCTCACGCCCGAGCCGCAGAAGCTCTACACATGGTGGAGCTACCGTTCGGCCGAGTGGGACACCGCGGACAAGGGCCGCCGCCTCGACCATGTCTGGCTCAGCCCGGCGCTCGCCCCCGCCATGCGCTCCGTCGAAATCCTGCGCGAGGCACGCGGCTGGGACCGGCCCTCCGACCACGTTCCGGTGATCGCGACGCTGTCGCCCTGACGATGCAGGACGGATTGTGTTGCGCTGCATCACCCGAAGGCCCTATGGCGGCGCCGGGGTGGTTTCGTTGACACCCCGCGGGGCCGCTTCTAGGGTGCGCGCCCGGTCGAAATGACTTTTAAAACCGATTATCCGAGCGAAAAATCATCCGCTCGGGGAGGGACATGATGAAGATCCTTGTGCCCGTGAAACGGGTCGTCGACTACAACGTCAAGATCCGCGTGAAGCCCGACGGCTCCGGGGTCGAACTCGCCAATGTGAAGATGTCGATGAACCCCTTCGACGAGATCGCCGTCGAGGAGGCCATCCGTCTCAGGGAAAAGGGCGTGGCCACCGAAATCGTCGTCGTCTCCATCGGCGCGCAGGGTGCCGCGGAGACGATCCGCACGGCCCTCGCCATGGGCGCCGACCGCGGCATCCACGTGAAGACCGACGCGATCGTCGAGCCGCTCGCCGTCGCGAAGATCCTGAAGGGTGTTGTCGGTGAGGAGGCCCCGGGCCTGGTCATTCTCGGCAAGCAGGCGATCGACGACGACGCCAACCAGACCGGCCAGATGCGCGCCGCCCTCCTCGGCTGGCCGCAGGGCACCTTCGCCTCCAAGGTGGAAGTGTCCGGCGACACCGTCTCGGTCACCCGCGAGGTCGACGGCGGCCTGCAGACCGTGACGCTGAAGACGCCGGCCATCGTCACCACCGACCTTCGCCTCAACGAGCCGCGCTACGCCTCGCTGCCCAACATCATGAAGGCGAAGAAGAAGCCGATCGACGAGAAGTCTCCCGACGCCTACGGCGTCGACGTCACCCCCCGCCTCAAGGTCCTCAAGACCGCGGAGCCGGGCGGCCGCCACGCCGGCGTCAAGGTCGGCTCCGTCGCCGAACTGGTCGGCAAGCTCAAGAACGAAGCCGGGGTGCTCTGATGGCCACGCTCCTTCTCGCAGAACACGACAATGCCTCGCTGAAGGACCCGACGCTGAAGGCGCTAACCGCTGCGGTCGCGCTCGGCGCCCCGGTCACGGTGCTCGTCGCCGGCTCGGGCTGCCAGGGGGCCGCCGAGGCCGCCTCGAAGCTCGCCGGTGTTGCCAAGGTGCTGGTCGCCGATGCCCCCGCCTATGCCAACCTCCTGGCCGAGCCCACGGCGGCACTGATCGTCTCGCTCGCCGGCGGCTATGACGCGCTCGTCGCGCCGTCCACCGCCAACGGCAAGAACATCATGCCGCGCGTCGCCGCCCTCATCGACGTGATGCAGATCTCCGACATCACCAAGGTGCTGGCGCCCGACACGTTCGAACGGCCGATCTATGCCGGCAACGCCATCCAGACCGTGCAGTCGACCGACGCCAAGAAGGTCATCACCGTGCGCACCGCATCCTTCCAGGCGGCCGGCACGGGCGGCACCGCCACGATCGAGGCGGCCACGGCCGTCGCTGATCCCGGCCTGTCGACCTTCGCCGGCGAGGAGATCGTCAAGTCGGACCGTCCCGAACTCGGCGCCGCCAAGATCATCATCTCGGGTGGCCGCGCACTCGGCTCGAAGGAGAACTTCGCCAAGGTGATTGAGCCCGTCGCTGACCGGCTCGGCGCCGCCATGGGCGCCTCGCGCGCCGCGGTGGATGCCGGCTATGCGCCGAACGACTGGCAGGTCGGCCAGACCGGCAAGGTCGTGGCGCCGGATCTCTACATCGCCGTCGGCATTTCGGGCGCCATCCAGCACCTCGCCGGCATGAAGGACTCCAAGGTCATCGTCGCCATCAACAAGGACGAGGAGGCGCCGATCTTCCAGGTCGCCGACTACGGCCTCGTCGGCGACCTCTTCACGATCCTGCCCGAGCTCGAGAAAGAGCTCGGCAAGTAGGCAGAGACCTGCTGCGGGCGGGGAGCCACCTCCGCCCGCAGTCTTATTTGCGGTCGGGATGGCGTCGGCGGCGGGACCGTCGTAGAGATGTCCGCCAGTTCGTTTTGATCGCACCGCCGCCCGACGCCACGCGCCGGGCCGTCCACCGGGTGGAACCATGGAAATTCGCAAGATCGGCGTGATCGGCGCCGGACAGATGGGCAACGGCATCGCGCATGTGGCGGCTCTGGCCGGCATCGACGTGTCGCTGCACGACATCTCCGAGGATCGCATCAAGTCCGGCCTCGCGACGATCAATGGCAACATGAGCCGTCAGCTGTCGAAGAACCTCATTTCCGAGGAAGAGCGTCAGAACGCCCTGCTGCGCATCGGCGGCGCCCCCAAAGTGGACGACCTCGCCGACTGCGACCTCGTCATCGAGGCCGCCACCGAGAACGAGCAGGTCAAGGTCAAGATCTTCCAGTCCGTCTGCCCGGTGCTCAGGCCTGACGCGATCCTCGCCACCAACACCTCGTCGATCTCCATCACCCGCCTCGCCTCGACCACCGACCGCCCCGAGCGTTTCATCGGCATCCACTTCATGAACCCGGTGCCGATCATGCAGCTCGTCGAGCTGATCCGCGGCATCGCCACCGAGGACGAGACCTTCGAGGCCTCCCGCGCGCTCTGCACCAAGCTCGGCAAGACGATCGCGGTGGCCGAGGACTTCCCGGCCTTCATCGTCAATCGCATCCTGCTGCCGATGATCAACGAGGCGATCTACACGCTCTACGAGGGCGTCGGGTCGGTCGAGGCCATCGACACCGGCATGCGGCTCGGCGCCAATCACCCCATGGGCCCCCTGCAGCTCGCCGATTTCATCGGCCTCGATACCTGCCTTTCGGTCATGCAGGTGCTTTATGAAGGCCTCGCCGATTCCAAGTACCGGCCCTGCCCGCTGCTGGTGAAATATGTCGAGGCCGGCTGGCTCGGCCGGAAGTCGCAGCGCGGCTTCTACGACTATCGTGGCGAGCGCCCGGTTCCCACCCGCTGACGGGCGCCGTCAGGCTTTGAGACGGTCGGTGTCCTGCTGGTCGACCAGTTCGCTGTTGCTGACGACCCGGTTCCGGCCGGCGCGTTTCGCCGCGTAGAGGGCACGGTCGGCATCGCTCACGATGTCCATGGTGCCGGCAGGCCCCCGTGCCGTAGCGACCCCTATGCTGACGGTCAGCGGCCGTACCGCCGCCGGGTCACCGATCGCGGTCAGGATCTGGTCGGCGACGACGCGTGCCGCCGCCTCGTCGGCCCCCGCCAGAAGCACCGCGAATTCTTCGCCGCCGAACCGGGCCACCACATGATTGGGCCCGTCGGCAATGGCGCGCAACCGGTCCGCCACGCGTCGCAACGCCTCGTCGCCGGTGACATGCCCATGTTCGTCGTTGAAGCGCTTGAAGTGATCGACGTCGATCAGCAGCAGCGAGAGCGGTCTGCCGCTGCGGACGGCAGCCGGCGCCATCGTTGCCAGCGCCTCCTCGAAGCGCCGCCGGTTGCCGACACCGGTCAGCGGATCGCTGAGCGCCGAATCGGCGAGCCGGAGATTGGCGCGGGTGAGTTCGGTATTGGCGCACTGGAGCTCGTCGAGCAGCCGCAACGTCTCGCGCTCCGCCCGCATCTGCCGGACCCGGACCCTGCCGAGGGCGAGGATGCACATGCCCTGGAACAGCGTGTAGAGGATGCAGACCGGGATGAGGACGTAGAGCCCGTCATAGACGATCGCTGCGGCGTGGAAAGCGATGAGGATGGCGACCTGCGCCATGGTCGGGCCGGGAGCCATGTTGGTGCGCAGGGTCACCGCCTGAACGAGGACGCAGCCGATCCCGAGCACGGCGATGCGCATGCTGTCGTCCGCCACCCGGTAGAGGACGGCACCCGTCACGCCCCACAGCAGCGCCACGACGACGCACATGATGGCGAAGGCCTTGGCGCATCTGCCGACATCGTCGATGCCGTACTTCCCCTGGTAAGACCGCGCCACGGCGACGCGCATGATCGTTCCCAGCGCGACGAGCAATCCACAGAACACCGCCTCCTGACGGGCCCCCGACAGAAAGACGTGGATGATGACGAGCGTCATCGCCGCGCTGGCCATGAGATAGGGGCGGTAGTCGAAAAGCTCGCCGAGAACTTCGCGCCTCTGCCGTTCATCGAAAACGTCGGCGCCGAGCAGGAGGGGAAATCTGTCGATCACGCCGTGAGCCATGCCTCGCGCTGGAAAGGGAGCGAATCGGCAGGGCCGAAAGCTGGCAGAGCTTACGTAACGCCATCACCTGCGGCCATCCCATTTGTCCCGGATGATGGCGGTATCCACATCTTGCACGCAGGACGCGCAAAGGCTTCGTTAACCGCACCGTGCGAGAGATGGGGTCCGGGACAGGAGACCACCCATGTCGACAGTCGGTATCGCCAGCACGATGATCGCCATGCAGAGCGAGCAGACCCGCATGGGCATCCAGACCGCCATGGTCAAGCAGCAGGTCCAGGCCGACCAGGGCGTCGTTGACCTGCTGGCATCGGCGATTCAGGCGAGCCCCGCCCCCGGCACCGGATTGACCGTCGACAAGACCGCCTGACCGGCTACCTGAACTTCTGGATGAACGGCTCCACCAGCGGCCCCCAGATGCGGATGCCGCCGGGATTGGGCAACAGCGCATGCCCGTCGCGACCGAAGGGCGGCAACAGCTGGAAGTCGAGGGCGCCGCCAGCGCTGCGATAGGCCTCCGCCATGCGGCGCGTCAGCTCCGGGCCGAACGACTGGTCGTTCTCCGTGTAGAGCCACAGCGCCGGCGTCCGTGCCCGCCGTCCCATGTAGCGCGCGTCACGCACCAGTTCGTCGAGGGCACAGGTCTGGCCGGTATCGCCCGCCCGCCCGCGACGACCACCGCCGAAATTGATCGTCCCGGCGACGGCCGGATGGTTCTCCGCCGCGAGCGCCGCGGCTGCCCAGCCTCCCGTCGATTGCCCGACGGCGATGACGCCGTCCTTGCGCACGAAGGGCAGCGCGGTCAGCCCGTCGATGACGGCGGAAAGATCGGCCGCATCGGCGCGCCCGGCGGCGAAATGGTTGGGCCTGCGGCAGGCAAAACGCTCGGCACGCTCGCCGCCGGTCAGGCCGTAGCCGCGCCGGTGGACGACGGCGACGACATAGCCCCGCTCGACGAACCAGGAGACGACATGGGGATAGACGCCATGGCGGGGCTCACCGTTGCGGGCGGCGTCGCCCGACGTGTGGTGGGTCATCACCACCAGTTGCCGCGGCGTATCACCGGCCGGACGGAAGACGATCGCCGCGATCTCACGTCCCTCGTCGGCATTGTGCGACAGGCGCCAGACCTGCTCGCGGTGAACCGTGCCCTCGGCGCCCTCGGGCCGGGGAGCTTGGGCGGCGGTCTGGGCGGCGGCCGGAGCGCCGCAGAGGAGCGCGGCGGCCAGGATCAGAACTGAAAGCCGCCTCATGCGCGCACCAGATCGCCGAGCAGGCTCGCCGCGACCGTCGCCTTCGAGACGGTCAGGCCCGAACCGGCGATCTCCGCGACCGCCTTGCGGATCCGTTCGGCCCGCCCGCCATGCACGGCCATCCAGGCATCGACCGCGGCGGCGCCGGAGGTATCGCCCGAGACCATGTCGGCGGTGATGCGGCGCTCGGCGTCGGCGATCGAATCGAGCGCCCGATCGAGGGCCAGCCGGTCGAAGTAGTCGGTGACGGTGATCGCCTTGGCCGCGCCCTTCATCTGGTCGAGGCGGAAGACGGCCGATGCCGCGAAAGCGGTGGCGGCGACATCGGCGACGCCCCGCCCGGTCTGGTCGGCCACAGCAACGATATCGGGGGCGGCGGCGAGATGGTCGAGGCTCGCCAGCACGCCGGCGAGCGGGTCGGGAAGCCCGGCCGCCCGGAGTTCTGCCGTGCGGGCCGCCCTCGCCGCCGCGGCATCCGCCGGCAGCGCCGTATCGAGGCTCGCCGCCACCGTCTCGATGCCGGCGCGATGGTGGGCGACGACATCGGCGAGGCCGCGGGTCAGGTCGACATTGCGGATGAACCAGATGACCCGGTCGATCAGCAGATCCTGGATCGCCGCATAGAGTTCGAGCTGCAGCGCCCCCGACACGCGGTTGTCGAGGCTGTCGAGTTCGGTATTCAGCGCCGTCATCCCATAGGAGTCGCGCACGGCGGCGAAGGCCGAGGCGATGGTGGCGACGTCGGCGCCGGTCTGATCGATCAGCCGGGTGACGAAGGCGGGGCCGCCGCGGTTGATCATCGAGTTGGAGAGGCCCGTCGCGATGATCTCGCGGCGCAGCTTGTGGCTCTCCACGGCGTCAGGGAATTTGTCCTGCACCGGCCGCGGAAAGTAGCGGACCAGTTCGCGCGCCAGATAGGGATCGTCCGGCACCGACGAGGCGAGGAGGTGGTCGTAGAGATCGATCTTGGCATAGGCCAGCAGCACGGCGATTTCCGGTCGGGTCAGGGGATCGCCGCGCCGGCGCCGGTCGGCCAGTTCCATCTCGTCCGGCAGGTATTCCACCGCCCGGTCGAGCTTGCCCTGCGTTTCAAGGCTCTGCATCAGCCTTTGCTGGAAGCCGAGATCCTCGAGGCCGCGCCGCTGCGACAGCGACAGCGCCAGCGTCTGAAGGTAGTTGTTGCGCAGCACCAGCTGGCCGACCTCGTCGGTCATGGTGGCGAGCAGCGCGTTGCGCGCGCCGCCGTCCAGCCGGCCGTCGCGCTCCGGCGTCGTCAGGGCGATCTTGATGTTGACCTCGACGTCCGACGTGTTCACCCCCGCCGAATTGTCGATGGCGTCGGTGTTGAGGCGAACCCCGGCGCGCCCGGCCTCGATGCGGCCCCGCTGGGTCATGCCGAGATTGGCGCCCTCGCCCACCACCCTGGCACGAATGTCGGCGCCGGTGATGCGGATGGCGTCGTTGGCGCGGTCGCCGCCCTGGTCGTCGGTCTCGCCGCTGGAGCGCACATAGGTGCCGATGCCGCCGAACCACAGGAGATCGACCCGCGCCTTGAGGACGGCGTTCATCACCTCCTGAGGGGTCGCCTGGGCCTTCGGCAGGTCGAGCACCGCCTGCACCTCCGGCGACAGCGCGATGGACTTGGCCGAACGGGAGAACACGCCCCCGCCGGCCGAGATCAGGCTCTTGTCGTAATCGGCCCAGGACGAGCGCGGCAGGCCGAACAGGCGCTTGCGCTCGGCGAAGGCCGCCTCGGGATCGGACGAGGGATCGAGGAAGATGTCGCGATGGTCGAAGGCCGCCACCAGCTTGATGGTCTTTTCCAGCAGCATGCCGTTGCCGAAGACGTCGCCGGACATGTCGCCGACCCCGGCCACGGTGAAGGGCGTCACCGAAATGTCGGTGCCCATCTCGCGGAAGTGCCGCTTCACGGCCTCCCAGGCGCCGCGGGCGGTAATGCCCATGCCCTTGTGGTCGTAGCCCTGGCTGCCACCCGAGGCGAAGGCGTCACCCAGCCAGTGGCCCTTGTCGAGGGAGAGCTGGTTGGCGATGTCGGAGAACGTCGCCGTGCCCTTGTCGGCGGCGACGACGAGATAGGGATCGTCGCCGTCGTGCCGGACGGTTTCAGGCGGCGGCACGATGGTCGCCCCGTCGATATTGTCGGTGATCTGCAGGAGCGAGCGCACGAAGATGCGATAGGATTCGGTCCCCTCGGCAAGCCAGGCGTCGCGCTGGCTCGCCGGCGGCAGGCGCTTCGGCACGAAGCCGCCCTTGGCGCCCACCGGCACGATGACGGCGTTCTTCACCTGCTGCGCCTTGACGAGGCCGAGCACCTCGGTGCGGAAGTCCTGCGGCCGGTCCGACCAGCGCAGGCCGCCGCGCGCCACCTTGCCGAAGCGCATGTGCACGCCCTCGACCCGCGGCGAGTAGACGAAGATCTCATAGAGCGGGCGCGGCGCCGGCAGGTTGTCGATCCGCTTCGATTCGAACTTGACGGCGATCGTCGGCCTGACCTGCCCGTCCTCGCCGGTCTGGTAGAAATTGGTGCGCACCGCCGCCTGGATCAGGTTGATGAAGGCCCTGAGGATGCGGTCCTCGTCGAGCGAGGTGACATGCGCCAGGCTCTCCTCGAAGCGCGAGAGGAGATCGACGAGCTTCGCATTGCGCTCCTCCGGCGACAGGCCGAGCCGCGGATCGAAGCGCAGGTGGAACATCAGCACGATGCCTTTGGCGATCGCCGCATGTTTGCGCAGCGTCGCCCACAGGTAGTCCTGGCTGAAGGGTGCGCGGATCTGCCTGAGGGTGCGGGCGAGGGTGCGGATGACCGCGACGTCCCGCCAGGCGAGACCCGCCTCCAGCGTCAGCGCATTGAATCCGTCGCTTTCCGCATCGCCGCGCATCACCGCCATGAGGGCTGATCCGAGTTTCTCGTCGAGCGCCTCGAGGTCGATGACCTGACCCCCGGGCCGGGCGAGCGACATGTCGTGCAGCCAGACCGGCGCCGTACCGGCCGGCGCGATTTCATAGGTGCGCTCGTCGACCACCGCGAAGCCCATGGCCTCGAGGATCGGCACGCGTTCGGAGAGCGGGATCGGCCGCCCGCGGGCGAAGACCTTGAGGCCGGCTTCCGTGCGTTGGGCGGGGTCCGGCCGGTAGAAGTCGATGGCGAGGGAGCGGGACTCGGTGAGGCCTTCGAAGATGCGGATGTCGCCGATCGCGTCTTCCGCCGGCACTGCCTCGCGATAGGCGGCGGAGAAAGCCTCGCGGTAGCGCGCCGCGAGATCGCCGGCCCGGGCCGGGCCGTGGATCAGCGCGAGAGCCTCGCCGAGCCCGTCGCTCCAGGTCCGCACGATGCGCGACACCGCCGCCTCCAGCTCCGCCCGGTCGATGCGCGGGGTCTCCCCCTCGTCGCGGCCGATGATGAAGTGCACCCGCGTCAGCGGCCCGTCCGGGAAGAACGGGTAGAAGGCCGAGACGCGCCCGCGATAGACGCCAGCCAGGTAATTGCCGATGGCGAGCCGCACCGTCGTGTCGAACCGGTCGCGCGGCACATAGACCATCACCGAAACGAAGCGGTGGAAGCGGTCCTCGCGCGGCAGGACCCTGACGCGCGGCCGGTCCTCGAGCTGCATCACCGCCATGGCGTGGTTGAACAGCGTGTCGTCGTCGATCTGGAACAGTTCGTCGCGCGGATAACTCTCCAGCACGTTGACCAGCGCCTTGCCCGAGTGACCGTCGGGATCGAAGCCGGCCCGCGTCAGCACGCGGTCGACCTTGCGCCTGAGATAGGGAATGGTTCGCGTCGAACGCGTGTAGGCGGTGGAGGTGAAGAGCCCGACGATGCGGGCCTCGCCGACGAGCTGGCCCTGCCGGTCGAAGCGCTTCACCCCGACATAGTCCATGTGGATTCGGCGGTGCACGCGCGAGCGGACATTGGCCTTGGTGATGATCAGCGGCACCGGCTGCATCAGGAATTCGCGCAGTTCCGGCGTCATGGTGACGAGGTCGGTGCCACGTCGCAGGATGCGCACGTTCTCGTCGCGCAGGATGCCCAGTCCGGAGGTGAATTCCGGTTCGAGCTGACCTTCGGCGACGCCGCCGACATAGGCATAGTCGCGGACGCCGAGCAGGGTGAAATTGTTGGCGGCCAGCCATTCCAGGAACTGGATGCCCTCCGCCATCTCGGTGACCGGCAGGACGGGGTTCGCCTTCAGGTCCTCGATGATGGCGCGCACGCGCGCCTGCATCGGCTTCCAGTCGGCGACGCAGATCCGCACGTCGGCGAGGGTCGCCTCCAGTTCCTCGACCAGAGCCGCGCGGCGGCCCTCGTCGCCGATCCTGTCGACATGGACGTGGATAAGGCTTTCCCGCGGCGCGGCGGGATCGGGCTCGAGGCCGCGATAGGCGGACAGGGTTCCGTCCAGCTCGCGTTCGACGGTCAGGATCGGGTGGACGACCAGGCCGACCTTCAGACCCTGCTCGGCCAGCACGCCGAGCACCGAATCGACGAGGAACGGCATGTTTTCGTTGACCACCTCGATGACCGTGATGGCGGCGAGGCGCGAGGCGACCGAGGTCGGTTCGGGATCGGCGAGGCGGATCGACGACCGGCCGGGGGTCCGCCGGGAGAAGGCGGCATGGCTGGCGACGGCCAGCGCCGCGAGATCGCGCGCGTCGTAGGCGACCACGTCCTCCGGGTCGGCGCGGCCGAAGAGGTCGACCGCATAATCGGCGGGAACACTGGCTTCGGTACCGCGCAGGATGATGCCCGCCTGCTCGATGATGGCCGCGGCCCCCCGCGCATCCTCGGCCCGATTGCTCATGCTCGTCTCCTTGCGGCAGATTCGTCTTGGTTGTTGGCGCCGTGCGGGCAGGATGATCACGCTGCCCCTCGGCCGTAAAGTCAATTTCGCCGGCCCGATGGGCCATGCTACCACCCTGCGACGCGGTGATGACGCCGGCCGGAACCGGCGGGTCATCGGATCGGTTTCGGGAGACAGCGCCATGCCGGCATCGCCATCGAAGACGAAAAGCGCAGCCAAGGCCGGTCCGTCCGCCAGATCCGCCAAGAGCGCGGAAAAGCCGACCGGCCGGGAGACGGCCGCCACCGAGGCGATCATCGCCCTCGACCTGCCCGCCGCCCCGCTCGATGCCGAGATCGAGGCATTCTTCCAGAAATGCCGCGACAAGATCGGCTTCGTGCCGAACGTGCTCCTCGCCTATACCCACGATCTCGCCAAGCTGAAGGCCTTCTCGGCCATGTACAACGACCTGATGCTGGCGCCGTCCGGCCTCAGCAAGCTGGAGCGCGAGATGATCGCCGTGGTGGTTTCGGCGGTGAACCGCTGCTTCTACTGCCTCACCGCCCATGGCGCGGCGGTCCGCCAGCTCTCCGGCGATCCCGAACTTGGCGAGATGATGGTGATGAACTACCGCGCCGCCCGACTGGATGCCCGCCAGCGCGCCATGCTCGATTTCGCCGTGAAGCTCACGGAAACGCCCTGGACCATCGACGATCCTGACCGGGACGCGCTGCGCAAGGTCGGCTTTTCCGAACGCGACATCTGGGACATCTCGGCCACCGCCGCCTTCTACAACATGTCGAACCGCGTGGCCTCGGCCACCGATATGCGGCCCAACGCCGCCTATCATGCGACGGCGCGCTGATTTGCGATCGCCCGGGACTGGCAGCGCGCCCCGGCGCGCCTAGATGACACGGGATCAGTTCCTGTCGTCGCGCCACGGAGCCATGCCATGGCCACCAACACCTCCTATCTCGGACCGGCCGATCTTCCGGACGTGATCCCGGTCTTTCCCCTGCCGGGCGCGCTGCTGCTGCCACGCGGCCAGCTGCCGCTCAACATTTTCGAGCCGCGCTATCTGGCGATGATCGACGACGCCTTCCTGTCGGGCCGCCGCCTGATCGGCATGGTGCAGCCGGTTCCCGCTGACGAGGACGCCAGGCGTCCGACCCTGTCTGCGGTCGGATGCGTCGGGCGTATCACCCAGCTCGCCGAGTCCGGCGACGGGCGCTACATGCTGAGCCTGACCGGTATCACCCGTTTCCGCATCGTCGAGGAACTTTCGGTCACCACTCCCTATCGCCAGTGCAAGATCGACTGCGAACCCTATCAGGGTGATTTCGAGGCGCGGGTCGGCGAGGATGACGTCGATCGCGACGGTCTCCTGAAGACCCTGAAGGAGTTCCTCGAGGTCAACGACATGGAGGCGGACTGGGACGGCATCCGCCGGGCCCCGACGGAGATCCTCGTCAACGCTCTCTGCATGATGTCGCCCTGGGGCCTGAAGGAGAAGCAGGCCCTGCTGGAGGCACCCGACCTGAAGACGCGGGCTGCCCTGCTCGTCGCCGTCACCGAGGTCGCCCTCGCCAAGGACAGGCCCGCCGACGATAAGCAGCCGCTCAACTGACGCCGCTGGCATGGCGCCCCGCGACCGGCTAGACCGATCCTTGCCCGTGTCTCAGGGGGAACCCATCACATGACGACGCCGAATGATCCCGGGACCGCCGCAGACGGCGACCCGAAGCCCCTCGAGAGCAAGACGGCGGTGCCGCAGACCCGGCCCGGGACGGTCGATCCGCGCCTCCTCGAGGTGCTGGTCTGCCCGGTGACCAAGGGGCCCCTCGAGTACGACGCCGAGGCCGGAGAGCTCGTCTCCCGCGCCGCCAGGCTCGTCTACCCGATCCGCGAGGGCATCCCGATCATGCTGCCTGAGGAAGCCCGCCCGCTGGCCGACTGATCCGGTCAGAGCAGGGCCGTGCCGTCGGTGTGGCGCTCCACCAGCGCCTGGCGCAGCTTTTCGATGGCGCGGTTCTCGATCTGCCGGACCCGCTCCTTGGAGATGCCCAGCCGCTCGCCGAGCGATTCCAGCGTTGCGGTCTCCTCGCTCAGCCGGCGCGCCCGGATGATGTTGAGCTCCCGGTCCGACAGGACATGCAGGACGTCGCGCAGCCAGGCGACCCGGCGGCTGCTGTCGATCGTCTCGCCCACCACCTCGTCGGGGAGCGGCGCCGCGTCGACAAGATGATCAAGCCGCTCCGACGACCCGCCGCCGTCGCTTTCGTGGCTGGGCGCGTTGAGCGACAGGTCGGAGCCAGAAATGCGGGCGTCCATGACCGCGACGTCGGCCTGCGATACGCCGATGGCCGCGGCGATCTGCTGGTGGAGGACCGCCGAGCCGATCCCCGCACCCAGGGTCTGAGACAACTGCGCCCTGAGGCGCCGCAGATTGAAGAACAGCGCCTTCTGCGCCGACGACGTTCCGCCGCGGACGATCGACCAGTTGCGCAGGATGTGGTCCTGGATCGAGGCGCGGATCCACCAGGTGGCATAGGTGGAGAAGCGCACGTCCCGCTCCGGCTCGAATCGGGAGGCTGCCTCCAGCAGGCCGACATGGCCCTCCTGGATCAGGTCGGCCATCGGCAGCCCGTAATGGCGGAAGCGCGCGGCGATGGAGATGACGAGCCGCATATGCGCCTGCGCCAGGCGATGGAGCGCCACCTCGTCGCGGCGGTCCTTCCAGCGGACGGCGAGGGCCTGTTCCTCCTCGCGATCGAGGAAGGGAGCGTTGCGCGCCGCCTTCGCCAGGCTCTGACCGATCCCGAAAACCTGCGCCATCACATGCCTTCCCTGAGCTCTCCCGGACAGGCTTGCCCTGCGTTCTTGACCGCGATTACGACGCCCGGCCGGCGCCGGATCAACTGTCCCTGCGCAATGAGAAGCCCTGTTGCCACCGTCCGGGGCGCGCGGGGGATTGGGGGCAGGTCTTTGCTCTGTGACCGGTCATGCGACAGCAGGCCTCGTGCCGCCGGGGCGCGCCCAGCAAAAAGCCCGGCGCGACGGCCGGGCTTTCTGCAGAGATGAGATGGGACGGGCCGGTCAGGCGGCTTCGACCTCGGGCTCGTCGCTCTCGTCGGCTTCGTCCGCTTCGGCCTTGGCCGGACCGCGGCGCGGACCCTTGGCGAGTTGCGCCTCGATCAGCTTGACGGCCTCGGCCTCGACCACCCGCTCGACGGCAGCGAGTTCGCGCGCCATGCGGTCGAGGGCCTGTTCGTAGAGCTGGCGCTCCGAATAGGACTGTTCCGGCTGGGCGTCGGAGCGGAAGAGATCGCGGACGACCTCGGAGATGGCGATCAGGTCGCCAGAAATGAACTTCGCTTCATATTCCTGGGCGCGGCGCGACCACATGGTGCGCTTGACGCGGGCACGGCCCTTGAGGACCTCCATGGCCCTGGCCATGACCTCGGGCTCGGCGAGCTTGCGCATTCCGACCTGAGCGATCTTGGCGGTCGGCACCCGAAGCGTCATCTTGTCCTTCTCGAAGGTGATGACGAACAGTTCGAGCTTGAACCCAGCGATGTCCTGCTCCTCGATCGACACGATCTGTCCGACCCCGTGGGACGGATAGACGATGAACTCGCTCGTCTTGAAGCCCTGACGGGTCTGCGCGTTCTTCTTCACGGTCATACTGCGCCTTACTCCTCGCCGGCCGGATGGCGGCCGCTGGTGATGCCCGCCCCGCATGGCGCGGATGGCGGACCCACGGCCACCCTGCGGCGCCGTGGCGTTGTGCGCGAAAGGAACGACGACCCCGGCTGATCGCCCGGACGGCCCCTGACGTCAGACGACGAGAAACGACCTGCGGCGGCACGATCAGCACCCTTTGGCAGGGTCCATCGCGACGATTTGTCGGAGATTTCCGAAAAATAACGCTCCGCACGAGGGGAGCGTACCGGTAGGACCGCTTTTCTGATCGACTGTGGCAGGACCATACCACAATTTTCGCCGAATTCAAAGGCTTGCGCTCAGGCGGGCCGTCGGCACCGCCGGCCCGCGCCCGATTCTGCACACGTGGTTACCGCAAGGGGAGGTTCAGTCGCCCTTGCCGGGAGCAGCCGAGAGCAGCGGCTCCTTGCCGGGCTTTCCGTCCCACTCCTTGGCGTCGGGAAGCGGATCGCGCTTCTGCGTGATGTTGGGCCATTGCGCGGCGAAATCGGCGTTGATGCCGAGCCATTTTTCCAGGCCCGCCTCGGTGTCCGGCTTGATCGCCTCGGCCGGGCACTCCGGCTCGCAGACGCCACAATCGATGCATTCGTCGGGATGGATGACGAGAAAATTCTCGCCTTCATAGAAACAGTCGACCGGGCACACCTCGACGCAGTCGGTATATTTGCATTTGATGCAATTCTCGGTGACCACGTAGGTCATGCGAAATCTCCGGAAGCGCGGCGGCTGTCGACCTCGCCGATTACCAGATGAGGTCGTTCGTACGCAAGCGATGGCGTGGCGCGACGCACGCGCCCCCTTGTCCGCAGCCGGAGCCCACACGATCTAGTGAACGATTTCCACGGGGAGCCGCGCCATGAACTACATGAAGACCGCCATCCTCCTGGCAGCCATGACCGCCCTCTTCATGGGCGTCGGCTTCCTCGTCGGCGGCCAGGCCGGCATGCTGATCGCACTGGCCGTCGCCTGCGCCATGAATTTCTGGAGCTACTGGGGTTCCGACAAAGCCGTCCTCAACATGTACGGCGCCGAGGAGGTCGACCAGAATTCGGCGCCGGACCTCTATCAGATGACCTGGGACATGGCCCAGCGTGCCGGCATGCCGATGCCGCGGCTCTTCATCATCCACGAGGACCAGCCCAACGCCTTTGCCACCGGCCGCAATCCGGAAAACGCGGCGGTCGCCGTCAACACCGGCCTTCTCAACACGCTGACGCGCGAGGAAGTCGCCGGCGTGGTGGCGCATGAACTGGCGCATATCAAGAACCGCGACACGCTGATCATGACGATCACCGCGACACTCGCCGGCGCTCTCTCCATGCTCGCCAATTTCGCCGCCTTCTCAGGCGGCAACAACCAGAACCGCAACGGCTTCGGCGTCATCGGGACCATCGCCATGATGATTCTCGCGCCGCTCGCCGCCTCCATCGTGCAGATGGCCATCTCCCGCTCGCGCGAATACGAGGCGGACAAGATGGGCGCGGAAATCTGCGGCAATCCGATCTGGCTCGCCTCGGCGCTCGCCAAGATCGCCGGTGCCCATGACCGCACGGTCAACAACACCGCCGAGCACAATCCGCAGACGGCGCACATGTTCATCATCAACCCGCTGTCGGGCGAGCGCATGGACAACCTGTTCTCGACCCATCCCGACACCGGCAACCGCATCGCCGCCCTGCAGCAGATCGCCCAAGCCTGGGGCATGGCCGGTCAGGTCGGCCATGGCCAGTCGCAACCGGCCCCCTGGGGCAGCAATGCCCGCCGTGGCGGCCCCTGGGGCTGACGAACCGCCTTTGCGGGTTGCCGCAGGGGCGCACGCAGCCTAAACGGGCGCCATGACCAAGCGCCCGTTTTTCCATAAGGCCCGGCCGAAGACCATCAAGCCGAAGCCCGCCGCCCATCCGGGCCTGCCGGCCCGCCGCCGGGCCTGCGATCTCGTCGAGGCCGTGCTGCTGCGCCGTCGCCCGCTCGACGAGGCGCTGGAACTGCCGACCGAACTCGACGCCCTCGACCGGGCGCTCGCCCGCAAGATCGCCGCCACGACGCTGCGGCGGCTCGGCACCATCGACCGACTCCTCGCCGAACGCCTCGCCAAGGGCCTTCCCGACGGCCTGCCGCGGCTCGAGACCGTCCTGCGGATCGCCGCCTGCCAGATCCTCTTCCTCGACGTGCCGGACTATGCCGCCGTCGACAGCGCGGTGCGCATGGTGGAGAACGACCGCAAGGCCAAAGGCTTCGCCGGGCTCGCCAATGCGGTGCTGCGGGGCCTCGCCCGCGATCGGGAGGAGGCGCTCGCCTCCCTCGACCCGCTGGACGACCTCGCGCCCTGGCTGCGGCAGCGCTGGACGCGGGCCTACGGGGCCGAGACCACGGCCGCCATCGCCGCGATCGTCTCGTCAGAACCACCGCTCGACCTCACCGTGTCCTCCGACCCCGAGGGCTGGGCCGACCGGCTCGGCGGCTTCGTGACGCCGACGGGCTCGGTCCGGCTGAAGGCGGAGGGCGCAATCCCCGATCTCGCCGGCTATGCCGACGGCGCCTGGTGGGTGCAGGACGCGGCTGCCGCCCTGCCGGCCCGTCTGCTCGGCGACATCGCCGGTCTTTCCGTCGCCGACCTCTGCGCCGCGCCGGGCGGCAAGACCGCGCAGCTCGCGCGCGCGGGCGCCCGCGTCACCGCCGTCGACCGCTCCCCGCGGCGGCTGGAACGTCTCGTCGAGAACATGACCCGTCTGAAGCTCGACGTCACCGTGCGCGCCGTCGACGCCCTCGACCTCGAAGGCCCGTTCGACGCGATCCTCATCGATGCGCCCTGCACCGCCACCGGCACCCTGCGTGGCCATCCCGACGTCATGCACCTGAAGTCGGCCACCGACGTCGACGGGTTGGCGCGCCTGCAGGCGCGCCTGCTCGACCGGCTCGCCGTCCTCTTGAAGCCCGGCGGGCGCGCGGTCTACTGCACCTGCTCGCTGGAGCCGGAGGAGGGCGAGGACCAGATCGCCGCCCTGCTCGCCCGGGAGCCGCGCCTCGCGCTCGATCCGATCCGCCCCGACGAATGGCCCGGCATCGCCCCCTTCGTCACCGCGGCGGGCCATCTGCGCACCCTGCCCTCGCACTGGCCCGACCCCGACCCGGCCCGCGCCGGCCTCGACGGCTTCTTCGCCGCCCGCCTCGTCTTCCGCGGCCCCTGACACGGCAAAGCCCGCCCGGATCGCTCCGGGCGGGCTTCGTGAGGGGTTGGACGATCAGCCCTGGCGGCGCGGGATCAGGCGGGTAACCTCGCGCGACATGTCGCGCAGCACCTCGTCCGGCGTCGCCTTCTGCTCGACGATGCGGGCGAGGTTGTCGACCATGACCTGCGTCACGCGGACCGAGTTCTGGCCCGGGAAGGCGTACCACGGGATCATCAGGTGAACCTGCTTGGTGGCGGCCTGGAAAAGCGGGTTCGCCTTGTAGAACTCGCTGAGATACATCGGATCGTCGATGGCGAGCTGGTTGCACGGCACATAGCCGGTGTTCTTCGTCATCAGCGTCGTGCCCTCGGCGGAGGTCGCGAACTTGATGAACTCCCAGGCGGCGGCCTGACGGGCCGGATCCTTGGCGGTCATCATGGCGCCGGCACCGCCGGTCGGCAGGCGGCCCTTCACCGGATCGATGACCGGCAGGATCGTGGTCTGCAGCTCGAAATTGCTGCCGACCATGCCGGAGACCTGGCGAACCTGCGCCGTGGTGCGGAACATCATGCCCATCTTGCCGGCGCCGAAGGACTGCAGGTCGGCATTGCCGGTGAGGTTCGGCATCTTGCCTTCCTTCACCATACGGTCGAGCAGGCGGAGAGCGGCGAGGCCTTCGGCGCCGTCGAAGGCGACCTTGCTCTCGTCCTCGGTCAACATCCGGCCACCATGGCCATAGAGCAGCGCCGAGAACATCCAGTCGTCACCCGGCCAGCGGAAGAACATGCCGGAATTGCCGTCGCCGAGGGCGGAGATCTTCGCCGCAAGGGCGATGACGCCGTCCCAGTTCGTCGGGAAGGTCTCGGCGCTGGCGCCAACCTTCTTGAGGAGATCGACGTTGAGATAGCTGATCGGGTTGGACGTGGCGAAAGCCAGGCCGCACTGCACGCCGCCATGGAAGCCGAGGCCGAGGATCGGATTGGAATAACCGAGCTTCGCCAGATCACCCTCGCGGGCGAGGAAGGGCTTCAGGTCGGCGGCGATCGAACGCTCGGCGAACAGGCGCAGGCGGTTGAGGCCCTGGAACGAGACGTCCGGCATGCCGCCGGTGGTCGCCTGGCGCAGCACCAGCTGGGCGCCGTCCTCGTAGGTGGGCGTCGGATTGACATAGGTGACCTTCACCTTGTCGCTCTTCTTGTTGAAGGCCTCGGCGACGGCGTCCATGGCGGCCTTGAAGATCGGCGGCATGGAATAGTGGGCGACGACCTCGATGGTCTGGGCGCGGACCACGTTGGGCATGGCGATGGTGGCGGCGCCGGCCATCAGGCCGAGCGTCGTACGGCGGGAGAGTTTCTGAGACATGACAACCTCGGTTCCGGGGCTGGTCGGTTGAAGGTCCCCGTCGGCCGGCCCCTTCCGGCGCGGCGGGGTATGAACGGGATCAGGCGCGGGGCAGAAGGCGCGTGACGTCGCGCGCCATGTCGGCCAGCGCGACATCGACGCTCGCCTTCTGCTCGACGACGCGCGAGACGTTGTCGGTGATGGTGGAGGAAATCCGCACACCATTGGCGCCGGGGAATGCGTACCAGGGCACCATGATCGGCATCTGCCGGACGCCGGTCATGAACAGCGGATTGTCGCGGTAGAACTCGCCGAGATAGCGCGGATCGTCGGCGGCCAGCTGGTTGACCGGCACATAGCCCGTGCCCTTGACCATGATGGCCGAGCCCTCCGGCGAGGTGCAGTAGCGCAGGAAACGGTACGCCGCCTGCTGCTTGGCGGGATCCTTGGACAGCACCATGCCGGCGGCACCGCCGGTCGGCAGGCGGCCGCGGGCACGGTCTCCCAGCGGGAATTCCCAGGTAGCGAGATTGAAATTGCTGCCGAGCGAACGCATCGCCTGGCGCAGGAACGCGGTCGACCAGAAATACATGCCGACCTTGCCGGCGGCGAAGGCCTGGGCGCCCGCTTCTCCCGAGAGCGCCGGCATGCCGCCCTCCTTGACCAGGCGGTCGAGCACGGTCAGGGACGCCTTCCCCTCGGGTCCGGCGAAACCGATGGTGCGCTCGGCCTCATCCATCATGCGGCCACCGAAGCCGAAGAGCAGCGCCGAATAGATCCAGTCGCCCTGCCAGCGGTAATAGGCGCCATGGACACCGTCGCCGAGCGCTGAGATCGTCTTGGAGGCGGCGATGATCTCGTCCCAGGTCGTCAGCTTCCTGTCGGGATCGAGGCCGGCGCGCCGGAACAGGTCGGCATTGATGAAGATGATCGGATTGGATGTGGCGAAGGCGAGCCCCGCCTGGATGCCGCCCGCCGCCCCGATGCCGAGCAGCTCCGGCGTGTAGCCAAGCTTCGCACTGTCGCCCTCGCGCTTCAGCAACGGGGCGAGGTCGACGGCCAGGCCCCGCTCGGCGATAACCCTGAGGCGGTTGAGGCCCTGGAACGTCAGGTCGGGCTGGCGGCCGGTGACCGCCTCGCGCAGCACCAGCTGGGTGCCGTCGTCATAGCTCGCCGTCGCCTGGCGGTAGCTGACCTTGACGTCGGACTGGGCCGCCATGAAGCCGGCGGCGAGCTGCTCCTGCACGTCCTTGAAGACGGCCGGCATCGAGTAGTGGACGTCAATCTCGACCGGGTTGGCCAGCGCGAGGCGCGGCGCCGCGAGGGTGGCGGCCGTGGCGGCGAGCACCGTGCGACGGGTCAGGCGGATCGTCATGACGATCTCCGTTCGTGGGGCGGGAAAGGAACCGGCCTCATCCCTTGAGGCCGGTCATGGTGATGCCTTCGATGAAGCGCCGCTGGGCGAGGAGGAAGGCGGCCACCAGCGGGATCGTGGTGATGGTCGCAGCCGCCATCAGGGCGCCGAAATCGTCGCCGGCTTCCTCTGTGCGGAAGTAGATGACGCCGAGCGCCGGGGTTGCCAGTTCGCCCTTGCCGGAGACGGCGATGAGCGGCCAGAACAGGTCGTTCCAGTGGGCCACCACCGAGAAGATCGCGAAGGCGGTGGCGGCAGGCCAGGCATTGGGCACGATGATGCGCCAGACGATGGACCATTCGCCGAGCCCGTCCATGCGGGCGGCGTGGATCAACTCGTCCGGCATGGCCCGGAAGAACTGGCGGAACATGAAGATGGCGAAGACCGAGATGGTCGAGGGCGCGATCAGCGCCGCATAGGTGTTGAGGATGCCGGTCTGGGCGAAGGCGATGTAGAGCGGGATCGCCGGGACGTGGGCGGGGATCAGCAGCCCCAGCATGACGAAGGCGAAGAGCGTCTCGCGGCCGCGGAAATTCAGCTTGGCCAGCGCATAGCCGGCGGGCAGCGCGAAGGCGAGCTGGAAGACGAGGATGCCGAAACAGACGATGACGCCGTTCAGCAGGTAGCGGCCGATCGGCACTTCGCTCAGCACCCGGCCATAGTTCTTCTCGAAGGCGAAGGTCTGCGGGATCAGCGACATCGAGGCCCGCCAGACCTCGTCGAGCGGCTTCAGCGAGACCGAGATCATCCAGATGTAGGGCATCAGGAAGATCAGGCCGAGGACCGAGAGCAGCACCAGCCGCGGCAGGTCGGCGATGAGGCTCTTGTCGTGTGGTGAGGAGGGGGTCATCGGCACCTCACCCGTAATGGACGCGGCGGTCGAGCACGCGCGTCTGGAGGAGCATGAGGACCACGACGGCGCCGAGGAAGACGACGGTGATCGCCGCCGAGTAACCCATGCGGAAGAAGGTGAAGCCCTCGGTGTACATGGTGTAGAGCAGCACCTCGGAGGCCTTGTTCGGCCCGCCCTGCGTCAAGGTCGCGACGATGTCGAAGACCCGGAGCGAGCGGATCATCGTGATGGTCAGCACGAAGAGGCTGGTGGGGCCCAGCAGCGGCCAGGTCACCGTCCAGAAGCGCGACCAGGCCGAGCGCACCCCGTCCACTTCCGCCGCCGCATAAAGGTCGCGCGGGATGGCGGTCAGACCCGCCAGGAACAGCACCATGTTGAAGCCGATCTGCTCCCACACGCCGATGATGGCGAGGGTCCACATGACGCTGTCGGAGGAGCCGAGCCAGTTCGGGCCGACGATGCCGAGGCCGCGGAGCGCCGCGTTTACCGGGCCGATTGTCGGGTGGAACATGTACTGGAAGGCGGTCGCCATCGCGACCATCAGCGAGACCACCGGCAGGAAGAACACGGCGCGGAAGAAGGTGCGCCCGCGCGTGCCGCTCTCGATCAGCAGCGCCAGCATCAGCCCGCCGATGATCGAGACAGGCGTCGTCACGGCGACGAAGAAGGCGGTGTTGCGGAACGAGGTGACGAAGCCCCGGTCTTCCATCAGCTCGGCGAAATTGGCGAGCCCGACGAAGCGCAGCGCCGGCGCGCCCAGCTCATAATCGGTGAAGGCGATGGCGACGACCGCAGCCGTCGGGATCAGCAACATCAGCACGAAGGCGAGGACGGCCGGGGCGGTCAGCAGCCAGGCGGCCAGCGCCTCGCCGCGATGGATCCGCTCGCCCGCCGGAGCCGCCGCGGCATAACCGCGGGGAAGCGCAACGTCAGACATGCGCCGCCTCCGTGGGCTGGGGCTGCATCCCGCCGGCGCCGATGCGCGCCGCCGTCTCGCTGCCGATGAGACCGACGCGGTTGCCGACGGGATCGAAGGCGAGAAGGCGCCCGGCGAGCGGCGCGACCGTCAGCGTCTGGCGCGACGACGCGGTTTCCCAGGCCTCCGGGGAGAGGCGGAGGATGAGGTCGGACCCCTCGCGGGTCTCGCGGGCATAGACCAGCACTTCCGACCCGAGGAACTCGACATGGCCGACCGTCACAGAGATGCCCTGGGCGGCCAGCGTCAGATGTTCCGGCCTGACGCCGATGGAGAGCTTGCCGGTCAGGCGCGGCGCGACGAGGCCGCTCGGGACGCCGGCGACCGACACCCGGCCCTCGCCGTCGGCCTCGCCGGCCAGGATGTTGATCCGCGGCGAGCCGATGAACCTGGCGACGTCGATCGTCGCGGGCTGCTCGTAGACCTCGCGCGGCGAGCCGAAATGCAGGACATTGCCGCCGAGCATGACGGCGACCTTGTCGGACATGGTCATCGCCTCGGCCTGGTCATGGGTCACGTAGACGGTGGTGACGCCGATGCGCTTGTGCAGGTCGACGAGTTCGCGGCGCATGTCGTGGCGCAGGGCGGCGTCGAGATTCGACAGCGGCTCGTCCATCAGGAAGGCCTTGGGGTGGCGCACGATGGCGCGGCCGAGCGCGACCCGCTGGCGCTGGCCGCCCGAGAGCTGGCCGGGCCGGCGCTCCATCAGGTGACCGATGGACAGGAGCTTGGCCGCCTGCGCGACCTCCTCCAGGATCGCCGCGCGGCGGGCGCCGGTGCCCGAGACGAAGCGGCCGATGAACGGCGCGCGCTCCAGGGTCGTGAGCCGGCGCATGACCAGTGGCAAGGCCATGTTCTGCTCGACCGTCATGTGCGGATAGAGCGCGTAGTTCTGGAACACCATGGCGACGTCGCGGTCGGCGGCGCGGATCCGGGTGACATCGCGCCCGCCGATCGACACCGCACCGCGGTCCGCCTGTTCGAGACCCGCGATGATGCGCAGGAGGGTGGTCTTGCCGCAGCCGGAAGGACCGACCAGCGAAATGAAGGATCCGGCATCGAAGGACAGCGACACGCCCTTCAGGACGCGCGTCTCGCCAAAAGACTTCTCTATCCGGTCGAGGACGATTCCGGCCATGAATTCCCAACTCCCAGGATGGGGTGGGGGTACGCGGCTTTCACGACAGCACGGCAACGCACGAATGACGTTAAGCCGACGCACGGACAACGGCTGGATGACGGCAGCTCAGCCGGCGCACCTGTCGTCGCGCTGTCATGCTGGATGCCTAGTCAGCCGGCGAACCGCACCCTAGGGAAGGCCCTCATGCTCATCGCCCATCTGACCGATCTCCACATCCGCCCGCACGGTCTTGCCGCCTACCGGACGGCCGAGACCAACATGCTGACCGAGCGTGCCGTCGATGCGGTCCTGGCGCTCGACCCGCGACCGGATTGCGTGCTCATCACCGGCGACCTCACCGACAACGGCCTGCCGGCAGAATACGAGAACCTGAAGCGGATGCTCTCCCGTCTGCCGATGCCGGTCTGGCTCATCCCCGGCAACCATGACCGCCGCGAGAACCTGAAGAGCATCCTCGGCGACTATCCGGGCCTGTCCGACGATCCCCATTTCGCCCAGTGGGCGACCGACCTCGGTCCCGTCCGCATGATTGGCCTCGACACCGTCGTTCCCGGTTCCGGCGCCGGGCGCCTCTGTGCCGACAGGCTCGCCTGGCTGGAGGCCCGCCTGTCGGAAGACACCGCCAAGCCGACCATCGTCGCCTTGCACCACCCGGCCTTCGTCTGCGGCATCCATCACATGGACCGCATCAACCTGCTCGAGGGCAAGGCGGAACTCGAGGCGATCATTCGCCGTCACCCCCAGGTCGTGCGAGTCCTCTCCGGTCACCATCACCGGCCGATCCAGGCGCTCTTCGCCGGCACCCTCGCCATGGTGGCGCCGAGCGTCGCCCATCAGGTGGTGCTGGATCTCAACGACAAGCCGTCGGGGCAGTTCAACTTCGAGCCGGCCGCCTTCCACCTGCATCTGTGGACGGAGGCTGCCGGCCTCGTCAGCCACACCGCCTATGTTGAGAAGGCGCCGGGCCCCTACCCCTTCCTGCGCGATGCCGACTATCCCGGCGCGTGAAGCGGCTGGCGGCGCGGTCCGGGCTGGCGAGGCCCGGACCGCCACGGCGCATCAGTCGTAGCGCAGGTCGGTCGCCTTGCCACGGAACACCCAGTAGCTGAAGGCCGAATAAGCGACGATGACGGGCACCACCACGAGGGCGCCAACGAGGATGATGATCAGGCTCTCGGGGGCCGACGCCGCGGCATAGATGGTCAGCCGGTCGGGCACGATGAAGGGATAGAACGAATAGGCGAGACCGAAGAAGGCCAGCGTGAAGATGCCCGCCGAGCCGGCAAAGGGCACCCAGGCAAAACGGTCCCGCGCATGCGGCTGGTTGGCCAGCACGACCCATACCACCGTGGCAAGCACCAGGGCCATTAGCGGCAGGGGCGACAGGAACAGAAACTCGGGCAGCGAGAACCAGCGGTCGAAGATCCGCGCCGAGACGAGCGGGGTCACCACCGAGATCACCGCGAAGCCAATCATCGTGAGGACCAACGCGACGCGGGCCCGCCTCACCGCCCGCCGCTGCAGGTCGCCGTCGGTCTTGATGATCAGCCACGTCGCACCCATCAGCGTGTAGCCGGCCGCCACGCAGACCGCGGTGACCAGCCCGAAGCCGACGGTCGCCAGGCTGCGGTCCAGCCCCATCACATAGAGCCCGAGCATGTAGCCCTGCGACAGCGCGGTCAGCAGCGAACCGGCGAAGAAGACGCGGTCCCAGGTCGGCTTCCAGCCGGCCTCGGCCTTGGCGCGGAACTCGAAGGCCACGCCGCGCATGATGAGCGCGATGAGCATCACCGTCACCGGCAGGTAGAGCGCCGAGAGGATCGCCCCGTGGGCGACCGGGAATGCGACGAGGAGAAGGCCGACGGCAAGCACCAGCCAGGTCTCGTTCGCATCCCAGAACGGCCCGATCGAGGCCACCATGCGATCACGCTCCTCGGCACGGGCGATCGGGAACAGGATGCCGACGCCGAGGTCGTAGCCGTCGAGGATCACATAGATCAGGATCGACAGGCCCATGAGGGCGGCGAAAGCGACGGGCAGCCATACGGCGGGATCATCGAACATGGCCGGTCACTCCGCCGCTACGAAGGCGTTGGGATGCGTGGTCGGGCCGGTCTCGATCGACTGCGGCTTTGCACCCTTGCGCGCCAGCAGGAACAGCGTCGCCACATAGGCCGCCAGCAGCAGGACGTAGACGACGAGGTAGGCGGCGAGCGTGGCGGCGATCATCGCCGCGGGCACCGCCGACACAGCCTCCGATGTCCGCAGCACCCCGGTCACCAGCCAGGGCTGGCGGCCGATTTCGGTGACGTACCAGCCGGCGAGTGTGGCGAGCCAGCCTGAAAAGGTCATGCCGACCAGCGCCCGGGCGAGCCAGGGATGGGGATCGCCGCGGCGCCAGAGCCACCATGCGGCGACCCAGGACACCGCCAGCATGAGCAGGCCGACACCGATCATGATGCGGAAGGCGAAGAAGACCGGAGCCACCGGCGGATGCCGCCCCTCGAAGTCGTTGAGCCCTGGAACGACGCCCTGCGGGTCGTGCTTCAGGACGAGGCTCGCCCCATAGGGAATGCCGATCTCGAACCGGTTCGAGCGCGTCGCCTCGTCAGGCAAGGCGAAAAGGATGAGCGGCTTCGCCGGACCAGTCTCCCAGTTGCCCTCCATGGCGGCGACCTTCTGCGGTTGATGCTCCAGCGTGTTGAGCCCGTGCATGTCACCGACGAAGATCTGCAGCGGAATGAGGATCGCGGCGCAGCCCACACCAAAGCGCAATGCCGCGAGGACCGCAGGCGAACGATCGTCGCGCAGCCAGCGATAGGCCGACAGTCCGGCGATCAGGAAGGCCGTCGTCAGCCCAGAGGCGAGCAGCATGTGGGTCAGGCGATAGGGCATGGACGGATTGAAGATGATCTCCATCCAGTTGGTGGCATGCACCACCCCGTTGCGGATTTCGAATCCGGCCGGCGTGTGCATCCACGAGTTCAGCACGATGATCCAGAACGCCGACAGGGTCGTGGCACCCGCGACCAGCACGGTCGCGAGGGTGTGGACCCATCCCGGCACCTTGCGGAAGCCGAACAGCATGATGCCGAGGAAGACGGCCTCGAGGAAGAAGGCGGTCAGCACCTCATAGGCGAGGAGCGGACCGGCGACATTGCCGACGCGCTCCATGAAGCCGGGCCAGTTCGTGCCGAACTGGAAGCTCATGGTGATGCCCGAGACGACGCCGAGGGCGAAGCTCAGCGCGAAGATCTTCACCCAGAAATGGTAGACGTCCATCCACTTGAGGTCTTGCGTCGCGCGGTAGCGCAGCTTGAAGAAGACCAGGGCCCAGCCCAGCGCGATGGTGATCGTCGGGAAGAGGATGTGGAACGAGATGTTGGCGCCGAACTGGATGCGCGCGAGAAGGATCGGGTCCATGGGTCAGACCTCCTGAGCCTGAACCGGCCGCCCCGGCAGAGCAGCGTGACGACGGGCGATGTTGAGAACGCGCTTGCCGGTCGCGATCCGGCGGGCGCGGTGGTCCCTGCGGAATAGCAAGCCCCGTCCGTGGCGGCCTGATGACGGCGCGACGGCGCATCGACGGGATGGACCGGATGGCGGCGCGATGGACGCGCCGGCGGAAAAGCGAAAGGGTGACCGGAGCATCGGGGGATACCGGGATTTCTTGATTTTCAGATATACCTGAAAATAGCGAAAGCCGCGCGAAGATCAAGATGCCGGTCGAAGACCCCGCGGGCCCGATGGTGTCGCATGGAACGCCGCACCGCCCTCATGCGCGCGGCCTCCGGTCGGTCCCGGTTCTCAGCGGGAGGCGGTGTCGCGGTCCGCCGGCTCGATCGCCGAGAGTTGCTGGATCAGATCGCCGACGGAGCACCAGTCGTCGTCCTGACGGCCGGACGCGGCGAGGCCCTTCAGGATCTGCAGGATGGCGGCGGAGACCGGCGCGAAGACCTGGGCATCGTTGAGGGCTTTCGCCGCGATGGTCAGGTCCTTGGTGATCAGGGCGGTGCGGAAGCCGGGCCGGAAGTCGCGATCGAGCAGTTTCTGGACGTGGCGCTCGAGCACCACGCTGCGGGCCGCGCCGCCGAGCAGCGCCTCGCGCACGCGCGAGGGGTCGACGCCCATCTTCATCGCCAGCGCCATGGCCTCGCTGGCGCCGACCAGATTGGCGGAGACGCAGATCTGGTTGCAGGCCTTGGCGACCTGACCGGCACCGCTCGCGCCGATATGGACGATCGTGGTCGCCATCGCTGCAAGGAAGGGCCGGGCCGTTTCGAGGGCCTCCGCCGGGCCGCCGACCATGCAGGTCAGGGTGCCGTCCACGGCGCCCTTCTGGCCACCGGAGACCGGCGCGTCGAGCATCGCGACGCCGCGGGCGGCGAGGCTTTCGGCGAATGCGCGGGTCGCGACCGGGTCGATGGTGCTGGTGTCGACCACCACCGTCCCGGCAGCGAGGATGTCGGCGATGCCCTCGGGGCCAAACAGCAGCGCCTCGACGTTGCTGGTCGCCGGCAGGCAGAGGAACACGACTTCCGCACCGCCGACCGCCTCCCGTGCCGAAGCCGCCACCCGGGCACCGGCCGCGGCCAGGGGGGCCGCCTTGGCGGCGCTGCGGTTGAAAACAGTCGTCGCGAACCCCTTTTGCGCCAGGTTGGCGGCCATGCCCGCGCCCATGACGCCGATGCCGATGAAGGCGACGCTCCCTGCCGACCCCGTCATGACTCAGGAATCGCCCTTGGCGGCGAGCACCGCCCGGGACGTGTCGTCCATCGCCTTCATGAAGCCGGCGCCGTCGAGATAGGCGAGATCGAGATTGGTCCGCTGGGCGATCTCCTTCATGCGCTCGCTCTGCAGAATCCGCGCAAACAAGGCGTCGTGATAGGCGATGATCGGCGCCGGCGTGCGCGCCGAGACCATCAACCCCTTCATGTTCTCGATGTTCACCGGCACGCCCGCTTCGGTGAGCGAGGGCGTATCGGGTAGAACACCGCTGCGGTTGGACGTGGTGGCGAGGATGAAGACATGGCCGGCATCGGCCTGGTTCTTGGCCTCGGCCGGCGTCAGCAGCGTCATGTCGAGACGACCGCCGAGCAGATCCTGCAGCGCATGGGCGCCGCCGCGATAGGCGACGTGCGTCATCTGGATGCCGGCCGTCTTCTCCAGCGCCTGGAACGCGGCGTGCAGGATGCCGCCCTGGCCGGAGGACCCGTAGGTCAGCTTGCCAGGCTCGGCCTTGGCACGCTTCACCAGCTCCGCCACCGAATTGATGCCACCCTGCCTAAAGGTGACCAGCACCATGTGCTCGCGGTTGACCCGGGCGATGCCGCGGAAGTCCTCCAGTTTGTAGTTGAGGCGGTTGTAATGCGGCAGGGTCGTGCTCTCGCTGCCGCCGCCGACAAGCATCGCATAGCCGTCGGCCTCGCCGCGGGCGATGAACTCGGCGGCGATGGCACCGGCCGCACCGGGCCGGTTCACCACCACGATCGGCACCGGCGAGATGCCTTCGGCGGCCTGGACGACGGCGCGGGCGGTGACGTCGGTGCCGCCGCCGGGCTGGAAGCCGACGAACAGCGTGATCGGGCGGCTTGGCGTCCAGCCGGACTGTGCCCGTGCGGACAGGACCGGAAGGGCGAGGGCGGAACCGGCAAGGCTCAGAATGTGACGGCGGTGCAACATGTAAATCCTCCCTTTGCGACGTCGCGCTGCGGCGACTTGATGATGGAGCGGTCAGGCGCCGGCGGCGGCCTGCATGCTCGTGAGATCGACGGGGTCGATCGGTTGCGGCATCACGACGGCGAGATCCGCCGCCAGTTCCGACAATTCCCGCACCAGCGCGGGAACGAGGAAGATGCCGTTCTGCCGGCGACCCTGTGCGAGGCGATGCTCGTATTCTCCAGCGAACAGGATCTCCGGAATGCCTGGCGCCCGCGGCTCGGCCTTCAGCAGCGCCACATAATCCTGCATGCGGGCGAGGAACGTGGAAAGCGGCATGAAGGCGGTGATGTCGATGAGGATGAAGCTATGGCCGACATCCTGCGGGTTCTGCCAGTCCTCGTACATGTTGCGCACATGCGGGCCGTAGCCGGCACCGGTGAGAACGCCGGCGAGGATGTCGATCGCCATGGACAGGCCATAGCCCTTGGCGCCGCCGAGCGGCAGGACGGCCCCGGCGAGCCCTGCCTCCGCATCGCGCGTCGGCTGTCCGGCGGCATCGATCGCCCAGCCCTCGGGAATCGCCTCGCCGCGTCGCGCCGCCGCGATGATCTTGCCGCGGGCCACCTGGCTCGTCGCCATGTCGAGGAGAAACGGCGTCGGCCCGCCGGTGGGGGCAGCAATCGCCAGCGGATTGGTGCCGAGGAAAGGCCGGACCCCGCCGGTGGGCGGCATGGTCTGCGAGGCGTTCGAAACGATGATGGCGATGAGGCCCGCCGCGGCCGCCTGTTCGGCGAAATACGCCGCCGTGCCGAAATGGTTGGAGCGGCGCACACCGACCGTCGCCACGCCGTGACGCCGCGCCCTCTCGATGGCGAGGTCAAGGGCCTTCTGGCCGACATAGGCGCCGAAATTGTTGCCGCCGTCGACCAGCGCCGTCGCGCCGCGGTCCTGCACGACGGCGGGCTCCCGGGCCACGTCCACCATGCCTTCCCTGACACGGCGGATGTAGATGGGCAGGCGCAGCACGCCGTGGGACTCGACGCCGCGCACATCGGCATAGACGAGCGAGGTGGCCACCGAAACGGCCACCGGCTGCCTCACCCCGCCGGCGACGAGCGCCGCGGTGCAGAAGTCGGTGAGGGCCTCCGGAGCGAACTGGGTCACAGCGCGCAGCCCCGCGCCTTCAGGGTCGCATCGACCCAGGACCGGTCGATGCTGCCGTCGGCGATCGAGGCGAGGATCGCCTGCTCGCGCGCCATCTGCTCGCGGCTGAACCGGGCGACTTCGGCCGCTGCCGCCTGGGGAATGGCGAGGACGCCGTCGGCATCGCCGATGATGACGTCGCCGGGCATGACCGGCATGCCGCCGATGCTGACCGGACAGTTGAGCTCGCCCGGACCGTCCTTATAGGGACCGCGGTGGGTGACGCCCCGCGCATAGACCGGCAGCGGCGAGGCGCCGATATGGTCCGTGTCGCGCACCGCACCGTCGATGACGAAGCCGGCGAGGCCGCGGCGGGCGGCAATCGACAGCATGATCTCGCCGATGATCGCATTGGTGAGGTCGCCGCCGGCATCGACCACGACGACATCGCCCGGCTCCGCCATGTCGATCGCCTTGTGGACCATGAGATTGTCACCCGGGCGGGTGCGGACGGTGAAGGCCGTCCCGAGCAGCGCCCCGCCCCGGTGATAAGGCCTGAGGCCGCAACCACCGGCGAAGAGCCGCGCCATGTTGTCGGAGGCGATGGACGTCGGCACCCCCGCAAGGCCGTCGACGAGGTCTTTGCTGGCCGCCACCCGCGGCCTCACCCGAAATCCGATGCTCATCTGTTCTCCCGGACCGTCTTTTCGCCGGGAGTATGGAGATCACTCAAAAGACGTCCAATAAATTGATAGACAACGATTGATGCGCTATCCGTATCAATATGGATATTGTCGGGCTCCGCAGTTTCGTCGTCCTCGCCGAGGACCTGCATTTCGGCCGCGCAGCCGGGAGGCTCGGCATTGCCCAGCCGCACCTGAGCCGCCGCATCCGCGATCTCGAAAAGGACCTCGGCGCTGTCCTGTTCGACCGGACCCAGCGCCGCGTCGCGCTGACCCGCGCCGGAACCGCCCTCCTCGCACGCGCCCGGCGCATTATCGAGGATCTCAGGCGCGCCGGCGACGAGACCCGGGCGATCGCCGAGGGCAAGTCGGGCCGGCTGCGCATCGGCTTCATCCATTCCTCGACCTACGGCACCCTGCCGGAACTTCTCCGCCTGTTCAGCCGAGATCATCCGCAGGTCGGGCTCGACCTGTCGGAGATGACCATGGTCGAGCAGGCGGCCGCGCTCGCCGCGGGCGACATCGACGTCGGCATTCTCCGGCCCGTCGCCGGCGTCGAGGGCATCTGCTTCGAGACGATCCGCCACGAGCATTTTCTGCTCGCCGTGCCGGCGGACATGGCGTTCTCCGCCAAGGCCACGGTCTCCCTCCGCGATCTCGCCACCACGCCGATGATCGGCTTTCCGTCCCTGACGAGCCCGCTTTTCCATGCGCGCATTACCGGTGCCCTCGACCGCGCCGGAGTGACGCCGGCCATCGTCCAGGAGGCGACGCAGATCCACACCGTCGTCGGCCTCGTTTCGGCGGGCCTCGGCGTCGCGCTGGTGCCGGAGGTCGCGGCACGCCTCGGCGTCAGGGGGGTGCGCTTCCTTGTCGTCAGCGACGGACCGGATCCGGTGGAGGTCTGTATCGGGACGCGGCGGGGCGAGACGTCGCCTGCGGCGCTCGCCTTCGCCAGGGCCGGCGCGCGGCTTCACGGCATATCGACGCAAGAGGCGGGGGAACCGGATTGACCGGGGCATGCGGCCGGGCGAAGGGTCGGCGCGATACTGCAGAAATCTCCCTGACGCGCGTGCGGTCTTCGAAGGACGGGCGACAATGACGGCCTTTCGCAGGCCCGTCGCTTTTGGATATCGGCTGGGCGGCAGATAGCCCTCGCCGCTGACTCATGTCAGAAGTGCAGCGCTGTGAGCACAGCGTCCTCCAGGTGAGCGGGCAGGGGACGGGCTGGTGGGGGGTCCCGTGAGCGTCGAGACCATGACGGGGAAGCAGCGCGGCATCGGGGCAATCCAGACAGGAAGCCGGCTGCTGAACGCCTTTGTCGCTATCGGTCGGCCCGCCATGCTGCGAGAACTGGCCGAGCAGGCTGACCTCACCCCGGCCCAGGCCCATGCCTATCTCGTCTCCTACAGGAGCGTCGGGCTCGTCGAACAGGACACTCATTCGGGACATTACCGGCTGGGTCCATTCGCGCTGAATCTCGGCCTCGTCCGCCTGCGCACGCACGATCCCCTGCGGATGACGAGCGAAGAGATCGTCACCCTGTCGGCGGTGCAGGGGACGATGGTGTCGCTGTCGGTTTGGGGAACCTATGGACCGACCATCATTCAGGTCCAGGAAGGTCCGAGCCAACTGCACGTCAATGTCAGGGCGGGCACCGTCTTTTCCATCACCGGGACGGCGACGGGACGGGTGTTCGCCGCCTTCCTTCCCGAAGACCTCATTGCGCAGCAGGTCTCAGTCGAGATGGCGGACAAGGGTACCCAGCGCATCGGGGCCCCCTCCTCGCTGACGGACCTGCGCCGGCATACGGAATTCGTGCGCCATCACGGCTATGCACCGATCGAGGGGCAGCCGGTCCCCGGCGTCAACGCCCTCGCCGCGGCGGTCCGTGACTATACTGGCCAGGTCCAATGCGTCGTGACGATGATCGGCGCTGCCGGCATGATGGACACCCGCTGTGGTGGCCAGCGGGCCGAGGCTTTGCTGGCCTTTGTCGCCAGACTATCGGCGAATCTGGGATATTCTGGAATATAGAGCCCGACAATCGGGCCGAACCTGATCCTTGGGAGGATGAGATGCTGCTCGAGAACCGTGTAGCCCTGATCACGGGCGCCGGCGGCGGGATCGGCCGGGCCCTGTGTCTGGGCTTGGCCCGCGCGGGCGCCCATGTCGTCGCGACCGACAGTGCCGCGCAGGCCGCCCGCGCCAGCGCCGATCACGATCAGGTTGCGGTCGAAGCGCGCGGGCTTCACACCGGCCCAGCGCGCATACACCTTGCGCTTCTGCACCACGCCCACGATCCATTTCGCGATCAGCGGA
>NZ_JAUYFA010000086.1 GCF_030691135.1 Phreatobacter sp.
GCCCTGTTGGAAGCGATGCAGGAAAGACAGGTGACCATTGGTGAGACCACTTTCCGGCTGCCGGAACTTTTTCTGGTGCTGGCCACCCAGAATCCCATTGAACAGGAAGGCACCTATCCCCTGCCCGAGGCCCAGCTCGACCGCTTCCTGATGCAGATCGACGTCGACTATCCCGACCTCGAGGCGGAGCGGAAGATCCTGTTCGACACCACCGGGTCCGAGGAGTCGCGCCCGAAGCAGGCGTTGAGCGCCGAGGACCTCATGGCCGCCCAGCGTCTGGTGCGCCGCCTGCCCGCCGGCGATTCCGTGGTCGAGGCCATCCTCCAGCTCGTCCGCTCGGCCCGTCCCGGCGTCGCCAAGGGCGAACTCGCGGGCGCCATCGCCTGGGGTCCCGGCCCGCGCGCCTCCCAGGCGCTGATGCTCGCGGTCAGGGCTCGCGCCCTTCTCGATGGCCGTCTCGCCCCGTCCATCGACGATGTCGTCGCACTGGCCGAACCGGTCCTCAAGCACCGCATGGCGCTCTCCTTCTCCGCCCGCGCCGACGGGCTGACGGTGGAGAAGACCATCGCCTCCCTGGTCAAGCCGATCAGCTGAACCATGGCCCTCTTCGACCTCGCCCAGACGAACAGTCGCGAGGAGCACGCCGGTCGGCTGATGCGCGACGGCGAGATGCTGGCGGCCGCCCTGCCGCGTCTGGTGCTGGAGGCGCGCCGCGTCGCCTCCACCGTCGTCCATGGCCTGCATGGCCGCAGGCGCGCCGGATCGGGCGAGAATTTCTGGCAGTTCCGCCGCTTCTCCAGCGGCGAGCCGGCGAGCCGCATCGACTGGCGCCGCTCCGGCCGCGACCAGCATCTCTACGTGCGCGAGCGCGAATGGGAAGCGGCCCATACGGTCTGGATCTGGCCGGATTGCTCCGCCTCCATGCAGTTCGTCTCGCCCCTCGCCTGGGAGACCAAGCGCGACCGCTGCATCGTCCTCGCCTTCGCCCTCGCCGAGATCATGGTCCGCGGTGGTGAGCGCGTCGGCATCCCCGGCATCATGCGACCGACCGCCAGCCGCGCCATCATCGAACGCATGGCCGATGCGCTGCTGTCGGTTCCCGACCTCGCCGCGGCGAGCCTGCCGCCGCGCGCGCCGATCTCGCGGCTGTCTGAAATCGTCGTCCTCTCCGACTGCCTCGTGCCGATGGAAGCCTTCCGCGACGAGGTCAAGGGTCTCGCCTCCTCCGGGTCGCGCGGCCATGTCCTGCAGATCAACGATCCGATCGAGGAGACCTTCCCGTACAAGGGACGGGTCGAGTTCGAAGAGATGGAGGAGAGCCTGACCATCACCGCCGGCCGTGCCGAGACCTGGCGTGACGATTACGTCGCGCGGCTCGCCGCCCACCGCGCGGCGCTGCGCCAGGAATGCGACAGCCGCGGCTGGAGCTTCGGCATCCACCGTACCGACCAGGCGCCCGCCACCGCCATCCTCGCGCTGCACCAGCGCATGGGCCCCGGCTCGCGCGAGCTCGGGCCCCGGATCGGGGGCGCCTGATGCTCGGCCTGCCCCTCGCCTTCGCTGCGCCGCTGGTTCTCTTCGCCCTCGCAGCGCTGCCGGCGCTGTGGTGGCTGTTGCGGCTCGTGCCGCCGCGGCCGCGCCGCGTCCGCTTCCCCCCGACGCGTATCCTCATGGACATCGCGCCGAAGGAGGAGACGCCGTCCAACAGCCCCTGGTGGCTGACGCTGCTGCGCCTGCTGCTGGCCGCCATCATCATCTTTGCCATGGCCGGCCCCTTGTGGAACCCGCCTGCAGCGACCTCCGGCTCGCGCGGTCCCGTCCTCCTGATGATGGATGACGGCTGGCCCTCGGCCGCCTCCTTCGAACAGCGCCAGCGCGTGGCGGGCGAGATCGTCGCCTCCGCCGAAAGCGCTGGCCGCGCCGTCGCGCTCGTGCCGACCGCCCGCCCGGTGATCGACATCGCACTCGAGACACCCACCTCGGTGCGCGAGCGGCTGCGTTCGCTCGAGCCACTGCCGCACACACCCGACCGCAGCGCCATCCTGCCGGCGCTGCAGAAGTTCCTCGCCGCGCAGCCAGAGGCCGAGGTCGTCTGGCTCACCGACGGCATCGACACCGGCCGCTCGGAGGCCTTCATCGCGCAACTCGCGCCACTCGTCCGCGGCCGCAGCGTGACGGTCTTCGACGGCGGCACGCCGGCACCTCTCGCCCTCACCGCGGCCACCAACACGGCGGGCGGCTTCAACGCCAAGGTTCTGCGCGCCGAGGGCGGGCCCGCCCAGCCCGGCCGCGTCAGGGCCCTCGACAACCGCGGCCTGCCGCTCGGCGAGGCCGCCTTCGCCTTCGAGGACGGCAAGACCGAGGCGGACCTGCGTTTCGAACTGCCGGTCGAGATCCGCAACGAGATCACCCGGATGGACATCCTGTCCGAGCGGTCGGCAGGCGCTGTGCAACTCGTCGATTCGCGCTGGGCGCGCCGCACCATCGGCGTGGTCTCCGGCGCCACCGCCGACACCGCCCAGCCGCTGCTCTCCCCGACCTACTATCTCGGCCGGGCGCTCGATCCCTTCGCCGACATCCGCACCGTCGAGGGGGCATCGCCCTCCGAGGCCATCGTCCGCTTCATCGAGGGGCGCGTGCCGATGATCGTGCTGACCGATGTCGGCACCGTCACCCCGGTGGCGCGCGATGCGCTGAACCGCTTCCTCGACAATGGCGGCATCCTGCTGCGCTTCGCGGGAACGCGCCTCGCCGGCGCCCAGAGCGACGACCTCGTGCCGGTCCGGCTCCGGCGCGGCGGCCGCCAGCTCGGCGGCGCCCTGTCCTGGGAGACGCCGCAGGGCCTCGCCCCCTTCGGCCGCGAGAGCCCCTTCGCCGACATTCCCGTGCCGGCAGACGTGCGCGTGCGCCGCCAGGTCCTCGCCGAGCCCGACGGGCTGCTCGCCGACAAGACCTGGGCACAGCTCGCCGACGGAACGCCACTCGTGACGGCGGAGAAGCGCGGCCAGGGCCTGCTCATCCTCTTCCACGTCACCGCTGACACTTCTTGGTCCGACCTGCCGATCTCCGGCGCCTTCGTCGACATGCTGAAGCGGATCGCCGGCCTGTCGGCCGCCGGCCGCCCCGCCGCCGAGGGCCTCGCCGCCGTGCCCGGCCAGCCGCGGGCGAGCGAGCGGATCGCCCCGACGCGGGTGCTCGACGGCTTCGGCGGCTTCGTGCGTCCTCCCGCCACCGCCAAGCCGATTCCCGCCGACTGGCGCGAGGCCGCCACCTTCGACTATCCGCCAGGCTTCTACGGCCCGCAGGAGGGCACGATCGCGGTCAATGTGCTGGCGCCCGAGGAACGCCTGAAACGGCTCGACGTCGGTCCCCTCAATGCCACGATCGAGCGCTACCGTCTGGGTGAACCCGTCGACCTCAGATCCCCGCTCGTGGTGACCGCCCTGATCCTCCTCCTCGCCGATGGCATCATCGTCTTCCTGATCGCCGGCGGCCTGGCGCGCCTGTCCTTCGGCCAGCGCAGGCGCACCGCCGCCTGGCTCATCCTCCTCGGCGGCGCCCTGGCGCTCGCCGCGCCCCCGGCGGAGGCCCAGACCCGGCGCAGCCAGGAGCGCCCGATCGTCTCCACCGGCAATGCCGCAGACGATGCCGCCGTCCGGGCGACGCAGGCGACGCGCCTCGCCTATGTCGTCACCGGCTCGCGCGATGTCGACGACGTCTCACGTGCCGGGCTCGAAGGCCTGACGCGGTTCCTCTCCGCCCGCACGGCGCTCGAGCCGGCCCAGCCGCAGGGCGTCGACATCGCCCGCGACGAGCTCGCCTTCTTCCCCGTCCTCTACTGGCCGGTGGTGGCGGGCGCCGACGAGCCGACGCCCCAGGCGCTGCTCAAGCTCGACGCCTATATGAAACAGGGCGGCATGGTGATCTTCGACACCCGCGACGCCCTCACCGCGCGCCCCGGCCAGGCGAGCCCCGCCCAGGCGACGCTGCGCCGCATTCTCGCCGGCCTCGACATTCCCGAGCTGGAGGCTGTGCCGCGCGACCATGTGCTCGCCCGCGCCTTCTTCATCCTGCGCGAGTTCCCCGGTCGCTACACCGACGGCACGACCTGGGTCGAGGCAATCCCGCCGGCGACGGAAGAGGAAGCGGCCCGCCCGGCACGCGCCTCCGATTCCGTCTCGCCCATCGTCATCTCCTCCAACGACCTCGCCTCCGCCTGGGCGATCGACCGCCAGGGCAATCCCCTGCTGCCGGTGCAGGGCGAGGCGCGCCAGCGCGAACTGGCGTTCCGCTTCGGCGTCAACATCGTCATGTATGCGCTCACCGGCAACTACAAGACGGACCAGGTGCATGTGCCCGCCCTGCTCGAACGGCTGGGGAACTGAGCCATGACCCTCGGCATCGTCTGGTCCCCCATCGTCCCGCTCTGGGCGCTCGGCCTCGCCGCGCTGGCCGTCGCCCTCCTCGCCGGGCTCCTGCTGCTGTCGCGCACCCGCGGCGCCTGGTGGCGCATCGCCGCCATGGCGCTGGCCATCATGGCGCTCGGTAATCCGGTCTTCACGCAGGAGGACCGCGATCCGCTGCAATCCGTCGTCGCCGTCGTGCTCGACCGCTCCGCCAGCCAGACGCTCGCCGACCGCACCCGCATGACCGATGAGGCCAAGGCCGCCATCGAGCGCGCCTTCGGCCGCTCGCCCGGCTTCGAGGTGCGCTGGATCGATGCCGGCGCCTCGGACGGACAGACGGACGGCACCCACCTGTTCGAGGCACTGCGGTCGGGCCTCTCCGATGTGCCCGCCGAGCGCGTCGGCGGCGCCATCCTGGTCACCGACGGCCAGGTCCACGACGTCCCGGCACAGGCCTCCGCCATCGGCTTCACGGCGCCGGTCCATGCACTCATCACCGGCCGCTCGACCGACCGCGATCGCCGGGTCGTCCTGACCCAGACGCCGCGCTTCGGCATCGTCCAGCAGAACCAGACGATCGGCTTCCGCATCGAGGACAACGGCACCGGCGGCGCCGTGGCCCAGGCCGCCGTCACCATCAGCCGCGGTGGCGAGGTCATCGAGCGGCGAACGGTCGCGACCGGCGCCACCACCAACATCTCGGTCCAGATCACCCATGCCGGCGCCAACATCGTCGAGATCGAGGTGGACGGGCTGCAGGGCGAGCTCACCACCATCAACAACCGCGCCGTCGTCGTCATCGACGGCATCCGCGAGAAGCTGCGCGTGCTGCTCGTCTCCGGCGAGCCCCATGCTGGCGAGCGCACCTGGCGCAACCTGCTGAAGTCGGATGCCGGCGTCGACCTCGTCCACTTCACCATCCTGCGACCGCCGGAGAAACAGGACGGCACGCCGATCAACGAACTTTCGCTCATCGCCTTCCCGACCCGCGAGCTCTTCCAGATCAAGATCCGCGAGTTCGATCTCATCATCTTCGATCGCTACGCCCAGCAGGGCGTGCTGCCGCTGCTCTATTTCGAGAACATCGCCCGCTATGTCCGCAACGGCGGCGCGCTGCTGATCGCGGCCGGCCCCGAACATGCCACCTCCGCCTCGATCAACGACACGCCGCTGGAGAGCATCCTGCCCGCCGCGCCGACCGGCGAGGTCATGGAGCGACCCTTCCACGCCCGCGTCTCCGACCAGGGCCGTCGCCATCCCGTGACGCGCTCGCTCCCCGGCATGGCCGCCGAGGGCAATCCGCAATGGAGCCGATGGTTCCGCCTGATCGAGAGCCGCCAGCCGGCGCAGGGCGCCATGACCGTCATGGACGGGCCGGACTCACGGCCCGTTCTGATGCTGACCCGTCAGGGCGAGGGCCGCGTGGCGCTGCTCCTCTCCGACCACATCTGGCTCTGGGCGCGCGGCTACGAGGGCGGCGGACCGCATCTGGAACTGCTGCGTCGCCTGTCGCACTGGCTGATGAAGGAGCCGGAACTGGAGGAGGAGAGCCTGCGCCTCGCCGTGCGTGGCCGCCAGCTCGCCGTCGAGCTGCAGACCATGGCCGAGCGCCCCGAGACCGTGACACTGACCCGCCCCTCCGGCACCAGCCTCACCGTCGCGATGCAGGATGCGGAACCGGGCCTGTGGCGCGGCCAGGTCGACATCACCGAACTTGGCCTCTGGCGCGCCCAGGCCGGACGGCTCACCCGCCTGATCAATGTCGGCCCGCCCAATCCGCGCGAATTCACCGACGTGACCTCGACCCTGCGGCTGCTCGAGCCGCTGGTGCGCGCCACCGGCGGCGGCCTGTGGCGCATTTCGGAAACGGGAACGCTCTCCATCCCGCGGATCGTGCCGACGCGCTCGGCGAGCTCGCTGCGCGGCGAGGACTGGATGGGCATCCGCCAGCGTGACGCATCGGTGGTGCGCGGCATCGGCATCCTGCCGGCCTTTGCCGGCCTGCTGGGGCTGCTCCTGATGCTCGGCGCCCTGACCGCCGTCTGGGCCCGCGAGGGGCGATAAGCCTCCGCGCGGGCCGCCGGCATTTTCTTCGTTCAGATCACGGGGCTGTCCGCCGAGCGTTTCAGTTGCGCCGACGACGGGGCCGTCCGAACACGCGCCGACCCACGGCGCGCTCGCCGCGCTGGACGCTGCGGCG
>NZ_JAUYFA010000093.1 GCF_030691135.1 Phreatobacter sp.
ACCCATGGGCACGATCATCACCACCGCCAGGGGCAAGGTCCAGCTCTCATACAGCGCCGTCAGCACCAGGAAGGCCAGCATCCACAGCGGGTGCTCGATCCGCAGCGGCACGAACAGGGCTGCCGTGGCGAGGATGATCAGACCGAGGATGACCGATTTCGTCGCGGCCGCGCCGACATAGCCGGCGACGATCTCGAAGGTCGATATCGGCGCCGACAGCACCTCGTAGATCGTCCCGGTGAAGCGCGGGAAATAGATGCCGAAGGAGGCGTTGGAAATGCTCTGGGTCAGGAGCGAGAGCATGATCAGCCCTGGCACGATGAAGGCGCCGTAGGCGATGCCGTCGATGTCCTGCATGCGCGAGCCGATCGCCGCGCCGAACACCACGAAATAGAGCGAGGTGGAGATGACGGGCGAGACGATGCTCTGCCAGAGCGTGCGCCAGGTGCGCGCCATCTCGAACAGGTAGATGGCCTTCATCGCCTGGAGGTTCATCGGTCGCTCACCAGGTTGACGAAGATCTCCTCAAGCGAGCTCTGCCGCGTGTGGAGGTCTTTCAGCCGCAGCCCGGCTTCCGCCAGGGCCTGAAGAAGGGCGGTTATGCCGGTACGGTCGGCCTGCGTGTCGTAGGTATAGACCAGCGCGCCGCCGTCAGGAGCGAGGCTGAGGTTGAAGGGGGCGAGCGCGGCGGGAACCGCGTCGATCCGGTTCTGCAGATCGACGGTCAGTTGCTTCTTGCCGAGCTTCGCCATCAGCGCGGCCTTGTCCTCGACCAGGATGATCTCGCCCTTCGAGATGACGCCGACGCGATCGGCCATCTCCTCGGCCTCCTCGATATAGTGGGTCGTCAGGATGATGGTCGCGCCGCGCTCGCGCAGCCGGCCGACGAGCTGCCACATGTCGCGCCTGAGCTCGACGTCGACCCCGGCCGTGGGTTCGTCGAGAAACAGCACGCTCGGCTCGTGGGAGAGGGCCTTGGCGATCATCACGCGACGTTTCATGCCGCCGGACAGCGTCATGATCTTCGCGTCCTTCTTGTCGAAGAGCGACAGGTCCTTGAGGATCTGCGTGATCAGCCCGGGATCGGGCGGCTTGCCGAACAGGCCGCGGGAGAAGGTCACGGTCGCCCAGACCGATTCGAAAGAATCGGTGGTCAGTTCCTGCGGCACGAGGCCGATCATGCCACGGGCGGCCCGGTAGTCCATCGCGATATCGTGACCGCCGACCGTGACCGTCCCTTCGGTCGGCCGAACGATGCCGCAGATGGTGGAGATCAGCGTCGTCTTGCCCGCTCCGTTCGGTCCCAGAAGCGCGAAAATCTCGCCGCTCCGGATGTCGAGGTCGACATTCCTGAGCGCCTGGAAGCCCGAAGCGTAGCGCTTTGAGAGATTGGCAACCTGAATGATGTCCGTCATGGCCCGGAACATAGAGGCTCGCGGCCCCCGGCGGGAGGGGGAGAGTGGCAGCAGCCTGGACCGGGTTTTCCGGCATTGCGACGGCATGTCCGCAAGGTCGACGCGGCCATCTCCCGCCGGCTAAAATCGGGCGGAAGCGATACCGGCGATGGAACCAGACTTGAAGGCGGGTCCGTCTTCAGCGCCGACCGGCGGCATCGTTCACTTCAGAAGATGCCCGGCGACGACCATGAGCAGGGGAATCGGAAGCGAGGCAATGGCAATTGCGATCAGATAGCGGTCGGGCCTGAACATTCCGCTCATGCCGGCGACGAGGGCAATACCGCCGCCGCCGCCGATCAGCGCATTGCCCGGCATGTTCAACGCGGCGATGAGCGTGAGGTCGCGGTGGTTGACGAGGACGCGCGCGAGCTTGTTCGGTGCGGTCTCCACCAGCGCCTCGACCCGCTCGGGCGGCGACATGGCGCCCAGCCGCTGGACGAGGGCGCTGGCCGGCGTAAGTCCGATGTAATCGAAAAACCTCGCAAGGCTCGCGAGAGGCACGAAACGGCCCGCAGCATAGGAGATGACAAAGGCTGCGATCGTCGCGAAGTAAATCGGCAGTGCGACCGCCGACCCGAAGATGGCGAAGAGCGCGAGGCTGACTTCGATTCCTGGAACGAAGGGCAGCGCCAGCATGACGATGAACAGGATCAGCCCGAGGATCAACACGGTCTGGGCAGTCGTATCCTGCAAGTTCATCGGGTCGAAGCCGAGATATTGCTGCAGCCAGCGGCCGGCGAAATGGCCGAGCACGATGATCAGGGCATAGGCGGAGAGAATGGCACAGATGCGGACCCATCGAACGGGCGGTCGCACTGTATCGGCGCCCTTCGGCTCGGCATGAGCTTGCGGGCGCGTGGCGAGGTCCGGTTCAGTCACAGTCGTCGGCTCCGTACCGATGCATTGGGGGGAGACAGTTGCGGCGCGGACACGGCGAGGACCGGGAAGCGAGCGGGGAGTGGAACCCGATACCGTTCCCTAGATCAAGGTAATTACAGGAAGGAGACAGCCCGGCGTATGCGGCATTTTGCGCACCTCTTCAGCACCGAGGAGCGACCCGGGCGAAAAACGGCGCCGCGGTCAATCGCATCGCCCGGCGGAAATCTAGGACCGCCGTCGTCGGAAGTCCATGCCGCCGCCGCCCTGATCTGAGGCGGCGCAGGACCATGTCGGCACTTTTTTGAACCGGGTGACGGTGGCGCACAAGGATCTGATCGGCCCAGCGAGATGCGCGCGGTGAGCGCAGAGTTCCGCCTGCACCGAGGCCGGCGACGGCCGGTTGCCGCGCCGGCGGCGCCCTGACCGAACCGCCCGGCGCTGCCGGGCGGCGGGCCTGCCTTGCATCGCCGCCGGCTTCCTCGCCGCAGGGTTGAGTCGGAATGCCTTGACTCTCCCGGCCAGACTCCCTCTCATGAAGAACGAAACGGGAACAACTATGACTGCGCGACGCGACGCCCTCGCGGCGCTGAAGGGTACCCTTGCGCGTCTGGAGCGGGGGGCCATGCCTTCGGCGTCGCCGCATTTCTCCCTCGGCCCGACCGGGCTCGACGCCCTGCTCGGCGGCGGGCTCGCCCGCGCAGCCCTGCACGAGGTCTTCGCCGCGAGCCCGGCCCATGGCCCTTCCGCCACCGGCTTCGCCCTCGGCCTGGCGCTGCGGGCGGCGCCGTCAGCGCCGGTGGTCTGGATCCGCCAACGCATGCTCGATCAGGAATTCGGCCGCCCCTACGGCCACGGCATCGCCGCCCTCGGGCTCGATCCGGGCCGGCTTGTCCTCGTCAGGGCGCGGGATGCGGAGGCGGTCCTGAAGGCGACCCACGACGCGGCACGCTGCGGCGCCGTCGGAGTCGTCATCGCCGAGATATGGGGCGCACCCAGGGTCCTCGACCTCACCGCCAGCCGGCGCCTGTCGCTGGCCGCCGCCGAGAGCGGCGTCACCGTCATCGTCACCCGCACCGATGCGGAACCCGCCGCCTCCGCCGCCCTGTCGCGCTGGCAGGTGCGGGCCATGGCCTCCCCGGCAACGGAGGCCGGCCTGCCCGGCCTGCCCGCCTTTCTCGTCACCCTGCTGCGCCACCGGGCCGGCATTCCTCCCCGCGACTGGCCCATGGAGTGGGATCGTGAACACCGCCGTTTCCGCGAGCGGGCGGCGCTACCTCGCCGTCTGGATGCCCTTCCTGGCGACCGAGCGGCTGCGCCGCAAGCTCCCGCCCTGCCCTTCCGGCGCGCCGGATGACCCCCCGCTCGTCCTCACCGAGAAGGTGGCCGGCGCCCTTCTCATCGCCGCTGTCGATGCGCGGGCGCGTTCGCTCGGCCTCTGCCCCGGACAGAAGCTCGCCGATGCCCGCGCCTGCCTGCCCACGCTGGTGGCCATGGAGCACGATCGGGACGCCGACCGGCATTTCCTGGAGCGCCTCGCCGATGCCGCCGACCGCTACACGCCGCTCGTCGCGCTGGAGCCGCCGGAGGGATTCACCCTCGACATCACCGGCTGCGCCCATCTCTTCGGCGGCGAGGCGGCCCTGCACAAGGACCTCCTGCGGCGCCTCGCCGGTGCCGGCCTGACGGCGCGCGCCACCGTCGCCGGCACGCCCGAAGCCGCCTCCGCCCTCGCCCGCTACGCCACCCGCGACAGCGTCCCTCCCGGCGCCGAGGCGGAGGCCGTCGCCTCCCTGCCCGTCATGGCGCTCGGCATCGATCCCGCCGCCGTCCTGGCGCTCACCCGCGCCGGGCTGAAGACGATCGGCGACCTCGGCTGCCGGCCCGGCGACATCCTCGTCGCCCGCTTCGGGGCGTTACTGGCGACGCGGCTGCGAAGGGTCACCGGCCGCGAGGACACGCGCCTGACGCCGCGCCGGGCGGTGGCGACCTGCATGGTCGAACGCCGTTTCGCCGAGCCGGTGGGCCGGCGCGAGGACCTCCTCGGCGCGCTCGGCATGATCCTCGGCACGGCGGGCACCACCATGGAAGAGCGCGGCGAGGGCGGACGGCTGTTCGAGGCGAGCTTCTTCCGCACCGACGGCGTGGTGCGCCGCATCGCGGTGGAGACGGGCGAGGCCACGCGGGACGGGGCGGCCCTCATCCGCCTCTTCGCCGAGAAGATGCACCTTATCGACGACCCGTCCGACCCCGGGTTCGGCTTCGACCTGATCCGGCTCGCCGTGCTGCGCACCGAAGCGCTGGCGCCTCGTCAGGCGCGGCTCGACGGCCGCGGCGAAGCCGACCGGGAGACCGTCGCCCTGATCGACCGGCTGGTCGCCCGCTTCGGGCGCGACAGCGTGGTGCGCCTCGTCGACCGCCACTCCCACATTCCAGAACGGGCCGAGGCCATGCGCCCCGCCATCGCCGTCGGCGCGACGGCGGCCTGGCCAGTCATGCGCGCTGCCCGGCCTCTGACCCGTCCGCTCCAACTCTTCGACCCGCCGCAGCCCATCGAGACCCTCGCCGAGGTGCCGGACGGGCCGCCGGCCACCTTCCACTGGCGCCGCACCACCCACCAGATCGCCCGCGCCGAAGGCCCCGAGCGCATCGCCACCGAATGGTGGCGCGACGGCGAGAGCGCCCTGACGCGTGACTATTACTGCCTCGAGGACCGCGAGGGCCGCCGCTTCTGGGTCTTCCGCCAGGGCCTCTACGGCACCGAGACGACCGCGCCGCGCTGGTTCGTCCACGGGCTCTTCGCCTGAGGGGCCCATGACTTATTCAGAACCAGCCGCTTCAGAACTGGCCTATGCAGAGCTCGCCACCCACTCGAATTTCTCCTTCCTGCGCGGCGCCTCCCATGCGCGCGACCTGGTGCTGACGGCCCTCGCCCTGGGCCATTCCGGCATCGGCATCGCCGACCGCAACACGGTGGCCGGCGTCGTGCGCGCCCATGCCTTCCTGAAGGAGATCAGGACCGACGGCCTCATTCCCCCGGACAAGGTCAAGGAGGGCTCCTCCCCTGGCGAATTCGTCTGGATCGACATGCCCCAGGCCGTCACCCTCGGCTTCACGCAAGCGGCGTTCAGGGCAGCGGCAGAGCGCTTCCGGCTTGCCGTCGGCACCCGCTTCGTCTTCTGCGACGGCGCGCCCGAGGTGATCGCCTACCCGGCCAACCGGCGCGGCTGGGGCCGGCTCTGCCGGCTTCTGACCACCGGCAACCTGCGCGGCGGAAAGGGCGACTGCCGCCTCAGCCTCGACGATCTCCTTGCCGATACCCGCGACCTCCTGCTGATCCTGATGCCGGGCGAGGACGATGCAGCCCTGGCGCCGCCGCTTCGCGCCCTCGCCGAGGCCGCGCCCGGCCAGCTCTGGCTCGGCGCCACCATGGGGCGCAACGGCGAGGACCGCCGCCGCCTCTTCCGCCTCAAGGCCCTGGCCGGCGCAGCCGGCGTGCCGCTCGTCGCGGTCAACGACGTGCTCTACCACGACCCCGCCCAGCGCGACCTGCAGGACGTGCTCACCTGCATCCGCGAGGGCGTCACCATCGAGGAGGCCGGCTTCCGCCTCGCCGCCAATGCCGAGCGCCACCTGAAGCCGGGGCACGAGATGGCACGGCTCTTCCGCGATTGCCCGGAGGCCGTCGCCGAGACGCAGCACCTGCTGTCGCGCATGGATTTCTCGCTGGCCGAGCTGAAATACGAATATCCGGAAGAGCCCGTGCCGCCCGGCTGGACGCCGCAGGGCTGGCTCGAGAAGATCACCTGGGAGCGCGCCGTCCACCGCTATGGCGGCGAGGTGCCGGCGAAAGTCGAGAAGCTCCTCGCCGAGGAACTCGCCCTCATCGCCAGCCTCGACTACGCCCGCTACTTCCTCACCATCGTCGACATCGTCCGCGTCGCCGAGGACAAGGGCATCCTCTGCCAGGGCCGCGGCTCCGCCGCCAATTCCGCCGTCTGCTACGTGCTCGGCATCACCGCGGTGGACCCCAACGACCATGACCTGCTCTTCGCCCGCTTCATCTCGTCGGAACGGCGCGAGCCGCCGGACATCGACGTCGATTTCGAGCATGAGCGCCGCGAGGAGGTCATTCAGCACATCTATGCGCGCTACGGGCGCGAGCGCGCCGGCATCGCCGCCACCGTCATCAGCTACAGGCCGCGCAGCGCCATCCGCGAGGTCGGCAAGGCCCTCGGCCTCACCGAGGACGTCACCGGCCGCCTCGCCGGCATGGTCTGGGGCTCATGGGGCACCGCCATCGGCGACCACTATGTCCGCGAGGCCGGGCTCGATCCCGCCAATCCGCTGATCCGCCGCGCCGTCGGCCTCGCCGAGCGCCTCATCGGCTTTCCGCGCCACCTCTCCCAGCATGTCGGCGGCTTCGTCCTCACCGGCGCAAGGCTCGACGAGACCGTGCCCATCGGCCCCGCCGCCATGGCCGACCGCACCTTCATCGAATGGGACAAGGACGACATCGACGCGCTCGGCCTGATGAAGGTCGATGTCCTTGCACTGGGCATGCTCACCTGCATCCGCAAGGCCTTCGCCCTGCTGCGCGAGACCGGCGGGCCGGACCTCGACCTCTTCAACGTGCCGCCCGACGACCGCGAGGTCTACGACATGCTGTGTCGCGGCGATTCCATCGGGGTCTTCCAGGTCGAGAGCCGGGCGCAGATCAACATGCTGCCGCGCCTCAAGCCGCGCAATCTCTACGACCTCGTCATCCAGGTCGCCATCGTCCGCCCGGGACCGATCGAGGGCGACATGGTCCACCCCTACCTGAAACGGCGGGCCGGGCTCGAACCCGTCGTCTATCCCTCGCCGGCGCCGGGCCATGGCGCGCCCGACGAGCTCTACCAGGTGCTGAACAAGACCTGCGGCGTGCCGCTCTTCCAGGAACAGGCCATGCGCCTCGCCATGGTGGCGGCGAAGTTCACCGCCGACGAGGCCAACGGCCTGCGCCGCGCCATGGCGACCTTCCGCAATGTCGGCACGATCGGCCGGTTCGAGACGCTGATGACGGGCCGCATGGTGGCGCGCGGCTATGATCCCGCCTTCGCCCAGCGCTGCTTCGACCAGATCAAGGGCTTCGGCAGCTACGGCTTTCCCGAAAGCCATGCGGCCTCCTTCGCCAAGCTCGTCTACATCTCGTCCTGGATCAAATGCCACCACCCCGCGATCTTCGCCTGCGCCCTCCTGAACGCCCAGCCCATGGGCTTCTACGCGCCGGCCCAGATCGTCCGCGACGCGCGCGAGCACGACGTCGAGGTCCGCGCCGTCGACGTCAATGCCAGCCTCTGGGACAACAGCCTCGAACTTGGCCGGGACGGCCATGCCCTGCGCCTCGGCTTCCGCCAGCTGGACGGTTTCCACGAGGCCTGGGCCGCAAGGCTGGTCGCGGTGCGCGTCCGCCCCTTCGTCGACATCGAGGACCTCGCCCGCCGCTGCGTCCTTCCCGTTCGGGCGCTCCACATCCTCGCCGATGCCGACGCCTTCCGCTCCATCGGCCTCGACCGGCGCGAGGCGCTCTGGGCGGTGCGGCGCCTGCCGGACGACCGGCCGCTGCCGCTCTTCGCCGCCGCCGACGCCCGCGAACTCGGCGTGGAAGCCGATGCGCGGCTTCCCGCCATGCCGCTGTCGGAACACGTCGTCGCCGACTACCAGACGGCGCGGCTGTCGTTGAAGGCCCATCCCGTGCAGTTCCTGCGCGAGCGTTTCCGCTCCGAGGGCATCGTCACCTGCGCCGAGATCGCGGCCGGCCGCAACGGCGCCCGCGCCCGTGTCGCCGGCGTCGTCCTCATCCGCCAGCGGCCGGGCAAGGGGAACGCCATCTTCATCACGCTGGAGGACGAGACCGGCATCACCAATGTCGTGCTCTGGGCCCGCCACATGGAACGCTTCCGCCGCGCCGTCATGGGAGCGCGGCTGCTGGTGGTCGACGGCCTCGTACAGCGGAGCCCGGAAGGCGTCGTCCACCTGATGGCCGGGGACATCGCCGACCGCACCGCCGATCTGCAATTGCTCTCTGATGACCCGATGCGGACGAGCCTCGCCCGTGCCGACGAGGTGGCGAGGCCGCAATATCCGCGTGGCGGCGGACGCCACCCGCGCGATGTCAGGATCCTGCCGAAGTCACGCGACTTCCACTGACCGCGCCGGCGCACTGCCTGTCGCCGGGACGTCGAAGCTTCTCGGGGCCTCGCCGCGGCGCCAGATGTCGACCATCGTCTCGTAGGCGAGGCCGAGATGGGCGGCGAAGCGGTCGGGAGCGAAGAGCGGCACGGTCTGGCGGGTCCGCAGCAGCGTCTCGCGCAGGACCTGCGCCGTGCCCGGATCGTTGCCGAGGGCGATGGCCTTGGCCTTGTACTCGTCGAAGCTGGTGGCGATGAGCTGCTCCATGCCCGCCGCCCTGAGGATGCTCCCTGAGACGCGCGAGACGAAGCTTCGACCCGACAGGGCCAGCAGCGGCGCGCCCATCCAAAGGGCATCGCTCGCCGTCGTGTGCGAGCCGACCGGATAGGTGTCGAGGGCGAGATCGACCAGATTGTAGCGCGCCAGGTGATATTCATTGTCCATCACCGGCCCGAAGACCAGCCGCGTCGGGTCGACACCATGAGCCTCCGCGCGCGCGCGGAGGCGCTCGCCGATCGCCGGGTCCTTCGACAGCAGCCACAGCACCGCCCCGGGCACGCCCTTCAGGATGTCCATCCAGACGGCGAAGAGCGTGCCGCCGACCTTGTAGATATGGTTGAACGAGGCGAAGACGAAGCCCGTCTCCGGCAGCCCCACCATCTCGCGTGTCGGCGCCTCCACGACCTCGCGATTGCGCCGGTTCGGCTGGTAGCAGTCCGGGAGCCGCGCCACCGCTTCAGAATAGCCGCCCTCGGTCTCCGCCGGGATAATGAAGGGGTCGGCGATGATGTAGTCGGCCTCGGCCAGCCCGTAGGTGCCGGGATAGCCGAGCCAGTTCACCTGGATCGGCGCCGCGCGGTATTTCAGGAGGCTGAGCCGCGAGCCCCCCGTGTAGCCCTTCAGATCGACCAGGACATGGATGCCGTCGCGGCGGATCAGGCTGGCCGTCTCGGTTTCCGTGAGCATCGTCACGTCCTCGAAGCGGTCGACGGCGGCCTTCAGGCGGACGCGCTCGGCATCCTCGGCATGGGCGTCGTAGGAATAGGCGACGACCTCGAAGCGATGGCGGTCGGTGCATTCCAGCGCTTCGGTCAGCAGCTTCAGCGTCGCGTGATTGTGGAAATCGTTCGAATAGTAACCGATCCGCAGGCGTTCGCCCCGCGCCGGCGGCACCGGCAGCGGCACGTCCAGCGGCTCGGTCGGTCCCGGCAGGGTGCGCCCGCGCCGTTCCGAGGCGATCCGCTGGATCGCCGGGTCGTCGGTCATCGCCAGCACCATGAAGGGCGATAGCCCCGCCTTGACGATGGTCTCCCCGAGCGGTTCCAGCGAGGCGAGGATCTCGTCGGCGAGATCCATCTCCACCACATGCGACGCCGCATGGGCGATCGTCGACAGGAGGGCGCTGTGTTCGGGCAGGCGGTCGCGTACGATACGGCCGAGATCGACGACCTGCTGGTGGGCGCTGGCGTCAAAGAGGAGGTCGATCAGCCGCGTCAGCACGTCCAGTCTCGCGCCGGTGGCGGCAGCGAGAGACGCCTGAGCCTGGGCCGCGCCCAGTTTGTCCTCGGACGCCATCAGCGCCATGATCTTGAACATGGAAGCCCAGCGGTCGTCGGGAATGAGGGCAAGCGCGACATCCGCCCCGGCCACGGCCTCGCGGTTCCGGCCCGCCTGGACATGCTGCCCGACCTCGTAGAGGTGAATCAGGGCGCTCAGATCCTCGAGCCGCATGCCGAGCACGAAAGCGGCCTCGTTCGCCACACTTGAGCTGTGGAAGACCGGGCCGAGCGGCAGCCAGACATGGGCCTCCGCATCGCTTGCGAGAGCCTTCTGCGCCTGCAGCAGGGCCCCGTCGAAATCCCCCCGCGCCATGGCGATCATCATGCTCACCGCATCGATCTTCGGATGGCTGGTCAGACGCGACAGATGGGCGATGATCGTCTCGGCGCTCTCGTTGTTGCCGGCACGGGCCATGCACCAGGCGAAGCTGAGAAAGGCGTCGGCACGGCTGGAATCGGCCTTCGCCAGCGACAGCCAGAGCTGGCTGGCGGTCATCAGGTCGCCGCGGGCGAGATGCGCCGCCGCCACCGCATCCACCATATCCGGATCGCTGCTGCCGCTGTGGCGGGCGATGAAGTCCGACGCCTGGTCCAGCGCCGCGAGCCCCCGGTCGAGGAGTTCGCGGTGGGCGGCGATCCCGGGTTGGGCGAGGCCGAGTTGACGGGCGATACGCACCGCGATCGAGGCTTCGCCGCGGGTCAGCGCCGCCTCGGCGGACCGCGTGGCATAGTCCACCGCATGACCAATCGTCCGCTCGTCGAGGGGACGACTCCATTCGAGGGCTCTGGCCATCATGATCTCCACAGACGGGCGCTGCGGGCCGCGCGCAGCGGGCCCACCGAATCCGCACTCTTCGCGAAGATGGTTAATGCGGCTCTAACGCCGCGCCCGAAACGAGAAAGGGCGACCCGGAGGCCGCCCTTTCGAAGCGTGGAGATGCTGGACGATCAGCGGAGGAACTGGAGGACCTGCTGGTCGCCCTGCGAGGCGAAGGACAGGGCCGAGGTGGCGAGCTGGGCGCGGGTGTTGAGCGCGAGCAAGTTGGCACCTTCCTCGTTCTGGTCGGCGAGGGTGAGGTTGTCCGCACCGCCGCGCAGCGTGTTGATCATCGACTTGGTGAAGTCCTGGCGATTCTGCACCACCGAGAGGTTCGAACCGAAGGCCGAGGACTGCGACCGCAGCGAGCTCATCGCCGAAGACAGCGTGCCGAGGATCGCATCGAGGCTGGTATCGGTGTCAGCCACGGACGCGGCCTGAACGTCGATCCCCAGATTGGTCGAGTTGATCGGCTCACCGTTCTTCGACTGGATGGTGATCGAGGACGAGCCGGTCTCGTTGAAGGTGATGGCGAGCGCGTCGCCGCGCAGCAGGTTGATGCCGTTGAAGGAGGCGTCTTCCGCGGTGCGGTCGAGCTGCTGGCGCAGGTCGTTGAACTGCTTGACCAGGTCGGCGCGAACCGTGTTGCCGCCGATCGTGCCACCGGTGCCGGTGGTCGCGACGGCCGTGTCGGCGACGGTCAGCTCCGACGTCGACAGATTCTCGATGCGCAGCTTGCCATTGTCGTTCGAGGCGCGAACCTTGGACGTCAGCGACGAATTGCCGTTGATCGCCGCGACGACATCGTCGACCGAGGCATTGGCCGTCACCGCCACCGTGACGGCGGTGGTGCCGACGGCGCCGCCGGTGAAGACGATGTCACCCGTGCCGGCAGTTGCGGTGAAAGCGTAGCTCTCGCCCTTCCAGGACTTGTCCTGGCGGGCCTGGCGGATCGACGACTGCAGCGACTCTACCGTCTTCGTGATCGACTTGAGGCCGTTGTCGGCGGCTTCCAGGGTCTTGATGCCGTTGGACATGCCGTCCAGCAGCGAACCGAGATCGTTACCGCGGGCATTGAGGGCAGAAGCGGTGAAGAAATTCGTCGGATTGTCGAGGGCAGAATTGACCTTCTTGCCCGAAGCGAGGCGACCCTGGATGGTTTCGCGCAGGGACGAAATGTTCTGGAGCGCGAGGAGGTTCGAGCGAACGCCGCGCGAGATGGTGATGTCAGACATGGATACTGCCCTCTCCTAGGGACCCCTGGTTCTGAGGGGTGGTCGATACGCAACCTCCACATCCTGGGAGGGCCTTCAGTTCTCGAAGACGGGATTACGTTGCACCAACATCGTTAACAAAGCGCATACGTGGCAGAAGTTTTTACCATGTCTCGACACCCCCCGTTATCCTTGACCGAACCTTGCGGCCTCCCCCGCCGCTTTGGAGCGCGCCGTTGGGCCCCAAACGAGAAAGGGCGGCCCGGAGGCCGCCCTTTCGAAGCGTGGAGATGCTGGACGATCAGCGGAGGAACTGGAGGACCTGCTGGTCGCCCTGCGAGGCGAAGGACAGGGCCGAG
>NZ_JAUYFA010000094.1 GCF_030691135.1 Phreatobacter sp.
CCACTGGGTGCCGAGCGCGCCGCTCACCGTGCCCCATCCGGCGAAGGCGCCGTTGTTCATGTCAGCGTAGTAGGTGGTTCCGTTCGCCGTATTCTGGACGATGACGTCGCGATAGCCGTCATTGTCGACATCGGCCGAGCCCCGGACGTCCCAGCCGGCGAGGCCGTTCGCCACCACGCTCCAGCCGGCATTGGTGCCGCCGAGCATGTTCACCCACCAGATGTCGGAGGTCGCGGTATTGCGGAAGACCACGTCGGCATAGCCGTCGCCGTTGAGGTCGCCGGCCTCGCGCGCCACCCACTGCGAGCCGACTGCGCCCGACACGAGGCCCCACTGGTTGTTGACCATGTCACGATAGTAGGTCGTGCCATCTGCGATGTTCTGGACGAGAACATCCGAGGCGCCATCGGTGTTGAAGTCGCCGAGGCCGACGGTGCGCCAGCCGGTGCCGAGATTGGGGCCGAGAACCCAGCCGCCGAAGGTCCCGCCGGCATTCATGTCAGCGATATAGTTGACGCCGGTGGCGGTATCGCGCACCAGCACGTCGGCCGTGCCGTCCCGCGTCACGTCGCCGGAGGCGATCGCCTGGAAGGCGCTGGTGAGCCCCGTGTTGACCACGCCCCAGACCGGAGCGCCGGAGGCGATGTTCACCGTGTAGATCGACCCCGTGTTGGTGTCCTGCACCAGCGTGTCGGCCCGCCCGTCGCCGGTGAAGTCATCGCTGCCGACCAGCCGCCAGCCGGCGGGCAGCGAGCCCAGCACATTGTTGAAACCGGATCCGGTGCCGGCATTCATGTTCTGGTAGAGGATCTGACCGGTTGCGGTGTTCTGGAACAGAGCGTCGTCATAGAGCGAGCCGTCGATGTTGGCGACGAGGTTCTGCTGGATGCCGGCGTTGCCGAAGGCCTGACCGCCGCTGTTGAAGCCCAGGGTCTCGACATTGACGAGGAGGTCGACGCCGTCGTTGCCGGTGACCGCCGACACCTGCGTATAGAAGGTGCCGGCCGAGACGAAGCTGCGGACCAGATAATTGGACCGCGAGGCGAGCCAGATCGCGGCATCGTTGCCTGTGCCGCCGTCGATCGCGTCGTTGCCCGCGCCGCCCGTGATGAGGTCGCTGCCATCGCGGCCGATGATCGTGTCGTTGCCCGCACCCCCGTCCAGGGCGTTCTCGAAGACACTGCCGAGGATCGTGTCAGCGTTGTTGGTACCGGTCAGGTTCTCAAAACCGAGCATCTCCTCTTCATTGCCACCCGTATCCCCTGCCAAGCCGAGCTGGAGATCGAAGGTCGCGCCGATTTCGTTGACGGCAGACCAATCGATCCTGTCGACACCGATCCCCCCATTGAAATAGTCCGACCCAATACTGGTAACGACAAAGATCGTGTCATTGCCATCATCACCAAAAATGGACGTGTTTCCGGATCCATTTGCTTCGGTAATCTCGTCGTTTCCATTCCACCCGTGGACAATTTCAGATGTCTGCCCAATGATATCATGGCCATTGGTGCCGACCTGCCATCCCTCCGGCGCGTAAACGGGCGTGTTGACCGCGTTCCGCGTATCCAGAATCTCCATCATCACGGTCGATGTGTTCTGCAGCCAGACGACGGCAAAGCGTCCATCCTCCAAACCAACCACGGTCGGCTGGGACGGATCCGGCCCTGCAATCATGAAAACACCGAGTACGACGCCCTGAGAGCTGACATGCTCGACCCGCAGACCCGACGTCTGGTCATCATCGTAGACGACGACAAAATTGCCATCTGCCAGAGCCGTGACGCTCGACTCGTTGTTGTTGTTTGTGAATGAGCCGGTGCCGACGTAATCGGGCGCGCTCACCGCGCCGGATTCGTCGAACATCTGCCAGCCGACATCGGTGGCCGAACCCTGCCTCGTCCAGGAAATGACGAAACGGCCGTTATCCAGCGCGGTGATGTCCGGGTCGATCTCGTTGATGAGGTTCGCGTCGGTGTTGGGCACGACAAAAGCGCTGAGGAAAGCACCCGCACTGTCGTAGATTGTATAGATGATCGATGGGTCCGAACCACCGATGCGCATCACGACGGCATATTTCCCCGAAGACAGAACGGCAACTTCGGGACCTGTCGCGCCCTCTGCCGAATCTGACACCACGATTTCAGGGCCATAGGTGCCCGTGGTCGGATTGTATATTTTGCCGATGACCTTGTTGATCCCGGATTCGAACCGTTCATAGACGACCATCGCAGTCGTCGCATTCATCACCGCCATGCGTGGATTGGACACGTTGGGGGCATTCGTCGAAAAATCGATCTCGACCGTGCTGCCGTTCGACACGGTGCCCAGGGCATTGAACTGATCGAGAAAGATCGACCTCACACCATTCGATGCCTGGCTTTCATAGACTGCGGTAAATCCACCATCGGGAAGGGCCGCGAGGCTGACGAGTTGCTCGTTGCCGAGCTGGGAGAACTGATTGACACGGAACTCGGTCCCGACGCGGTTTCCCAGAGGGTCGAAGACTTGCCCGATGATATCCCGACCGGCTGGCGCGCCCGGGCCGGTATCGTTCGAACTGTGCCAGGCGACGAGCATATTGCCGTTCGACAGCTGGATCATCGTCGGTCGGGATACTGACCCGCCTGCCGGAGCGACAACGAACTCTTGAAGCCAAGAAACGGGAACATTGGGCATGACAGTCTCCGGATGCCGTGGGGCTATGTGCGGTCGTCAAGGAACGACGTGCGGGCGACGCAGCCTTTGCGGTGCGTCCGCACGTCTTCTGAAAGACCGCATCCGGGCCGGATGAACTGCCGCCCGCGCGGGTGGCCCACGTACATCCAGATGCGTTGGCTCACTGTGGTTTTGGCGAAAGGCGATTGCGCGCCCCTCGCGAAAACCGTCTAATCACAGCCGTTCTGGCCGGCCTGACATGTGCGATCTATTGAACAGAAAAATCCTGTTTGACCGCATTATTTATGTCTATTAGTGGAATTTGCCACATAATATTCTGGAAAACAAGGCCCTTGGCAGCGGAGACGATGTTGGCTGAGTTCGATTCGACGGATCGCAAACTGATTGGCCTTTTGCAGGCCGATACGCGGCCTTCACTGGCTGAAATGGGCAAGGAAATCGGCCTCTCGGTCTCCTCCACCAAGGAACGCATTGGAAAATTGGTCGACAAGGGCGTGATCACGGGGTTTCACGCCCATGTCCATGCGGAGGCGCTGGGGCTGGACCTGCTGGCGTTTCTGTTCGTGGGCTGGAGCGACCCCGCAACCGAGAAGCCGTTTCTCGCGCGCATTCTGGCGGAGCCTTGCGTGCTCGAATGCCACCATGTCACTGGCGTGTGGAACTACGCGCTGAAAGTGCGCGTGAAAAACCCGCGGATGCTGGAGGGTTTGCTCGCCAATGTGATCAAATCCGTCCCTGGCGTGGAGCGCACCGAGACGATCATCGCGCTGTCGACCCGCAAGGAAACCACCCAGTTGCCGACGGAGCCGCCGCTCTGGATGGCACCGAAAACCTGACGAGGGCTTGATGGTGAAGCCCGGTCGGTGAGACGCAATGCCCCCCAGATGATCTGGTTCGGGATGTTGCCGACCGGGGGGCCGAGGAAATCGGACCATCGCGTTTCCACCGGCGCGCAGGATGGCGAATGGTCGGTTGCAGGCCATCGCGGGAGAGTCCTCCCGCATGGCAGCACGTCGTAGCCCTCATCGCCGATGACACAGTCCGGGCCCGATTTGCCATCATCGCCTCGGTCGCCAGGCAACGGGTGGTCGGTACCTTCGCCGAACACAATCGTCCTCCCCGTCACAGGCAGAGGCTGTGTGCTAGCCGCGCAGCCTGCAACGCTGCACCTGTTACCATCGACACCACGCGCAACGCGGACACGCCAACGCCCTGCGACCGGACACTCCCGCGGCGGCCGGGTTCCGGTGCTAGCGTTCCCGGAAGGCCTTGGCGAACTGGTCGAGGACCGGCCTGACGAGATAGCTGACCGGGGAGCGGTCGCCGGTCGCCAGGAAGACGTCGGCCTGCATGCCGGCACTGATGGTCAGCGGCGCGATGCGGGCGAGTTCGGCCGGCGGAATGGTGATGCGGACGATGTAGTAGGTCAGCCCTGTCTGCTGTTCGCGGGTGACGTCGGGGGCGAGGCGCGAGACGGTTCCGGTGAGTTCCGGCGTCGTCCGCTGGTTGAAGGCACGCAGCCGGATCTGGGCCTGCTGGCCGAGCGAGACGAGGTCATAGTCGGTGGCGGCGATCTGCGCATCGAGATGCAGCAGCTCGCCGGAGGGAACGATCAGCATGGCCGGTTCGGCAGCGCTGATCACGCCGCCCACCGTATGCGCCTGCATCTGATGGACGATGCCGGACGCCGGGGCGCGGATGTCGACGCGCTTCAGCTGGTCCTCCGCCGCGGTGCGCCGTTCCAAGAGCTCGCCCATGCGCCCCTGGATGTCGCGCAGCTCCTTCATGGCCTCCGAGCGCCGCTCCTCGGTCAGCTGGATGATCTGCAGTCCCGTCTCGGCGATGCGGCCCTGGACCTGGGCGATCTGCGCGGTGAGCAGGCCCTTCTGCCCTTCGAGGGACGATTCCTCCCTTTCGAGCTGCGACAGCCGGGTGATCTGCACGAGGTTGCGGGTGAACAGGTCGCGGACCCCGGTCAGCTCGCGCTGGATCAGCTGGGCTTCCCGCACCTTGGCCGCACGCTGCTGCGACAGGCCCTCGATCTCGGACTGCATCTGCCCGATCCGCTGGGCGAGCTGCGCCCGCTGCCCCTCCAGCGCCGTCGCGCGGATGGCGAAGAGGCGCTGTTCGGCGGCCAGAAGGTCAGCCACCGTGGGATCGGTGACGGCACGCGCCCCGAGGCTCGCCGGGACGATGACGCCGCCGGCCTGGTCGCGTTCGGCCTCCAGCCGCGCCGAGCGCACGACGAACTCGTCGATCTGGCGCGTCAGGATCTGCAGGTTGGCGCGTGCCATGGTGTCGTCGAGGCGGATCAGCAGATCGCCTTCCCGCACCACCTGGCCTTCGCGGACACGCAGCTCGCCGACGATGCCGCCCTGCTGGTGCTGCACCTTCTTGACGCTGTTCTCGACGACGAAATTGCCCTGGGCGACGACCGCACCCGCGATCGAGGCGCGGGCCCCCCAGACGCCGAGCGTGCCGAGAAAGATGACGAGGGCGAGGTAGCCCGCGCGCTTCGCCTTGCCGCTGGCCCGGTCGATGTCCGGCGCAAGGCCGGGCTGACGATCATCCCGGCTCATGGCTGACCTCCGGTTCCGCCCACCGTCGTCAGCGGCTTGCCCGTCTTCATGGTCTGCGCCGGCATGGGGCGTCGCATCATCTTCTGCAGCACTTCGTCCCGCGGCCCGAAGGCCTGCAGCTGTCCAAGCGCCATCACGCCGACCAGATCGACGGCCGCGAGGCCCGACGGCCGGTGGGTGACCACGACGCAGATGCCGCCGCGGGCCTTGACGCCGCGGATCGCTTCGGTGAGCGCCTCGTCGCCGTCATTGTCGAGGCTGGCGTTCGGCTCGTCGAGGACGACGAGGAAGGGGTCGCCATAAAGCGCCCGCGCCAGGGCGATCCTTTGCCGCTGCCCGCCGGACAAGGCCGTGCCGCGCTCGCCGATCACGGTATCGTAGCCGTTCGCCAGTCCGACGATCATGTCGTGCGCGCCGGCGGCGGCGGCGGCCTTCAGGACCGCCTCGGAGGTCATGGCGGGATCGAGCCTGGCGATATTCTCGGCGACCGTGCCGTCGAAGAGCTCGACATCCTGCGGCAGGTAGCCGAGCGCCCGGCCGAGCTGCTCGGGATGCCACTGGTCGAGGCGTGCCCCGTCGAGGCGGACAGCGCCGCCGACCAGCGGCCAGACGCCGACGAGCCCGCGCGCGAGCGTCGACTTGCCCGAGCCGGATGGACCCACCAGCCCGACCGCCTGTCCCGCCTGCAGCTGGAAGGTGACGCCCTGCACGATGACGCGCTGCGAACCGGGAGCGGCGATCGTCGCCTCGCTGACCTGCAGCGATTTGTGGGGCCTGGGCAGGTCGATCGCCTTGTCCTGCTGCTGGAGATGCGACGCGATGGACTTCAGGCGCTGATAGCCCTGACGCGCCGCGACGAAGCTCTTCCAGTGCGCGACGGCCAGTTCGATCGGTGCCATGGCCCGGCTGGTCAGGATGGAGGCCGCGATCATCGCACCGGGGCTCAGCTCGCCGCGCACCACGAGCCAGGCCCCGAGGCCGAGCACGGCGGACTGCAGCCCGAAGCGCACCACCTTGGCATAGGCTCCGATCCCGCTGGCGGCGTCGGACAGCGTGAGGCCGTCCCTGACGTGGCCGTCATGCGCCTTCTGGTGACGCGCGCTGAACGCCGTGGTCATGCCGAGGGCGCGGATCGCCTCGGCATTGCGGCGGCCGCTTTCGGCGATGGTCGTGCGCTCCGCGCCGCTGGTCATGACGGCGCGGGTCGGGCCGGCGCTCTTGCGGTCGGTGAGCCAGGTCAGGGCGAGGATCACCACCCCGCCCGCCACCGTCAGCCATCCGAGCAACGGGTGCAGGAGGAAGCAGGCCGCCAGGAAGAGCGGCATAAACGGCATGTCGATGAGCGCGGTCGGACCGAGGCTGCCGAGAAACCCGCGCAATGCGTCGAGATCGCGGATCGGCTGCTGCGGGGCGCCCGGCTTGGCACCCATCAGCGGCAGGGTGACGACCGCCCGCCCGGCAAGCGGCGAGAGCTCGCGGTCGATCTTGGCGCCGATGCGGCTCAGCAGCTTCAGCCGGAACGCGTCGAGAGCACCTTGCAGCATGAAAGCGGCCAGGGCGATCAGGGACACCGCGACGAGCGTCTGCATCGAGCGGCTCGCCAACACCCGATCGTAGACCTGCAGCATGTAGAGCGGGCCGGTAAGCATCAGCACATTCACGAAGGCTGAGAAGATGGTCACATGCAGCCAATCGCCGCGCACCATGCGGAAGGCGCGCTTGACCGGGTCCTCGTGGGGGGCGTGACCTGGAAGGGGGGGGAACTCACGCAGAACTCCGCGGCTGCTCATGGCGGACTGGAAGATGCACCCGGGGATCGGCTGGCATGCCTACCCACAGTTGATCGCCATCCCGCTACCACAATTGGTTCTGCGGGGCGACGGGATTTTGAGGTCTATGCGGCAGGACCGGCGGATTCGGTCAGTCGGAGGGTCGTGAGGAAGGGGAGCGTCCCGGAGGCTCTGATGCCGACGAAGCCGCAATCTGCGCTGGTCCGTTGATGCACCATGGATCGCTTCTTTCAGTCGCGCAACGGCACCGTGCACTTCTTCTCGCCCACGGCGGCATGTCGGCCGCGAGCCAGCCTGACCCATGCGATCAATAGCCGACATCACCTAACGGTCGTTGTTTGCCGCATGATGTTGCCGTTGCATCAATCTTTTTGGGTGATTGGAGTCGATGTATTCGGTCTTGCAGTCAACCCAAAGTGGCGCCAGAATTCTTGACGTTAAAGGCAGATTTTTTGGCAGTGAGTTAAGTCAGCATAGCGAGATTGTTGGCATTCTGAAGCGCGATCCTCTGGCTGGAATTTCTTCACCATGTGCTTTGTCTGCCTGCTGAACGTATCTGGTGACAGGCCCGCCGGATCGCTCTCGCCTTGGGGGTGTGACGATCCGGATATCCTCCTGAATACGCCGCCAGGTGGCGGGTTCACCATCGGAGAGGTCTATGTCGCCGAGGGCACCCACTGGACGAACGGGATCACGGGAACCGCGCAGACTTCAGGTCCGGCCGGTGACACGGTCCCCGATTCGACCGCGACGACCTTCACGATTGCCTCTGGGCAAGCCGTCACCGGCTTCGTCAACTCGGCGACCGACGCCGACTGGTTCCGCATCACGCTCACGTCCGGGGTAAGCTACACGTTCGGCGGGTTCGGCTTCGGCCGCGGCTCTCTGCCCAACCCGGAGATCACCCTGTACAACGCGTCAGGGGTACAATTGGCCTACGACGATGACAGCGGGCCGCTTTCCTATTCGCGTCTCAGCTATACGGCGACGACGTCGGGCACCTTCTATGTCGCCATGAGCGGTGCGGGGACGTCGGCCGGTCAATACATGCTCACCGCCAATGCCGGCAGTTCGGTTTACTACCCGAACCTGACAGTGGCGCAGATCGCCGATCAATTGACCCACACCTATTGGGAGTCGACCGGCCGGTCCGCCGTGCGATGGAACACGAGCACCGTCAGCTTCAACGTGGCGGCGCTCGAGCCGGAGCGCGCCATCCTCGCCCGGCTGGCCTTCGCCGCCTGGTCCGACGTCTGCGGCTTGACCTTCAACGAGGTATCGACCGGCGGGGCCATCGTGCTCGACGACGAGATGGATGGCGCCTATGCCAGCACCAGCAGTTCCGGCGGCTTCATCACATCGTCCTTCATCAACATCGCCAAGACCTGGAGCGGTGGCACCGACGCCTTTGACAGCTATACCTACCAGACCTATCTCCATGAGATCGGTCACGCGCTGGGCCTGGGCCATGGCGGACCCTATAACGGGTCTGCGAGCTGGAGCATCGACAACGCGTACGCCAACGACATCTGGCAATACACGCTGATGTCCTATTTCGACGGCGCCGACCCCAATCCCGACCTCGCAACGTACCGGTTCACGATGACGCCCATGCTCGCGGACATCCTCGCGGTGCAGAACCATTACGGCGCCCGCGCCTCGCGCACGGGCGACAACATCTACGGCCACAACGCAAATGCCGGATCGGTCTACAGTTTCACCACCTACGGCACGGCACCCAGTTTCACCATTTACGACAGCGGCGGCAACGATACTCTGAATGCATCGGGCTATTCCGCCAACCAGACGATCAATCTCGCTTCCGGGGCTTTTTCGAGCATCGGCGGACTGTTGAACAACATTGCCATTGCCGTCGGTACGGTGATCGAGAACGCCGTCGGCGGTTCGGGCGCCGACACGATGTTCGGCAATGAGGCCGGCAACAACCTCACCGGCGGCGGGGGCGGCGATACGATCGTCGGCGGCGGCGGCAACGACCTCGGCACCGGCGGCGCCGGCAATGACGGGATCGACGGCGGCAGCGGCGCCGATGCCGCGCTGTTCTCCAGCGCGCGGGCCAACTATCTCGTGCGCTCCTTCGCCTCCGGCGGCCAGTTTTTCACGCAGGTGTCGGCGGCGTCCGGCACGGATGCAGTCGATACGCTGATCAACATCGAAGCGCTGGGCTTCAACAGCGGGGCTCAGGCCTTCGGTCTCGCCGGCATCCAGCAGAACCGCGTCTCCAACATGGACGGTTCGCTCTTCGACGACGTCCTGTTCCAGAACAGCGCCACGGGTCAGGTGATCTTCCAGAACATGAATGCCGGTGCGGCATCCGGGTTCGGCAGCGTGCTGGGCTCGCTGCCCGCCGGCTGGCGGCTGGTCGGCAGCGACGACTTCACCGGTGACGGGCGGTCCGAGGCGCTGGTGCAGAATACCACCAACGGTGCCATCTACACGGTCAACATCGCCTCGGGTGCCCCGGTCTGGGGCGTGGTCAGCACGGGGCTCACCAGCACCTACCAGGCGATCGCATCCGGCGACGTCACCCGCGACGGCACGGCCGACGTGCTGGTGCGCGATACCGCCACCGGCGTCAACTATAACGCTGACATGCATGCCGGCGGGACCTTCGGCGGCTGGGTCCTCGGCCCCAATCTCGGCACCGGCTGGCGCACCGTCGGCCTCGGCG
>NZ_JAUYFA010000097.1 GCF_030691135.1 Phreatobacter sp.
CAGGCGGCGGCGCCTCCGGCCCGGCCGCGGCCACCGCGTCCGGCCCCGGCGCCGCGCGTCACCGCCATCTCGACCGATCCGCAGCCGACCTATGGCCCGCAGACCGTCGCCGTGACTCAGGCCGCCCTCGCCACCTATCGCCAGATCGCCCAGCGCGGCGGATGGGGCACGTTGCCGACGACGCTCCGCCTGTCCAAGGGCCAGCGCAGTGCCGCAGTGGCCCAGCTCAAGCGGCGCCTCGCCATCGAGGGCGACCTGTCACCTGCCGAGGCCGGCAGCGACCTTTTCGACGACGCGACCGTCGCCGCCGTGCAGCGCTTCCAGCGCCGGGTCGGCCTGCTGCCATCCGGACTGGTGGCGGCGGCGACCCTTCGCCAGCTCAACATCCCGGCCGAGGCGCGGCTGCGCGCGCTGGAGAAGTCGCTTGAGCGGCTCGCCGACAGCCGCTTCGCCTTTGGCCAGCGCTATGTCGTGGTCAACATTCCCGCCGCGGCAGCCGAGGCGATCGAGGGCGGCGTCGTCCGGCGGCGCCATGTCGTCATCGTCGGCAAGGCCGCCCATGCCTCGCCCATGGTCGAGAGCCGCCTGACGGTGGTGAACTTCAACCCGACCTGGACGATCCCGACGTCGATCATCAAGCGTGACATCATTCCGCGCATGCGTCGCAACCCGGCGACACTCGCCAATATGCGGGTGCGCATCCTTGACCGCTCCGGCAACGAGGTGAGCCCCTCCGCCATCGACTGGTCGACCGAGCGGGCGGTCAATTTCACCCTCCGGCAGGACGCGGGACCCGGCAATTCGCTGGGACGGGTGCGCATCGACATGCCGAACACCGAAGCGGTGTTCATGCACGACACGCCGTCGCGCGGCCTGTTCCAGTCGGACAGCCGCTCGCTGTCGTCCGGCTGCGTGCGCGTCGCCGACGTCTCAGACTTCGTCACCTGGCTGCTGGCGCCGCAGGGCTTCACCAAGGAGCAGGTGGTGGAGGGCATGACCCAGACGCAGCGCCGCGACGTCAGGCTGACGCAGGCGGTGCCGGTGTCGTGGGTCTATCTGACCGGCTGGGCGGCCCCCGACGGCACGGTGCAGTTCCGCGACGACGTCTATGGCTGGGATGCGCCCGGCGCGCCGCCCCAGGCCATCGTCCGACCGGTGCAGCGGCAGGCGCCGCCGCCGGTCGAGATCGCCCCGCAGGTGCGGCAGGCTCCCCCGCCGCCGCCGAACCTCTTCGAGAGCCTGTTCGGCGGTGGCCAGCGGAGCGGCCCGTCGGCTGACGCGCGCTACTGAGCCGATGCCGCTTCCCAACCGGGTCGATCCGTTCGGGAGGATCGCGGCGGTGCCGGAGCGCGGCCTTTTCCTCGGCAATCGCGGCGGCCGCTTCCACCGCGATGATCGCACCATCGGCCCGCGCCCCTGGGCCTCGCGGCAGTGGATCTGCTGCGTGCTGGCCTTCAAGGGCCGGCGGCGTGCGCCGCTGATGGGGCGCGGCTATACCGAGCTCTTCTTCCTCGACGAGGTGACGGCGCTGGCCGCCGGCCACCGGCCCTGCTTCGAATGCCGGCGGGCCGATGCGACCCGCTTCGCCGCGGCCTGGGCAAGGGCCAAGGGCCTGTCGAAGCCGCCCAGCGCGCCGGAGATGGACGCGGTGCTGCATGGCGAGCGGCTGGAGGGGCGTGGGAAGCGGACGTGGCGGGCGGAGGCGGCGGGGTTGCCCGATGGGGCCATGATCGCGGTCGGGGGGCAGGCTTTCGCGGTGAGGGGCGGCAAGGCGCTGCCCTGGTCGTTCGGTGGTTATCGTACAGCCCTGCCGCGGCCGTCGCGCGAGGTCGATGTGCTGACGCCGCCGTCGATCCTTGCTGTCCTGAACCAGGGCTTCACGCCAGCGTGGCATCCGAGCGCAGGCTGAGCAGTCCGCTGCACCACGGCAAGTGCGTCCTTCGAGGCTCGCCTTTCAGGCTCGCACCTCAGGATGAGGAGGTTGGTGTGCTGCAGAAGGGCGAATGCGTGACACATTTTCCCGCGCCATGCCACTCGCCACCTCCCTCATCCTGAGGTGCGAGGCCCGGCGATGCGTCAACATCGACCGGTGGCGAGCCTCGAAGGACACACTTCCCGGGTGCAGGGCCATTCCCTCAGAACAATCCCTCGATCAGCCCGTCCGCGCCGACATGGATCGCCTCGGCCGCCGGCAGCTTGGGCAGGCCCGGCATGGTCATGATCTCCCCGCAGATCGCCACGACGAAACCGGCGCCGGCTGCGAGGCGCACCTCGCGCACCGGCACGGTGTGGCCGGTCGGCGCGCCGAGCAGGGTCGGGTCGGCGGAGAAGGAATATTGCGTCTTCGCCATGCAGACCGGCAGATGGCCGTAGCCGGCGGCCTCGAAGGCCTTGAGATCGGCGGCGGCCTTCGGCGCGATGGCGATGTCGTCGGCGCGGTAGATGCGAGTAGCGACGGAAAGGATCTTGCCCTCCAGTGACAGGCTGTCCGGATAGAGCGGCTGGAAATGGGCGGTGCCGCCCTCGCAGAGCGCCACGACCTTGCGGGCGAGTTCCTCGGCCCCGGCGGCGCCGTCGGCCCAGTGGCGGCACTGCACCGCCTCGACGCCGAACTCGTCACGGCAGATGTCGGCGATGAGCCGGTGCTCCGCCTCGGTGTCGGTGGTGAAGTGGTTGATGGCGACGACGACCGGCACGCCGAAGGCGCGGACATTCTCGACATGGCGGCCGAGATTGACGATGCCGGCCCGCAGCGCCGCGATGTTCTCGCGGGAGAGATCGGTCTTGGCGACGCCGCCGTTCATCTTCAGGGCGCGGACAGTGGCGACGATCACCGCCGCGGCGGGCTTCAGCCCGGCCTTGCGGCATTTGATGTCGAAGAACTTCTCGGCCCCGAGATCGGCGCCGAAGCCGGCCTCGGTCACCACGTAATCACCGAGCTTCAGGGCGGCCCGGGTGGCAATGACGGAGTTGCAGCCATGGGCGATGTTGGCGAAGGGTCCGCCATGGATGAAGGCGGGCGAGCCCTCGATGGTCTGGACGAGGTTGGGCTTGATGGCGTCCTTGAGCAGCGCCGTCATGGCGCCGGCGGCATTGAGCTGGCCGGCGGTGACCGGCTTTTTCTCGCGGGTATAGGCGACGACGATGCGGGCGAGGCGCGCCTCGAGATCGGCGAGGTCGTCGGCGAGGCAGAAACAGGCCATGACCTCGGAGGCCACGGTGATGTCGAAGCCGTCCTCGCGGGAATAGCCGTTGCCGACACCGCCGAGGCCGTTGACGATGGACCGCAGCGCCCGGTCGTTCATGTCGAGGGCCCGGCGCCAGACGATGCGGCGGGTGTCGATGCCCAGCGCATTGCCCCAGTAGACGTGGTTGTCGACGAGGGCGGCGAGCAGGTTGTGCGCCGAGGTGATGGCGTGGAAATCGCCGGTGAAGTGCAGGTTGATCGCCTCCATGGGCAGGACCTGGGCCTTGCCGCCGCCGGTGGCGCCGCCCTTGGTGCCGAAGACCGGACCGAGCGAGGGCTCGCGCAGGGCGATGACGGTGCGCTTGCCGATGCGATTGAGGCCGTCGCCGAGACCGACCGTGGTGGTCGTCTTGCCCTCGCCGGCTGGCGTCGGGTTGATGGCGGTGACAAGGACCAGCTTGCCGTCCGGACGGTCCTTCAGCCCGGCGAGATAGCCGGCGTCGAGCTTGGCGATATACTTGCCATAGGGCTCCAGCGCCTCGGCGGGGATGCCGGCCGCCGCGGCCATGGCGGCGATCGGACGAAGGGTCGCGGCGCGGGCGACGGCGAGATCATGGGACATGGGTGATATCTGCGCTGGAGAAGGGCGGGCTTCGTGGTAGTGCGGACGGCGATTAAAGCGAGGCCGGCCGCGCATGCAAGGGGACAGGTCCTATGCGCAGCCGTCACATGACGGGAAGTCTATTCCGGAAGGAGACGCCATGGCCGAGGGCAAGCTGATCGGGGTCGACTGGGGCACCACGTCGTTCCGCGCCGCGCTGATGGATGGCGAGGGAGCCATCCTCGACCACGGGTCGAGCCGCGACGGGCTGCTGTCAGTGCCGGACCGGGATTTCGAGACCGTTCTCGAGCGGGCCATCGGTCGCTGGGACCCCGACGGGGGCCTGCCGGTTATCGCCTCGGGCATGGTGACGAGCCGGACCGGATGGGTGGAGACGCCGTACCTGTCCTGCCCGGCGGGTGCGGAGGCACTGGCGGGCGCGCTCGGGCGGCTGACGACCGCAAGGGGCCGGCGCATTGCCTTCATCACGGGCCTTTCCTATCGCAACCCCGACGGGGCGCCGGATGTGATGCGCGGCGAAGAGACGCAGATCGCCGGGCTCGCCCTCGATGGTCTCAGGCTCGCGGTCATGCCCGGCACGCATTCGAAATGGGTGCGGATCGCCGACGGGCGGATCACCGCCTTCCGCTCGGCGATGACGGGGGACGCCTTCGCCGCTCTCAGGGATCATACGGTGCTGAAGCTGACGACGGCGGACTGGACGCCGTCGCCGACGGCCTTCGCTCAAGGGGTGGCGATCGGTGCGGCGGAAGGCGGCGCCGGCCTGCTCGGCAAGCTGTTCCGCCAGCGGGCCGGCAGCCTGATGGGGGACTTCCCGGCGAACGAGACGGCCGAGCGGCTCTCGGGCCTGATGATCGGTACGGAGATCGCGGAGGCGCGCCATTTCGCGCCCGATATCGGCGGTCCCGTGGTCATCGTCGGCGGCGAGGCGCTGGCGGCGCGCTATGCGGCGGCGCTCGACGTTTTGGGAATGCCGCATGAGACGGCGCCGGTCCACTCCGCCTTCGCCGGGCAGTTCCGGATCGCAAAGGCCGCAGGGCTGGTGTGAGAGACCATCCCACCCGATCACATTCTAGGATAATTGTCCTTGACAGCGCAACGCTGGCCTGGTAGATTCCCGTCATGTTCGATGACTGCGCCCGGCGGCCTGCTGGGCCCTTCATCGGCAGGCTCACTCCACGCCCGGCTTGCCCTGCCGCATCTTCTTGACGCCGGAGCGCTTCTGCTTGCCCTCCAGCCGGCGCTCCTTGGAGGCGCGGGTCGGCTTCGTCGCGATGCGACGTTTCGGGCGGATCGCCGCCTTGGCGACCATCTCGACGAGGCGGGAGAGCGCGTCCTCGCGGTTCATGTCCTGCGAACGGAAGCGGTCGGCCTGGATGACGATGACGCCGTCCTTGGTCAGCCGCGAGCCTGCCAGCGGCACGAGCCGCGCCTTGACGTCGGGCGGCAGGGCGGCGGCGGCGAGATCGAAGCGCAGTTCGCAGGCCGTCGAGACCTTGTTGACGTTCTGGCCGCCGGGGCCGGAGGCGCGCACGAAGGTGCAGGTGATGTCGTCCGGGTTGAGGGCGATGGACGGCGTGACGGCAATCGGATCGGCCATGGTCCCCCCTTCGCGGTCCGGTGCGGCCGCTGCGGATACGGCGCGCGTCGTCCTATACACCGCCGCGCGGCCGGGGGAAGGCGCCGTCGGCGGGCGGCCTAGCCGCGCGCCTCCACCGTCGCGCCTTTCAGCGCCGCCTCGTCGACGGTGATGCCGAGGCCCGGCCCCGCCGGCAGCCAGGAGGCGCCGGCTTCGAGCCGTACCGGCGTTGCCAGGATCTCGGTGCCGAGCACGAAGGCCGAGGTGTAGTATTCGGCGCCGAGCGTCATGGCCGGCGTCGATGCGGCGAAATGGATGCCGGCAGTCAGCGCGATGCCGGCCTCGTACATGGTGCCGCCATAGCAGGGCATGCCGGCGGCGCCCGCAATGGCGGCGATGGCCTTGCCCTTGGCGAAGGAGCCGGCCTTCATCAGCTTGATCGAGATGGCATCGGCAAAACGGGCACGGGCGCAGTCGATCGCCTCCTCCGGCGAGAAGACGCTCTCGTCGGCGAGGATCGGCGTGTCGATGGCGCGGGTGATCTCGGCCATGGCGTCGCGCCGGTCACGGGCGACAGGCTGCTCGATGAAGGCGGGGCGGAAGGCCTCGACGTCGCGCAGCGTGCGGATGGCGTCGACGGCCGCGAGGCCCTGGTTGTAGTCGATGCGCAGCGAGGCATCGGCGGGGAGGATGGCGGCGAGCCGGTCGAGCCGGCTCATATCCTCGGCATGGCTGGAAAAGCCCGTCTTCACCTTGAACAGGCGGATGCCCTCGGCGAGGCGGGCGCGGGCGAAGTCGAGATCGGCGTCGAAATCGGGATTGGCGATGGAGACCGAGAGCGGGATGCTGGGACGGAAGACGCCTCCAAGGAGTTCCGCCACGCCGACACCCGCCGCCTGTCCGACGAGATCGTGCAGCGCCATGTCGAGAGCCATCTTGGCTTCCGGGTGGCCGACGATGGTGCGGTCGGCCTCGGCCATGATGCGGGCGAGGTCCTTCGCGGTGCGGCCGATGACGAGGGGCCTGAGATAGACGTCAAGGGCGGCGACAGCCGCCTCGGCGGTGCCGGAGAAGACCGACCAGGGCGCCGCCTCGCCCCAGCCGGTGCGGCCGTCGCGGGTGTGCAGCGAGACGACCACGCCCGGCAGCGTATCGGCGACGTCGCCGACGCCATGCTTGCGGGTCATCTTCAGGGGCCAGCGGGTGAGCCGGACCTGCATGCGGTCGATGATCATGACGACGAGGTTTCCCTGGCGAGGCGCGCCTGGTTGCGCTGAACGGCCTCGTCGGCGAGGACGACGTCCTCCCGGCCGGCGGCACCCTTCTGGGCGAGATAGAGGGCGAGGCAGACGCTGGCGACGATAGCGACACGCCACCAGACCGGAATCGGGTCGAAGAGCGTCGCCATGATCCCGAGCGGGATGAGCGGCAGGCGCACCAGCATGGGCAGCGGGGCGCGGAAGAAGCCGAAGAACCCGGCTGCCAGCAGGGTCAGCCCGAGGGCATTTGCGAGGAATTCGCCGATGATCTCGGGCCAGGTGTCCTGCAGCAGCAGCGCGCTGGAATGCAGGTAGGAGAAGCCGACGACGAAGCCGGCGATGGCGAGCCGGAAGGCGACGACGCCCGCCGCCATGGGGCTGCAGCGGGCGATGGAGGCCGCCGCGTAGGATGCGACCGAAACGGGTGGCGTGGCGTCGGCGAGGATGGAGAAATAGAAGACGAACATGTGGGCCGCGAGCACCGGCACGCCGAACTGCTGGAGGATCGGCGCACCGATCGCGGCGCCGATGATGTAGGCGGCCGTCGTCGGCACGCCCATGCCGAGGATGAGCACGGTGATCGCGATCAGGATGCCGGCGATGTAGAGATTGTTGCCGGCGAGCCCGGTCACGATGGTGGAGAAGGAGATCACCATGCCGGTGACGGTCAGGCAGGCGACGAAGATGCCGGCACCAGCGCAGGCCAGCGCCACCACGACCATGTTGCGGCCGCCATTCGCCAGCATGCGCATGATGTCGGTCGGGTAGAGCCGGGTGTGCGGCCTCAGCCAGGAGGCCGGCCAGACCGCCATGATGCCCCAGAAGGCGGCGAAGGTCGGCGAGTATCCCCAGGCCATGGCGCCGATCATGACGAAGACCGGCACGAGCAGGTGGGCGTCGCGCAGCACGAAGGCCCAGGTCGGGATTTCCGAGGGATCGCAGCCGGTGAGCCGCAGGCGCCGCGCCTCGAAATGCACGCTGACAAGGATCATGAAGAAGTAGAGCAGCGAGCCAGCGATCGCGGCGAGGGCGATGGTCTGGTAGGGGATGTTGGTGATCTCGGCCATGATGAAGGCGCCCGCCCCCATGACCGGCGGCATGATCTGTCCGCCGACCGAAGAGGCTGCCTCCACGCCCGCGGCGAACTGGCGGCGATAGCCGAGCTTGATCATGGCGGGAATGGTGAAGGAACCGGTGGCGAAGACATTGGCCACCGAGGATCCCGAGATCGTGCCGAACATCGCGGAGGAGACGACCTCGACCTTGGCGGGCCCGCCGGCCTGGCGGCCCGCGACCTTCATGCCGAGATTGTGGAAGAACATGCCGACGCCGGAGCCCTCGATGAAGGCGCCGAAGATGATGAACATGGCGACCATGGTCGCCGAGATGCCGGTGATCGAGCCGTAGATGCCGTTCGAGTTGAACAGATACATGGTCTCGATGATCTGCGTCGCCGGAATGTCGCGGAAATGCAGGATTCCCGGCATGTATTCGGTAACGAAGAGATAGAGGATGCCGGTGGCGACAAGGCCGGCGAGGACCGGCGTCACGGCGCGGCGCAGCGCTTCGACGACGAGGACGATGGCGATGACGCCGAACACCAGCTCCACGGTCGAGACCGGATCGACCGTCTCGAAGCGCAGGTTGATGATGGACGAGCAGTAGGGCCCGCCATTGGCGCAGGTGAAGGAATAGAAGCTCGGCAGGACGGCGAGGAAGGACAGCAGCCAGTCGACGAGGCTCGGCCTGTCCTTCGGCGAGCGCTCGGTCGCCGGATAGAGGATGAACGCGAGCGGCAGCAGCAGCAGCAGGTGGATCGACCGCTGCTCGCGCGGCTCGAAGAAGCCGAAGCCGCCCGTCCACAGGTGGAACACCGAAGCCGCCACGGCAACAGCCGCCGCCAGCCAGAAGACCGGCCCTTTCAGCTCGCGCATAGTGTCATTCCACCGTCAGTCCTGGTCCTGAAATGAACGCGGTCCGGACCACCGGCCCGGACCGCGTTGCCCATCGCGGGCGCGTCAGCCCTGCACCCAGCCGCGCTCGCGGTAGTAGCGCAGCGCGCCGGGATGGACCGGCACCGGACGGTTGGCGACCGCGGTCTCGCAGCGATAGTCCTTCAGCGAGCCGTGGATGCGCGGCAGTTCGGGAATGCTCTCGCAGATCGCCTTGGTGATCTTGTAGACGATCTCCTCGGAGACATCGGACGAGGTGACGAGCGTCGTCGCCATGACCAGCGTCTTGACCTCGCGGTTGCCGTGGAAGCGCGGATAGGTACCGGCCGGAATGACGCCCGAGCCCATGCCGTGCCGCTGCTTGAAGGCGTCCATCACGTCCTGGGGAATGTCGAGGATCTCGCCATCGCGGCCGGTGGCCATGTCGACGACGGCGGAGCCCGGTAGGCCGAGCGCGAAGAAGGCGTAGTCGAGCTGGCCGTCGCGATAGGCGCTGGCGAGGTCGCCATAGGCGGCGAGCTGGAAGCGCCAGCCGCGGGCGCGCAGGCTGTCATAGGTCTGGCCGTAGACGGCGAGCAGCCAGCGCAGGGCGATCTCGTCGGTGGCGCCGTTGTTGGCACCGCCGAAGCGGATGTTGCGGCCCTCCCGGAAGAGGGTGGCGATGTCCATGGTCTGGCCGGGCGCGCGAATGAAATGATAGGGCGTGTCGCCGAAGGACTGGCCGATCATGCGCAGCTTGTCGGCGGCCGGACGGCCCTGATAGGTGCCGGTACCGGTGGCGGCCATGCTGGCGAAAATATCGATGGACATGGCGAGCTGCGCCTGGCCCTGCTGAACGGCCACCGGATTGGCGGCGCCGCCGCCCGGGACGGCCTTGATCGTCAGGCCGGGAATCTTGTCCTCGAGGAGCTTCGCTGCTCCCGAGACGATCGTGTACCAGCCGCCGCCGATGGAACCGCCGCGCCACTCGACCGTCTGGGCCGCGGCCGGCGCCGTGGCGCCCGCAAACAGCCCGGCGGCCAGACCGGCCGCCATGATGAACCGCTTCAACATCTCGCTCACACCTCTGGTTCGCGGGTCATGACGCCCGCCTGGGAGCGACTGTAGCCCGGTGGTATTCCATGACAACGTCGAATTGTCGCATGACAGGCTTCACTCCCGTCGGGGGGGTGACCGGCCCGATACTGGCTCAGAAGCGCGCCGGGCTGAACGGACCGATCGGCAGGCTCGCGGATGCCCCCGTGACGATCTCGGCGACGAGCCGCCCGGTGATCGGCCCGGTCGACAGGCCGATATGCCCGTGGCCGAAGGCGAAGACGACATGGGGATGGCGCGGCGCGCGCCCGATCACGGGCAGGCCGTCCGGGGTCGAGGGCCGCGCCCCATGCCAGGGCGCCGGCTCGACCGTGTCGCCCATCGCCAGCGTCTGCCGGGCATCGGTCTCGACGGCCTCGATCTGGGTCGTGTCGGGCGGTGCGTCGCGGCGGGCGAGTTCCACCCCGGAAAGCAGCCGGAGCCCGGCATTCATCGGCGAGACGACATAGCCGCCGCCTGTGTCGTGGATCGGTCGCGACAGCTTGTGGTCGCCGGCATCGGCGAAATGGCGGTGGTAGCCGCGCTCGGCGGCGAGCGGCAGGCGGTAACCCATGGTCCGGGTGAGATCATGGGCGGCGGCGCCAGCGGCGATGACCACGGTCTTCGCCCGGATGGCGCCGCCGGTCTCCAGAACAACCCTGGCGCCGTCGCCGTCTTCCTCGACGGTGCGTGCACGCGCCGTGACGAGGGTCGCTCCGCGCTCGCGGGCGGCGGCCTCATAGGCCTGCACCAGCCCGCCGGGATCGCGCACCGATCCGGTCTCGGTGTGCCAGACAGCCCTGGCGTAGCGCCGTTTCAGAGCCGGCTCGAATTGCGGCAGTTCGGCGCCGTCGACGACCTCGAAGGCGACCTTGTGCTGGGCGAGCAACTCGCGCTCCAGGGCGCCGGCGGCGAAGGCCGCCTCGCTGCGGTAGAGCTTCACCCAGCCGCGCCGCATGATGAGATGCTGCGTGCCGATCTCGCCGGCGATGCGCCAGTGTTCGTCATAGGCGGCGGCGCAGAGCGGATCGAGGGCGCTCGCCGCCTCCCGCCAGGAGGACTCGTTGCAGCGGCGGATGAAGGCGAGGAGCCAGGGTGCCACCGCCAGGAGCGAGCCATAGTCGACGCGGATGGCGACATCGCGGTTGAGGGCGTAGCGCGGCAGCTTCTTCAGCATGCCGGGGCCGGCCACCGGAAACAGCGAGCCGCGCGAGATGACGCCGGCATTGCCATAGCTGGCGGTGTCGCGGATGCCGCCGGGATCGACCAGCGTCACGGTCAGGCCGCGGGCGAGGCAGGAGAGCGCCGTCGCCGTGCCGACCATGCCGCCGCCGACGATGGCGACGTCGGGACGCGCGGTCGTGGTCATCCCGGCCCCCTGCCCTGCCGCCGCGCTCACCGGGCGACCTTGGGATGGCCGCCCTCGCCGAGGTCCCAATAGAGGCCGGCCATGAGGCCGATGGCCTCGCGGATGAGGGCCGAGGGCACGTGCTCGTTGGGGGCGTGCTGCGAGCAGCCGGGATAGGAATGCGGCACCCAGATGGTGGGCATGCCGATGATCTCGGCGAAGACGTCGTTGGGCAGCGATCCACCCGCATTGGGGATCACCGCCGGCTTCTTGCCGGTGGTCGCGGCGATGGAGGCCGCCGCCCATTTCACCCAGGGATGGTCGGGATCGGTGCGCGTCGCCTTGAAGGCGGCGTCACGGCCGGAGGAGACCTCGACGTCCGGGAAGCCGTGGCGGACGAGATGGCGCTTGATGGCCGGGATGAAGCCGTCGGGATCGGAGCCGACCACGGTGCGGATCTGGCAGGTGGCCCTGGCCGATGGGGGCACGGCGTTCTGCGGATTGCCGATATCGCCGGCGCCGAAGGCCAGCACCTCGAAGGTGTTCCAGCCATAAACTTTCTCGGCGGCGGAGAAGCCCGGCTCGCCCCACCAGGCGTCGATCTGCGGGCCGCCGGGAATGCTCGCCGGCGCGATATCGGCGAGGGCGCGCTTGACCGAGTCGGGCATGTCCTTCGGCAGGAGTTCGTGGACCCGCACCTGCCCGGTCGGGCCGATGATGGTGGCGATGGCATGGGCGAGGCGGATGGCAGGGTTCGACAGCAGCCCGCCCCAGTTGCCGGAATGATGGCCACCCTCGCGGGCGTTGATCGCGAGGTCGATGCGATAGCCGCCGCGGGCACCGAGGCACAGGGTCGGACGCTCGGCGGTCATGCGGGGACCGTCGGAGCCGATGAGGATGTCGGCGAGAAACAGCTCGCGGTTGTCGCGGGCGAGATCGTGCAGGCCGGCGGAGCCGACCTCCTCGCCCATCTCGATGAGGTAGCGGACGTTGAAGCCGAGCTTGCCGCGGGTCTTCAGCACGCAGCGCAGCGCCTCGATGTTGATGGCGTGCTGGCCCTTGTTGTCGACGACGCCGCGACCGTACCAGGTATCGCCGGTGTCATCGAGGGTCCAGGGATCGCGGCCGTCCTTCCACTGGCCTTCGAGGCCGGCGATGACATCGCCATGGCCATAGCCGAGCACGGTGACGAGGGCAGGGTCCTCGATGCGTTCGGCAAGGAGGAAGGGGCCCTTGGCACTGGGGTGGGTGAGGATGCGGCAGGAAAAGCCCATCGATTCGAGCGAGGGCTGCATCTCTTCGGTGAGGTAGCGCGCGAGGTCCGGGGCGCGGGCCGGATTCTGGCTCTCGGTCGGAATGGCGATGCGGCGGGCGAAGATCGCCTTCAGGCTGCCGTCGTCGAACATCTGGTGGGCGGCAGCAATGGCGGAGGCGCGGGTCATGTCAGTCTCTTCGCAGGAGGTACCGGCGGCAGATTAGCGCGGGTGGAGGCTTTGGCCATGGCGCATGCGGACAGGGTGGCATGCGCCGGCGGAACGGAGCCTCGCCGGCCGGCCATGGGATGTCCCCTATGCTCTCCCCGCCCGGGAAGAGAGGGAGACGAAAGAGGAACGGGACCAGAACCCGCCCCGCCGAGGTTCACGACCGGCTGTCGGGCGCGGTGACGTCGCGCAGCCCGTCGCCCATCATGTTGATGGAAAGGACAAGGAGCGCGAGGGCGGCGCCGGGGATGGCGATGAGCCAGAAGGAGAAGAACATGAAGTTCTTCGCCTCCGAGATCATCAGGCCCCAGGAGGGCAGCGGCGGCTGCACCCCGAGGCCGAGGAAGGAGAGCGCCGCCTCGAGCAGGATGGCGCTCGCCGCCTCCACCGTGCCGACGACGATGAGGTGCGGCATGACGTTGGGCAGCACCTCGCGCAGGATGATGCGCAACTGGCTGGCGCCGCTGGCCCGCGCCGCCTCGACGAAGTCGAGCGAGCGGACCTGCTGCGTCGCCGAGCGCATGACGACGGCGAAGCGGTCCCATTTGAGCAGGCCGAGCACGGCGATGACGATGAAGAGCGTGCCGCCGACCATGGCGACGACGGCGAGCGCCACCAGCACCACCGGCAGGGCGAGGCGCGTCGTGATGATGAAGGTGACAACGAGGTCGATGCGCCCGCCGAAATAGCCGGCGGCGAGGCCGAGCGCCGTGCCGATCGTGCCCGAGATCAGCATGACGGAGATGCCGATCAGCAGCGAGATCTGCGCGCCGTAGAGCGTCCGCGAGAGATAGTCGCGGCCGAGATTGTCGGTGCCGAAGGGATTCAGCCAGGAGCCGCGCTCGTACCAGACCGGCGGCACGAGACGGTTGTTGAGGTCCTGGGCATAGGGGTCATGCGGCGAGATGAAGGGCGCCAGCAGGGCGACCAGCACGATGACGGCGAAGATGATGCTGCCGATCATCAAGCCCTTGTGCCTGAGCACGCGCCGCTTGAACCGCGAGGGCGGGACGACGGCGGCGGCGACGGGATTGGTCTGGACGATGTCGCTCATGTCAGCCCACCCTGATCCTGGGATCGAGCCAGGCGTTGACGAGATCGGCCAGCAGGGTCAGCAGGACATAGCCGACCGAGAGCAGCATCAGCACCGCCTGGATGACGGGGAAGTCCTTCTGCGAGATCGCCTGGTAGGCGAGGTAGCCGAGGCCGTCGAGGGCGAAGACCGTCTCGATGACGATGGAGCCGCCGAGCAGGAAGCCGAGCTGGACGGCGGTCAGCGCCACCACCGGCACGAGGGCGTTGCGCAGGCCGTGGCGCAGGATCACCGTCGAGGCCGGCAGGCCCTTGGCGCGGGCGGTGCGGATATAGTCGGCGCCGAGCACCTCGATCATGCCGGCGCGCACGAGCCGCATGAAGGGCGGCGTGACGTAATAGCCGAGCGCCACCGTCGGCATGACGAAATGCTCCCAGCTGTCGGCCCCGGAGACCGGCAGCCAGCCGAGGCCGATGGAGAAGACCATCACCAGGCAGAGCGCGAAGAAGAAATTGGGGAGCGCCTGGCCAGCCACCGCGATCCACAGGCAGAGACGGTCGATCCAGGAATTCTGCCAGACCGCCGCCATGACGCCGAGCGGGATGGACAGGGCGAGAGCGAAGCCGATCGACAGCACCGCGAGAATGAGCGTCGTCTGGATCTTGGTGACGATGAGGTCGAAGACCGGTGTGCGGAAATAGAGTGACTGGCCGAAATCGCCCTGCAGCGTCCGGCCGAGCCAGTCGAAATACTGGACGACGAGGGGGCGATCGAGGCCGTATTGCTCGCGGACCGCGTTGATGTCCTCGGCCCGTGCGCCTTCACCGGCGATGGCGATGGCGACGTCGCCGGACAGGCGCAGCAGCACGAAGGCCAGGGCCGAGACCGCCAAGGCGACGAGAGCGGCCAGTGCCAGCCGCTTGAGCGTGTAATTGAACATTCAATCAGGCGCCTTGCGCTGCCGTGGCCGGCCGCGGTGCTTCATGCACCGCAGCCGAACCATAGCATCACTTCCAGCGCATCTCCCAGAAACGAGGCAGCTCGTCCGGATAGGCTTTGAACTCCAGATCCCTGGCCGCGGCGTAGAACGTCACGAGGTTGTAGAGCGGCACCGAATAGGCCTGTTCGGTGATGATCTTGTGGGCCTCGCGATAGGCGGCGATGCGCTGCTGCGGGTCGGTGACGGAATCGCCGCGCTCGAGCAGCTCGATCACCTTCGGATCGCGCGAGATGTCGTCGTCGAGGCCCTTGTAATAGACCGGCGTCGAGGCCGACACGTCGTTGATCGAGAACGAGCCCCAGGTCTGGTGGGCCATGCTCGCCCGGTGCGCGCGGATCTGCTCGCGCATGGCGGCATACTGGCCGAAACGCAGCGTGGCGCGAATGCCGATGGCCCGCAGGTAGTTGATCATGGCCTCGGACTGGTTGCGCTCGCGATAGGCGTGCAGCTCGAGCTCGAAGCCGTTGGGGAAGCCCGCCTCGGCGAGCAGCTCGCGGGCCTTGGCCGGATTGTAGTCATAGACCATGGCCTGCGAGGCGTCGCAGCCGAACTGGGTGGGGAAGCAGATCGCATTGATGACCTGCGAGCCCTCGCCGACGAGCTGGCGAGCCATCGTCTGGCGGTCGATGGAATGGGCGATGGCCCGGCGCACCCGGAGGTCGCGCAGCTGTGGCGCCGGCGACCGCTCGGTGGTCGCGAGGTTGAGGAAGACGATGCGCATGGTGCCGCCGGAGACGATCTGAAGCGTCGGCACGGCCCGCATCTGCTGGGCCTGGTCGGGGGCGATGTTCATGACGAAGTCGAGGCCGCCCGACAGCATCTCGGCGACCTGGGTCTGCCGGTCCGGGATGAAGCGGATGACGATGCGCTCGATCTGCGGCTGCGGCTTCGGCCCGTCACGGAAATAGTCGGGATTGCGCTGCAGCGTGATGGAGCGGCCGATCTGGTGCTCGACGACGCGGTAGGGACCGGAGCCGACCGGCTTCTCGTTCATGCCCTTCGGGCCGGCCTGCTCGTAATAGGCGGCGGGGTGGATGACGATGGGGCCGGCGAGATATTCGATCGCCGCCGGGAAGGGACGCTTGGTGATGATGCGCACCTTGTGGGCGTCGATCTTCTCGACCCGGTCGATCCAGTTGACGTTGGACTGGGTGGTGGAGCGGTTGGCCGGGTTGGCCACGAAATTCAGCGTGTAGACCACGTCGTCGGCGCTGAACTCGACACCGTTGTGGAACTTGACGCCGCGGCGCAGGTCGAGCTCCAGCGTCTTGTCATCGACCCAGCGCCAGGCGGTGGCGAGCTGGCCCTTGTACTCGTTGGTCTTCGGGTCACGGTAGATCAGCGTGTCCCAGACCTGATGGGCGATGATGACGCCGATACGGACATTGTTGAAATAGGGATCGACGTTCTCCGGCACCTGGTCATAGGCGAAGCGGATGGTGTTCTGCCGCTTCTGTGCCTCGGCCGGCGCCGCCAGCCCGGCGGCGAGCGCCACACCCAGAATCATCCCGAAGACACGCCGCGTGGACGAAAAAATCATCGTCCCCTCCCTTCAAACCAAAAAAGATTTCCAATGCTGGCTTGCGGCCTGCGGTCGAGTCAAGGCGAACGGGAGGCGGGACGCGGCAGGTCAGGCCTGCCGGAAGGCGATGAAGCGCGCCGCCTCGACCAATGTCCCGGCCCCGTCGCCGAAGGGAGCGAGCCGCGTCGCCGCATCGGAAACCAGGCGTGTCAGTTCGTCACGCGCCCATCGCGGTCCGCGCAGCGATACGAGCGTGCCCTTGCCGCGGGCGGCATCCTTGCCGGTGGCCTTGCCGGCGAGGGCGGCGTCGCCCTCGTGGTCGATGAGGTCGTCGGCGATCTGGAAGGCCAGCCCGATGATCTCGCCATAGGCCGCCAGTGCCCGCCGCTCGGGCTCCGACGCCTTGCCGAGCACGGCGCCGGCGAGACAGGCGAAGCGGATCAGCGCGCCGGTCTTCATCGCCTGCAGCCGGCGGATCTCCGCCTCCGGCAGGTCGAGCGGCGCACCGTCGGCGAAACGCCCTTCGGCGGTGAGGTCGAGCATCTGCCCGCCCACCATGCCGCCGAGACCGGAGGCGCGGGCGAGGAGCACCGTCAGTTCGGCCCGCACGGCGGGATCGGCGTGGGCGCGCGGGCCGGCCATGGTCTCGAAGGCGAGGGTCTGAAGGCCGTCGCCGACGAGGATGGCGGTCGCATCGTCATAGGCCTTGTGGACGGTCGGGCGGCCGCGTCTCAGGTCGTCGTCATCCATGGCCGGCAGGTCGTCATGGACCAGCGAGTAGCAGTGGATCAGTTCGAGGGCGGCAGCCGCCGGCACGGCGTCCGCGGCGGCAATGCCGAAGAGGGCGGCACTCTCGATGACGAGGAACGGTCGCAGCCGCTTGCCGCCGGCCAGCACGCCGTGGCGCATGCCCGCCATCAGGCGTGCCGGCCGCGCCGTCTCGCCGGGAAGCGCGGCCTCGCCGAGCAGGGATTCGAGTTCGGCCTCCACCAGCCGGGCCGCGGCGGCGAGACGCTGTTCAAGGACGGAGGCATCGGACATTGCGGAGAACCGGCCGGACATCGGAGCATTGCCTGCGCAGCGGTGGCGGAGGCGTTGCCCCGCGTCAAGGCCCGCTGCGACTTGTCGATGCCGGGACATCGGCTAGAGTGGTACTTCCGACGCTGCCCCCGACGTTCCATGCACCTCTTCCGTTCCGCCCTCGCCGTGCTTTTTGCCGTGATCCTGTCCGGCACCGCCATCAATCCGGCGGGCGCCGAGGGCCGGCCCTCGGGCGGCGGCTTCGGCCTGGCGCTGCTGTCTCCGGGGCAGCATGCCGACGTCATGAAGCGGGTTGAATCCTATGCGGTGCTGGAGACCTTCCTCAAGGCCTGCGGCAGACCTCCGGCGCTGGAATCCCGGTTGCGCCGCCTGGTCCGCGGCTGCATCGAGCCGGCGACCGTCAACACGCTGGCTCAGCATTTTCGCCGCGCGCTCGCCGTCCGCGCCCATTACCGCTGGGATTGCGTGTCCTCCGGCGGCCGGCAGATGATCACCCGCTCCGAAAATGCGATCCGCACGACGGTCGCCGACGTCACCAACCTGTGCCGGATCGCCCGATAGTCCGCAGGCCGGCGTGATCCCGCGGCGGATTGACCCCTGCCGGGCGGGGTGATCCGATGCCGGCAAGCCGGACATGCGATCCGGCGCCCGGGGAGAGAGACATGCTATCCAGACGCGTGCTGACACTGGGCCTCGTGGCCCTCGGTGCGGCCATGCCGGCCGCCTCGGCGCAGGTGCCGCCCTCCGCCGACGACATTGCCGGCTATGGCGGGCTGCATGCGGCGGCTCATCGCGGCGATGTTGCCGCCATCCGGCGGCTGATGGCATCGGGCCAGGATATCAATGCCCGCGACGGACGTGGTCGCACACCCCTGCACGTGGCCGCCTTCGCCCGCCACCACGACGCCATGCGCGCCCTGGTGCAGGCCGGCGCCGATCCCCGCGCGCTGGAGCACCAGCGCTATGACGCCATCACCATCGCGGCCGTGGCCGACGACCTCGAGACGATGAAGGTGGCCATCGCCATCGGCGGCAATCCGCGCGCCGTCACCAGCCTCTATGACGGTACGGCGCTGATCGCCGCGGCCCATCTCGGCCACGACACCGTGGTGGGCGAACTGATCCGCGCCGGCGCGCCGCTCGACCACGTCAACAATCTCGGCTGGACGGCGCTGATCGAGGCGGTAATCCTCGGCCGGGGCGGGCCGCGCCACATCGAGACGGTGCGGCTGCTGACGGCGGCCGGCGCCAGGCGCGATCTCGCCGACCGGCAGGGCCAGACGCCGCTCATGTTGGCGCGCGGGCGCGGCTATGGCGCCATGGTCAGGCTGCTGGAGTAGCGGCGCTCGCCGGCAGGTGATCCTTCCAGGTGACCAGCGCGGCCCGTCCGGCCTCCGACAGGGCATAGACGCCGCGCCCGGTCTTCTCGAACCAGCCATAGACATTCCGCTGGAGGATGGCGGCAGCATCGGGCGCGAGGGGCGTGAGGTCGCGCGGGCGGAGCGGACCGGCGGCAAGCGCCTGCGCCATGGCGAGGGTGCGCTGGCGGTAGGCGGTCATGATCGGGCGGCGCGTCGAGCCGCCGAGCGCCGGATCGCCGCGGCGACGGCGGTGCTCGGCGACGATCCGCGACTGGCGCTTGCCGTCGTGGCGCGGCTTCCACGGGACGGGCTCGACGACGACCTCGACGCCGCCCATGGGCAGTACCGAGAGGAGGCCGAAACCGCAGAGCCGGCAGAGCTTCTTCACGCGGGAATCATGTTCCCGGCCCCGGCCCTTCGCCGAGGCCTTAACCGCCAGCCAGACCTCGTCGGCAGCGGCGGAGCGGTCGACCGCCTGGAGGACGAGTTCCAGGGTGAAGGACTGCTTCAGCTCGCCGATGACGACGGCGGCGGGCTCGCCGTCGGACAGCGCGACGAGATCGCAGCCCATGATCTCGCCCTTCACATCGAAGCCGAGGCCTTCGAGGAAGGTTTTGACCGGGCGATAGAGGGAGGTTTCCAAGGGCAATCGTCCGCTTCGGGATGACCAGCGGGTAGAGCGGATTCGGGAGCATGTCGAGGCGGGGCTGTCAGCGCGTCGGCCGCTGCGTCAGGCGCCACGCCGCCCAGTCCACCGCCTGGCTCTCCCGCAGGTCCAGAGAGCCGCCGTCCAGCCGATCGAGGAAGACCACGAGATTGAGACAGGCGTGACGTGCGCTCGGCACCACGAGCCCGTCGAACTCGAGGAAATGAGCGGCCGCGGCGACGGCCTGGGTGGCGGCATAGTCGAGGCTCTGGTAGCGGGCGGGATCGACGCCGAGCGGGCTGAGGGAGGCAACGTCGACAAAGCGCAGATTGCGCTCGGTGGCCGCCGCGATCCGGTGGATCTCATGCTCCGTCCGGCTTGGCCAAACCGGCTCCAGCCCCAGACGATAGCCGATCTCGGCGAGTGCTCCGTCGTGTTCGAGGCTGGTATAGAGCACCTCGAAACCGCCGCTGAGGCTCCACCGGCCGTTCGCGGCAGCCCCGCGCAGGGGATCGCGCCCCTTGCGGGTGATGCGCCAGACCTCGCCCGCGAAAGGCGCGGGGTCAAGCGCTTCGAGCGCATCGAGGAGGGCCCTGTCGTGGACGCGCGCCACGGGCGTCATCTAGGTATAGGTGCCCGCGTCGAGACTTTCGATGACAGCCAGAACCCGGTCGGCCCCTCCGTCATGGATGAGATCGATGGCGCGCGCGCCATCGAGCAGGCGGTGCCTGGAATAGAGCCAGATGCGGGTCTCCTCCGGCGTGTAGAACTCCGCCAGCCGGTCGACGACATAACGCAGGTCGGAGATCAGCAGTTGCATCCTGGGATGCGGAAAGGACGTGCCGGCGGTCCAACGGGAGACGGTCGCCGGCGATACCGAAGCGATGTTCGCGACATCCGAGCCTTTCAGGCCGCCGCGCTCCTTCAGATCGTTGATCAGGCGGGTCACGGCACCGGGCGCCGGGGTCGGTCCATCCATCGGGGCCTCCTCAAGGCTCCGTGACATACTATCATTTGCGTTTCAGAGTTTCAATTTGTGAAACGTCGATGCCGGTGCGTCCGGTCTCGGTCGCTCGACGTCCCTCGACCCCATAACCGCCGCCGGAGCGGGTCCGCCCCCCTTTCCTTGACTTTCCGCGCCGTTCCCTCTATCCGCACCCCACTCTCGCTCATCCGAGACCTGCCTTCGCCGACCGGGACCCGATCCCGGAGGTTCCCGCCCGACAGCGCAGCATGCGCCCTCGGGCGCGAAACGCGTTGCGGTTCCGGGTGGCTGAGACCACCTTGGGGGCATCTCGAAGGTGAACTCTGGAGCGATCATGTTCGAAGGCCTGTCGACACGACTGTCCGGCATCCTCGATCGCCTCAAGGGCCGCGGCGCGCTGAGCGAAGCCGATGTCCAGGAGGCGATGCGCGAGGTGCGCCGCGCGCTGCTGGAAGCGGACGTGGCGCTGGAAGTGGTACGCGCCTTCACCGACAAGGTCCGCGACCGCGCGGTGGGCGCCGAGGTCATCAAGTCGGTGACCCCCGGCCAGATGGTCGTCAAGATCGTCCATGACACGCTGGTCGAGACGCTGGGCACCGAGGGCGTCGCCATCGACCTCCAGGCCGTGCCGCCGGTGCCGATCATGATGGTCGGCCTGCAGGGCTCGGGCAAGACGACCACCACCGCCAAGCTCGCCAAGCGCCTCTTCGAGAAGCAGAAGAAGAAGGTGCTGATGGCCTCGCTCGATACGCGGCGCCCCGCCGCGATGGAGCAGCTCGCCATTCTCGGCAAGCAGATCGGTGTCGACACCCTGCCGATCGTCGCCGGCCAGACGCCGGTGCAGATCGCGCGGCGCGCCATCGAGGCGGGCAAGCTCGGCGGCTACGACGTGGTGATGCTGGATACCGCCGGCCGCACCCATGTGGACGAAGCCCTCATGATGGAGGTGGCCGAGGTCGAGAAGGCCGCCGGCCCGCACGAGACGCTGCTCGTCGTCGACAGCCTCACCGGCCAGGACGCGGTCAATGTCGCGCGTTCCTTCACCGGGCGGGTCAAGGTCACCGGCGTCGTGCTGACCCGCGTCGACGGCGACGGCCGCGGCGGCGCGGCGCTCTCCATGCGCGCGGTCACCGGAAAGCCGATCAAGCTGCTCGGCACGTCCGAGAAGATGGACGGGCTGGAGGATTTCCACCCCTCGCGCATCGCCAACCGCATCCTCGGCATGGGCGACATCGTCTCGCTGGTCGAGAAGGCGGCGGATTCGATCGATGCCGAAAAGGGCATGGCGATCGCCAAGCGCATGCAGTCAGGCCAGTTCAACCTGAGCGACATGGGCGACCAGCTCGACCAGATGATGAAGCTCGGCGGCATGCAGGGCCTGATGGGCATGCTGCCCGGCGTCAAGAACATGCAGAAGCAGCTGGCGGGCGCCGTCGATGACAAGGCGCTGAAGCGCCAGCGCGCCATCATCCACGCCATGACCCCCTGGGAGCGGCGCAACCCGAAAGAGATCGACGGCAAGCGCCGCCGTCGCATCGCCCGCGGCTCCGGCACCCAGCCCGAGGACGTCAACAAGGTGCTGAAGATGCATCGCGGCATGGCCGACATGATGAAGGCCATGGGCGGCCCCGGCGCCAAGCGCGGCCCCATGGCGGGTATCGCCAACATGTTCGGCCTCGGCGGCGGCATGCCCCAGCCCACCCCGGAAATGCTCGCCGAACTGCAGCAGAAGATGCCCGGCGGGCTTCCGGGTTCTTTGCCCGACAAGATGCCGGCCCTGCCGCCCGGCGGCCTGCCCCCGGGGTTCCCCGGTCTCGGCGGCCTCGGCGGGGGCAAGCTTCCCGGCCTTCCCGGCTTTCCCTTCGGCAAGAAGAAATAGCCGGCCCGTTTTCCTCACCCCATCCCGACCCTCACGAACGACCCAACGGAGTATCCCATGTCGCTCAAGATCCGCCTCGCCCGCCGCGGCACCAAGAAGCGCCCCTTCTACCAGATCGTCGTCGCCGACTCGCGCTCGCCGCGCGACGGCCGCTTCATCGAGAAGATCGGCACCTACAACCCGATGCTGTCGAAGGACCAGAAGCGCTTCGAGTTCGACGCCGAAGCCGCCAAGGCCTGGATGGCCAAGGGCGCCCTGCCGACCGACCGCGTCGCCCGCTTCTTCGACAGCGAGGGCCTGATGAAGCGCGCTCCGTCGAACAACCCGGAGAAGGCCGTTCCCGGCAAGAAGGCCGAGGAGCGCGCTGCCTCGAAGGCCGCCAAGGCTGCGAAGGCCACCGAAGCCGCCGCCGAGTGACGTGCTGACCACCTCCGTGCAGGGCGACCTGCACGGAGGACGCACTCCCCTCGTGCCAGGCGCATCACCCATGTCCACCGACCTCGTCCTCGTCGCCAAGTTCGGCGCCCCGCACGGGGTGCGGGGAGAGGTGCGCGTCAAGTCCTATACCCAGGACCCGGCGGCGATCCTCGACTACTCCCCCCTGCAGTCGCGCGACGGCCGCCTCTACACGGTCACCAGCGTGCGCCCGGCCGGCGAGGTGCTGGTCGCCCGCATTGCCGAGCTGAAGGACCGCAATGCCGCCGAGGCGGTCACCAACATGCAGCTCTTCGTGCCGCGCGAGCGCATTCCGCCCGCCGACGACGAGGACGAGTTCCTCCATGCCGACTTGATCGGCCTGAAGGTCGAGACGCTCACCGGCGAGCCCGTCGGCACGGTCACCGCGGTCTATGATTTCGGCGCCGGCGACGTCATCGACGTGGCGCGCAAGGGCCAGCGGGCGGTGATGATCCCCTTCACCAAGGCGGTTGTCCCCACCGTCGACATCGCCGGCGGCCGCATCGTCGTCGATCCGCCGGAGGGCCTGCTCGAGGACACGCCGCGCGACCCCGAAGACCGCGACTGAGGCGCGCCATGTTCCGCGCCTCGGTCCTCACCCTCTTCCCCGAGATGTTTCCCGGCCCGCTCGGCCTGTCGCTGGCCGGACGGGCACTGGGCGAGGCCTGGGGCCTCGACACGCATGCCATCCGCGACTTCGCCACCGACCGCCACCGCACCGTCGACGACACCCCGGCGGGCGGCGGGCCGGGCATGGTGATGAAGGCGGATGTGCTCGCCCGCGCCATCGACCACGCCTCCCCGGATGGCGACCCCCGCCCCCGCCTCTACATGTCGCCGCGCGGCAGGCCCCTCACCCAGGGCTTCGTGCGGGAACTCGCCGCCGGCCCCGGCGCCGTCATCCTCTGCGGCCGCTTCGAGGGCGTCGACGAGCGGCTGATCGCGGCGCGCGGCCTCACCGAGATCTCCATCGGCGACTATGTGCTCTCCGGCGGCGAGCTCGCCGCCCTGGTCCTCCTCGACGCGGTGGTACGCCTCCTGCCCGGCGTCATGGGCCATGCCGAGAGCGGCACCGAGGAGAGCTTCGAGACCGGCCTGCTCGAATATCCCCATTACACGCGGCCGCAGGTCTTCGAGGGCCTGACCATCCCCGAGATCCTCGTCTCCGGCGACCATGCGAAGATCGCCCGCTGGCGCCGCGCCGAGGCCGAGCGGCTGACGCGGGAGCGCCGGCCCGACCTCTGGGCCAAGCGCGGGGGTTGAGGGAAAGCCTCCGCCCTTTCCGCGTCATGGCCGGGCTTGTCCCGGCCATCCACGACTTGACCACCGCCGCGTGAGAAGAAGTCGTGGATGCCCGGGACAAGCCCGGGCATGACGCAATTCATTCTCGGCGCAGAAGGCCTTCGCATCGCGGCCTCCCTCTGTCCTCCCGTCAGAATCCGCGTGACAATCCCTGCCTTTTCGACTATCGAGCCGCCTTCCGGCGGGCTTGATGCCCATCCTCGGAACCAAGACCAACAAGATGCCGGCCAAGCCCGGCCACAAGGACTGACCCGATGAACCTGATCCAGACCCTGGAGGCCGAAGAGGCCGCCCGCGTCCTCGGCGACAAGAAGCTGCCGAACTTCGCCCCCGGCGACACCATCATCGTCAACGTGAAGGTGCGCGAAGGCGAGCGCTCCCGCGTCCAGGCCTATGAGGGCGTCTGCATCGCCCGCTCCGGCGGCGGCCTGATGGAGAGCTTCACCGTCCGCAAGATCTCCTATGGCGAGGGCGTCGAGCGCGTCTTCCCGGTGCACTCCCCGATCATCGACTCCATCAAGCTGCTGCGCCGCGGCAAGGTCCGTCGCGCGAAGCTCTATTACCTGCGCGATCGCCGCGGCAAGTCCGCCCGCATCGCCGAGCGCGTCGAGCGCTCCGACAAGGCCTGAGCCTTCCCGCCAGAGACGGATTGTCGGAACGGGGCCTTCGGGCCCCGTTTTGCGTTCGGAGGCGGGCGCGGCAGCCGCGCCCAATGGGGGCCCAGCTCCAGAAGATAGGCCAGGTGCAGGGCCATGAGCTCCTGATCCTCGGGCATGCCGCCACCATAGAGGCGGCTGGCGCAGGTCTCGGCCAGCCGGCAGGCGCGGGCGCGGCGACAGGCCTTGCGCCGGCAGAGGCGATGGGCGCCCTCGGCGCTGTGGAGATGGCGGCGGATGGCGCGCTGCTCGTCGGGGGTCATGGGCTTGTTCCCTGGGGGTTGGGGTGGTGGGATCTGCCCCACCCGCACCCTCCCCGCGCGGCGCGCGGAGAGGGGGACTTCGACGTCGCGCTTCGGTCGGATGGGTCGGACCTGGCCCGGCCTTCGCCTGCATGGCCCCACCCGCACCCTCCCCGCGCGGCGCGCGGAGAGGGGGACTTCGACGTCGCGCTGGCCGGGATCGGCTGTGCCTGGCTCCACCGTCGCCGGCAGTGCCGGGCGTCGTAGTCCCCCTCCCCTTGGAGCGGAGCGACGAGGGGAGGGTGCGGGTGGGGCATGGGGACTGCGGTGCGCTCTGACAGGCACACCCCCACCGCTCCCCGCCGGGGAGAGGTGAAGCGGTGCCGGCTGCGCTGTCCCTTCGATCCATCCACCCATGCCTCCCCGTTCCCGCGCCTGATGAGGCCGGGGCTTGCTCCGTCGGTCCCCGCCCTTCCGGATCGGAAGCGCGAGGGGTGAAGCGCCGTCAGGCGCGGAGGCCAAGCCTCCTGGCGCCGCGGGTCGCCCCGCGGAACCGGACTTCGCTGCCGAAGCCCGCCGGCTCGCGTGGAATCCGTTTGGTGGCCCGGATCAAGCATCCGGGTGGTGGCCCGGATCAAGCATCCGGGCTGACCCGAGGAAACGGACCCCGCGCGAGCCGGCGCGCCCCACGGCGCTTCACCGCGGCATTTGTCGTTCACCGGGCCGCGCGTCCGGGGCGCGTGGGGCAGGAGGGCATGGCCCGCGGCCAGCCTCCCCGGCCTCGGGACGACGCGGTTACCCGCATATCCCCGAAAGCCCCCGGCGGATGGGGTCACCCCCGCCCGCCGGTCCCGCGCGCCCACCCAGCGATGCTCCTCGCGCAACGGTCACCCCCGGCGCGGATGCGCCCGCGGGGCCCGAAGGGGCGGTGTTCCCGGCGACGCCCCCGCGTGTCGGCTGGTAAGGCCGCCGCACGGGAGAACCGCCCCTCCGCCCCATCACCCGCACCACCGGACGATGCCTCGACGAGGACGGAAGGTGCGAAGAGGATAAGGGCGGTTCGGAAAACGGGGAGAAAGGACGCGCGGATTTTTTTCGGCGGGCGGGAAAGGTGGGGAGGATCAGGGGGTTGGTCGGAGGGGGATGGCGGGAAGGGGGCCGAGTTGTCCCCGGGGTGGGGCGGGGCACGCCGCTATTGCCGAAGTTAGCAGGCCCACCCGCCGGAGCCACCACCTGTCATGCCCGGCCTTGGGCCGGGTATCCACGACTTCTCGAAGGGCGGTGGACAAGGCGTGGATACCCGGCATAGCCGAGGCCACGCCTCGGCGTTCCTCACACATGACGGCGGCCAAAGGCCGCCTTTGCCCGGGCATGACGGTTGAGGGAGAGCGTGCGGCACCGCCTCATCGGCCAATCCCTCTCCCCGCGTGGAAAAGAGTGCCCCGTCAGCGGGTTGGTCAGGGGTGAGTTGGTCGCCCACGCAGTTGACGTTGAGAAGCGATACACCCTATGGTCGCATCAATTGCAAACACTTGCTCGGTTGAATTGTGGCTCGCCAGACTCGCAAACAGGACAAGTTCTACATTGTCTCGCCCTTTGGAGTCGCCCTTGAAACTCTTCCGGGCGGTACACACCAAATTTCATCGGGACTGACGTTTTCTCCTTTGGCGAATGAGTATCGCATCTCAATCATCGACTATCTCGATGAGAAAAAGGAAGAGGCGCTCTCCCAGCGGGTGCGGTCACGACCTGCTTTCCTGATTGATACAGCAGCAAACGAAATCGGACGAACCGCGGCCACCGAAGACGAACGCATCGATGCGTTCTTACAGGTCCACCGCTTCGCACTTGAAACAATCTGCAATCTGAAATGCCCTCTCGCTGTTTTCGGAAGCGACGGAAGCTCCGTAATAAGGCACCATATCGAAACCACTGATCTTTGGCGAATGGCCGACACAGGGGCCAACTTACATAACGACGACTGGGACAAGCATGCTACATTCCTCCGCTTTCTTTATGAGAGCGTGCCAGTCGCACCGCTTTCGCTTCTTTCAATCACTCGATTGTCAAAAGCCTTCCGCGAAGGGCCAACCCCTGACGGAATTATTGACATCGCAATTTGCTTGGAGTGCTTGATAACAGCAAGCTCAGAAATAAAATTCCAGTTTGCACTTTACCATTCCCTGATTGGCTCTGACGATATTACGTCACGGGACCATGATTTTCGCCGACTGCAAAAACTATACGATGTCCGCAGCAAGACCGTACATGGGGGCCAGGTCACGAAGGGTGACAAAAAGAAGCTTGCGGAACTGGTTGGCGACTGGGACAACTTGATAGCTCTAGCCCGGAAAAATATAACCTACTATCTGCTGTTCTGCCGATCGCAAGGACCCGCAGATTGGCCGGACCACCTAAGAGCTTTGGCGCTTGGTGAAGCCAGGATTCAACCAGAGGCGAGCCGTGATTAAGCTGCATGTTCTGCAAGGGGTTGTCCTCGGAGTGGAGGTTCTACGGGGCTTCGCCAAACTCAGCGACTTGGCGAGAATCTCCCGCGCGGACGTATATGACGAGAAGAACAATCCGCTTGGTACGCAGCGCGATCTCAGCCCAAAGCACGCGCGGGAGGCGTACGAGTATGCGCGGAGCGCAAACAGAGGATATTGGCCGGAGGTTCTACTTTGCGTCAGAGACGGGCGATCTTTAAAGTTCACACCGATGGCTGATGGATTTGGCACACTCGAAATCGACGACGTCGCAATCCAACAATCCTCCTCAATCGCCATTTCACGCATTGACGGAAACCACCGCCTTCACTTCGCCGATGGCCAGACCGCTCAGATTCCGAAATTGGATCGGATTGTCTCGTTTTGCATCGCCCTCGATGTGGGCCTACATGAAGAAATTGCTCTGTTCCGCGACATTAACAACAATCAAAAGCGGATGGACACAAGTCACCTCGATAAAATCGAGATACGTCTCTCCGGCGAAGAGGCAATTAAAAGCAGAAATCCGCCACTATATATTGCGAATCGACTCGCAAACGACAGCGACAGCCCCATTTCAATTTTCGTATACCAAGGAGGCAAGCGCCCTCCAGGGGCCTTTATTCCGCTGAAATCGATCCATACCGGTATCGAATACATGATGTCTAGACAGACGCGCTTGACAGCGATTGGGGATATCGATGCCCAGCTTGTACTAATAAAGAACTACTTTAGGGCCCTGAGCCAGTGGGTGCCAGAGGCATGGGAACATCACAAAGATTACCTCCTTCTTCGCGGTGCCGGCTTTTGGGGAACCTGCTTTCTAGGTGCCGAAATCATTGATCGAGTTGTCTCGAAGAAAAAACACTCAGTTGAGGACATGCTGGCAGCGCTAAGGTCAGGCCGCACATGGAACTGGCACCGGAACGGCGATTTTCAGGGTTACAGCGGTCGCGGTGGAGCGGTAAAGATTGCCGACAAAATTATTCGGGAGCTTAAGGACGAACAAGGAATGACTATGCATGATCTGCTTGAGGAAATACTGAAACCACAGCGCTCATCTTGAAGTCTTCCTCCCCGGCTTGCCCCCGCCCTTCTTCCTGACCGCACCACCGGCCGGCACCTCCCGGTCCGTCCCCGGCCCCATGCTGTCCAGCCCGGGCTTGGCGGCGCGTGACGGCGGCAGGTTGGCCGAGCGGCCATATTTCTTCGGGCCCTTGAAGCCGCCGGTGCGGTCGTCCACCGCCTGCTGCCGCGCCAGGGGATCGTCGGAAATGGCGAGTTCGGTCTCGCGCAGGCGCTTGAGCTCGTCGCGCAGGCGCGCCGCCTCCTCGAAGCGGAGGTCCGCGGCGGCCTCGCGCATGCGCTTTTCGAGATCGCCGATGACCGCCTGGAGATTGTGGCCGACCGCCGCGCCCTGCCTGGCAAGGCCGGCATCGACGGTGACGTGGTCCTTCTCGTAGACCGAGTCGAGGATCTGGGCGATCTCGCGCTTGATGGTCTGCGGCGTGATGCCGTGGGCCTCGTTCCAGGCCGTCTGCTTCTCGCGGCGGCGGTTGGTCTCGGCGATGGCGCGCTCCATGGAGCCGGTCATGCGGTCGGCATAGAGCAGCACGCGGCCGTCAATGTTGCGGGCGGCGCGGCCGATGGTCTGGATCAGCGAGGTTTCCGAGCGGAGAAAACCCTCCTTGTCGGCATCGAGGATGGCGACGAGGGCGCATTCGGGAATGTCGAGGCCCTCGCGCAGCAGGTTGATGCCGACGAGGCAGTCGAAGGCGCCGAGCCTGAGGTCGCGCAGGATCTCGATGCGCTCGATCGTGTCGATGTCCGAATGCATGTAGCGGACGCGCACGCCCTGCTCGTGCAGATATTCGGTGAGGTCCTCGGCCATGCGCTTGGTCAGCACGGTGACGAGGGAGCGGTAGCCGGCGGCGGAGGTGGCCTTGACCTCGCCGATGAGGTCGTCGACCTGGGTGCGCGCCGGGCGGATGATGCAGGGCGGGTCGATGAGGCCGGTGGGGCGGATGACCTGTTCGGAGAAGGTGCCGCCGGTCTGGTTCAGCTCCCAGGGGCCGGGCGTGGCCGAGACATGGACGGTCTGCGGCCGCATGGCCTCCCATTCCTCGAAGCGCAAGGGACGGTTGTCCATGCAGGAGGGCAGGCGGAAGCCGTATTCGGCGAGGGTCGCCTTGCGGCGGAAGTCGCCGCGATACATGGCGCCGATCTGCGGGATGGTGACGTGGCTCTCGTCGACGAAGACCAGGGCGTCGTCGGGGACATATTCGAAGAGGGTCGGCGGCGGCTCGCCGGGGCGGCGTCCGGTGAGCCAGCGCGAATAGTTCTCGATGCCGGCGCAGGAGCCGGCGGCCTCCATCATCTCGAGGTCGAAGCGGGTGCGCTGCTCCAGCCGCTGCGCCTCCAGCAGGCGGCCGGCCTTGTTGAGCTCGTCGAGGCGCCAGTTCAGCTCCTCCTTGATGCCGGAAATGGCCTGGACGAGGGTCGGGCGCGGCGTGACGTAGTGGGAATTGGCGTAGACCTTGACGAAGCCGAGGTCGGCATTCTTCTGGCCGGTGAGCGGGTCGAATTCGGCGATGGACTCGACCTCGTCGCCGAAGAGGTTGATGCGCCAGGCGCGGTCTTCCAGATGGGCGGGGAAGAGCTCGATGGTGTCGCCGCGGACCCGGAACGTGCCGCGGGAGAAGTCCATCTGCGTGCGCTTGTACTGCAGCGCGATGAGGTCGGCGATGAGCTGGCGCTGGTCGAGGCGCTCGCCGACCTTCACCCCGAAGGTCATGGCCGTGTAGGTCTCGACCGAGCCGATGCCGTAGATGCAGGAGACGGAGGCGACGATGATGACGTCGTCGCGTTCGAGCAGGGCGCGCGTCGCCGAATGGCGCATGCGGTCGATCTGCTCGTTGATGGAGGATTCCTTCTCGATGTAGGTGTCGGAGCGGGGAACGTAGGCCTCCGGCTGGTAATAGTCGTAGTAGGAGACGAAATATTCCACCGCATTGTTCGGGAAGAAGCTCTTGAACTCGCCATAGAGCTGGGCGGCGAGGGTCTTGTTCGGCGCCAGCACGATGGCCGGGCGCTGGGTCTCGTTGATGATCTGGGCGGCGGTGAAGGTCTTGCCGGAGCCGGTGACGCCGAGCAGGACCTGGTCGCGCTCGCCGGCGCGGATGCCGGTGACGAGTTCGGCGATGGCGGCGGGCTGGTCGCCGGCGGGCTGGAAGCTGGAGACGATCTCGAAGCGCTTGCCGCCCTCCCATTTCTCCGGCCGCGACGGCTTGTGCGGCACCCAGGTGCGGCCGTCGACCTCGGGCCGGCCCTCCTGGATCAGCCGCTCCAGCGCCTTGACCGTGGCGGTGACGCCGGAGGCGCCGATCTCCGATTCGATGTCGAGGGCCTGGGCCTGTTCGACGCCGATGCCGAGCCGGTGGGCGAGGGCCTTGTCGGCCAGCGTCGCCTCCGCCTTGAAGGCGGCCTGCGGCGCCTCGGCGAAGCCGCCGGTGGGGCCGGTGCCGGAGCCGACACCGGCCGTGCCGCGGTTGATGGCGGGGTTGAGCAGGTCGGCGAGAGCAGGCCCGAGCGGCTGCAGCTCCGGCTTGGACGCCTTCGAGTTCGGCGCGCGGGCCGGCTTCGGCGACTTCGGGACGGCTTTGGGGCTTTTCGGCATGGCCGCAATATGGGCCTGCCGGGCCGGGCGGGAAAGGGCGGCATCGGCCATCCCGCCATGCTGCTGACAGGCCATGGCAGCGGCGCGAAAAAAAAGGGCGGAGCCGACGGCTCCGCCCGAGGCGTGGGAGAGGTGTGGCGGGCTCAGGCGCGCTTGGCGGAGGCGCGCTCGACGGCGACGAAGAGGGTGAGGGCAACCACGGCCAGCGCCGCGAAGATCGCCCAGGGGCTGATGCCGAGCAGGGTGTGGAGCTGCACCCGGCCGAGGGCGCCGACGGGCAGGATGGTGGCCTTCACCCAGTCGAAGGTCAGGGCATAGACGATGCCGCCGACCAGCATGCCGCCGGCGCCGACGAGGGCGTGGAGGCTGCCGCCGCCGATGGCCGCCAGCGCCGTGCCGGGGCAATAGCCGTAGAGCACCATGCCGACGCCGAAGAGGGCGGCGCCGAGCGACACGGCCAGGAGGTCGGCCGGCTTGATGTGGAACTTGGCATAGCCGAACTGGACCATGAGGAAGACGCCGACGCCGCCGACGATGATGGCGGTCATCATGATCTTGAGGACGGTGAAGTCCTGGAACAGGAACTGCCGGACGATGGTGTTGTAGTCGGCGACCCGGCCGCGATGCAGCAGGAAGCCGAAGGCGAAGCCGAAGACGACCGAGAGAAACAGGGCGGCGGTGCCGGTGACGGGAAGGGTCATGGTGATGTCCTCGGATCAGCGGGCGGTACGGAACATGGCGAAGGCGGTGGCGGTGCCGGTGGCGAACATCACGGCGAGGAAGACCCAGCCGCTGAGCGCCAGCTGCAGGCCGCCGGAAATGCCGTTGCCGCTGGTGCAGCCATTGGCGAGGCGGGCGCCGTACATGGCGATGATGCCGCCGAGGAAGGCCGCGGCGTAGCGCTTCAACGGCGAGGGGCCGAAGCGCTCGGCCCAGACGGTGGGCACCTGCTCGAAGCGGAAGGAGCCGGCCAGCACGGCCGAACCGAAGCCGCCGGCCAGCGTGCCGACGAGGAACAGCGTGCCGTAATCGAGGCTGAACAGGTTCCTGGCCCAGTAGCTGTTCCTGGCCACGGCCTCGGCGCCGAGGACCGGCGTGGCGACGGCACCCGAGACCTGGGACAGGGCGGTGGTGATGCCCAGCGGATTGTTGACGACGAGGAAGACGACCCAGCTCAGCACGCCGATGCCGATGCCGACGAGATAGGGGGTCCAGTCGATGATCAGCCCGGCGCGGGCGGCTGCTGGCCGGTAGTCGAGCGTGGTCTGGAGCGACATGGCGGTCTCACGATGACGGTGGCGTTGCGGGCGATGCGAAGCGTCTCGGCTCCGCACCAGCCTTTCCTCCTATACATATGAATGTGTGAATGTGTCAACGGCCCTGTTGCTGGCGGAGTTGATCCAGAACATGGCAGGGCCTGCGGTTTCGTCGTTTCCTCGGAAGATTGACGCTAGGGAACGACGGCCATGACCCTCGACGACATCGTCCATTCCGACACCGACACGCCCGCCCTCGCCGCGTCCGAGCGGCCCGTTGCGGCCCCGAAGACCCTCGCCGCGGACACCGCCGACCTTGCGGCGGAGGGGCCCGAAGGCGCGGCCGCCATCGCCCAGGCGGCGGGCGATGTCGGCGAGGTGGTGGTGGCCGAAGAGGACGGCCCTGCGCCCGGACGGGCCGCCCGCGGGCGCCACCAGATCGCCCAGATGAAGCGCGACCCGGCGACCATCCGGCGGCTCTTCGAAAGCGGCGAATACCCTTACGTGACGCGCATGGCGGCCAAGCCCTACGAGGCCCACATGCTGGAGCTGCAGCGCGAGCTGCTCAAGGCCCAGCGCTGGATCGAGGAAAGCGGCGAGCGCATCGTCGTGCTGTTCGAGGGCCGCGACGCCGCCGGCAAGGGCGGCACGATCAAGCGCTACATGGAGCATCTCAACCCACGCATGGCCCGCGTCGTGGCACTCGCCAAGCCGAGCGAGCGGGAACGCACGCAATGGTATTTCCAGCGCTACATCGCCCATCTGCCGTCGGCCGGCGAACTCGCCCTGTTCGACCGCTCCTGGTACAACCGCGCCGGCGTCGAACGGGTGATGGGGTTCTGCTCGCCCACCGACTATCTCGAATTCATGCGCCAGTGCCCGGATCTGGAGCGCATGCTGACGCGGGCCGGGATCCGGCTGTTCAAATACTGGTTCTCGGTGTCGCGCGACGAACAGCGCAGCCGTTTCGAGGCGCGCGAGACCGACCCGCTGAAGCAATGGAAGCTCTCGCCCATCGACCGCGCCTCGCTCGACAAGTGGGACGCCTATACGGAGGCCAAGGAGGCGATGTTCTTCTACACCGACACCGCCGACGCCCCCTGGACCATCGTCAAGTCGGACGACAAGAAGCGGGCGCGGCTTGCCTGCATGCAGCATTTCCTGTCGTCCCTGCCCTACCCCAACAAGGATCTCTCCGTGGCGGTGCAGCCCGACCCGCTGATCGTCGGCGCGACCAGCCACGTCATCGGCCGCGACGGCAGCATTCTCGGCAAGACCGTGCATCCGGAGCTGCGCCGCGGCAGCTAGGCCGTCGGCGGAGACAGGCACGGATCGCGGGGCGGGTCCGCGCCGCGCGGCCTTGACGGCCATCGGGCCGGCCCGGGTATGTCACGGTTCGATCAGCAGACTGATCGGACGCCCCGGAGCATCGCATGACCACCCTGTCCCGCCGGACCACCCTTGGCCTCATCGCCTCGAGCCTCGCTGCTCCCGCCCTTGCCCAGGCCGACTATCCCACCCGTCCGGTCACCGTCATCGTGCCGCAGGCGGCGGGCGGCGCCAACGACATCATCGGCCGCCTGGTCAGCGAGAAGCTGTCGGAGGTCATGGGCCAGCGTTTCGTGGTCGAGAACCGCGCCGGCGCCGGCGGCAATCTCGGCTCCCAGGCCGCCGCCCGGTCGACGCCGGACGGGTACACCCTGCTCGTCACCATCTCGGCGAGCCAGGCGATCAATCCGGCGCTCTATGCCCGCACCGGTTTCGACCCGGTGAAGGATTTCGCGCCCATCTCGCTGCTCGGCACCGTGCCGAACGTGCTCGTGGTGCACCCGGCCTTCGAGGCGAAGTCCGTCGCCGACCTCATCCGCCTGGCGAAGGACAAGCCCGGCTTCTACCAATATGCCTCGGCCGGCAACGGCACGCTCAACCACCTCGTCGGCGAGATGCTGAAGTCGCGGGCCGGCATCGACCTCAAGCACATCCCCTATCGCGGCATCGCGCCGGCGCTTTCGGACGTCATCGCCGGCCATGTGCCGATCAGCTTCGCCAACCTGCCCGCCGCCATCAGCCAGATCCAGGCCGGCACGGTGCGCGCCCTCGGCGTGTCGACGCTCAAGCGCAACAGCTTCGTGCCCGACGTGCCGACGATCGCCGAGACGGTGCCCGGCTTCGACGCCGAGCTGTGGATCGCCCTCTATGCCATCGCCGGCACGCCGCAGCCGGTGATCGACCGGCTGGTCGCCGCCACCCACCGGGCGCTTCAGGCACCCGACATCAAGGCGAAATTCGCCCAGCAAGGCGCGGAAGTGGTGACCTCCACCCCGGCCGAACTGGCGGCGAAGCTCGATGCCGACCTCAAGGTCTGGGCGGAGATCGTCAAGGCCTCCGGCGCCCGGATCGAGTGAGTGGGTCCGCTTGCGGCTCCGGAACACGCTGCACGCGACGGTAACCCGATGGGGCTATCCTCGAGGTCCCTGATCGGCCTCGAGGATGTCGTCATGATGCACCACCCACCGCTCAGCCGGCGGCTCGCCCTTTGCGGACTGGTCGCGGCCACGTTGCCCGCCACAGCCCAGGCGCCGCGCCGCAGGCTACCAGATACCGAGACCACGCGGGCCGGCGGTGTGTCGGCCTGGCTGACCGATCCCACCACGCGCTACGCCCATGCCGTGCTCGGCGATGCCATCGAGGCCGGCGGCTTCGCCGTGGAACAGGCGGGGCGGCAGTTCCACGTCACGCTGCCGGAGGAGGCGGTGTTCGAGGATCGCCGCGTCCGGCTGGAGGACATCGATGGCGACGGCCGGCCAGAGGCGATCGTCGTCAAGTCCTATCTGCGGCGCGGCGCGGCTCTGGCCGTCTATCGCATCGAGGCCGATGCCATCGTGCCGCTGGCGGAAAGCGATCCGATCGGAATCCCCAACCGCTGGCTCAACCCGGTCGGTGTCGCCGCCTTCACCGGGGACGGGCGGCCGCTGATCGCCGCGGTGATCACCCCGCATATTGCCGGTTCGCTGCGCCTCTACCGGCTGCAGGGCAGCGCCCTCGTCGAGGTGGCCCGGCTCGACGGGGTCACCAACCACGTTATCGGCTCGCGCGACCTCGACCTGGCGCGGATCACCGACATTGACGGCGACGGTCGCCCGGAGATCGTGGTGCCGGCGCAGGACCGCCTGAGCCTGACGGCCGTCAGCTTCGCGGGGGGACGCGGGCGGATCGTGGCGCGGGCGGTGGTGCCGAGCCCGATCATCCGGCTTGAACCGATGAACGGCGCCGCGGCGGTGGTCCATCTCCAGGACCGCAGCACGGTGACGCTGGCGCTGCGGCCCGGCTGATCTGGAACCTTGCGAAACTGTCACGTGAGCAGGGGCGCGACCCGTGATAGACAGGCGGCATGATACCGGACTCCCTTTGACATGCGCCGCTGGATCGTCCTGCTTCTTCTCGTCGCCGCCCTCGGAGGCGGCGCCTGGTGGCTGACCGGGCCGGGTTCGCTCGCGGTCGCCGACCAGCCCGCCTGGCGCACGGCCCGGGTCGACCGCGGCGACGTGGTCGCGGCGGTCAATGCCACCGGCACGATCAATCCGATCTCCACCGTGGTGGTGGGATCGCAGGTCTCCGGGCAGGTGCTGGAGATCCTCGCCGACTACAATTCGCAGGTCGAGGCCGGGCAGATTCTCGCCCGCCTCGATCCGACGCAGGTGCGGGCGCGCCTCGACGGCTCGCGCGCCGACCTCGCCAATGTGCGCGCCGCGCGCGAGGTGCAGCTGGCGCAGATCGAACAGGCGCGCTCCGAGATCGTGCGCGCCGAGGCGGTCCGCCAGGACGTCACGGCCAAACTGGCGCAGGTCGAGGCGCAGCTCGCCGAGGCCGAGCGCAAC
>NZ_JAUYFA010000099.1 GCF_030691135.1 Phreatobacter sp.
GCTCGGCCGGCGCCGCCACGGGGGCGGCCGGCGCCTCGACGGCGCTCGGCACCGCCTGCGCCATGGCTGCGAAGGGCACGAGCGGCCCCGTGGCGCTGAGAAGCGCGGCGAGGACCAGCCGGGGGGCGATGCGATCTGTCATGAATCCGTTCGTCGTCAACACGATGGCCAGGTTCCATAGCTGAAATAAGGCAAGGTGTCGCAACGCGGGATTAACGGGCCCGCGCGATCGCCGCCGTGAGGCTTTCCGGCAACGCGATCGGCCGCCGGCTGGCGGCATCCACATAGACATGGACGAAATGGCCATGGGCGAGGGTCGTCTCGCCGCCCTGCGCGAAGATGCCGATCTCGTAGCGCTGGCTCGACCTGCCAGCCTCGGCGAAGGCGAGGCCTGCCTCCAGCGGCGCGGGGTAGCTGGCGGGGGCGAAATAGGAGCAGCGCGTGTCGACGACGAGGCCCATCCACGGCCCGGTCACCGGCACCAAGCCGGCCTCGGCGATGAGGAAGGCGTTCACCACCGTGTCGAAATAGGAATAATAGACGACATTGTTGACGTGGCCGTACTGGTCATTGTCCGACCAGCGCGTCTGGATCGGCGAGAACCAGGTGAAGTCGCTCCGCAGGCGGGGCGTCGGGCGAGGCGGGACGACGGTCATCGGCAGGGGCTTTCTCGAGGGAGAAGTGGCATCGGCAGGCTAGGCGAGGAGCGCCGCCGGATCGAGGGGGCGGATGTCCGGCTCGACCCAGGCCAGCCGCGCTTGCGGCGACAGCAGGCACTCCCGCGTCCAGAAGGTGAAAACGCCGTCCTTGGCGCCGAAGGGGCCGGCGACATAGGCATTGACCCGGCCGGCGAGATCAGCCGGAGCGCCGGCCTTGAGGAACCGGGCGGCGGACCAGACGAAATACACCGTCACCGTCTCGTGATAGCCGCGCATGGCGTCGTTGACCCTGCCGCCGGCGAGATTATAGGCCTTGATCCCCTCGCGGAGCAGGACCCGCGCCGCCGTCTCGCCATAGGTCGCCACGTGCCAGAGGCCGGTGGCGAGGTGGGCCTGGTGCGACCAGTCGGCGAAGGGCAGGGTGCGCGCCCGGAAGGCCTCGACGATAGCGAGGATAGCGGCGTCCGAGCCGAAGGGCGGGAAGCTGCGCGCCGGTGTGTCCATGGCCATGGAAGGCCCCCTGCAGTGTCAGTGCCGGCCGCCCGGCCGGGAGAAGACGAAGATCCGCGCCATCGCGAAATTGGCGACGAAGGCGAGGCCGATGGGCACGATCGCGGCGAGCGACAGGGGGAGATAGCGCACCGCGAAGAGAAAGCTGACGACCTCGATGGCAAGCCCCACCGTGCCGGAGGCGACGAAGCGCAGATAGGTCGGCCAGGTCAGTCGCCGGCCGCTCTCGGCGGAAAAGGTGAAGAGCGTGTTGAACAGGTAGGAGTTCGACACCGCCACCGCCCAGCCCAGCGCCTTGGCGAGGCCGAGGGCCGGGTCGCTCGCGGCAAGGCCGAGGGGGGTGAGCGCCAGCACGGTCACGCCGACGGTGATCGCATAGTTGACGAAGCCGTTGCCGACGCCGATCACGCCGAAGGACAGCATCTTGCGGCCTTCGCGCATCAGGGCGGCGGTGCGGCCGGCGGGCGGGTTCTGTTGTCCGTCATTCATCACAGCGCCGTCGTCTACACGCTTTTGCACCATGAAACAGCCGGCACGCGGTGACCATGATCTGCAATCGCCCTTCACGGCGGCGTGAACTCGGCTATCATGATCCCAGTTTCAGGAGCGGTCCCCGGGCCGTCGGCACATGATCATCAGCGACAGGCGTGTCATCGCCTTTCCCGGCGCCGAGACGCCGCCCTTCGGCCTCACCATCGTGGTGCCGGCCTATAACGAAGCCGAGGCTCTCCCTCACACCCATGCCAAGCTGACGGCCTTCGCCCGCAAGCTCAGGGAACAGCGGGGCCTTGCGGTCGAGATCCTCTATGTCGACGACGGCTCGCGCGACGGTACGCTGGCGGTGGCCGAAAGTCTCAAACCCGACGGCGCCGATGTCCAGGTCATCGGTTTCTCGCGCAATTTCGGCAAGGAGGCGGCCCTCCTCGCCGGCCTCGACAATGCCCGCTTCGGTGCCGTGATCTTCATGGATGCGGACGGCCAGCATCCGACCGCGGTGGCCGAGACGCTCGTGTCGCGCTGGCTCGACGAGGGCTATGACGTCGTCTTCACCTACAAGGCCCATCGCCGCGACGAGCCGCGCCTGCGCACCATGTTCGTCAACGCGTTCTACGGCCTGGTCAATGCCGGCGTCCGCCACAAGATTCCGGCCGATGCCGGTGACTTCCGCCTGCTGTCGCCGCGGGCCGCTGCGGCCCTGCGCCGCCTCCCCGAGCGCGGCCGCTTCTTCAAGGGCCTGTCGAGCTGGGTCGGCTTCCGCCAGATCGGCATCCCCTACGAGCCGGACGCCCGCGAACAGGGCGAGGCCAAGTGGAGCTTCTGGGGTCTCCTCGCCTTTTCGATCGAGGGCCTGACCTCGTTCTCGATCGTGCCGCTGCGGCTCGCCAGCCTTCTCGGCGCGCTGCTGGCCGCGCTCGCCTTCTGCTACGGCCTGTTCATCGTCGGCGAGACCATCATCAACGGCCGGGGCGTGCCGGGCTATCCCTCGGTCTTCGTGGCGGTCACCTTCATCGGCGGCGTCCAGCTGCTGATGATCGGCGTCCTCGGCGAATACATCGGCAAGATCCTCTCGGAACTGAAGGGACGGCCGGTCTATCTCGTCGCCGAGCAGAGCCTGAAACGTGCCGCCGACCAGGCCGCGACCACCGACGCCCCGGGCCCGCTCGCCCAGGGCGACTGAGCGCGGACCCGCCCGATGAAGCGCCTGATCCTCTGCGCCGATGACTATGCGCTGGCGCCGGGGGTCTCGCGCGCCATCCGTGAACTGGCGGCCGCCGGGCGCCTGAACGCCACCTCGGTGATGACGCCGGGACCGGACCTCGCCGCCGAGGCGCAACGGCTGATTGCGGTCGCGCCGCCCGGGTTCCAGATCGGCCTGCATCTAACGCTCACCGGAGGGCTGACGCCCCTCACGGCGCCGCGTCTGGCCATGGCGGAGGGCATCGGTTCGCTCCTGATGCGATCGCATCTGCGCCGGCTCGATCGCGCCGAAGTCGCCGCCGAGATCGCGGCGCAGATGCGGGCCTTCATCGCCGCCTTCGGCGCGCCGCCCGCCTTTGTCGACGGGCATCAGCACGCCCATCTCCTGCCCGGCATCCGCGACCTCGTCGTGGCCGCGGCGGAGCGCCATGCGCCGGGCGCATGGATCCGCCAGTGCAGCGGGCCGGGCGGCGCCGGGACGGGCCTCAAGGGGCAGGTCATCGCCGGCCTGTCGCGGGGCCTGCGCCGCCTCCTTGCGCGTCACGGCGTGCCGACCAACCCGGCCTTTTCCGGCGCCTACGACTTCCGCCAGGCCTCCAATTTCGCTGCCATTTTCCCGACTTTCCTCACACGGTTGCCGGATGCCGCTCTCGTCATGGTCCATCCCGGCCATGTCGACGAGGCGCTGAGGGGGGTCGATCCGGTCCATGAGCCTCGCGCCCACGAATATACCTATCTCGCCGGCGACGCCTTCCCGGCCGATCTGGCGACGGCCGGCTTCGTGCTCGCCTGAGCCTGCCTCGCTTCTGCAATTTCCTGTTGCGAATGATTTGCAGGTAATCGAGAGTAGATTACGAATCACCGTCGGGACATTGTCGTGCGGTCGCCCCTGCCATTGGGAGCGCCGGGGCGGGTTCCGGCGAGGGGATCACCGGGGGCAGGACATGAATCGCATCGCCGCAGCGGCCGTGGCCGCATCGCTCTTCGCCCTGCCCGCCATGGCGGCCGATGTCGGTCGCCCGCAGGCCGGCGCGCCGGCGAGCGAGGCCGCCGGGCCCGATGACGCCTATGGCTTTCTCGACGGCACCGGCGTCGGCAGCCCCGGCGACCGCGGGCTGACCTCCGAGATCACCGCCCGCTTCGGTAAATTCGATGGCCGTTACACCGGCATCAATACCAAACTCGAGGCCGGCTGGACGCCGGTCCAGCGCCTGCAGGTCTCGCTGGCGGTGTGGGCGGCCTATCACGACATCCGCAACAACACCGTTCCCGGCTATCCGAATCAGAACCGCTTCGGCTTCGACGGCATCGCCGGACAGGTGCGCTACCAATTGAAGGAGCGCGGCGCGTCGCCCTTCGATCCCGGCCTCACCGTCGGCCTGGAACTGCGCTGGGGCCGCTTCTCCGAGGGGCTCGGCATCTCCGCCGAGCGTTTCGCCGCCACCTTCAAGATCGCCGCCGATGCCGCGCTGATCGGCGACCGGCTCTACGGCTCCGTCAACCTCAATATCGGCCCGGGCACCGAGCGCCCGCGCGGCGCGCTCGGCTATGCCAACGATTCCAGTCTCGAGCTCGGCGGTGCCCTGGCCTGGCGGCTGGGCGAGGGCAGCAGCACCTTCGTCGGCGGCAATCTGCGCTATGTCGCCGCCTATGGCGGCGCTTTCCTCAACCAGTGGGGCGGCCATGCCGTGCTCGTCGGTCCGACCCTCTTCCACAAGATCGGCGATGTCGGCCCGCTGAAGGACACCTTCGTCTCGCTCGCCTGGAACGCCCAGGTCTGGGGCAGGGCGGCGGGCGCCGCCACCGGCGGCCTCGACCTCGTCAATTTCGAGCGCCACCAGGTGCGTGTGAAGCTCGGCGGCGCCTTCTGAGCGCCGGGCGGCCCGGCCGCCGTGCACAGCCGCCGTGCACAGCCGCGTGAGCGGGCCTGCCGGGCGCTTCCGTCTGCGCCATGGATCGGCCATAACTCGCGCTGACAAGGCAAGGCCATGGCACGTTTCTTCTTCAACCGCAGGGCACCGGATCCGGAGACGGCGGACGCGTCGCGCCGCCTGACAACCCTCGTCCGCGAGATCCTTCACCTAACGGAAGATGACGGCGTGACCGTCAGCGAGATCGCCTGTTCCCATCCCGAATGCGGCGATGCCGAAACCGTCATCCTCATCATGCGCGTCGGACGCCGCACCGAAGCGGTGAAGGTGCTGAAGGCCATGCGCCTCGTCACTGAGGAGGAGTTGCGCCAGGCGCTTGCCGGCGCGCCCTCCGATGCGCTGTCCTGACATGGCTCTTCCCATGCCGCGGGGCGTGTGATTCATGAGGACGCGCGCCGGGGGGATCGTTACTCGCCCAGGGTTGCCCACACTCTTCCGCACGGCCTTTCCCTTTCCGACCAGCCCCGGGGTTCCCTCATGCTTCCCATCGCCATAGCAGCAGGATCGGCCGGCCTCGCGCTGGCGGTGGCGAGGCTCGTCGGATGGGTCGACCTGCCGCCCTATGTGTTCATCCTGACGATGGTCGCCGCCGTCGTCGCCTGGCTGTCGCGGCCGACATCGACGCTCATCCGGGCGATCATCGGCTTCCTCGTCGTCTGGCACCTCGTCTCGCTCGCCATCCTGCTCGCCAACGAAGCCGGCCTGATCTCCGAGGCTCTCGGCCCCTATCTGCCGACGCGGGCCAGCATCCTCCTGTCGGTGATCTTCGCCCTCGGCGTCTATGGCCTGAGCTTCGTCGGCACGATCCGCCAGATCACCAATCTCGCAGATCCCTTCTTCGAGACGCGTGACGTCGGCACCATCGAGCTGCCCTTTGGCATCGCCTTCCGCCTGCAGGAACGCTACATCGCGCATGCCCTGCTCTACCTGCTGCTGGTCATCAACATCGCCCAGGTTCTTGCGACGGTGCTGCTCAACCAGTGGAACAACCGCTTCTACACCGCGCTCCAGCAGCGCGCCGAGGCGACGTTCTGGGTCGAACTGCAATATTTCACTATCGTCGCCTTTCTCTGGGTGATCCTCGCCGTCTATGAACTCTATCTCACCCAGTTCACGCAGATGCGCTGGCGCCGCTGGATGACCGCCAGGCTGACGGGCCACTGGCTCGACGACGGCGGTCATTATCGCATGCGCCTGCAGGGGAACCAGGCCGACAACCCCGACCAGCGCATCGCCGAGGACGTCAGGCTGTTCACCGACAACACGCTCGGCCTGATGATCCGCTTCTTCTCGGCGATCCTGTCGCTCTATGCCTTCGTGCTCATCCTCTGGGGCCTGTCGGCGAGCTTCAAATACAACGTGCTCGGCATCGACCTCGAATCGATCCCCGGCTACCTCGTCTATGCCGCCCTCTTCGTCGCCATCTTCGGCACGGTCTGCGCCCATCTCATCGGCCGCAAGCTGATCGGCATCAACTTCCTGCGCCAGCGCTACGAGGCGGACTTCCGTTATGCGCTTGTGCGCGTGCGCGAGAACGACGAGCAGATCGCCCTTCTCAAGGGCGAGAATGCCGAGGCCCAGGGCCTGACGCGTCGCTTCGGCAACGTCGTGTCGAACTGGTTCGACTACATGAAATACACCAAGCGGCTCACCTGGTTCACGACCTTCGTCAACCAGGCCTCGGTGATCTTTCCCTTCATCCTGCTGGCGCCGGCCTATTTCTCCGGCGCGGTGCAGCTCGGCGCCCTGACCCAGACGGCCGGCGCCTTCGGCCGGGTGGAATCGGCCCTTCTCATCTTCACCAACCTCTATGCCTCGCTGGCCGACTACAAGTCGGTGATCGATCGCCTCACCGGGTTCGAGAAGTCGGCCGACGGCGCGAGGGCGAAGCCGGCGACGGCCATCGACACTGTCCGCGACGGCGACCGTCTGCAGCTCGCCAACCTCGCCGTGACCCTGCCGGATGGCCAGCAACTCGTCTCCGCCCCCGACCTCACCGTCAATGCCGGTGAACGCGTGCTGGTCACCGGTCCGTCGGGCTCGGGCAAGTCGACGCTGTTCCGCGCCATTGCCGGCATCTGGCCGCATGGATCGGGCACCGTCGTCTCGCCCGCGGGGGCCGACATCATGCTGCTGCCACAGCGGCCCTATTTCCCGGTGGCGACGCTGCGCGACGCGGTTACCTACCCAGCCGAGCGCGGCGCCTATACCGATGCCGCGATCGTCGAGGCTCTGGAGGCAATGAACCTCTCGGCGCTGGCCACCCGCCTCGACGAGGAGGCCGCCTGGCACCAGATCCTGTCGGGCGGCGAGCAGCAGCGACTGGCCCTCGCCCGCGCGCTGCTGTGCAAGCCGGACTGGCTCTTCCTCGACGAGGCGACCGCTGCCATCGACGAGACCGGTGAGGCCGCCCTCTACAAGGCGCTGTGCGACCGGTTGCCGAATTCCACCATCGTGTCGATCGGCCACCGCTCGACGCTGGTGAACTTCCACGACCGCCGCATCCATCTGGTCAAGGACGAGACGGGTCTCCACGTCGCCGGCGACGCGCCGCTGATGGCGCTGGTCAAGGCCTGAGGCGGGGTCAGAAGGCCGGCTCGAAGGTCACCGTGCCGCGCACGCCGGTGAAGGTCATGCCGCGCGCGCCGTGCGGCCGCCAGCGGGTCGCGCCCTGGATCGCCCAGAAGATGGCGCGCTCCTGCCGGTCGACCTCGCCACCGCACTTCCGCTCGATGAAGTTCAGCGGTCCGAAGCGGATGTCGCTCGGGCCGGCATTGCGGCGGTAGTCGGCGCTGACCGGGTTGCAGCCGCCGAAGCCGGTCATCCGGAGGCCCGGCGTGAAGGTGAAGGCCGGCCGGTCGTTGGCCACCGGCCGCCGGCCGTTGACCGACACCACAGCGAGGCGCAACCCGACAGGAAAGCTGTGGAACAGCATGACCTCGGCGCGGGTCGGCTGGCGCTGGCGCTGCGGCTCCTGCCGGCGCTGGGCTTCGGCGGCCGCTGTGGCGGTGATGAGGGCCGCCGCCGCCAGGGACGCGACGATCGCAGGACGTGTTGGGGTCATGCCCCCGGTTTAGGCAGATGGAGCCGGCGGTTCAACCCCGGCCCCGACATCAGCCGGCCTGCTGAAGCCCTTCGCGCGCCCAGCTCTCCCGCTTTCGGTAGATGGTGGACGGGCTGATCTCGAGGGCGGCGGCGGCCCGTGACAGGTTGCCGTCGAAGGCGGCGAGCGCTTCCTCGATGATCCGCCGTTCCTGCACCCAGAACGGCTCTACCGACGGCCTGAGGTCGCCGACCGTCGACGTTGCCGGCGCGGTGCCTGCCGCCGCGGGCTGCGAGCCATGGGCGAGCGCCAGGGGCAGCATGGGCGCCGTCACGTGTTCGCCGTCATGCATGACGACGAGGCGGCGGATGACGTTCTGCAACTGCCGGACATTGCCCGGCCAGGAATAGCGGGCGACGATCTGTGCTGCCGCCGGGTCGAAGCCGCGGAAATGCCGGCCCTCTTCCGCCGAGAAGCGGCCGAGGAAGGCCTCCGCCAGGCAGAGCACGTCGTCGCCGCGCCGCCGGAGCGGCGGCAGATGGATCGGCAGCACGCAGAGCCGGTAATAGAGGTCCTCGCGGAACCGTCCCGCAGCGACATCGGCCCGCGGGTCGCGGTTGGTGGCGCAGACGAAGCGCACGTCGACCTCGCGGGTGCGCGTGTCGCCGACGCGCCGCATCTCGCCGGTCTGGATGAATCGCAGCAGCTTGGTCTGCAGGGCGAGATCCATCTCGCAGATCTCGTCGAGGAACAGCGTCCCGCCATCGGCGAGTTCGGCGGCACCCGCGCGGTCTTCGGTCGCCCCGGTGAAGGCGCCCTTCACATGGCCGAAGATCTCGCTCTCCATCAGGTCCTTCGGGATGGCGCCGCAGTTCAGCGCCACGAAGCGCGTGGCGGGCCGGCCGGAATGGGTGTGGATGGCCTGGGCAGTGACCTCCTTGCCCGTGCCGCTCTCGCCGGTGACAAAGACCGGCGCCTTCGAGGGGCCGATGCGGCGGATCTGCTCGTAGACCTCTGTCATCGCAGCGGAGGCGCCGATGAAGCCCTCGAAATCGGTGGCGTCGCGCCCGCCGGTCCGGCGCGGCCTCGCCGGAGCGCGCTCGGCCTCGATCAGCTTGCCGACGCGCCGGACGAGGTCCGGCCCCGACACCGGCTTGCCGGCGACGTCGCTGGCGCCGGCGCGCATGGCCTCGACGGCGAAGCCGAGGGAGACGCGGGCGCTGGTGGCGAGGATCGGGCCTTCATAGCCGGCGAAGCGGAGGGCCTCGATATCGCCGGCATGGGGGGCGTCGGCGCCGTCCATCGAGACAATCACCAGGTCTGGATCGCGCTGGTCGAGGATCTCCAGCCCGTCGTCGATGGTCTCCGCCGCGCGGCAATCGACCTCGGAAGCCAGCGCCTGGCCGGCCATGCGCCGGAAGGCCGGATCGGCATCGATGATCAGGACGAGACGCCGGACATGCCGGGGCGCGGGCTCTTCTGGGCCCTGGAAAGGCATCATGGCCGGGCGACCCCTCACGCGGACCGAACTTCAATGCGGCCACTCTCCACGATCAGGGTAAACGCGGCGTTTCCAATCCCTTGCCAAATCGGCCGGATGGCGTCCCGAAACGGAACGGGCCCGCATGAGCGGGCCCGTCAAATGTCGAGAGGATCTGAGGATTTCAGAGCCGGCCGCCCTCGCCGCGGCCCGGGCCGCCCTGATGGCGCTCCCAATGGCCACCGCGACCATGGCCGCCGTGGCCCTCGCCGCCCCAGCCGCCGCCACCGCCACCCATCATCATCCGGCCGCCGCGCTGCATCATGCGGTCGACGCGGCGCTTCTGGCCCTCGTCGAGCGAGGCATAGAGCGGACCCGCCGCATCGGCGAGCTTGCGCATGGACGCGGCGTTCTCGCCCATGCGGTCGGCCATGGTGCGCAGGCGCTGCACCGGATCCGGGCGGGCGGCGGCATCACGGTTCTCGCGCATGTCGCGCCGGCGCTGCATCTGCTCCGTCATGCGCTGGCTACGCTGGGTAGCGGCCTCGCGCATCGCCGTTTCCAGCGCCGGCCAGTGCCGCTCCTGCTCGCTATTGAGGCGGAGCATGGCCTTGAAGCCGGCGATCCGCGCATCCGTCATGGCGGCGCGATCCTCGGGGCTCATCTGCATCATGCGGCCCGGGCCGCCGCGATAGCCTTCACCACCGGGGCCCGCCTCCGCGTTGGGGCCGCGCGGCCCGCCGGGACCCGGCTGGGCAAGGGCGACGGCGCCGATCGCCATGCTGGCCGCGACGCCGGCGGCAATGATCAACTTCTTCATGGGAGAGTCTCCTCGTGGGGTTGCCCCAGTTCGATGAGGAGAAAATACGCCACTGCGGCCGATGGACCGAGTTAAACTTCGTTCATGTGGGCGGAGGCTTCGGTGCGGTCGCCGTGCCGAACTCGGAGAAGAGCTTCTCGAGCTGGATGAATTGCTGCTCCTGGACCTCGCGGCCGGCCTCGAACATGCGGCCCATCGTGGCGGTCCAGGTATCGGCCGCCTGCTGGCCCATCGTGCGTGCCCCGGCCGTCTCGGCCTGAGGTGCCTGCGGGTTCATGGCGGCGGCGAGCAGTGGATTGGCGGCCTGCATCTGGCGGGCGATCTCCATCATCTGCTCGAGGCCCGGCATGCCCGGCATTGCAGCCGGTTTGGGGGCCGCCGCCGGCCCGAAGAAATTGGTGAACATGCCCATCATGCCGCCCATCGGGTCGGCGGCGGCCGTCGCCTGCGGCGGCATCATCCGGGTGATCATGGCGGTTAACATCTCGCCGAGCGGGTTTTGCCCGCTCATCGCGCCCTTCATCAGGCCGCCCATCAGGAGCGAGGCCATCATCGGCATGACCTGCCGCATCGCCTCCTGCTGCATGCCGGTCGCCACCGCCGTCTGCTGGGCGATGGCCTGGGTGAGTTCGGGCGTGCCGAAGATACGGGTCAGGGCCTGCTGACCGGCCGCCATCATCGTCTGGCCCGCCTGCATGGGCTGCTCGAACATCTGGGCATAGTTGGTGCCCGTCGTGTAAAGGCCGAAGAGATTGGCCATGTCGGCGGGCGACTGCGTCGCGCGGTTGAGACCCAGCGAGAAGGCCGGCAAAAGGGCGTCCATCGCCGTCCTGACCTGCTGTGGTGCCATCCCGAACTGGCCGGCGAACTGGTCGAAGCCCTGCTTTGCCTGCGCCTGGGCGAGGATGTCGGCGAGGTTGAACATCGATGGCTCCCCCCGGGGTCGATTCCCGCCCCGTTAGCCGCCCATCTAATCACGGCGCCCGGCCAGCGTCACGACCCCGCTGTGGCGCCCTTGCCCGAGGTGAAGGGCGACAGCCCGCTCGCCGGCCCGGTCGCCGCCGGCGGATCGCCGGGCGGGCGGGTGGATATCCGGTCGATGACACGGAAGCAGATGACCATGGACAGGATGCCGAACAGGATGCCGCCGGCGGCCTGGCCGGCGATGATTCCCTGCGCGCCCATCTCGGGGCCGGCGATCCAGGCCCCTGCCATGGCGAAGGGCACGGTACCCACCGTCGCCCGCGCCCAGTTCAGCGCCGTCGAATAGGTCGGGAAGCCGAGATTGTTGAAGGCGGCATTGCCGACGAAAACCGCACCGTTGAAGGCCCACCCGAGCGAGGCATAGACGCAGAAGAAGGCGATGACCGCGGCGGAAGTTCCGGTGGCGTCAAAGAGTCGGACGACATGGGGCGACAGCATGAGCAGCGCCAGCCAGACCGCGACGCCGTAGAGGCTGAGGAAGACCAGAGCATCCACCAGGGTTTGCCGGACGCGACCGAACTGCCGGGCCCCGACATTCTGACCCATGATCGGCCCGACCGATCCGGACAGGGCGAAATAGGCCCCGAAGGCCACCGGCACGAGGCGGCCGAGCACCGCCCAGCCGGCGACCGCCCCGTCGCCGTAGCGGGCGATCATCGCGGTGACGATGCCGTTGCCGACGGGCGTCGCGATATTGGTCAGCACCGCCGGCACGGCGATGGCGGCGATCGGCCTGATGTCGCCGAGGACATCCGCCAGGACGGGCCGGGCGGTCAGCCGATGCACCAGCGTGACGCCACGGAAGCCCATATAGGCCATGGCGCAGCGCGAGATGATCGAGGTCACGGCCGCTCCGTCGACGCCGAGACCGAGCGCGAAGATGAAGACCGGATCGAGGATGGCCGTCACGACCCCGCCGGTCAGCGTCACCCACATGGCGCGCTTGGCGTCGCCGATGGCGCGCAGGATCGCCGCATACATCATGCCGAGGCCGAGAAAGGCCGTGGCCGGCACCACCATCCAGAGAAAACGGTCGGCGATGGCGAGGGTGCGGCCGGTTGCCCCGAGTGAGGAGAGCAGGAAGCCGGATACGGGCAGCATCATCGCCGACAGGATCGCCATCGACAGCGCCATGCCGATGAGGCTGGACGTCGCCAGCCGCCGCGCTTTCTCCCGGTCGCCGGCCCCCAGCGCCCGCGATACCAGCGCGGTTCCGGCGATCGACAGGCCGATAGCGAAGGAGGTCAGGAAGAACAGGACCGTGCCGGCATAGCCGATGGCGGCGGCCAGCTCCTGCTCGCCGAGCTGGGCGATGTAGAACAGGTTGAGGAGGTCGACCATGAAGACGGCCATCAGACCGACTGACCCGGTGAGGGTCATGACGATCACGTGGCGCATGGTGGAGCCCTGCGTGAACTTGCCCGGCATGCGGGCCGGGGCGACGACTGTCATCCCGAGAACCTCGTCTCGTCCGCCAGCACGTCCTCGGCTTCCGGGTTGAGGGCCTTCGCCTTGCGGGCCGGCTCGACCAGCGGCGCCGGCGTGACACGCTGCTGGTGCATGAGGTGCCGGCCGGCCTGGATGCCCTCATGCATCTGCAGTTCCAGCCGCGCCGCATCGCGCTTGCGCAGGTCGGCCATCGTCTGGGCGGCGATCTCGCGGTCGATGCCGAGCGCGACGAGAGCCTCGCGCCCGAAGACCAGGGCGCTCTCCAGCACCTCGCGGATCTCGTAGTCGACGCCCTCTTCCCTGAGCTTGATCGTGTGCTGCCGGTCGAAGGCGCGCACGAACAGCTTGGCGAACGGGAACTCGGCCTTGATCAGCTCGACGATCTTGTCGGAGGCCTCCTGCTTGTCGACGCAGACGCAGATCAGCCGGGCGGTGCCCGCACCGGCAGCACGCAGCACGTCGAGGCGGGTGCCGTCGCCGTAATAGATGCGGAACCCGAACGTGCCGGCCGCCTGGATCATCTCGACATTGTTGTCGATGATGGTGACCTCCGCCCGCTCCGACAGCAGCGCCTGCGACGCCAGTTGACCGAAACGGCCGAAGCCGATCATCAGCACCTCGCCGGTGAGGCCGTCGGCGACCTCCACCCCGTCGAGCGAGGGAGCCTTGGGCGCCGCGATGAGGAAGCGCAGGCCCATCAGCGCCAGCGGCGTCAGCACCATCGAGATGATGACGATGGCGGTCAGGGTAGCGTTGGCGCGGCCGTCGATGAGCCCCGTGCTGGTGGCGGCGGCATAGAGCACGAAGGCGAATTCGCCGCCCTGCGCCATCATCAGGGTGCGCTCCATGGCCTCGCTGTGGCCGGCGCGCGTGAGCCGGGCGACCGCGTAGATGCCGATGCCCTTGGCGATCATGTAGGCCGCCACATAGACGGCGATCAGCGCCCAGCTGGCCATGACCACCGACAGGTCGAGCGACATGCCGACCGCCATGAAGAACAGGCCGAGCAGGATGCCGCGGAACGGCTCGACATCGGCCTCCAGCTGGTGACGGAACGTGGACTCCGACAGCAGCACGCCGGCAAGGAAGGCGCCCATGGCCATGGACAGGCCGCCGAGCTGCAGGGCCAGGGCCGATCCGAGCACGACGAGCAGGGCCGCCGCGGTCATCACCTCGCGGGCGCCATAGGCGGCGAGGAAACGGAACAGCGGATTGAGGAGGTAGCGGCCGCCGACGATCAGCGCGGCGACCGATCCGACGCCGATGGCGACCGCGATCAGCCGCGAGGTCAGGTTACCGTCCTGCGCCCCGATGACGGTCGGCGCCAGGAAGGCGACGAGCGCCAGCAGCGGCACGATGGCGAGGTCCTCCAGCAGCAGGATGGAGACCATCTTCTGGCCGGGCGGCGTGTTGAGCTCGCCGCGTTCCTCCAGCGTCTGCATGACGATGGCGGTCGAGGTGAGGACGAAGCCGGCGGCGGCGACGAAGGACACGGCGAGGGGGAAACCACCGGCGAGACCCATCACGGTGAGGAGCCCGGTGCAGACGCCGACCTGCAGCAGGCCGAGCCCGAAGATCTGCCTGCGCAGGCTCCACAGCCGCGACGGCCGCATTTCGAGCCCGATGATGAAGAGGAACATCACGACGCCGAGTTCGGCGATATGCAGGATCGACGCAGGGTCCGAGATCAGGCGCAGGCCGAACGGGCCGATGGCGAGGCCAGCCGCGAGATAGCCGAGGATCGATCCGAGCCGCGCCCGGCGGAACAGCGGCACGGCGATCACCGCCGCGGCCAGCAGCGTGACGGCGGGAATCACGAAAGCGGTGGAGGAATGGGCGTCGGCCATGCGCTCGCGGGGGAAGGGGCGTGGAGGAGAGACAATAGCGTCAATCCGGCCCCGCATATCTAGGCGGCAATCTCGCGGACCGCATCCATGTGTTTTCACGCATGACGCAGCGTCAGCCGGCGACAGGGTGCCGGCCGCGGTGGCCTGGCGGATCTCAGCCCGTGCCGCCGACCGTGATCCGCTCCATCTTCAGCGTCGGCTGGCCGACGCCGACCGGCACCCACTGTCCCGCCTTGCCGCAGGTGCCGATGCCGGTGTCGAGGCTCATGTCGTCGCCCACCATGGTGACCCGCTTCATGTCGGCCGGCCCCGAGCCGATCAGCATCGCGCCCTTCACCGGCGCGCCGACCCGGCCGTTCTCGATCCGGTAGGCCTCGGTGCACTCGAAGACGTATTTGCCAGAGGTGATGTCCACCTGGCCGCCACCGAAGCTGACGGCATAGAGGCCGTTCTTCACGCTGGCGAGGATCTCGTCCTTGGTGTGGGACCCGCCGAGCATATAGGTGTTGGTCATGCGTGGCATCGGGACATGGGCATAGCTCTCGCGACGGCCATTGCCGGTGGCCGCGACGCCCATCAGGCGGGCGTTCTGCCGGTCCTGCATGTAGCCGACGAGGCGCCCGTCCTCGATCAGCACGGTGCGGTGCGAGGCCGTGCCCTCGTCGTCGATGGAGATCGAGCCGCGCCGGTCCGGGATCGTGCCGTCGTCGACGACGGTGACGCCCCTGGCCGCCACCATCTCGCCCATCAGCCCGGCGAAGGCGGACTGGCCCTTGCGGTTGAAGTCGCCCTCCAGGCCGTGGCCCACCGCCTCGTGCAGCATGACGCCGGGCCAGCCCGGGCCGAGCACGACGTCCATCTCGCCGGCGGGGGAGGGGATGCTCTCCAGGTTGATCAGTGCCTGGCGGATCGCCTCGTCGGCGGCATGTTTCCAGCGCCCCTCGGTGATGAAACCGGCATAGCCGGCACGCCCGCCGAAGCCGTGGCTGCCGGCCTCCTGGCGGTCGCCGGACCCGGCGACGACGGTGACGTTGAGGCGCACCAGCGGCCGCACGTCACGGAAGGTTTCGCCGTCGGGCCGGAGGATCTCGACCACCTGCCACGAGCCGGCCAGCGACACCGTCACCTGCCTGACCTTCGGATCGCGTGCCCGCGCATAAGCGTCGATCGTCTCCATCAGCTTCACCTTCTCGGCGAAGGCGGGCGCGTCCAGCGGGTTTGCGTCGGCATAGAGCCTGACATTGGAGCGGATGGGCCCGGCGGCCAGCGTGCCGGCATAGCCGCCGGCCACCGCCCTGACCGTCTCGGCCGCCCGCTTCAGCGCCGGTTCCGACACGTCGGAGGAATGGGCATAGCCCACCGCCTCGCCCTTCACGGCCCGCAGACCGAAGCCCTGGCCGTTGTCGGTGCCCGCCTGCTTCAGCCGACCGTTGTCGAAGAGCAGCGATTCCGACTGCTTGTATTCGATGAAGAGTTCGCCGTCGTCGGCGCCGGCCAGGGCGTCGTCGAGGATGGCGCGGGCCCTGGCCGGATCGAGGTCGGCGCGGGCGAAGAGGGACAGGTCGGCCATGGCGGCTCCGGCGCGAAGGAAAGAAGTCTGACCGGCTATCTAGTGTGCCGGTCGCCGCGACGCGAGCCCGTCGCCCTCAGGGCAGGGCGTCGAAGCCCGGCCTGAACCCGTTGAGCGAGACCGGCACGCCGATCCCCTCTTCCGGGGTCTGGAAGATGATGAAGGTCGCGGTCTGGCCGCCGGAGAGTTGTGCCAGCAGATTGTCGTCCATCACCACCTCGGCGACGCAGCCAGAGGGCAGGCAGCGCACGAAGCCGGCGCGGCCGACATCGGCACTGTCGATCTTCAGGCCGAGTCCGGAAGGCAGCAGCACGCCGAGCGGCGCCAGGACGCGCAGCAGGCGCGCCCTGCCGTCGGCCGTCTTCAGCGCGATCACGGTGAGCGCGACGTTGGGCCGGTCCTCGGCCGCCACGTTCTGCACCAGGGCGCATTGTTCGGAGCGCGAGCCCGGCGGCGTGTCGCAGCGTACCTGCCAGTCGCCATGGGTGGCGCGTACGGCGCCCTGGGCAAGGGCCGCGCCGCTGACCGCGACCAGCGCTAGCGCGGCGAAGGCTGTGCCCAAGAGGCCGCGGCGCAGGGCCGTCCTCGGCAGTCGCGGCGATGTCGGCATGGTCATCCGTGGGGCTCCGGAGCTCGGGGCACGATCTGTGGCGGGCGTCGCCAGGTCCGCTGACCCGGTGAACGAATCGCCGCCGACGCGCAGCGGGGACGACGGAACCGCGAGGGACCATTCTCGCGCAATGGTGTCAAGATTATGCAGGAGCGAACGTCCGGCCATGTCGATTTCACAGGAGACGACCGCCTTTCGGCCAATTCCTAAGCCTGTCTCCGGAGTTTATAAACGCTTCAGGCTGCAGGCGGTCCCGAAGGCTCGAAAAGCTCTCAACGGTCGCATTGCGAGCATGGCGTTTTTGTGTTTCAAGGGGCCGGCAAAACCCTCAGCTGAGCCGCTTGTGAGACGCATTGATCGGAGATGCGTCCCCGGTCGTACAGGAGAGGTAGCTGAAAGCCCCGACGTGCGGTCAACCGATCCGCCGGGACTGCGAGCGACAACAGAGACAGGGTCGATGTCCGGCGATTTTCGGCCCTTGGCTACGGAGCGGAAGAACATGGGTTTGGCGATGCGGAACGGCGCGCCGGCGGCTCGGGGCGGAAAAACCGCTCTTGGAGCACGTGTGTCGGGTGCCTTGGCGGTTCTGGCTGCGATGGCGGCCTCGGGGTCGGCTATGGCGCAACAAGGCCTCGGGCAACCGGTGCCGGGGGGGCTGGCCTTCCAGGAGTCCGCCTCTCCGGTCATGGATTTCATCCAGTGGTTCCATAACTGGCTGCTGCTGCCGATCATCACGATCATCAGCATCTTCGTGGCCGGCCTGCTCCTCTGGTGCATCTACCGCTACTCCGAGAAGCGCAACCCGAAGCCCTCGACGACCACCCACCATGTCGGGCTCGAAGTGGCCTGGACGGTCATTCCGGTGCTGATCCTGATCATCATCGCCATCCCGTCGTTCCGCCTGCTCTATCAGCAGCAGGTGATCCCGCGCGCCGACATGACGATCAAGGCGACGGGCTCGAGCTGGCGCTGGTCCTACGATTATCCCGACCACGGCAACTTCAACTTCGTCTCTACCATGCAGACGGATGCCGAGCGCCAGCAGCGCATCCGGGCCGGCGCCCCCGCCAATGAGGTGCCGCGCCTGCTCGCCGTCGACAACGAGGTCGTGGTTCCCATCAACAAGGTGATCCGCGTCCAGGTGACGTCCTCTGACGTGCTGCACGCCTTCGCCGTGCCGTCCTTCGGCGTCAAGATCGACGCTGTGCCGGGACGCCTGAACGAGACCTGGTTCCGCGCCACCCGCGAAGGAATCTATTTCGGCCAGTGCTCCGAGCTGTGCGGCAAGGATCACGCCTTCATGCCGATCGCCGTGCGCGTCGTCTCGGAACAGGCGTTCGCGACCTGGGTCGAGGATGCGAAGCGTCGCTTCGCTTCGGCCGACCGGGCGACGACCGTCGCCGCCAACGATATCCCCGCGGCGCGCTGACGCGCCGCCCCCGAGACGATACCTGTCGAGGATCGACCCCATCATGGCAAACGCTCACGCGACCGCCGGTCACGACCATCACGACGACCACGCCATTCCCACGGGTTGGCGCCGCTACGTCTATTCGACGAACCACAAGGACATCGGCACGATGTACCTGATCTTCGCGATCATCGCGGGGCTCATCGGGTTCGCTCTCTCCATCGGCATCCGCATCGAGCTGATGGAGCCGGGGATGCAGATTTTCACCAATCCCCACACTTTCAACGTCTTCACCACCGGCCACGGCCTGATCATGATCTTTTTCATGGTCATGCCAGCGCTGATCGGCGGTTTCGCCAACTGGTTCGTCCCGATCATGATCGGCGCGCCGGACATGGCCTTCCCGCGGATGAACAACATCTCGTTCTGGCTGCTGCCGCCGGCCTTCGCACTGCTGCTGATCTCCCTCTTCGTCGAGGGCCCGACCGGCTCCAACGGCTTCGGTGGTGGCTGGACGGCCTATCCGCCGCTGTCGTCGAAGATGGGCCACCCCGGCCCGGCCATGGATTTCGCGATCCTGTCGCTGCATATCGCCGGCGCCTCGTCGATCCTCGGCGCGATCAACTTCATCACCACCATCTTCAACATGCGCGCCCCCGGCATGACGCTGCACAAGATGCCGCTCTTCGCCTGGTCGGTCCTCGTCACGGCCTTCCTGCTGCTGCTGTCGCTGCCCGTCCTCGCCGGCGCCATCACCATGCTGCTGACGGACCGCAATTTCGGCACGACCTTCTTCGATCCGGCCGGCGGCGGTGACCCGATCCTCTACCAGCACCTGTTCTGGTTCTTCGGTCACCCCGAGGTCTACATCCTGATCCTGCCGGCCTTTGGCATCGTCAGCCACATCATCTCGACCTTCTCGAAGAAGCCCGTCTTCGGCTATCTCGGCATGGCCTATGCCATGGTCGCGATCGGCGTCGTCGGCTTCATCGTCTGGGCGCACCATATGTACACGGCCGGCCTGTCGGTCACGACCCAGGCCTATTTCGTCGCCGCCACCATGGTCATCGCGGTGCCGACCGGCGTGAAGGTCTTCTCCTGGATCGCCACCATGTGGGGTGGTTCGATCCGCATGACGACCCCGATGCTCTGGGCCGTCGGCTTCATCTTCCTCTTCACCGTCGGTGGCGTCACCGGCGTCGTCCTCGCCAATGCCGGCGTCGACCGCGCTCTCCACGACACCTATTACGTCGTCGCGCACTTCAACTACGTGCTGTCGCTCGGCGCCGTCTTCGCCATCTTCGCCGGCTGGTACTACTGGTTCCCGAAGATGTTCGGCTACATGTACTCCGAGTTCATCGGCAAGCTGCACTTCTGGGTGACGTTCGTCGGCGTCAACCTGGTGTTCTTCCCGCAGCACTTCCTCGGACTGCAGGGCATGCCGCGCCGCTACGTCGACTATCCCGACGCCTTCGCGATGTGGAACTACGTGTCGTCGGTCGGCTCCTATGTCGCCGCCGTCGGCGTGGTCATCTTCCTCGGCGGCGTCGTCCATGCCTTCGTCCGCAAGGAAGCCGCAGGCGAGAATCCGTGGGGAGAGGGTGCGACCACCCTGGAATGGACCCTGTCCTCGCCGCCGCCCTTCCACCAGTTCGAGCAGCTTCCGCGGATCCGCTGAAGCGCTCGTCGCCATGAAGCCCGGAGCATGACGCCCCGGGCTTCGGCTCCGGACAGGGATGACCGTCATCCCGCCAAACCCTCGAGACCGTTTTGTCCCTCGTCGACGACACTGCGAGCATGAACCGCTCCGCCCTGGTCAGCCAGGCCGAGCCGCGGGACTTCATTGCCCTCCTGAAGCCGCGGGTCATGTCGCTCGTCGTCTTCACGGCTTTGACCGGGATCGTCATCGCGCCGGTCGGCGTGCATCCGGTGCTGGCGGCGATCAGCCTCCTGTGCATCGCGGTCGGTGCCGGCGCCTCCGGCGCCTTGAACATGTGGTACGACGCCGACATCGATGCGCTCATGGGCCGGACCGCCACGCGGCCCATCCCCTCCGGCCGCGTCACGCCGGGCGAGGCGCTCGCCTTCGGTCTGGTGCTGTCGGTGCTGTCGGTCCTCGTGCTCGGCCTCGTCGCCAACTGGCTCGCCGCCGGCCTGCTCGCCTTCACGATCTTCTTCTACGCCGTCGTCTACACGATGTGGCTGAAGCGCTGGACGCCGCAGAACATCGTCATCGGCGGTGCTGCCGGCGCCTTTCCGCCGATGATCGGCTGGGCCGCCGTCACCGGGTCCATCTCGCTCGAATCCTTCGTGCTCTTCCTCATCATCTTCATCTGGACGCCGCCCCATTTCTGGGCGCTGGCGCTGATCAAGTCGGAAGATTACGCGCGCGCCGGCGTTCCGATGCTCCCCGTCGCCTGCGGCGAAGCGGAGACGCGCCGCCAGATCCTGCTCTATACGCTTGTCCTCGCCCCCGTCGGCATGGCGCCCTGGTTCCTCGGCTTCGCCGGGCTCACCTACGGGCTGGTCGCGGCGGCCGGTGGCCTCGGCATGATCTGGCTCGCCATCGAAATCTATCGTCGCCGGGAAGGCGCGCCGGCCCGCAAGGCGTCCGGTCGCATGTTCGCCTTCTCGATCCTCTATCTGTTCGCGCTCTTCGCCGTGCTCCTCGTCGAGCAGGGCGTCCTGGCGCGGATCCTCTGAGGAGGCACCACCATGGTCGACCATCCCACCGAAGCCGGCATCGTGCTGACGCCCGAGGAAAAACGCCGCCAACGTCAACGCAACCTCGCCATCGCTTTTGCCCTGGCCGGGCTCTGCGTGATCTTCTGGGTCGTCACCATCGTCAAAGGGGCCGCTATTCTCCAGCGGCCGATGTGAGGCGCATATGAGCGATATGCCCGTCGAGATCTCCCCCCGCGCCCGCGACTGGAAGCGCGACATCAAGGTCGCTCTGTCGGCCTTCGCCTTCGGCGCGGCGATGTTCGGCGCCGCCTATGCCGCCGTTCCGCTCTATGACCTGTTCTGCCGCGTCACCGGTTTCGGCGGCACGACGATGCGTGCCGAAAGGCCCGCCGACCGCGTCATCGATCACCCCGTCGACATCCGCTTCGATTCGAATATCGGCGCCGGACTGCCCTGGCGCTTCCAGGTCGATACCACCCGCCATTCGATCAAGGCGGGCGAGACCCATACGATGACCTACCGGGTCACCAACATGGCGGACGTGCCGGTCACCGGCATGGCGACCTACAACGTCGCCCCCTATGAGACGGGCCGCTTCTTCAACAAGCTTGAATGTTTCTGCTTCACCGAGCAGACGCTCGCCCCTGGCGAGTCGCGCGAGTTTACCGTCGTCTATTTCGTCGATCCCGCGATCGTCGATGATCCGTCGGCGCGCACTGCCAACACGATCACGCTGAGCTATACCTTCTACCGTCAGAATCAGCCGCCGAGGCCCGTCGCTCAGAGCGCCGCGCCGACGCCTGTTTCGCGGTCCAACTGATTGACCGCCGTGACGGGATACCGTCACGGAGAGCCATACGGAGACTTCAATGGCCGAGGCCCACGCCAAGCAGCAGCACGACTACCACCTGGTGCCCCTGAGCCCCTGGCCGTTCATCGGCTCGATGTCGGCCTTCGTCATGGCCGTCGGCGCGGTCATGTGGATGAAGGCCATGCCGCTCGCCGGGCTCCAGCTCGGCTGGGTGCTCTTCTCCGCCGGCCTCATCGGCGTTCTCTACACGATGTTCGGCTGGTGGTCGGACGTCATCCGCGAGGGTCAGGAAGGCCATCACACCCGCGTCGTGTCGCTGCACCTGCGCTACGGCATGATCATGTTCATCGCCTCGGAGGTGATGTTCTTCGTCGCCTGGTTCTGGGCCTACTTCGACGCCGCCTTCTTCCCCGGCGAGGCTATCCAGTACCAGCGCACCGAGCTGACCGGTGGTCACTGGCCGCCGAAGGGCATCGCGACCTTCAATCCGCTGCAGCTCCCCCTGCTTGGCACCCTGGTTCTGCTGCTGTCGGGCACGACGGTCACCGCCGCGCATCACTACATCGTCACCGGCGAGCGCGAGCAGGCCAAGATGTACCTGTGGTTCACGGTCGTCCTCGGCGTCCTCTTCACCTGCCTCCAGATCTACGAGTACACCCACGCCTATTTCAGCTTCTCCGGCAACATCTACGGCGCCACCTTCTTCATGGCGACCGGCTTCCACGGCTTCCATGTCGTCGTCGGCACCATCTTCCTGCTGGTCTGCGTGTTGCGCCTCTACCGGGAAACCCACCTGACCCCGGAGAAGCATTTCGGCTTCGAATCGGCGGCCTGGTACTGGCACTTCGTCGACGTGGTCTGGCTGTTCCTCTTCGCCGCGATCTATGTCTGGGGCCATGACTGGGCGGGCCGCGCGCTCGCCGGCGCGGCCGGCCATTGATCGTCCGGCTTCGGACCTGACCTCAAAAGGGCGGCTTCGGCCGCCCTTTTCCGTGGGCGGGGCGGTCCGTTCCGGTCACGGGCTTGTCATGTGTCTCTACGGGGCGATCCATGGCTCAATGCCGTTCGGGAACCCGCGATGATGGTGGTGCGATGCCGATGACACGACGGATGTTCACGACGGCCCTGTCGGCCCTCGCCGCGCCGGCGCTGCTGCCTTCGGCGGCGCAGGCCGCCGTTCCGGTCGAGCGCGCCTATCGCCACGTCCTGGCCAACGGCCTCGAGGTCGTCGCAATCCCCGATCACCGCGTACCGGTGGTCACCCACATGCTCTGGTACAAGGTCGGCTCGGCCGACGAGGAGCCGGGCAAGTCCGGCCTCGCCCATTTTCTCGAGCACCTGTTGTTCAAGGGAACGACCCGCAACCCGGCGCCGGTCTTCTCGCGGGCCATCTCGGCAGCAGGCGGCCAGGAGAACGCCTTCACCTCCTACGACTATACCGGCTATTTCCAGCGCATCGCCCGCGAGCAACTGCCGGTCATGATGGACTTCGAGGCCGACCGCATGACCGGCCTCGTGCTCACCGACGCCGTCGTCCTGCCCGAGCGCGACGTGGTCCTCGAGGAGCGCCGCCAGCGCATCGACAACGAGCCGGGCGCGCGCCTCGGCGAGCGGATGCAGGCCCGCCTCTGGGGCGAGACCCACCCCTACGGCATCCCGATCATCGGCTTCGAGCACGAGATCCGGCAGCTCAATCTCGATGATGCGATGGCCTTCTACCGCCGCCATTACGCGCCGAACAATGCCATCCTCGTGGTCGCTGGCGACGTCAGCTCCGACACCGTCTTCCGGCTCGCCGCCGAGACCTACGGCCGGATGGACGCCAATCCGCGCATCGTGGCCCGCACCCGGCCGCCGGCGATCGCCCGCACGACGCGCGAAAGGGTGCGTCTCGCCGACCAGCGTGTCCGGCAGCCGAGCCTGAGCCACACCCACGTCGTCCCGTCCTACCGTTCGGCGAGGCCCGGTGAGGCCGAGGCCCTCGAGGTGCTCGCCCAGGTGGTCGGGACCTCGCCCAATGGCCGGATCTACAAGACGCTCGTCTCCGACAGGGAGATGGCGGTCAGCGCCGGCTGCTTCTATGCCGGTTCCGCCCTCGGCGACGGCCGGTTCGGCATGCACGCCGCGCCGCGTCCCGGCGTCAGCATCGAGACGCTGGAGACGGCGATGCTGGAGGTCGCCGCGCGCGTCGCCGGAGAGGGGGTCCGTGACGACGAGATCGCCCGCGCCAAGACGCGGCTCATCGCCGAGTCGGTCTATTCGCAGGACAGCCAGGCCTCGATGGCCCGCATGTATGGCGCCGCCCTCACCAGCGGCTCCTCCATGGAAGACCTGCAGCAATGGGTGGAGCGCATCCGGGCTGTCAGCCGCGAGCAGATCAACGCCATGGCGCCGCGGGCCTTCGATTTCTCGCGCGCCGTCACGGGCGAGCTCGCGCGCGCGGAGCGCAGCTGATGCACCGCGCCCTTCAAGTCCTCGCCGCTGGAATCCTGATGATGACGCCCGCCCTGACAGCGACCGCCTCGGCCCGGACCGAGGCCCCCGCGAGCCAGGCGAGCCGCATCGAGCGCGTCGTCTCGCCCGGCGGTATCGAGGCCTGGCTCGTGCGCCAGACGCACCTGCCCGTCCTCGCCGTCTCCTTCGCCTTCCGGGGCGGCTCGGCACAGGATCTGCCCGGCCGCGAGGGCACCGCCAATCTGATGGCCGCCCTGCTCGACGAGGGCGCCGGCGACTTCGATTCGGAGGCCTTCAACGGCCGCCTGCAGGACCGCGCCATCGAGGTCAGCTTCTCCGCCAGCCGCGACCTCTTCTCGGGCTCGCTGCGCACGCTGACAGAGCACCGCGCCGAGGCCCTCGACCTGCTGCGGCTCGCCCTGACGCGCCCGCGCTTCGACACGGCGCCGCTGGAGCGCATGCGCCAGTCGGTGCTCGCTTCCGTCCGCCGCGCCTCGACCAATGCCGGCTCCATCGCCAGCGACACCTTCTGGGCGACGGCCTTTCCCGGCCATCCCTATGGCCGGCGCGGGGCCGGCACGCTCGATAGCGTCGGCGCCATCACCGCAGCCGATCTCTCCGGGCTCCATCGCCGCATGCTGGCGCGCGATCATCTGAAGGTCGCCGTGGTCGGCGATATCACCGCCGGTGAACTCGCCCCGCTGCTCGACATGGTCTTCGGCAGCCTGCCGGCGAAAGCCGATCTCACGCCCGTGCCCGAGGCCGTCATCGCCGGCACCGGCCAGCGACGGGTCATTCCGCTGGACGTGCCGCAGGCGACCATCTCCTTCGGCCTTCCCGGCTTGAAACGCGACGACCCGGACTTCATCCCCGCCTTCGTCGTCAACCACATCCTCGGCGGCGGCGGGTTTTCCTCGCGTCTCTACCAGGAGGTTCGCGAGAAGCGCGGTCTCGCCTATTCCGTCTCCTCCGGTCTCGCCGCCTTCGATGCGACGGGCCTCGTGACGGGCGGAACCTCGACGCGCAACGACCGCGCCGCGGAGAGCCTCGCCGTGATCACGTCGGAGTTGCAGCGTCTCGGCGCCGAGGGTCCGACCGACCTCGAACTGGAACAGGCCAAGCGCTACCTGATCGGCTCATGGGCGCTGCGCTTCGAGACGTCGACGCAGATCGCCTCCAACCTCATTCGCCTGCAGCTCGACGACCTTCCACCCGATTATCTCGACCGCCGCAACGGGCTCATCGATGCGCTCAGCATCGACGACGTCCGCCGCGTCGCGCGCCGGCTGTTCGGCGACCCGAAGTTGCTGGTCGTCGTGGTCGGCAAGCCCGAGGGAATGTGAGGGGCGCGCTCAGCGCCCCCGCAGCCGCTGGAACGCAAAGGCGCCGAAGACGCCGACGAGCGTCAGGGCGAGGCCGAACCAGGTCAGCGCATATTCGAAATGCCGGTTGGTGAAGACGAGCCGCGTTTCGCCGCCCACCGGCAGGCCACCCGGTACCGGCGCCGCATCGGCGTCGAGGGAGAAGGGCGCCGTAGCGGCGGCGTCGAGACCGAGCGTGCGGCCGATCCCGGCGGTGTCGCGTGTGTAGAAGGTCCGCCGCGCCGGATCGTCGGGTGCCGCCAGGGCGCCGCGCTCTTCGGGATAGCGGATCAGGCCGGTGACGCTGACGGACCCCTCCACCAGTCCGGCCGCGCGCGTGGCGGGATCGCGCCGGTCCGTCGGCACGAAGCCGCGGTTGACGATCACGGTATCGCCCTCAGCCGTCACCAGCGGCGTCAGGACGAAGAAGCCCTGTCCCCGCGGTCGTGTCGCGTCGGCCTGACGGCTGTCGCCCGCCACATGGTAGAGATAGGCCTCCGCGTCATGGCGGAAGCGGCCGGTGACGGTCACCCGGCGGTAGTCGTCGCGCGCGGCGCTCATGCGCGGCCAGGCGTCGCGCCCGGGAAGCGGGATGGCGGGCGCCCGCGTCCGCTGCTCGACCTGGGCGACCAGACCGTTCTTCCAGGCGAGCCGCGACATCTGCCAGGCGCCGAGGACGACGAGAATGGCCAGCGCCAGCAGGGCGGCGATGCCGGGGACGACGAGGGTTTTCAGCCGGCCGGTCATCGGCAGGGTCGAAACGGGAGCGGGGCTGTTGGATGTCGGGGTCATACAGCGCAGATAGGCGCTGCTTCACTCCCTGTCGAGGCGGCCCTCGCTTGCACCATGGCGATATTGCAGTGCGACCATCAGTCCCTTCATCGGCCGCAGCAGGCCGAGGCAGACGACCAGCACAAGCGGCCCGAAGATGACGGCGTGAACCCAGAAAGGCGGCGAATGGCGGACCTCCACCACCAACGCCAGTGCGCAGATGATGAACCCGGCGAACAGGATGACGAAGACCGCGGGGCCGTCGCCCGCATCGGCGAAGGCGAAGTCGAGATCACAGGCGCCGCAGCGGGGCCTCACCGTCAGGAAACCGTCGAAGAGATGGCCCTCGCCGCAGCGCGGACAGCGCCCGCGCAGACCGGTCGAAACGGCAGACTGCTCTTGGTAAAAGGTCATGGACGCTCCGGGACGACGCCACCCAAGCCTGCCAAGACCTTCGAACCAATTTCTAACCCTGTCTCGCATTGCAGGTCCGCGGCGCCAATGCTGCTAACTTTTCCCGGTCCTCCAGACGCCGCGTTAACTGCTTCTTCAACGCTGACAGGCATTTTCATACCGATCGCCGCGACGCGTGCGGTTTGAAAAATTTTCCGGAACGGTCCCACAAGATTGGCGCCGGCGCTTGGAGCAGTGTGATGGCTGTTGACCTTTCGATGCCGATCCTCGTGGTCGACGATTACAACACGATGATCCGCATCATCCGTAACCTCTTGAAGCAACTCGGCTTCGACGACATCGACGACGCGTCCGACGGTTCGGCCGCTCTCGCCAAGATGAAGGAGAAGAAGTACGGGCTGGTCATCTCCGACTGGAACATGGAGCCGATGACCGGCTACGAGCTCCTCAAGGAGGTCCGCTCGGACGGGTCGCTCTCGCGCACCCCGTTCATCATGGTCACGGCGGAATCGAAGACGGAAAACGTCATCGCCGCCAAGAAGGCCGGCGTGAACAATTACATCGTGAAGCCGTTCAACGCCCAAACGCTGAAGGCCAAGATCGACGCAGTCTTCGCCGACTGACCGGCCTGAACCTCGACTGCCCGGGATCTCCGGCCGCCTGGGCCGGGGCTCGGGCGGGCATTCCAGCCGACCGGACAGGCGCCGCCGCTACTGTCCCTGAGGAACGGGCCACCATGAAGCAAGTTTCCACCGAGCACCTCGACCGCATCGTCCAGTTCATCCGGACGAAGGGCAACGGGGACGTCTCTCTCGGCGATGTCGTCGCCCTCGCCGAGGTGACCGTCGAATCGCTGTCGAGCTTCTTCCGCTCGATCGACATGTCGGTCTATCGCGAGCTCTCGGACATCGCCTCCTTCATCACCAACATGAAGCATGAGGTCGGTCGCCTGCAGCCGAACGATCTCAAGCACAGCCGCATCCCGGCCGCCGGCATGGAACTCGACGCCATTGTGAAGGCGACCGAGAAGGCCACCGACACCATCATGGGCGCCGCCGAGGAACTGATGGCGGCCGACGCCTCCGATCCTGTCGCCTACAAGGCCATGGTCGACGAGCGCATGATGCTCATCTTCGAGGCTTGCTCGTTCCAGGATATTACCGGTCAACGCGTCGCCAAGGTCATCGACACGCTCAAGCACATCGAGGCCCGCGTCACCCGCTTCGCCGACGCCATCAGCGCCGCCGATGCCGACGGCTACCTCTCGGAAGACGAGCGCCGGCGCGAGGAACGCAAGGCGAAGAACATCCTGCATGGTCCTCAGCTCGACGGCGAGGGCGTGGACCAGAACGACGTCGACGCCCTGTTTGCCAAGCCCGCCAAGAAGGGCGCCAAGCAAAGCACCGACGCCTGATCCAGGTCTGGACCTTTCGGTCCGATCGCGGCGGGTCTTCTACCAGGCGAGCTTGCGCATGACGTGACGGGGGCTTTGTCCGGTCTCGGCGATCAGCGCGGCCAGACCGTCGGTCCTGAGCCCGGCATCGTCCAGCAAAACTTCCGCGTGGATACCTTCCGCAAGGAACAGGCAATCGTAGCCCATGCGCATGGCACCGGCGACGTCGGTGCGCATCGCATCGCCGATGGCGAGAACCCGGCGGCCGTCTGGCCGGTGCCCGAGGATGCGCTCGGCATAGCGCCAGCACGCCTCATAGGCCGGCTCGTAGGGCTTGCCGGCATAGAGCACCGAGCCTCCCATCGACTGGTAGCGGTCGCCGATGGCGCCGGCGCAGAAGATCAGCTCGTGGCCGACCTCCACCACCTTGTCAGGATTGCCACAGAGGAAGAACAGGTCGCGCGCCTTCATGCGCTCCAGCCGCTCCTGATAGTCGTCCGGGGTCTCGGTCCGGTCGTCGACGAGACCGGTGCAGACAACATAATCCGCCTCCTCGATGCCGACGAGACGGGTGTCGATCCCCTCGAAGACGACGAGGTCGCGCTGCGGGCCGACATGGTGCACCGGCGCGCCCGGGCGCGTGCGCATGTAGTCGCGCGACACATCGCCCGAAGTCACAATGGCATCGTAGGCGGCGCGCGGCACGCCGAGCCGGTCGAGCTGGCCGACCACCACGGGCGCCTGACGCGGCGCATTGGTGATGAGGATGACCGGAACACCGCGCTTGCGGATGGCGACCAGCGCCTCGCAGGCGGCTGGATGCGCCTTCATGCCGTTGTGCAGCACGCCCCAGACATCGGAGAAGACGAGATCATACCCCTCCGCGATGGCGGAGAGTCCACCGATGATCGCGGGCGGGGCAAGGGCGGGAGCGGCGAGGGCGTCGGTCATGAAAGCGGGGTTAAGCGGCGGCGACGGCAGGGTCAAGCGCGCCGCTGCGCCGCCGTCAGGCGAGGGTCGTCGCCGTCAGGAAGGGCAGCACGGCGGCCAGGCAGCCGGCGGGATTTTCCTCCGGGATGAAATGGCCGGAATCAACTGCCTCGCCGGTGGCCTTCGGCGCGAAGACCGTCCAGGCCTCCAGCGGGCTCGTCCCGGCCGAGGGAATCCCAGCATCGCCCCAGACTACATGGGCCGGCACGGCGATGGTCCGCCCGGCCGCCTTGTCGGCCGCGTCGGCGGCGAGATCGACGGTGGCGCCGGCGCGATAGTCCTCGCAGCAGGCATGGATGCGCGAGGGGTCGTTGAAGAAGTCGCGGTAGTGCTGCAGGGCGCGGTTGTCATAGGCGTCGAGCGTGCCGGTCTTGGTCCACAGCGACAGTTTCTCTTCGAGATAGGCGGTGGGATTGCGCCCGATCACCGCCTCCGGAACCCCGTCCGGTCCCGACAGGAAGATCCAGTGCTCGGTTTTCGGCGACGGCGCCGCGCGGATGCGCTCCCACATGACGAGCGTCGGCACGATGTCGAGGAGTGCGATGCGCTCCAGCCGCCCGGGATGGTCGAGCGCCATGCGGTAGGTTACCCGCGCGCCGCGGTCGTGGCCGCAGGCCATGAAGCGGACATGGCCAAGCGTCTCCATCACCTCGATCAGGACCTTCGCCATGTCGCGCTTGGCATAGGGGAAATGGTCGTTGCCGCCGCGCGGGGCCGTCGACCAGCCGTAGCCGGGAAGGTCCGGCATGACGAGGGTGAACCGTTTCGCCAGTTCGGGCGCTATCCTGTGCCACTCGACATGGGTCTGCGGAAAGCCGTGCACCAGCAGCAGCGGCGGCCCCGCGCCGCCGGAGCGGGCGAAGATCTGGCCGATCGACGTGTCGATCCAGTGCGATTCGAAACCGGGGAACAGGTCATAGGTGGACATGGGCGCTCCTTGGTCCGCACGGTCGGGAGCATAGCCGAATTTGCCGTCCGCGGTCCGGCTCAATCCTGAGCGGGCGCTGCGCCCTCGCGTGCCACCGCCTGCCAGCCGATGTCGCGGCGGCAGAAGCCGCCCGGCCAGTCGATCAGGTCGACCGCCCGATAGGCCGTCTCCTGTGCCTCCGTCACCGTGCGCCCGGTGGCGGTGACGGCAAGAACGCGGCCGCCGGCAGCGACGACCTCGCCGTCCTTCAGCGCCGTTCCCGCATGGAAGACCTCGACCCCGCCGAGCGCCCGCGCCCGTTCGATGCCGCGGATGACGGTGCCCTTCTCCGGCGTGCCGGGATAGCCTTTCGCCGCCATGACGACGGTGAGCGCCGCCTCGTCGTACCAGCGTGCACTCATCGTCTTCAGCTGGCCGTCTGCGGCGCCGAGCAGCAGCGTCAGGAGATCGTCCTTCAGCCGCATCATCAGCACCTCGCATTCGGGATCGCCGAAGCGGCAATTGTACTCGATCAGCTTCGGCCCTTCCGCCGTGATCATCAGACCGGCGAAGAGGACACCCTTGAACGGCCGGCCCCTGGCCTTCATCGCCGCGAGCGTCGGCCGGATGATCTCCGCCATGGTGCGCTCGACCAGGGTGGGCGTCATCACCGGGGCCGGCGAATAGGCGCCCATGCCGCCGGTATTCGGCCCGGTATCGCCGTCGCCGACGCGCTTGTGGTCCTGGGCGGTGGCGAGCGCCAGCGCATGGTCGCCGTCGCAGAGGGCGAAGAACGAGGCCTCCTCGCCGGTCATGAACGCCTCGACGACGACCGAGGCGCCGGCCGCCCCCATGCCGCCCTCGAACATCATGTCGACGGCCGCCAGCGCCTCGTCGAGGGTCATGGCGACGACCACGCCCTTGCCGGCGGCGAGACCGTCGGCCTTGATGACGATCGGCGCGCCCATGCGGCGCACGTAGTCCTTCGCCGGGCCGGGCTCGGTGAAGCGCTCATAGGCAGCGGTGGGAATGGCGAATTCCCGGCAGAGGTCCTTGGTGAAGCCCTTCGAACCCTCGAGTTCGGCTGCCGTCCGCGACGGGCCGAAGACCTTGATGCCGGCGCTCGCGAGGTCGTCGGCGATCCCGGCCACCAGCGGCGCCTCAGGCCCCACCACCACGAAGGTGATGGCGTGCCGGCGGCAATAGGCGATGACGGCGGCGTGGTCGGTGACATCGATGGCCGCGAGCGTCGCGACCTCGGCAATCCCGGGATTGCCTGGTGCGCAGTGCAGGGTCGTCAGCAGCGGGCTCGCCGACAGTGCCCAGGCGAGGGCATGTTCACGGCCGCCGCCGCCAATCAGAAGCACGTTCATGGCTGTCTCCGCCTGGTGGCCGGCGAACTGCACATCGGCTGATGCAAGCCGCCCCTTCAACCCTCGTCCCGCAGCGTCTAGACAAGAGTGCCCCGTCCGGCAACGGATTCGCTTCGCGCATGACCGACACCGTCCCGTCCAACACGCCCGAGATCTCGGTCTCGGATCTCTCCGCCGCCATCAAGCGGACGGTGGAGGATGCCTTCGGCTATGTGCGGCTGCGCGGCGAGGTCTCCGGCTTTAAGGGCCCGAGCGGCTCGGGCCACTGCTACTTCCGCCTCAAGGACGAGGGCGCCGCCATCGAGGCGGTGATCTGGAAGGGCACCTACGGGCGGCTGAAGTTCAAGCCGCAGGAGGGCCTCGAGGTCATCGCCACCGGCCGCGTCACCACCTTTCCCGGTTCCTCCAAATACCAGGTGGTGATCGAGAGCCTGGAGCCGGCCGGTGTCGGCGCGCTCATGGCGCTGCTTGAGGAACGCCGCAAGAAGCTCGCCGCCGAGGGCCTGTTCGACGCTGCCCGCAAGCGCCCCTTGCCCTACCTGCCGCAGGTCATCGGCGTCGTCACCTCGCCGACCGGCGCCGTTATCCGCGACATCCTGCACCGCCTCGAGGACCGCTTCCCCCGCACCGTCCTGGTCTGGCCGGTGCGCGTCCAGGGCGAGGGCAGCGCCGCCGAGGTGGCGAACGCCATCCGCGGCTTCAACGCCATCGGTCCCGACGACGACCTGCCGCGCCCGGACGTCATCATCGTCGCCCGCGGTGGCGGCTCGCTGGAGGACCTCTGGGGCTTCAACGAGGAAATCGTCGTCCGCGCCGCTTTCGACAGCGCCATCCCGCTGATCTCCGCCGTCGGCCACGAGACCGATACGACGCTGATCGACTTCGCCTCCGACCGCCGCGCCCCGACGCCGACGGCAGCGGCTGAGATGGCGGTACCGGTGCGTGCCGACCTCATTGCCGAGACGAACGGTCTGGGACGGCGCCTTGTCCTATCGGTCGCCCGCGGCATGGAAGGCAGGCGGACCGAACTGCGTGCTGCGACGCGGGCGCTGCCCGATGCCGAGCGCCTTCTGGAGGCGGCCCGCCAGCGCCTCGACGCCGCCTCGGAGCGGCTCCCGAATGCGCTCGCGGCCAATGCGAGCGCTCACCGGACGCGGCTGGTCCGCGCCGCGGGGCGGTTGTCGCCGGCCTTGCTGGCCGGGCGGATCGCCCGCTCCCGGGACCGGATCGAAACGCTCTCGGCGCGCGCCGCCGCAGCCCTGGCGCAGCGGACCGAACTGCGCCGGCAGGTCTTCAAGACGTTTTCCGAGCGGCTGTCCCGCTCGCTCGGCGTCTATGCGCGGACGCAGGCCGACCGGATCGAGCGGTCGCGCGAGCGCCTCGACAGCCTGCATGCCCGCGCACCGCGAGCACTCGCCCTCATCCTGCGCAGCAGCCGCGACAGGCTCGCCGGCGCCGACAAGCTCCTCGCCGCGCTCTCCTACCAGGGCGTGCTGGCGCGCGGCTTCGCGCTGGTCCGCGACGGCGAGGGCCGGCCGCTGCGCAGCGCGAGCGCCATCGCGCCGGGCATGGTTCTCGCGCTTGAATTCGCCGACGGCCGCATCAAGGCGACCGCCGAGGGCGAGGCCCCGCACACGCCGCCGAAGCCCGCGCCGCGCAGCGCCGAGCCGAAGGGTCGCAAGAGCGGCGAGGGGCAGGGCAGCCTGTTCTGAAGCCCGCCTATTGCAGTGTCTGCTGGGCGATCCAGGTCTTCACCGCCCGCAGCGCGTCATGCGGGGTCTCGGCGAGGCCGAGCGCCGATTTCCACACCGTGAGCTGGCCGTCGGCGCTGGTGCCGCGCGTGCAGATGTCGAGGCAGCGGGCGAGGTCCTCGCCGCATCCGAGCGCTTCCGCATCCTCCTCTAGCATCGTCACGGTCTCCTGCACCTCGTCGGCGATCGAGACGGTGGTGCGCCGCTCCTCGTCGACGAAGGAGCCGTGGATGCCATAACGCTGGGCCCGCCACTTGTTCTCCTGCGCCACCGCCCGCGACAGCGGCGAGAGATCGGAGCGATAGTCGGGATGACGCAGCAGGTAGCGCACCATCGACCGATAGAGCGCGGCGATCGCCAGGGAATCGTCGAGATTGGTGCAGGAATCGGGCGCCCGCAGTTCCAGCGTCGGGAAGCGACGTGAGGGGCGCACCGCCCACCAGACATAGCTGGAGTCCTGGATGATCCGCGCCTCCACCAGAAGCGAGACGTAATCGTCGTATTCGGCCTGGGTCTTGAACATTTCGGGGAGGCCGGTGCGCGGCAGCTCGTCATAGGCGGCGAGCCGGTAGCCCATCAGCCCGGTCGCCCGCGCCTGCCAGAACGGCGAGGAGGTCGACAGGGCGATGATCAGCGGGATGGTCGGCATCAGCCGGCCCATCACGTCGATGCGTCGCGACAGGTCCTCGAACTCGGCATGGACATGCATGCCGCAGACGATGTTGCGCTGCCCCAGCATCTGCAGGTCGTGCATGACGCTGTCATAGCGCGGCGCGTCGCTGGCGCGCTGGGTCGCCCACATGGCGGTGGGATGGGTGCCGGAGGCGAGCACGGCGAGCCCGTGGCGCGCCGCCACCTCGCCGAGCGTGCCGCGCATGGCCTGCAGCTCGTTGCGCGCCGCGGCGGCGGAGGAATGGACGGAACTCGTCAGTTCGACCTGTGACTGCAGCATCTCGCTGCCGACGCGGTCGCCGAGCCGTTCCTTGGCGGCGCTGAAGAAGCCCTGCGGCATGCGCCGCATGACGGCCTTGGTCTCGGCATCGACCACGAAAAACTCTTCCTCGATCCCAAATCGGCGGGTGTCCGACATGTTGGTCTCCATGAACCGACGTCGGAAAGATCGACGTCACGTGATGGGTTGCAGCGGACGAGAAGCGACCGCTCGCCGGGGCGCCCCTCCCAGTCCGGGGCGCTGGCCGGTGGCTCAGAGGCTGTCGGGCGGAGGGGCGAAAATGTGGCCTGATCCGGTCACGGAATGCCACGATTTCGTAACATATTGAAAGATCGCGTGAACTTAAATCCGTTGACTTCGACCTGGAAAGCCGTCGTCAGGGCCATCGCCGCTTCGCGGCGGAGGTGTTTCGCGGCGGTGCCGCTCCGTTCAGCGCCAGTCGCCGAGGCTCGCCTGAACGACCGCGAGCGCCGCGACAGCCGCTGTGTCCGCCCGCAGGATGCGCGGACCGAGCGACAGGGCGAGGGTGCGCGGGCGCCGGCAAATGAGGGCGCGCTCCTCGTCGGAGAAGCCACCTTCCGGGCCGATGAGGACGGCGAGGCCACCATCGGCCAATCCCGCCGCCTGCAGTGCCGCGACAGGGTTGGCGATCGCCGCGCCCTCGTCGCAGAAGACGAGAAGCCGGTCGGCGGAGAGGGCGGCGAGGGCGGCGGCGAGGGGTTGTGTGTCATCGCACCCGGCAACGGTCAGGATGCCGCATTGTTCCGCCGCCTCCACCGCATTGGCCTTCATGCGATCGAGATTGACCCTCGCCGCCTGGGTGTGGCGCGTGATGACGGGAACGAGGCGCGAAACGCCCATCTCCACCGCCTTCTGCACCATGTAGTCGAGACGGGCATGTTTCAGCGGCGCGAAGAGCAGGAGGAGATCGCTCCCGGCCGGCTGTGGCCGCAACCGCTCCAAGACGATGAGGGACAGCCCCTTCTTGCCGTTGCGCTGCAGGCGCGCCGCCCATTCGCCGTGGACCCCGTCGAAGACGGCGATGCGCCCACCGTCATCGAGCCGCATCACGTTCAGGAGATAATTGGCCTGGTCGTGGTCGCAGGGCAGGACGGTATCAGCCGCGAGGGGGCCGGCCACGAACAGCCTTATCGCCTTGAAATCATAAGCCGCCATCATCAGGTCCCATCCTGCGCCGACCGTCTCCGGCCGGTGCCCGCCTCGCCTCGCCGGCGTTGCCGATCCTCCGGGACCAGCCGTCACATTGCCACGATGCTGACGGATTGATATGTAACCTCTCGATTTCACTCAACCTCGCTCGCTCTGCGGACGTGTTCAGGGGCCGAACGATGTACCGTCGCCACGCGTTGAAGACTTCCCTGGCCGCTCTCGGCATCACCGCTCTGATGGCGGGCGGCAGCGCCTCGCGGGCCAACGAGATCTGCCAGGCCGAGTTCCAGCCGATGATCACCGCGCACCAGGAGGTCATGAAACAGACCCAGGCGGCGATTCCGCGCGGCCGTCCGACGACCTTCGAACAGGCCAAGGCCAATGCCCAGCGCGCCTGCCAGGCCCTGACCACCGCGCAGGCCTCCTTCCGCCGGCTGCAGCAGTGGATGACCACCAACGCCGATTTCTGCCGCCTGCCGGAGCAGATCATGAACGACGTCAACACCGGCGTCGCCAACATCACCCGCAACCGGACCCAGGCCTGCAACGGCGTCGCCCAATTGGAGCGCCAGCGCCGCCAGGCCGAGGCGGGCGGCGGCAATCCCTTCGCGCCCAATGCCGGCCGACGGCCGCAACTCGACCTGCGCACGCCCGGCGCGCTCTGATCCCGCGATGACCGCCGCCGACGGACGGGTCGCCGACGCGGTTCGGGGCTCCTGGGTCGATACCCACGCGCCTCTCGCCTGGCGGCCCTATCTCAGGCTCGCCCGTGCCGATCGGCCCATCGGTTCCTGGCTTCTGCTGCTGCCCTGCTGGTGGTCGGCGGCCTTCGCCGCGCTGGCGGCGGGGCACCCGCTTCCCAACCTCTGGCACATGCTGCTTTTCGCCGTCGGCGCCGTGGCGATGCGTGGCGCGGGCTGCACCTACAACGACCTCGTCGACCGCGACATCGACGCCATGGTCGAGCGCACCCGATCGCGGCCTCTGCCCTCTGGCCAGGTCACGGCGCGACAGGCCAAGCTCTTCCTCGCGGCTCAGATCGGCCTCGGCGCCCTGGTGCTGCTGGCGCTCTGGCAGCCCTTCGCCTGGGCGGTCGGCATCGCCTCCCTGGCGGTGGTCGCGGTCTACCCCTTCATGAAGCGCATCACCTCCTGGCCCCAGTCGGTGCTCGGCCTCGCCTTTTCCTGGGGAGCACTGATGGGCTGGGCGGCGGCCTTCGGGCGGCTCGATGCCGCCGCGATCCTGCTCTATGCCGGCTCCGTCCTCTGGGTCATCGGCTACGACACGATCTACGCCCACCAGGATCGCGAGGACGACGCCATCGTCGGCGTCAAGTCGACGGCGCTGCTCTTCGGCGAGAAGACCCCGCTCTATCTGTCGCTGTTCTACGCCGCGGCGGTGGGGCTCTTCGGCGCCGCGCTGTTCGCGCTCGCCGCGCCCCTCATCGCCTATGCGGGGCTAGCGGCCTTCGCCGTCCACCTGGCGTGGCAGGTCCGCTCCCTCGACATCGCCAATCCGGATCTTTGCCTGAGGCTGTTCAAGTCGAACCGCGACGCCGGGCTGATCTTACTCGCCGGTTTGATGGCGGCCGCGCTTATCGCCGCCTTCACCTGAGCCTGTCGCCGCGCAGCGCCGCGACGAGACCCGCCACTGCGGCGTCGCCCGCCTCGCCCGATGCCGCAAGGCCCGAGATGACGCCGTCGACATCCGCCGCCGGTCGGTTCTGGCTCATCTTCATCTTGGCGTCGAAGGACGAGACCGCAAACCGCATGCCGACGATCGCCCGCATCTGCATGGCGAGAAAATCGTCCGGCGCGTCCGACATCGCCCAGGGATGATCGCGCCCGGCCTCGTGTCGGTCCGTCAGGTCGGAGAGGTTCTCGCGCAGGAAGGCGGCATCATGCGGCCAGGACACATGCCCGCGGACATGGACACTGGCATAGTTCCACGTCGGCACGACCTTGGCGGTCTCCTTCTTGGTGGCGTACCAGGAGGGGGTGACGTAGGCCTGCGGCCCGGAGAAGACGAGCAGCGCCTCGGACCCCGAATCGGTGTTCTGCCAGTGCGGATTGGCCCGGGCGACATGGCCGAAGAAGGCCGCGCCGGCTGTCGCTTCGCGCTTCAGGATCACCGGCAGATGGGTCGCGTAAAGCCCCTGCCGGCCATGGGTGACCAGAAGGGCGAAGGGATGGGCGCTGCAGAAGGCCATCACCTCGGCCTCCTCTCCCATCGCGAACAAGGGGGGCACATACACGGGCGCGAACCTTCTGCCGGAAAAACAAGACGGCCGGAACGATAGGATCATCGTTCCGGCCGGTCCAATGGAACATCATCATGGGGCCGATCTGCCCCATTGATCAGGCGGCGCGCACCTCGGCGACGAAGGACTTCAGCGCATCTTCGATGCTCGTCGAGCAGCCGGCCAGCCGCCGGCTCGCCTCGTTCACCTCGGAGGCGGACTTCCCGGTGCCGGCGGCCGCGCCGCTGACGTCGAGGATCGAGCGCCGGGCGAGGTCCGCGTGGCTGTTGGCCTGGGAGATCGCCCGCGAGATCTCGGCCGTGGAGGCCTGCTGCTCATCCACCGCGGCGGCGATGGCGGTGGTGATATGGTCCATCGAGCCGATCGTCTCGGTGATAACGCCGATCGCCTGCACCGTGGCGTTGGTCGCCGCCTGCATCCGGCTGACCTGGGAGGCGATCTCCTCGGTGGCCTTGGCGGTCTGGCCGGCGAGTTGCTTCACTTCGGAGGCGACGACGGCGAAGCCCTTGCCGGCCTCGCCGGCGCGGGCCGCCTCGATCGTCGCGTTGAGGGCGAGCAGGTTGGTCTGCTGGGCGACGGCGTTGATCAGGCTGATAACCTCGCCGATCTTGCGCGCCGCGCCGTCGAGTTCGGCGACACGCGAGCTGGTTTCCCCCGCTTCCCTGACGGCCCGGCCAGCCACTTCCGACGATGCCGACACCTGCCGGCCGATCTCGGTGATGGAGGCGGCGAGCTGGTGGGCGGCGCTCGCCACCGCATGCATGTTGGCCGTGGCCTCGTCGGTGGCGCCCGAAGCATTGCTGACCTTGCCCGACATGGCGGCGGAGGCCGAACCGAGCGCGGCGGCGCTGGTGTCGAGGCCGCCGACCGCGGCATTCGCATCGGCGATACGGGCCGCCATGCTCCTCTCGTAGCCGATGACCGCCGCTTCGAGCCGGCGGCCGCGTTCGGCCCGGGCTTCCGCCTCGGCGAGGCGCTCGCCTTCGGCCGCTTTGGCCTCGCGGGCATTGTCGCGCAGGACCAGCAGGGCGCGCGTCAGGTCGCCGATCTCGTCGCCGCGGGCGGAGGCGGCGATTGGGGTGTCGAGGTCGCCGGCCGCGACCCGCTCGAGCGAGTTGGTGGCCGCCACCAGGGGCTTCACCGCCCGGCGCACGACGAAGGCGGCGAGACCGCCGAGCACCACGACGATGGCGAGCAGGGCGGCGATCATGCCGTAGAGCGTCTGAAGCGCCTCGGCTTGCATCTCCGCGGTGGGAATGCCGATGAACAGCACGCCGATGACCCGCCCGGCTGAGTCGAGGACTGGCTGATAGGCCGTGTAGAAGGAGCGGCCGAACAGTGTCGCCGGACCGTAATAGGGCTGGCCGGCCTTCAGCGGGGTCTGCGCCGGATGATCGGCGGCGAGCGCCGTGCCGACGGCCCGGTCGCCGTTCTCCCTCTTCACATTGGTGGTGCGGCGGATGAAGAGGCCCTTGTCGTCGGTGACGAAGATGGTGGCGACACCGCCGACCGCCTGAACCGCGCGGTCGACGATGGAATGGTCGCTGAAGGTCGGCATCGCGCCGGCCCGCAGATCCGTCACCCGGTCGGCGACGACCGCGAAGCGGCTGTCGGCATGGCTCATGGCGAAGAGAACCGTCAGGCCGCGCAGATTGGTCTGCGCATCGCGCTGAGCCTCCCCGTTGTTACGCGACTGGATCAATGACCAGCCGGCGACCACTGTGATGATGGCGGTGATGGCGAGAAGGAGAATCACGAAGGCGACGGACTTGCCGCCGATCTTGAGTGCCGGAAGGCGGGAGAGCATGGAAAGCCGTCCTTGAAAATGACTGGTGTCATAGTAGGACGGCTCGGTGGTTAAGATCGGATCAACATCCGGGGTATGTAATTCCAAATTGGATCGGATCGAGAGAAAAAAGCAACGAATCAGCCCCGGTTCAGGATGTTGCGGGCATCCCGGCTGTCCTGATCCATCTGCGCGATCAGGGCTTCCAGGGAATCGAACTTGGCTTCTCCGCGGATATAGCCGGCGAAGACGATGTCGAGCTCGCGGTCGTAGAGGCTCTCGTTGAGGTCGAAGACATGGACCTCGAGCAGCGGTGCGCCGTTGTCGAAGGTCGGGCGGCGGCCGAAGCTCGCCACGCCGTCGAGCCAGCGTCCGTCCAGGCCGACCTTCACCGCGTAGATGCCGTGGCGCGGGCTGCAGGCGGGATCGAGCCGCAGGTTCGCCGTCGGATAGCCGAGCGTGCGGCCGCGCTTCTCGCCGTGGATGACGGTCGCCGAGACGAACCAGGAATGGCCGAGCTGCCCGTTGGCTGCGTCGAGATCGCCTGCGGCGAGGGCATGGCGGATCGCCGACGACGAGATGGTTCCGGCGTCGCTGTCGAGCGCCTCGACCTGCACGACGCCGAAGCCCTTGGCCAGCCCTGCCTTCCGGAGGGTTTCGGCATTGCCGCCGCGCCGCGCGCCGTAATGGAAATCGCGCCCGACGACCACCACCGCGGCGCCGAGCCACTCGACGAGCAGACCCGTTTCGAAGGCGTCGGCGGAGGTTTCCGCGAGGGTCCGGTCGAAAGGCAGCACGGCCAGCGCGTCGATCCCGAGCCCTGCCAGCAGGCGCACCTTGGCCGCCGCGTCGCTGAGCCGGAACAGGGGGACGTCCGGCTGGAAATAGGAACGCGGATGCGGCTCGAAGGTCATGACGACAACGGGCCGTCCTTCCCTCGCCGCCGCGCCGCGCGCCGCCTCCACCACATGCTTGTGACCGCGGTGCACGCCGTCGAAATTACCGATGGCGACGACCGCGCCGCGCAGGGCGTCCGGCACGGTTTCTCCGCGGGCCAGGACCGGAAAGACGGTGGTCGGCCGTGGCGGCGGCAGGATCAGGGACATGACGGGAGCGGGGCTTCGATGGGCATGGGCTTGGCGCGGCGGACCCTGCCGATGCCGGCCCGGCCCGTCAAGCCGCCTGTTCGGGCTCAGGCCGCCGCATCGAGTTCGGCGCGCGAGGGAACGCGAACCCAGGCCTCGCCCTCCAGGACCACCGCCGCATCGACGGCGCATTCGCAGGCGAGCCGCGCCCGCTGCCGCCCCGGGATCAGTTCGGCCACCTCGACATGGACCCTGACGACGTCTCCGATCTTCACCGGCGCCCGGAAGTTCAGCGTCTGCGACAGGTAGACGGCGCCGGGCCCGGGCAGGCGCGTGCCGATCACCGCCGAGATGAGGCTCGCGGTGTAGAGGCCGTGGGCGATGCGCTGCCCGAACCGGGTCTTCGCGGCATAGACGTCGCAGAGATGGATCGGATTCTGGTCACCGGAAACATCAGCGAAGCCGACGACGTCCTGGTCCGTCACGGTCTTCAGTACCAGTTCGGACAGGCCGGTTGTCAGGTCCTCGTAGGCCAGGGACCGGATCGAGCGGATCGGCATGGGCGCGCACCTTCTTCGGGGGCGTCACATTCGCCACCGCGATGATGCAGCGCAATAAGACCATCTGCTGACGACCCCACCGTTCCGGCAGATTGCGGCAGCGTCCTGTGGGGAAGCGCGCCTGAGCCGGTTCGCCGCATGGAAATGCGAGACGAATCAGCGCAGCGCGTTGCATTCTCCGACATGGATCAACAGCCAGCGGACCACATTCGGCTCAACATGCCCCGATCGGGTTCCTACTTCATCGCGCTCTGCATGGTGGCGATCGCCGGGTCGGCGTCGGTGCTCGCCTTCACCGTGGGAGCGGTCGGCGCGGGATCGGCGGCAGCTGTCGGGCTCGCGTTGCTGCTCGCCATGGTCATCGGCCATATCGCCGGGCAGATCGGCGCGGACAGGACCGCCGCCGAGGCCCGCTTCGCCGATCTGACGCGGGCCAGTGGCGAGGCGACCCGCAACCTCGTCGAACTGACCGAGCGGGTCGAGCGTTTCGAGGCTTTGGCACTCGACCGGTCGCGGTCGGCGAGCGATCCGCTCGCGGCGGAGGTCGACGAACTCGGAGCCATCGTGAAGCAGTTTGCCGAGACGCTGCAGCTTCACGAGGAGGCGATCCTCCAGTCCGCCGGCTTCGCGCCGGAAACGGTTCCTGCGGCCCCGGCCGCGGTGGCGGCACCGCCGCCGGCTCCCGTCATGCGCGAGGCGCCGCCATCGCCGCCCGTCCAGGTGCTGCAGCGGCAGGCCGCACAGTTGCGTCGCCAGTCCGAGGCCCGCCAGCCGCCCGTCGACCTGCCGCAAGTGTTCGCCGGCCTCGGCCGCTCAGACGCCATTGCCGTCATCGACGAGGCGATCTCCGCCAAGCGCTACGAGCTCTTCCTGCAGCCCATCGTCACCCTGCCGCAGCGCAAGGTGCGTTCCTACCAGGCCTCGGTGCGGATCCGCACGGCCGACGGGCAGGTGCTGCTGCCCGAGGACTACCGGAGCCTCGCCGACGACGCCGGACTCATGCCTGGCCTCGATGCCGAGGTGCTCGGCCGCTGCGTCCAGATCGTCCGCCGTCTCACCGCCCGCAACCGCGACGTCGGCCTCGTCTGCGATCTCTCGGGATCGTCGCTGGCGGACGCGGCCTTCGCCTCGGAACTGATCGCCTCGCTGGAGGCCTCGCGCACCATCGCCGGTTCGCTGGTGCTCGGCTTCACCCAGGCGACCGTGCGTGCGATGAGCGCGCTGGATGTCGAAACCCTGCGCAGCCTCTCCGATAAGGGTTTCCGCTTCGCCATGGACGGCGTCCGCGACCTGCGCATCGAGCCGCGCGACATCGCCGACAAGGGCATCCGCCTCGTCAAGGTGCCGGCCTCGCTGATGATCGCGCGATCTTCCGAGACCGGCGCCGCCATCCATGTCGCCGATCTTTCCGGCCTGTTCCTGCGCTACGGCATCGACCTCGTGGTCGAGGATGTCGAGACGGAAGCGGTGGTGGTCGACCTGCTCGACTACGAGGTGAGGTTCGCGCAGGGGGCGCTGTTCTCGCAGCCGCGTCCGGTGCGGGCCGAGGTCATGGCCACGGCCGAGCCGGCATCGCCGCCGGTTCCCGCGGCAGCACCCGCCGCCCGGGTGCGCGCCGATCAACGGCCGGAGCCGCGGCCCGAAGCTCGGCCGCAGACCCTCGGCGCCGCCGTCCTGGCGCAGGGCGCGGTGTCGCGGGAATCGCGCCGGCCGGCCGGCGGCTCGGGGCTCCGGGCCCTGATCCGTGACCGGTCCTGACGTCCGGGCCGCCGGGCGCTAGGATCACTCTCATGGTCGTCCGCCAGCTCCCTGAAGGTGTCGTCAACCGCATCGCCGCCGGCGAGGTGATCGAGCGTCCCGCCGCGGCGGTGAAGGAACTGGTAGAGAACGCCCTCGATGCCGGAGCCTCGCGCATCGACGTGCTGATCGAAGCCGGCGGCCGCCGGCTCATCCGCGTCGCCGACGACGGGAGCGGCATGGGCCGCGACGACCTCGCGCTCTGCGTCGAGCGGCACGCGACCTCGAAGCTCGACGACGAGGACCTCCTTGATATCCGAACCCTCGGCTTCCGCGGCGAGGCGCTGCCCTCCATCGGCGCCGTCTCCCGCCTCACCCTCACCACCCGTCATGCCGGCGAACCCCATGCCTGGTCGCTCACCGTCGATGCCGGCCGCAAGGGCGAATGCCGCCCGGCGGCGCTCGCTGCCGGCACGCGGGTGGAGATCGCCGACCTCTTCGCCGCGACGCCGGCCCGGCTGAAGTTCCTCAAGAGCGACCGCGCCGAAGCCACCGCCGTCGCCGAGGTGCTGAAGCGCCTGGCGCTGGCCCATCCGACGGTGGCCTTCTCGCTCGCCGATGCCGACGGCCCGACCCGCCACTTTCCGGCCCAGGCCTTCGGCGAGGCGGGGCTTCTCGCCCGCATCGGCGACGTCGCGGGCCGCGACTTCGCCGAGAACGCGCTGCCGATCGACGTCTGGCGCGGTGCGGTGCGGCTGTTCGGTTTCGCCGGCCTGCCCACCTTCGGCAAGGCCACGGCGGCGAGCCAGTTTCTCTTCGTCAACGGCCGGCCGATCCGCGACCGGCTGGTGCTCGGCGCGCTGCGCGGCGCCTATGCCGACACCATGCCGCGCGACCGCCATCCGGCCGTCGCCCTCTTCCTCGAACTTGACCCGCATGAGGTCGACGTCAACGTCCACCCCGCCAAGACCGAGGTGCGCTTCCGCGATGCCGCCCTCGTCCGCGGCCTCATCGTGGCGGCGGTCCGTGAGGCCATCGCGGCGGCCTCCCCGGCGACCGCGACGACGATCGGCGCGGCCACCGTCGCCGCCTTCCGCCCGGCGGGTCCGTCGGTACCGGCGCGCGGCTGGGACTGGCGGGCCTCGCCGTCCCGCCCGCTCCCGCCCGGCGTCCGGCAGGGCTTCGGCGAGGCGGACCAGGCGGGCTTCGCCCTCGACCTCGCACCCTCCGCCGATGCGCGGGCGGGCGAGGGCGCGCCCGCAGACGATGATCTCGACCGGCCGCTGGGCGCGGCGCGGGCCCAGGTCCACGGCACCTATATCCTGTCGCAGACCCGGAACGGCCTCGTCATCGTCGACCAGCACGCCGCCCACGAGCGTCTCGTCTACGAGCGGCTGAAGCGGCAGATGGCCGCGACCGGCATCGCCCGCCAGGCGCTGCTGATCCCCGTCGTGGTCGAACTCGACCCGACCGACGCCGCCCGCCTGCTCGACCGCGCCGCCGATCTCGCGGCCTTCGGCCTCGTCGTCGAGGGTTTCGGGCCGGGCGCCGTCGTTGTGCGCGAAACGCCGGCCATGCTCGGTGAGGTCGACGCCGAGGCGCTGACCCGCGACATCGCCGAGCACCTCGCCGAGTGGGACAGCACCGGCCCGCTGGAGCAGCGGCTTATGGCGGTCGCTGCCACCATGGCCTGTCACGGCTCGGTCCGGGCCGGGCGGCTGCTGCGGCCGGCCGAGATGAACGCGCTGCTACGCGAGATGGAGGCGACGCCGGGCTCGGCCCAGTGCAACCACGGCCGGCCGACATCGGTGACGCTGTCGCTCGCCGACGTGGAGCGGCTGTTCGGGCGGCGCTGAGTTCACAGGCCCTCGCGGATGGCGAGTTCGGCGGGGATCGCCTCCAGGGCCAGGGTCACCCGGCGCTTGACCTCGTCCTTGACCGGTTCGCAGGCTTCCATGATCTCCCCCGCGCGCAGGAAATCCAGCACGCGGAAGGCGTCGACCGGCGGGCGCAGGTGGATGGTCGGGCGGTGTTCGGCGAGCCGGATGGCACTGAGGACCTGCATCATCAGCGTCACCGAGCCGAACATGGCGTCCCAGGGATCGGGAATGACGTCGTCGATCTGCCGTTCCGTCCCCGATTCGCTGAGCACGTCGACGGCGAGCGTCACCGCCGCCGTTACCCTGTCGACCGGCACCGGGTTGATGGTGCCGCCGTCGATCAGCACGTGGCCGCGGTGGCGGACGGGACGGATGGCACCGGGAATGGCCATCGAGGCGGCGACCGCCGGGACCAGCGGCCCGTCGGTGAAGCCGACATCGACGCGGGCATAATAGTCGGTCGCCACCACCGTCAGCGGCGTGACGAGGCTCTCGAACGTCTCTGGCACGACCGGCGGGAGGAAGGCGGCGAGCAGCTTTTCCGCGTCGACCAGCACCGGGTTGGTCAGGCCGCCGCGAAGCATGTCGGAAAAGCGCCCGACGCGCGCCGCGAACAGCGCCCGCAGCACGTCCGGCTTCATCCGCAGCACCCCGAGCGCGTAGTCCCGCATCTCGGCGCCACTCATGCCGGCGCAGTAGCAGGCACCTATGATGGCGCCGATGGAGGTGCCGGCGACCTCACGCGGACGGATGCCGAGCTCATCGAGCGCCTCGATCACCACGATATGGGCGAGGCCCTTGGCGCCGCCGCCGCCGAGGACCAGCGCGAAGTCTTGGGACGGTTTCGGACGGGGGGCGAGATCGGTGGGTGTCATGGTGCCAAGTCTAGCCCAGCGAGCCGCATGGCGGGAGCCCGCTGGCCGACTTGCCCTCGCCGGCCCGTCGGGCTTTCATCGCCGCACCCCGAGGCGGATGAATCATGATCGACCTGTCCAGCGCCATTGCCATTTCCTTCGCCTCCGGCGAGGCGCCCGCTGATGCCCTCGCCGTCAATGCGGCGATCGTCAAGCGCCTCGAAACCTGGGACAACTGGGCCTTCGCCCCCGAAATCATCCGGCAGATGCGGCGCGAGGGCCGCGGCGCCTTCCCGGCACCCATCCCCTCGCCGCGGGCGCGGACCATCACCATGGAGGGGCCGCACGGTCCCATCGATCTCAGGATCATCGCGCCCGAGAGCCCCAAGGGCGTCTATCTGCACATCCACGGCGGCGGCTGGGTCCTCGGCAGCGTCGACCAGCAGGACCAGTGGCTGGAGCGCTTCGCCGACCGCGCCGGCATGGCCTGCGTCTCCGTCGACTATCGTCTCGCGCCCGAACATCCCTATCCCCAGGGCCCGGACGACTGCGAGGCGGCGGCACTGTGGATCGCCCGCGAGGCCCGGGCGCTGTTCGGCACCGACCGCCTGGTCATCGGCGGCGAGAGCGCCGGTGCCCATCTGGCCGCCGTGACGCTCCTGCGCCTGCGCGACCGGCACGGCGTCATGCCCTTCCGCGCCGCCAATCTCCACGCCGGCTGCTACGATCTCGCCCTGACCCCCTCGGTGCGGCGCTGGGGCGCCGAGAAGCTGGTGCTGAACACCCGCGACATCGAGATGTTCGTGCGCCATTTCCTGGTCCAGGGTGGCGACGTCAGCGACCCCGACATCTCGCCGCTCCATGCCGACCTCCGGGGCATGCCGCCGGCCCTCTTTACCGTCGGAGCCGCCGATCCGCTGGTCGACGACACGCTGTTCATGGCGCCGCGCTGGGCCGCCGCCGGCAACGGCGCCTCACTCGACGTCTATGCAGGCGGCTGCCACGTCTTCATCGCCTTTCCCGGCTCCAACACAGACCGGTGCCTGTCGCAGATCGAGACCTTCATGGCGGCGGCCTGCGCCGACTGAGGCGCGGCCGGTCTATTCCGCCGCGATCTTGCGCACGCGCCACTGGGCGAGCAGCGCCCTGAGTGCTGCCGGCCGCACCGGCTTGTTCAGGAGATGCACCGATTTCGCCTGCGCCCGGTCGCGCACCTCTTGGCTGCGGTCCGCGGTGATCAGGATGGCGGGCAGCGAGGCTCCGAAGCGCCAGCGCAACTGGGTAACGACGTCGAGGCCGTTGCCGTGGTCGAGGTGGTAGTCGACGATGACCACGTCGGGCGGCGTCTGGCTGGCGTTGAGCACGTCGTGGGTCGCCTGCCAGCCGTCGGCCAGCAGCGTGCGGCAGCCCCAGCCCGACAGCAGCGCGTCCATGCCCTCGAGGATCTTCGGTTCGTTGTCGATGGCGAGGACCGTCAGGCCGTCCAGCGGCGCCGCAGGCATGGGCGGCGGGGCAGGGCCCGGAGCGACGGCAGGCAGGGCAGGCGCGATCGGCACCACGACCGCGAAGGTCGAACCGCGGCCCACTTTCGACTTCACGGTGAGCCGGTGCTCCAGAACGCGGGCGATCCGCTCGACGATCGACAGGCCGAGCCCGAGGCCGCGTGCGACCTTGGCGCCCTGCTCCAGGCGCTGGAACTCCTGGAAGATGATCCGCTGCTTGGCCTGGGGGATGCCGGGTCCGGTATCGTGCACCTCCAGCGACAGCTTCTTGCCGCGGCGGCGGCAGCCGATGAGGACATTGCCCTTGGCGGTATATTTGATCGCGTTGGAAATGAGGTTCTGCAGCAGCCGCCGCAGCAGCCGCCGGTCGGAATGGATGGCGAGGGCGGTCGGCACGAAGGTGAGGCTCAGCCCCTTCTGCTCGGCGATCGGGGCGAATTCGACGGCCAGCTGGCGGAACAGCTCGTCGATGCGGAAGCTTCCGAATTCCGGCTTCATCGCGCCGGCATCGAGCCGCGAGATGTCGAGCAGCGCCGCGAGGATCTCCTCCACCGCCTCGAGAGAGGCGTCGACATTGTCCACCAACCGGCGCTCGTCGCCGCTGGTGCCGCGCTCGACGAGGCTGGTGGTGTAGAGACGGGCGGCGTTCAGAGGCTGCAGGATGTCGTGGCTGGCCGCCGCCAGGAAGCGCGTCTTGGAGAGGTTGGCCTCGTCGGCCTCCTGCTTGGCCTTGGCCAGTTCGGCGTTGAGCCGCGTCAGCTCTTCCGTCCGCTCGCGCACCCGGCGCTCCAGCGTCTCGTTGGCCCGCTCCAGTTCTTCCGCCGCGGCGACCGACGCGGTGACGTCGGTATAGGTGGTGACGATGCCGCCGTCCGGCAGGCGGGCGGCGCGCACCTCGATGAACAGCCCGAGCATGGCCAGGCGCTCGATCTGCGGCTCGTCGGCGCGCAGCAGGCGGTCGGCGCGCTCGGCGACCAGGGCTTCGACATCGCCCGCCCCGAACTCCCCGCGGACGGCCAGCGCCCGCAGGATCCGGTCGAAGCCGGTGCCGATATGCAGCGTCTCGGCCGGCAGGGCGAGGACCTCGGCGAAGGGCCGGTTCCACACCATGAGATTGCCGTCGGCATCGAAGACGCTGACGCCCTGGCGTGCATGTTCGAGCGCCGTCTGCAGCGCCTCGCGGTTGTACTGCATCGCCGCATTGGCATCGTCGAGCAGCTTCAGCGCGTCGGTCGTCGACACCGACCGCTTCTTCAGCAGCAGCGACAGGACGAGCCGCGACGACGCCGTGCCGATGGCCGAGGCAAGCAGGCGTTCCGAATAGCGCAGCAGGTCGATGTCGGCCTCCGCCGCGCCTTCCAGCGGAACGCCCTGCTCCATGGCATAGCTCTCGAACGCCGCATGGGTGCGCTCTGCGCCGAGATAGCGCGCCACCGTCGAGCGCACGTCCTCCACCGTCACCGCGCTGCGCCAGAGCCGGAAGCTCGGCGCATAGTCCGAGGACGGCGAGGGCAGGAAGACCTTGGACTGCATGACCTCGATGGCCGAGGCGCGGCGCAGGTGCGAGACGCCGACGAAGAGGACGATGTTGAGTGACAGCGACCAGAAGACCCCATGGGCGAGCGGCGGCAGGTCGACCAGCCCGAACAGGTTCTGCGGCCGCAGCCACTCGATCCCGAACGGCCCCACCGCGACCATGCTGATGGGCATGGCCCCCGTCGTCGTCAGCATGGGGACGAGAAGCGTATAGGCCCAGACCGCCAGCCCCCCGGCCATGCCGGCGATCGCTCCCCCGGCATTGGCGCGCCGCCAGAACAGGCCGCCGAAGAAGGCGGGTGCCAGTTGCGTCACTGCCGCGAAGGACAGGAGGCCGATGGAGGCTAGCTGCGCGTCGCCAGCCACCCGGTAATAGAGATAGGCGCCGATCATCACCGCGAGGATGATGGTGCGGCGGATCATCAGGATGGTGGGCCCGAGATCGGTCCGGTCGTCGGCCGATCCTTCTCTCGCCAGCAGCCGGCCCCGCAGCTTGAGCAGCGAGGGGATGACCACGTCATTGGAGATCATGATGGACAGGGCGACGCTCGCGACGATGACCATCGCGGTCGCGGCGGACAGGCCGCCGATGAAGGCCGCCAGTGTCAGGATCTCGTTGCCCCGCGACATCGGCAGCGCCACCACCGTCATGTCGCTGTCCATCGAGCCCGGCGGAAAGACGAGGAGCCCGGCGACGGCGATGGGGACGACGAAGATGTTGATCAGCACGAGATAGAGCGGAAAAAGCCAGGAGGCCCGCCGGATCTCGGCCTCGGAATGATTCTCCACCACGCCGACATGAAACATGCGCGGCAGCAGGATGGCGCAGCAGAAGGACAGGGAGCTCATGGCGACGAAGGTGGAGAGATCCGGCCAGCGCAGCACCGAGCCGACGATGTCAGGCCGGGCCATGGCCTGCCCGAACAGGTCGGAGAACCCGTCGAACATGACGTAGGTCGTGTAGAATCCGATGGCGAGGAAGCAGACGAGCTTGACGATCGATTCCGCCGCCACCGCCAGGATCAGCCCGTCCTGATGCTCGGTGGCATCCGCATGTCGGGTTCCGAACAGCATGGCGAACACCGCCATGGACACGGCCACGACCAGTGCGAGGTCGCCGAAGAACGGCAGTTCCTGCGTGACATTGACGATCTCGTCGGGCCGGATCGTCGTCATCAGGGATGAGGACACCGCCTTGAGCTGCAGCGCCACGTAGGGGATCGTGCCGACCGTGACGATGAGGCAGACCATGCCTGCCACCGCCTGGCTCTTGCCGTAGCGCGCGCCGATGAAGTCGGCGATGGACGTGATGTTCTGCGCCTTGGCGATCCGCACGACCCGGCTGATCAGCGGCCAGAACAGCCCGAAGAACAGCATGGGTCCGATATAGATGGCGAGGAAGTCGAAGCCGGAGCGCGAGGCGAGGCCGACCGATCCGAAGAAGGTCCAGGAGGTGCAGTAGACCGCGAGCGACAGCGGATAGATCCACGTCTGGCTGTGCCGGATCGCCTTTTCCTTGGCCCGGCGCCTGTCGCCCCAATTGGCCACGACGAAGAGCGCGCCCAGATAGGCGAAGGCGGTCAGGATGATGACGAGGCCCATGCTCATGGGAAGCGTGTCACGAAAACATTGTCATGGGAGCACTGTCATGGCGGCGTCGCGGGCCCCGTGTCGGGATTCGACTTGATCATGCGGGCCGGGACCTGTCCACGCCCCAGCGACATTCCGCTAGGGAAAGAGATTGCTTTCTCAGCGAGCCTGCCCAATCCTCCCGCTGCGATTCAGCAGCAGACACGACAGGGAAGGGGCTCGCCATGCTCAAGGAATTCAAGGAATTTGCCCTCAAGGGCAATGTCGTCGATCTCGCGATCGGCGTGATCATCGGGGCAGCCTTCGGCCGCATCGTCGAATCCGTCGTCGGCGACCTGTTCATGCCGATCCTCGGCGCCATCGGCGGCTTCGACTTCACCAACTATTTCCTGGCTTTGAGCAAGTCGGTCACCGCTACCAACCTCGCCGATGCGCAGAAGCAGGGCGCGGTCATCGCCTATGGCCGCTTCATCACCATCGCCATCAACTTCATGATCATCGCCGCGCTCATGTTCATGGTCGTGAAGGGCATGAACAGGCTGAAGCGGCAGGAAGAGGCCGCGCCGGCCAAGCCGGCCGAACCCCCGGCCGACGTCCTGCTCCTTACCGAGATCCGCGATCTCCTGAAGAAATAGGTCGGGACTCAGGCGGGGCGCAGGAACAGGAGCTGCGTCTCGCCCGCCTCGCGCCGTTCCTCCAGCACGTAGCCCTCGGGGATGGCGACGACGGTGTCCGCCGCCTCTTCCAGCACCACGAGCGCTCCGGCGGCGAGCCAGCCGCCCTCGCGCGCGCTTGCCAGCGCGCTTTCGCCGAGACCCTTGCGATAGGGCGGGTCGCAGAAGACAAGTGTGAACGGCTCGAAGGGCGCCAGCGCCCCGAGCCGGGTGGCGTCGCGTTTCAGCAGCCCGGTCACACCCGCCAGCCCGATCGCGTCGACATTGCCGCGGATTAGCCCGCGCGCCTCGGGGCTCTGGTCGACGAAGGCGGCATAGACCGCGCCCCGCGACAGCGCCTCGAGGCCGAGGGCACCCGTGCCGGCGAAGAGGTCGATGACCCGTGCGCCGTCGCACGGATCGCCGTAGCCGTGGGCGAGCACGTTGAACAGGCTCTCGCGCAGCCGGTCCGAAGTCGGGCGGATCGCGTCCGACTTCGGTCCGAGCAGGCTGCGCCCGCGAAACTTGCCGCCGACGATACGCAAGGCTCAGCGGTCCCGCTTGCCCCCGAAGGGCTTGCCGCCAGGCTTGCCCCCGAAGGGCTTGCCGCCCGGCTTCCCTCCGAAGCTCTTGCCGCCGAAGCTCTTGCCGCCCGACGGCCTGTCACCGAAGGAGCGCTCGCCGCGGGCACCGCCGAAACTCTTGCCGCCCGACGGCTTGTCGCCGAATGAACGCCCGCCGGAGGGACGGTCACCGAACGACTTGCCGCCGGAGGGGCGGTCGCCGAATGAACGGCCACCCGACGGACGATCACCGAACGACTTGCCGCCGGAGGGGCGGTCGCCGAATGAACGCCCACCCGACGGACGATCACCGAACGGCTTGCCGCCACGCGGACGGTCGCCGTCCGGGCGCTCGGCCCGATCACCGAAGCTGCGCTCGCGCGGCTTGAAGTCCCGACCGCCGCCACCGCGATCGTCGCGGTCGCCCCAGGGCTTGAAGTCGCGTCGCGGTGCATCGCCGTCCCTGGTGGGGCGCTCTCCACGGGGTTTGAAGTCACTGCGCGGCTTGAAGTCGCCACGCGGGGCGTCGCCGTCACGGTCGCGGAACGGGCGGTCGCCACGCGGCTTGAACTCACCGCGCGGCTTGAAGTCGCCACGCGGGGCGTCGCCGTCACGGTCGCGGAACGGGCGGTCGCCACGCGGCTTGAACTCGCCGCGCGGCATGAAGTCACCACGCGGGGCGTCGCCGTCACGATCCCGGAACGGGCGGTCGCCACGCGGCTTGAACTCGCCGCGCGGTTTGAAGTCTCCACGCGGAGCGTCGCCGTCACGATCCCGGAACGGGCGGTCTCCACGCGGCTTGAACTCGCCGCGCGGCTTGAACTCGCCACGCGGGGCATCGCCGTCCCGATCCCGGAACGGGCGCTC
>NZ_JAUYFA010000104.1 GCF_030691135.1 Phreatobacter sp.
TCTCGCTATGGGGGACATGTCAGTTCGGATCCCTCGGGCGCGTCGCGGAGTGAGCGTCCGTTGTTGGCGAGGGCGGCTGCTGGTTTGTTCCCGGCGGTGTACCGGTGAAGGCTTGAGCGGTGCGCTGCCGCGGTAGCCGGATGAGATCATTCTGGTTGATCAGCGGACGCAATTGAATCAGGTTTCCGCCGTCATCGAAGACGAACTCATAGACCTGAAGCCGTTCATTGAGGGTAGGCGCGCTCGTTCCGCTAAAGGCGCCGCCGATCGGTCTTCCGACTTCCACAGCCTTCTGTACGAGGTTGACCAAAGCCACTGCCACTGCGGTCGTGTCCTGATTACTGGTCAGACTGCTCATCGCACCGCTCGGTGTAAAGGCGGCCGTAAGGTCATGCTTGGCGAGGAATGAGCTGAACTGCAACGCATATGCGCGATTAGTGTTGGGCACGAAGGTGACGCTTACCTGCTGGCCGCTGACGACAAGCAGCGGCTTCTGCTCGTAGACCCGTATTCCATGTACGTCTGAGCCGGGGGGCGCGGGCACAGCGGTTACTCTGGCACAGGCTCCCAACACCATTGTGGAAGCGAGAATCGCAATTGCGGGGCGGATTGAAATAGCCATCACGGCACCGCCTTCTGGGGCGGCGTGTTGCGGGGCGCGAAGGCCTCGCGAGCCTGGTTGGCTGCGTAGGGGAGGAACAACGACGCCCCGCCAATGATGAAGGTGCTCACACCGTTGAGCATGCTGGCGACGTTGGCCGGGTCATTGATCGCGTTGAAGATCACGGCATTGCCGATGCCCCAGAAGAAGGCCGCCAGGACGAGCGCGCCGATCAGTCCAGTGACCCGGCTGTAGCTGGTCGCCAGCCCGTTTGCCGCATTGTTCGACTGCGAGCCTGCGGTCGTCTTGGCGGCATTCTCGTCCTTCTCGAGGACGGCCTGCCCCAGATCAACGGTACTCAGCGCGGAGCGAAGGAGAACGGCCGTGCCGATGTTGAAGACACCGATCGCGACGAAGGTGATTGCTTGCTTGTCCATTTTCGGCACCCCGATTAGGCACAGACGCGAATGGCAGGCCGGTCGGCGCGCTGGCGCCGACCGGAGGGACGGCCTCAGTCGCCGATCGGATTGACGACGCCGGCGAAGGTGATGAGGTCGACCATGGTGAACACGCCAGGCACCTTGCCGAACCGGGGCTTGAAGGGGCTGGTCTGCAGGTAGGAGCCCTTACTGCCCTGGACGATGCCGATCAGGACCTCCGCCACGATGGTCTTGCCGACGGGCCCGAGGTGCAGGCCCTGCGCCTTCACCTCGGCTTCCTTGAGGATGTAGTACCAGAGCGGCGTTTTCTTATCGAAGCCATGGGCCTTGGCCACGACACCGTCGGGACCGGTCGAGAGTTCGGCGGACGTCAGCGGCGTGATGTTCATCGCCCTGGCCACGTCCTGCCCCGACGGGAGCTTCTTCTGCACCCCGCGACGCAGATTGAGAGAAGCGAGGCTCGCGCCACCCGGGAGCGAGTGAAGCTCAGGCGTCAGGAGCGGATCGATCCGGTGAGCGAGGTTCAGCCTGAAGTTCGGGTTGGCGCCCTTGGTCTTGAAGTCGAAGAAGCGACGCCAGTCGATGACCCAGTTGCTGGGCAGTACGGGCTGCGGCAGCGGGATTGCCGGATCCTGCAGGCTGCCGACGAGTTCTCCGGACTTGCCGCTGAACCGGAACAACAGTTTAAGCGTCGCCGGAAAGCCGCCATCGGTGTTGAACACCCGATTGTGGCTGTAGACCTCACGGACCGCCGAGTGGCCCCAACGATAGGCGGCGGCCGAGAATTCCATGGGAATGAAGGGCCAGCGCTTGAAGCGGTAGAAGCGCCGACCGGCATGGAGGATACGGTCGGCGATGCCCTTTTCGCCGGTGATGGTTTCGAGAAATTCGTGCAGAACGAGCCACTGGTAGTGCCAGACCACCTCGTCGCGTGCGCGTTTGAACAGCTCATGTTCGGGCACCTTGTCGACGTCGCGCAGATGCGCCACGACCTTGTTGTGAAAGTGCATGAAGGCAAGATGCATCTGCGCAACGAGGAGGTTCTCGTCGTTGCGCGAGTCGCCGATGATCGCGATGCCGGTGACTGTGCTGCGCGGAAGGTCGCCGCCCGGCACGTCGGGTATCGGACCCGATTGACCCGTCGGATTGTCGCTCGCCGGAGCATTGCCGATGATCAGCGAAGGCAGCATCTTCAATGTCGCCGCGTCCCGCTCATACATGAACTGCGAGCCGTCGGGCCCGAGGCCATAGACTGAATCGAGGTCCAGCGCCGGCGAGCGGAAGTTCTCCTGCGCCTCCGGATCGTCCTGCTTCTCGCCGATCGACGTCAGATCGAGCGTGATGTCGTGATCGATGAACTGGCCGAAATAGGTGAAGCCGGCCGGCATGTCCGGGTTGTCCGCCCGCGCGGGATCGACGTTGTTGTTCTGGTCGACCGGGTCGATCATCGCGGCGGCGAGCGCATTCAAAGCCTGGTCGTCGGCGACGAGGGGCTTCAGGCTCGGAAACATGTAGCCGAACAGTCCAGGATCGTCGTTGGCCTTGGACTTCAGCGCATCGGGCCTCGGCTGACGAGGTTGAATACCGTGGGCTTGCATGTGTCACCTCCAAGTTTGAACGTGAGACATGTAATCATCCTGAAAATTTTGGTGTTGTGAAAAAATCGTGAAATATTCTATTATGTATTTGATTTTTAATCAGTGGAGATTCTCTCTCTCATTTCAATCTATCAATCGATGTCATGCTGCCCAACGCGGTCGGCGAGTGCGATGAGCCACCTGATCGTCTCACGCGTGGCGGGCGTCAAATGCTCATCACGAGAAGCCTCAAGCGCCAAGTGCCTGAATTCTCTCCAGCGCAAATGAAAGTCGGCGAGATCGCGCGGCTGCGATAGGGCCGCAGGCGCCCGTCCTTTATCGTCATCCTTTGCGCCCTTTGTCATTCAGTCAAAATACGCAATCGGCAACGTAAGAGTGCGTGAATTAAGTGTGAAGCGCCTTGGTCAAGACAGTCGGATGGTATTAGATACCTCTCGGTAAGAGCCTGGGGGCGGCTTGTGTCAGCGAAGATTCTGGAGATCAATCTTTTCGGAACTTGCATGGTCAGGTCCGTTGTGCCGAGCACCTTCGAGATCACGGGCGCCAAGCATAAAGCCTTGTTCGCGCTACTGGCCACGGCCCCCTTCGGGAGGCGGACGCGCTCGTTCCTTCAAAACACGCTTTGGGGAACAGCCTGCTACGATACGGGTCGTCAGAGCTTGCGAAGAGCGCTTGCTGACATCAAGCAGGTCATGGGCGACAGCTTCTCGAAGGTGCTGTCCTCGACCAATGCGGAACTGACGCTGGACCTTGCCAAGGTCTCCTTCATCGGCCGGCCTGGTAGCGGGGCATTTCTCGAGGGGCTCGATCTGCGCGAGGCCGGGTTCGCGCAATGGGTCGCCGGGGTTCGCTCCCATCCCGACCAGCTCCACGGCCTTTTCAGCCTAACAAGTCAGTCTTCACCCCCGTCCATTCTGCCGACGGTAGCTGTGCTGCCCCTCCGGTCGATATCGGGGGATCCAGGCGAAGCAGCATTGGGCGATTGGCTCGCCGAGGAGGCGTGCCGATCACTCAGCCGTTCCCGCTTGCTTGCAGTGATATCGCATCTCTCGTGCCGCGAATTGGTGCGACAGGTGTTCGATATCGCAGCCGTGGAGGCCCGGTTGCGCGCCGACTTCTGCGTCGCGGGAACCATCCGCAGCGCCGGCGCCAATGTGATCGTCGATGCCGACTTCATCGACGTGCGGACGTCAGCGATTATCTGGACTCGACAGTTCTGCGCCAGCCGAGACGAGTTCAATTCTCTGGTGGCCGAGCCGATCAAACTGATCGTGCAAGCGGTCGGATCCGCAATCGCGGATCTTGCGTTGACCCATATCGCCGGCCGGGTGGTCACGGATATCGATGACCATCGACTGGTCGTTGCCGCTGTGCGGCTGATGCACAGGCCGACGTTGAGGGAATTCGCGCGCTCGCGCGAGTTACTCGAAGAGGCGAGACGTCGCGCGCCCTATTCCAGCGAGATCCATGCGTGGCTTGGCAAGTGGCATGTTCTCAGCGTCTTCAATCGCTGGAGCACGGACGAGGCCAGCGACACCCAGCAGGCCCTCGATTGTACCGCTCGGGCTCTCGACATCAGCCCTGACAACTCGTTCTCCCTGACCATCGACGGGTTCGCACAGAACAATCTGCTCAGACGCCTGGATGTTGCAGAACATCGGTATGAGGCAGCTCTCGAAGCGAACCCCAACGAGGCGCTGTCTTGGCTGTTGAAGGGCGCTTTACACACATTCCGTGACGAGGGCAGCCAGGCGGTAAACGCAGTATCGGTTGCTCGTCGCTTGTCGCCCATCGATCCTTTCGGTCACTACTACGATGCGCTCAGCGCCGGAGCTCACCTGGCCGCCGACGATCCGGAAGAGTCGTTGCGCCTGGCCGATCGGGCCATCGCGGCCAATGATCGCCACCTCTCCATTCTTCGCATCAAGATCGGGGCGTTACACCGGCTCGATCGTCTGAGCGAGGCCCGTGCGGTAGCCAGCGAACTTCTTCGCAGGCAACCCGCATTCCAAGTCGATGACTATCTCAAGAGCCACCCGTCCGGGGGGTTCAGAATAGGCCAACAGATGGCGGCCGCCCTCCGCGCATCGGGCATACCATAGGAGTTGCTCATGGCGACGTTCGGAAGTCTCGGCAGTCTCGGAAGTCTCGGAAGTCTGGGAAGCCTCGGCAGCCTCGGCAGCCTCAATGCCAGTGGCCTCGGGTCATTCCTTCCCGGAGATGGCGTGGATATGACCCTCGTGCAGGGCATGCTCACGGCCAATGAAGCGATCCGCCATGTGGCACTCGCGGACGGAACACCCGATCCGGGCTTCATCGCCCCTCTCCCCACCGCCGCCGGCTCGAACATGATGGTCTGGGCGCAATGGGTTCGGGCTTCGCTCTACCTCACCGAGGCCCTTCGGAATCTGAACTGGTCGGGCCCTATCGAGGAGGCCGGCGGGATGTTTGAGATGAGTTACCACGGCCACAGGTTCATTTCCGTGGAGAGGCCCGACGTCGCCGTCTTCGCGAAGCAGACAGCGCACTTGCGGTCCTACATGGACCAGCGGAGCGAACGCGCGGCCGAGATCATCTCGCAGATTAGCATCCCGCCAGAGTATTTCGGCACCATCCTCGGGCTGACGGCTGCCCGCAATCCGCGAACCCTCGAACTGATCACCATTTCACTGGTTCTGGCTGCCCATGTCGCGATGGTCATGAAGCATCATCTTGCCTGTCGCCGGCCAGATAAACTTGACCCGACGATCATGCCGATGATCACGACGCCTGGTCACGGCGCCTTTCCCAGTGCTCACGCGACAGAGGCATTCGCTATCGCGGTGGTGCTCCGTGGGCTCATCAGCGAACCCGAGGTCGCACACCATTTTCCCGAGATCAGCCGAATTGGTCGGCTGCTGTCCAAGCAAGCTGAGCGCATCGCCGTCAACCGAACGGTCGCCGGCGTGCACTTTCCCATCGACTCCTGGGCCGGGGCCGCGCTCGGAGAGGCCGTTGGGCAGATCATCCTCGGCCTCTGCGGGGCCGCCGACGGCAGGGTCGTGCCCTGCACCTACCGCGCCAAAGCCCATAGCGATTTCCTGTTGAGGGAGTTCGAGGGACCCTCCGCTGAGGCGCACGGACTGACCCGCCTTGAACCCGACTTCAAGATAGATGCAAGCCCGGTTCTCGGCTGGTTGTGGCGTTCGACCATCGACGAGTTTCGGCTCACATAGACTGTTCAGATCGGCACACCGTCATGGAACTCAACGACAAAGCTACCCTGAGCAAGATCGCGGGACCCTACGAGGTCTGGGCGCTGGACGAGCCGGGACGGTCGTATGGCATCGGCGCCTTGTCGAAAGCCGACACTCGCCATTTTGCGGCGATGGCGGAACTGCCAGACGATCATCTGCTCCTTCGTGAACGCTCGATCTCCACGACAGAGAATGGCCGCTTCCGGACACCTATCCTGTGGAAGAACGCCTTCATGAACATGGGCAAGGCGGCGTGCTTCGTGCCGATGGTTTTCGAGCCGCCCGTCCCTGCCGGGGACCGGTCTCCGACATCGCGCGACATCGCGACTTCATTGTTCACGCTGGCCGCGATCCGCAAAGAAGCAATGTTCACGACCTTCGGTGGTGACATCACGCCGGCCATACAAACAGGCTTCCGTGTCAACTCGCCTCTGCCTCCGCGCACGGTGGAGACGTCAGATCCGCCGAACGGCGACGGCCGCCCGGTCGTGACAGACACCGACTTGGTGTCGCGCCTACCGAACGAGGCGGGCGTTCCGCCCGTGGTCATCGTTGCTGTGATCGACGACGGCATTCCGATCGCCACACGCAACCTCCGGGATCGGAATGGCAGGTCGCGCATGGAGTTCTGCTGGCTGCAATCCGCGCCTCTGGCGGAGCCGCCACTTTTTCGAACTGTTCTTTTCGGACGGGAACTGACCGGCGAGGACATCGCCGGGCTGGTCAAGAAGCACCAAGGGGACGAGGACGCGATCGAGCGGGCCGCCCGCAGCAGGCACGCCGGCGAGCCACACACCGGGAGCGCTAGCCATGGAGCAGGTGTGCTCGACCTCGCCGCCGGTTTCCACCATCTTCCCGATGGCGCCTCCGGTCTCGGTCTGGACCGCATTCGCGTCATAGGCGTGGAGCTTCCCGCCCCCGTGATGCTGGACACCGTAGGCTTCGGCAAGGACGCTTTCGTCCTCGCCGCATTCCACTACGTGTTCGCCCGGGCCGACGCGATCGCCGCCGCCTATGGCGTGAAGGCCCTTCCGCTGGTGATCAACTTCAGTTTCGGGTTCAGTGGCGGCCCACATGACGGTACGGATCGGCTTGAGCAGGCCATCGAGGATCTCGTCAAGGCCCGCAAAAAGGAGGCTCCGACGGTCCTGGTCATGCCGGCGGGCAATACATTCAACAGCCGCCTCTACGGCGAGATCGACGTTGAACGCGCTTCACTACCGGCCTCCGGCATCCTGCCATGGCGACTCCAGCCGAGTGATGCGACGTCGAACTACCTGGAGGTCTGGTATCCCGCTTCCCCAGGCGCGGACGACCCGCCCGGCGCCGGCGAAGATGGAAAGCCTGGATGGCCCGAAATCTTTGATCCGTCAGGCAGTCCGGTGTTCCTCAAGGAAGGCCCCGCGGGGACGGCATCTCATACCGACATCCGCCCGCTTTTGCGCGATGGCCATCAGATCGGCCAGGTGAGCCTCGACCGGTTCCGCGGCAGACGCTGGCGGCTTCTGATCGTCCTGGCTCCGACCGAGCCGCGCGATCCGGCTCTGCCGCGCTGCCCTGCCGGCCTGTGGCGCGTCAAGGTCGATGGCACCACTGCCGAAGGCCGCGGTGTCATCTCGTGCCGCCTGCAGCGCGATCAGGACTTATCAGGACGCAATCCAGCATCTCGCCAGAGTTACTTCGACGATAGGAATGATGTTCCAATCCACGAAAGCGGACGGCTCGCGACGGAGGATACGCCCGGTGCCTTCGTCAGGCGGTTCGGCACCTTGAACGGCCTGGCGACGCACAACCATGTGCTGGTTGTCGGTGGCTTCGTCGGAGACGCGGTGCTGGACGGTTCTGGCGGCGAGATGACTGTTCGACCGGTTCCAGCCGCATACAGTTCTGCGGGTCGCGATACGGCCACCGGCGGACCTAACGTCCATTGCTCTGCGTCTTCTGACCAGTCCTACGCCGTGCGCGGAGTTCGGACGACGGGAACCCGCAGCGGCTCGTCCGACCGCTTGATCGGCACCAGCGCAGCAACTCCACAAGTAGCCAGGAATATTGCATTCGCATACCTTCATTCCGAGCTGCCCCACCAGTCGCTGGGATCCCATAAACTCGGCGATGTACCGATAATGAACCTCCATGTTTTCCCAGGAACTTCGGGGGGATCCGAATTTGGAGCAGTCTTGACGCGACGGCTTGGAGCAGGCGTTCTCTTCACCCCGCGAAACTGGGGCGGCTCACCGGAGGTGTCATGACGGCACTGTCAGAGGAACATCGGGGTTACCCTGTAAGGGCAGGGCAGCTAGCCGGGGTCCATGTCCCATACTCGCCTGTTTCGCTACTTCAAGACGTCGCCCGAGGTGACCCGCCTCACGGTGATGATGTCTGTTCGCTACCCGTTGCCGTTGAGGAACGTCGCCGGCCTCCTTCATGAGCGCGGGATCGACGTGACCCATGAGACGGTGCGGTTCTGGTGAAACCGCTTCGGTGTGATCTTCGCCGCCGAGATCCATCGCAACCGCGTCGAGGCCATGCGGGCCTTCCGCCACCGGCGCTGGCACCTCGACGAGGTGTTCGTGAAGTTCAACGGTGTGAAGCACTACATCAGGCGCGCGGTCGATCACGAAGGCGAGGTACGCAAGAGCTTCGTCACCAGGAAACTTCGCAAGGCAGCGGCACTTGCGGAGTGGCGCCAGCCCCACGCGGCCTTACGATGCGCGAGGGCAGGGCACTCTGAGACCGGTTTGGTTTGTCTGACGTCACACATTGGCGGAGCCGGTGACCAGGAAACGACCAGGACGATGTTCCTTATCAACCGCCGTCTTGATCGCCAGCGAGAGATTGGGGCCGCGCTGGAACTCTCTGCGACGCGCGGGTCGCCGGCTTGCAGGCGCGCACCCGGACATAAGGTCGCTACAATTCTCTTTTGAAGCCTGACCGGGCGCATGCGGGCTTGAAGAGGCCGCGATACTCTGAGTATAGAACAAAATAAGCTGGGAGCCATGTGAGACTCGCCGGCAAGAGGGAGACGCGACCCATGAAGATGACCCGCCGAACGGGCCTCAAGACCTTGGCGCTCGGCGCCACACTGGCGCTCGGCGCCGCCCCGGCCCTGGCCCAGACTCAGGTGACCTTCCAGCATCCGATCGGGATCAACAGCCACTACGGTGCCGGTACGACCGCCTTCAAGGAAACCTTCGAGCGGCTGACCAGCAACCGCTTCAGCGTGGTCTATCAGCGCAACGACAACGAGCGCGAGACGATCGAGGCCGTGCAGATCGGCACCATCGAGTGCACCATCACCTCGACTGGCCCGGTCGGCAATTTCGTGCCGGAGACCCGCAACCTCGACGTGCCCTTTCTGTTCCGGGACACCGCCCATGCCCGCGGCGTGCTGGACAGCCCGATCGGCCAGGAACTGCTGCAGCGCTTCCCCGCGCGCGGCATCCTCGCGGTGGCCTGGCTCGAGAACGGCTTCCGCCATATGACGAACAGCCGGCGTGAGGTGAACACTCCCGCCGATGTGCGTGGCCTGAAGGTGCGCACCATGGAAAACCCGGTGCACATGCGTGCCTTCCAGACGCTCGGCGCGCTGCCGACCCCGATGGCGTTCAGCGAACTGGTGCCGGCGCTGCAGCAGGGTACGGTTGACGGGCAGGAAAACCCGATCCCGGTCATCCTGAACAACAACCTGAACCAGGTGCAACGCTACCTGACGCTGACCGGCCACGTCTATTCGCCGGCGCTGCTGCTCTGCAACCCGGCCTTCGTGAACCGGCTGAACGCGCAGGATCGCGCGGCGCTCGTGCAGGCCGGCCGCGATGCGGCTGTGGCGAATCGCGCGCGCGTCACCTCCGACGAGCAGACCGGCGTCGACGAACTGCGCCGCCGCGGCATGACCGTGGTGACGCAGGTCGACAGCGCCGCTTTCCAGGCCGCGCTCGCCTCTGGTTCCGCGCAGATCGAGCAGGGTCTCGACAGCGCTCTGCTCAGCCGCATCCGAGCGTGGCGCCCCGGCTCGTGAGCCTGGCTGAACTGGCCTGACCGAGGGCGCAGGGCTCAAGACCCTGCGCCCTTTTATCTGCCGCGCTGGAGAATCGATGAACGCGATCAATGTCCTGCCCCTGCAGGTGACCGCCGTTGCGACGGTCGCTGCCGTGGGCTTCGCCTTGTGGGCGGGCCACCCTGACGGCCAGCCCGGCGGCGCGCGCGCCTTGGCGCGCCGCGCCGTTCTGACCCTCGATCGTGTCACGACCGAGCTTGCGGCGATTATCGCCTGCCTCGCAATGACGATCGCCGTGGCCGCTGGGGCCTGGCAGGTGGTCGCCCGCTTCGCGACCGAGACACCTTCCTCCTGGTCGGAAGCTCTGGTGCGGGTCGCTCTGATCTGGATGGCTTATCTCGGCGTGGCGGTCGCATTGCGCGCGGGAGCGCTGGTTTCGATCGATGTCGCGCATCGCCTCACGAGCGGCGCCTTGCAGCGGACGATCGAGGCGATGTCTCTGGCCTGCGTGCTCTCCTTCCTGGGCGTGATGTTCTGGTTCGGCTGGGCCATGACCGAACGCGTGCAGTTCCAGACCATCGCCGGCCTTGAGTTCTCGATGGCCTATGCCTATGCCGCAATCCCGCTGGGTGCGCTTCTGGCCATGGTGGGCGCGATGGCGCATTTCCTCGACCGTCGGTCGGAAGAACTGGAGAACGCGTCATGAGCGGCACGATGCTGACTGTCATGCTCGTGCTGTTTGCAACCAGCGTCCCGGTTGCGGTGGCGATCGGTCTGGCTGCCGTGGTCGGGCTCGCCGGCTTCACCAATTTCCCGCTGATCGTGGCGGCGCAGCAGCTTTTCATCGGGCTCGACCGCTTTCCCCTGGCGGCGATCCCCTTCTTCATCCT
>NZ_JAUYFA010000110.1 GCF_030691135.1 Phreatobacter sp.
GATGCGCAGCTTGCCGTTGTCGTTCGAGGCGCGAACCTTGGACGTCAGCGACGAGTTGCTGTTGACCGAAGCGACGACGTCATCGACCGAGGCGTTGGCCGAGACCGCCACCGTGACGGCGGTGGTGCCGACGGCGCCGCCGGTGAAGACGATGTCGCCCGTGCCGGCGGGCGCGGTGAAGGCGTAGCTCTCGCCCTTCCAGGACTTGTCCTGACGCGCCTGGCGGATCGTCGACTGCAGCGACTCGACCGTCTTGGTGATCGACTTGAGGCCGTTGTCGGCGGCTTCAAGGGTCTTGATACCGTTGGACATACCGTCCAGCAGTGCGCCGAGGTCGTTGGAACGCGCGTTCAGCGACGAGGCGGTGAAGAAGTTCGTGGGGTTGTCGAGGGCCGAATTGACCTTCTTGCCCGAAGCGAGGCGGCCCTGGATGGTCTCACGGCCGGCGGCGATGTTCTGAAGCGCGAGGAGGTTGGAACGAACGCCGCGCGAAATGGTGATGTCAGACATGGTAGAACCCTTTCCTAGGGACCCCTGCTTCTGAGGGGTGGACGATGACGCCTCCGCTTTCTGGGAGGTCCTTCAATTCTCGAAGGCACGGTGACTGTCCCTTACGCCAATTAAAAAAGGCTTTTTTCTTCCGTGAGCTTTGATGAGCCGGAATTAATGGTAAATGTAACGCGAATTCTACTTTGTTTATGATTTGTTAACCTTGACAATTTACTTACAGAAGCCTGGCGAGACTTCAGGTGATTCATGTCCGACTTGTCCGGCCTTCCCGTGGCCCGCGCCCTTCCCGATGCTCCGGCCGCCCGCGAATTGGGCCTGCTGCTGCGGATCGAGGAGGTCGACACGATCGGCAAGAGCATCGCTTTTCTGGTGCAGGAGATCCTGCTCAAGGGCTTCGACGCTATCAGCCATGCCGATCTCGCCGCACGGATCGCGCTGATCCTCGAAGCCATGCCGAGCGCCCGGCCCCTCGTCCTCGGCCTGCAGTTCGCGCTGCTGGAGGAGGATTTCGCCCTGGCCCTCGACCATGCCCGCCTGCTGGTCGAGCGCGAACATCAGCTGATGGCCCTCGCCCTCGCCGCTGCGGACAGCGCCCCCGCCCAGTCCTGAGGGTCGCGGCGAGCCACTGCATTTACCAGTCGTTTACCATGTCGGCCCATCCTCCGGCCGATATGGTTTAGGGGCAGGCGATGCGGGTTGTGATTCTCGCCGGTGGGCGCGGCACGCGGATCTCGGAAGAGACCGACGTGAAGCCGAAACCGATGGTCGATGTCGGCGGCCGCCCCATCCTCTGGCACATCATGCGCCACTACGCGGCGCAGGGTTTCGACGATTTCATCATCGCCGGTGGCTACAAGGCCGACGTCATCAAGCGTTTCTTCTTGGATGAGGTGCGCATGGCGGGCGACCTCACCGTCGACACCCGCCGCGGCCGTGTCACCCGCTCGGGGCCCGCCTTCGACAATTGGCGCGTACGCATCGTCAATACCGGCCTCGATACCAATACGGGCGGCCGCATCCTGCGCCTGAAGCCGCATCTCGACGGCTCGCCCTTCCTGGTGACCTATGGCGACGGCGTCTGCGACGTGCCCATCCAGGGAGTTATCGACCAGCACCGCGCCCAGGGCCATCTCGCCACCATCACTGCCGTCCACCCCCCGGCCCGCTTCGGCGGCCTGCGCTTCGAGGGGGATGATGTCGCCGGCTTCGTCGAGAAGCCGCAGACCGGCGAAGGCTGGATCAATGGCGGCTTCGCCGTCTTCGAACCGGGGGTCTTCGACTACCTGGCGCTTGACGGCGACGAGGGGTCTCTGGAGGTCGCCCTCTACGAGCGTCTCGCCCGCGAAGGAAAGCTCGGCGCCTATCGCCACGAGGGCTTCTGGCAATGCGTCGACACGCTGCGCGAGCTTCGGCTGCTGCAGGGCCTGTGGGACAGCGGCAAGGCCCCCTGGAAGACATGGACCGACGAGCCGGTCCGTGCAGTTGCGGCGGCGTGAGGGCATCATGAAAGTTCTGGTCACCGGTCATGCCGGATATGTCGGGTCGGTCGCCACCACGGTCCTGGCGGAAGCGGGTCACGAGGTCGTCGGGCTGGATACCGGCTTCTTTGCACCCTGCCACACCGAGGGCATGGAACCCCTTGAACCCGGCCTCAGCCTTGCCCGGGACGTGCGGGAGGTCGCGGCCGAAGATCTCGCCGGTTTCGACGCCGTCCTGCATCTCGCCGCCCTGTCCAACGACCCCATGGGCGACCTCGCCCCGGAACTGACCGCCGCCATTAACCGCGACGCGACCATCGCCCTGGCGAAGGCCGCCAAGGCGGCCGGCGTATCGCGCTTCATCTTCGCCTCGTCCTGCTCCATCTACGGCGCCGGCAATCCGGACCTCCTCCTCGACGAGACCGCCCCGGTCAACCCGCTGACGGCCTATGCGGCGAGCAAGGTGGAGAGCGAAAACGGCCTTCTCGCGCTGGCCGACGGCGACTTTGCGCCGACCTTCATGCGCAACGCCACCTGCTACGGCCTGTCGCCGCGGGTCCGCACCGATCTCGTCCTGAACAATCTCGTCTGCTCGGCGCTCTCGACCGGCGAGGTCAAACTGCTGTCCAGCGGCCTGGCCTGGCGCCCGCTCCTCCACGTTCGCGACCTCGCGCGCGCCGCCGCGACCCTTCTTGCCGCCGATCCCGCACGCGTCGGCGGGCAGGCCTACAACATCGGCCAGAACGGCGAGAACCATCTCGTGCGCGACATCGCTGCCATCGTCGCCGAGGCGGTGCCGGGTGCGAAGGTCACCTTCGCCGAGGGCAACACGATCGATCCGCGCTCCTACAGGGTCGACTTCAGCAAGTTCGCCGCCGCCTTCCCCAATTTCCGCTTTCTCCACACCGCTGCTTCCGGTGCCAAGGAACTGGTCGCCGCCATGGCCGGCCGCACGTCGGCCGAAGACCTGACGGGCCAGCGCTATGTCCGCCTCGCCCGGCTGAAGCACCTCATGGACCAGGGCGCCCTCGCGCCAGACCTGACCTGGCGCGGCGAGCGCGAGACCGCGCCGTTGACCGCCAAGCGCGAACGTATCCCGGTCGCCGGCCCCTCGATCACCCAGCGTGAGGTGGATCTGACGGCGGAAGCGGCACGCCATGCCTGGTTCGAGAACCACGCCAAGTACAACCTGCGCTTCGAGGCCATGGTCGCCGAGCAGACCGGGCGCAAGCACGCCATCTCGCTCGCGCACTGCACCTCGGCGATTCATCTCACCCTCGCCGGCCTCGGGATCGGTCCCGGTGACGAGGTGATCGTGCCGGAATGCACCTGGGTCGCCACCGCCTCCCCCGTCGTGCAGGTCGGCGCCACGCCGGTCTTTGCCGACATTGACCCGGTTTCCTGGTGCCTGTCGCCGGCGAGCCTTGCCGCCGCCATCACGCCGCGGACCAAGGCCGCCATCGTCGTCGACCTCTATGGCGGCATGCCCGACTGGGCGCGCCTCGAAGCCATCGCCCGGGATGCCGGCATCATCCTCCTCGAGGATGCGGCGGAGGCCATCGGCTCGCGCTGGCGCGACAGGCCGGCGGGCGGCTTCGGCCGGGCCTCGGTCTTCTCCTTCCACGGGTCCAAGACGGTCACGACCGGCGAGGGCGGGATGCTCGTCACCGACGACGACGCGCTCGCGGAACGCGTCAATATCCTGCGCGACCAGGGTCGCCATCCCACGTCGCGCGCCCTCATCACCGAGGAGGTCGGCTTCAAGTACCGGATGTCGGCCATGCAGGCCGCCATGGGCATCGCCCAGATGGAGCGCCTCGACGAACTCATCGCCATGAAGCGCGACATCTTCCGCTTCTATGCCGAGGAACTGGCCGGCACGCCCGGCCTCACCCTCAATGCCGAACCGGCCCATGTCTTCAACAGCTACTGGATGGTCACCGCGGTGCTCGATCCGAAACTCGGCCTGCTGAAGCAGCAGGTCGCCGCCGAGCTCGGCGCCGAGGGCATCGACACGCGCCCCTTCTTCTATCCGCTCAGCTGGCAGCCGGCCTTCCGCGACCAGCCCTCGGCGGTGGGTGCGGCAACCCGCAACCCCGTCGCCTATGCGATCTCACCGACCGGCATCAACCTGCCGAGCGGCTACAACGTCACGCGCGCCGTGGCGGCTCGGGTGTCGCGCTCGCTGAAATCCATCCTCCAGCGGCACGCCCGCCGCGCCGCCTGATCTCCGGAGCCCGCCCCATGGCCGCCAGCGCCGCTCAAGACCTGTCGCGGGCGGCTCCCGTCCCGGCTGCGAGGCCTCTCGTCACCATCGCGCTTCCCACTTACAACCGCGCCCAGTATCTCGACCGCTTCTTCAGCCATCACATCGAGGCCTTCACCGCCCGCGGCGTCGACTTCGAGATCCTCGTTTCCGACAATTGCTCCACCGACGACACCGCTGAGATCGTGGCGCGATGGGCGGCGACCGATCCGCGCATCCGCTCGGTGCGGCAGAACGAAAACATCGGCGCTGCCGGCAACTTTCTCTATTCCTGGCGCCAAGCCCGCGGAGAATTCGCCATCTGGGTGGGCGACGACGACCTCCTCGTCCCCGACGTTGTCATCGACTATCTCGGCCGCCTCTCCGCAGATCCCGACCTCGTCATGATCCAGGCGCCATGGATGCTCATCGACGAGACGCGCGACAACGCCGAGATGGGCACCTTCTACCGCATCGCCGCGGAACGCCTGTTCCGCCGCGGCGACCATGCCGCCTGCCTCGACTACATGCTCGGCCACCACATCTTCCCAGAATGGTTCATCATCCGCACCGACGTGGCGCAGGACGTGATCGAGCCGGTGACGGGCTTCGTCTTTCACTATTTCGCCCATCTCGCCCGCGCCCTCGCCATCGGCTCGGTCCTCTTCGCGCCGCAGCCCTTTGCCCGCGTCACCGCCATCTCCAAGGGCGGCGTCAACCATTCGGGCAACAGCGAGACCATGGACGGCTGGGACCGCTTCCGCGGCGGCATCGAATTCTTCGCCTCCTTCGTCGAACCGGCCCCACTGGCCGATCCGGAGCAGTCGGCGCCGCTGCTGCGTCGCTTCCAGGACTTCACGCTGAAGCGCATGCAGGTCGCCATCAACCTGCACGTCAACGCCGGCAACTGGAGCCATGCCTACCATCTCGATCGCCGCGTCCGCGCCTATGGCTGGGACGGCGTCCACCCGGACATGCGCACCGTCGTCTCGGGTCTCTGCGCCATCGAGACGCTCGTCGCCGAGGCGCGCGCCCAGGCTCGCCCCCTCGTCGTCCTCGACGACATGATCACCGACGACACGCTGGAGAGCCTGACGCCCGCAATCCGCGCCGCCATCATCCGCCGCCGCGATCCGCGGGCCGCCTCGCCGACGCCGAAGGCCTTCGCCCTGATGAAAGCCCCGCCAGCGGACCTCCTCGGCCCCGACGACCTCGTCCTCGATCTGCACGCCGCCTTCCGGCGCACGCCCGCCTGACGATGACGGCGAGGCTCGCCATCACCGACGACGTCTTCGTGGCCGTGCGGGAGACGCCGTGGGATGCCCGCGCCTTCGGCCGCCCGACACTCGACATCACCGAACTGTCCCTCGCAGTGGAAGCCGGCGCCGATCCGGCGTCGGACGAGGCCCTCTTCCTGCAGTTCCATGCACTCTGCGAGAAGAGCGCAGCCGGCCTCGTCACCATACGGGTCGATGCCGACCGCCGCGCCGCCATCGGCCGCCTGCAGGGCGCCGGATTCCGCTATGTGGAGACCGCCTATCGCCTGAGTTGCCGCAACGTCGCGCGTTATGAACCGCCCGCCCGCGTGACGCGGACCGTCACCCTGCGCGAGGCCCGGCCCGACGACCACACGGCACTTGTCGCGCAGGCTGCGGACAGCTTTCGCTACGGACGTTTCGCCGAGGATCCCTGGATGCCTGCAGACGTCAACCGGCGTCGCCAGATCGACTGGATCGAGGGCCTTCTGGCCGGGCGGGCGCGCGTTCTGGTTGCCGATCTCGACGGCGCTCCGGCAGCCTTCATGGCTCTGCGCGTCAACGCGGGCATCGCCGACCTGATCCTCGCCGGAACGCGGCCACGGGCCGGCATCCTTGCCTATCCGCTCTGGATCGCCGTGATGAAGCAGCTCAGGGAGGAAGGCGTCAGCCGTGCCGAGACGATGATCTCGGCGGCCAATCTGGGCGTCGTCAATCTCTATGGCACGCTGGGCTTCCGCTTCGACCAGGCGCTGGTCGGCCTGCACCTCCACCGGCCCTGAACACGAAACGGGCGCCCGGGGGCGCCCGCTCCGAGTCTTGTCGCAGGCGGCGCTACTGCTGCGGCGCCTGGGTGTTCTGCTGGTTGAGCAGTTCTGTCACCCGCCGCAGCGTCACGCGCCGGTTCTCCCGCGACGGCCCCTGCGTCTGCACCTTGGGGTATTGCTCGCCATAGCCCTGCGTCGTCAGATTCTCCGGCGGGACATTGTAAGACTGCGTCAGCACAGCGGCGATCGACTGGGCGCGACGATCCGACAGCGACAGGTTGTCCGTGTCATTGCCGACGGCGTCCGTATGGCCCTCGATCAGGAACACCTCGTTCGGATTGGCCGTGATGGCTCTGCCGAGAGCGGCGGCGATCGTGTCGAGGCGACCGATCTGATCCGGCTTCACCTCCCACGACCCCGCGTCGAAGTTGATCGTGTTGACGTCGACGCTGCGCGTATAGGCGCGCACCGTCGGGCTGTGACGCACCTCGTCCAGCGTGTAGCGCCGCGGCGGGCGCTGCACCGGAGGAGCGGTCAGGGCTTCGTAGATCATCTCCGGCGGCGCCTCGCCGGCATCGACCATGTAGCGTTCCTGCGACATGGAATATTCCGGCGGCGGCAGCACGATGATCTGCTCCTCGAAGGTCCGCGCCCGCGGCCGGAAGGAATTGTCGATCAGGATGACCTCGCGCCCGTCCGGATAGCGGCGGATGCGGCGCAGCAGCTGGCCGTTGTCGTCAGTCACCGTGATGACGCGCACGCCACCTGGCCGCTCGTAGGACGAGACCATCTCGTTGCCGCGCCGTTCGGTACGGAAATCACCGCCGAGATCGCGGAAGCGTGCCGTCTCGTCATGGCGGATGAAGACCCCTTCGCCGTCGCGTACGATGGTCCGACCGGGCTCGTGGATGACGGTGACGCCGTCCTCCGTGAACTCGCGGCGGCGGGCACGCACCTCGCCGACATCGTCGGCGCGGGCGCCCTGGTTGAGCATGAAGCCGCCGATCAGACCGGCTCCGAGCCCGATGGCCGCAGCGCCGGCGGGACCGATGCGCGAACCCCGGCGGCGTTCCGGTGGACCGCTCGGCGGCAACTGGCCGCCGGCGAGGCCACCGGGACCGGTGGCGCCTGGTACCTGTCCGGGCAGTCCGGGGCCGCGTTGACCGAAACCAGGCTGTCCGGGTGTCGGCGGCAGGCCCGGACCCGGCTGCGCCAGGCCCGGCTGGCCTGGAACAAGAGGCTGACCGGTGCCGGGCTGGCCGACGGGCGGCGTCCCGGGAGCGCGCTGACCGATGCCTGGCTGGCCGATGCCCGGCTGACCGGGGACGAGAGGCTGACCGGTGCCGGGTTGGCCGACAGGCGGCGTACCGGGAGCGCGCTGGCCAATGCCTGGCTGGCCTGTGAGAGGCTGACCGGGGACGACAGGTTGACCCGTGACGGGCTGGCCGACAGGCGGCGTCCCGGGAGCGCGCTGGCCGATGCCCGGCTGACCCGTGACGGGCTGGCCGACGCCAGGAGGCTGCCCCGTGCCGGCCTGACCGGGGACGAGAGGCTGACCGGTGCCGGGTTGGCCGACAGGCGGCGTACCGGGAGCGCGCTGGCCGATGCCCGGCTGGCCCGTGACGGGCTGGCCGACGCCCGGAGGCTGACCCGTGCCGGCCTGACCGACGCCAGACGGCTGACCCGTGCCAGGTTGGCCGACGAGCGGCGCACCGGGAGCGCGCTGGCCGATCCCCGGCTGGCCCACGGGCGGCGTACCCGGAGCCCTCTGGCCGATGCCAGGCTGGCCGGGGACCACAGGCTGACCCGTGCCGGGTTGGCCGACGAGCGGCGCACCAGGAGCGCGCTGGCCGATACCCGGCTGGCCGGTTCCAGGGGGCTGTCCCGTGCCGGTCTGGCCCACCGGCGGCCGACCGGGAATGCCAGGGCTGCGCTCGCCCGCGGCAGGCTGGCCGGGGATCCCGGGATTGCGCTGACCGGACACCGGCGGCTGTACCGTCTGACCCTGCGGATTGCCGCTGAACGGCGGACGCCCATCCGACGGCCGGATCGCACCGGGAGAACCAGCAGGCCGCAAAGGAACGCCGGCGGCCGGCGGCGGTGCGCTTCGCTGGCCCGTTGCTGCGGGCGGCGTTGCGCCGCGGCCCTGTTGAGGCTGGACGAAACCCGGCGGCGGCGTCGCGGGACGGTCGCCAATCGCCGGAGGCGCGCCCCGCACGGCCGGCTGCTGGGTCTGACCCGATCGTGTCGCCGGAGGCGCCCCCACCGGCGGCCGCTGCTGGACGGCGGCGGGACCCGTGACGCGCGGCTGTTGTGGCGGGGTGGCCTGGACGGGGGCACGCGGCTGCTGGGGAGGGCTGGCCTGAACGGGTGAACGCTGCTGGATTGGCGGGGCCTGGCGCTGCGGAGCCAACTGGGCGGGCTGGCGCGGTTGCTGCTGGATCGGCGCCGTGGGCGCCCGCGGCTGCTGCACGGCGGGGCGGCCCTGCGGCGGCTGGCCGGGGCGGCGCTGCCGCGGATCCTGCTCCTGGACCTGCGCCAGAATGATGGCGCCTTCCGCGGGAAGGCCCTGGGCGAAGCCAGGCATCACGGCGAGGACGGGAAGTATCGTCCCCGCCAGCAGGGCGCGTTTGATCGCGTGCATGGTCATCTCCCAGAGTCTCGGGTCGGGACGATCAGGAACCGACCCGACGCAACCACCATGGCACGCGAGAAAGGCGGCGCAATAGCGACCCTGCTGAGGCAGTGCGTGGCATTTGCATTAACGTCGTTCATCGGCAGCGCTCCCCGCGAGGGCATTGCGCGGGGCCGCCAGCCGGTTCAGAGCGGCTTCTTCAGCCACTTGCCGATGACGCCGACAATACCCTCGCGGAACACCAGAACGCAGATGACGAAGATGACGCCCTGGACGACGGTGACCCAGGCGCCGAGACCGGCGAGGAAGTTCTGCATCGAGATGATGACGGCGGCGCCGACGATCGGGCCGAACACCGTGCCCATGCCGCCGACCAGCGTCATCAGCACGACCTCGCCGGACATGCTCCAGTGGACGTCGGTCAGCGAGGCGAGCTGCACGGCGATCGCCTTGGTGGCACCGGCGAGGCCGGCCAGCGAAGCGGAGAGAACGAAGACCGCCAGCTTGTACTGGTTGACGCGGTAGCCGAGCGATACCGCCCTTGCCTCGTTGTCCCGGATCGCCTTCAGCACCTGCCCGAAGGGCGAATGGATGATCCGGTAGATCAGCAGCACGCCGACGAAGAAGATCACGGCGACGAGGTAATAGGTCGTCGTGTCGTTGCCGAGCGGCAGCACGCCGAACAGGGCGTTGCGCGGCACGGCCTGGATGCCGTCCTCACCCCCGGTGAAGCGCGGCGCCTGCAGCGAGAAGAAGTAGACCATCTGCGCCAGCGCCAGGGTGATCATGGCGAAGTAGATGCCCTGCCGGCGGATAGCGAGAGCCCCGAAGGCGAGGCCCAGCACGGCGCCCGAGCCCGTTCCCAGCAGGATCGACACTTCGGGCGTCAGCCCCCAGTGCTTGGCCGTATACGCCGCGACATAGGCGGCGAAGCCGAAATAGGCGGCATGGCCGAAGGACAGGAGGCCGCCATAGCCGAGCATCAGGTTGAAGGCGCAGGCGAACAGCGCGAAGCACAGCACCTTCATCAGGAAGAACGGATAGCCGATCACCGGAATGAAGGGCAGCACGACGAGCAGCGCCGCCATGCCGATGAACAGCGTGCGATGAAGCGCGGAATGATCGGCCTGCTCGGCGTTCTCGGGGGCGGGAGGGGTGATGGTGACTTCGGCCATCAGGCGGTCCTCCCGAAGAGGCCGGCCGGCTTCACGAGCAGCACGATGGCCATGATGATGAAGATGACGGTGGCCGAGGCCTCGGGATAGAAGACCTTGGTCAGCCCCTCGATGATGCCGAGGCCGAAGCCGGTCACGATGGCGCCGAGGATCGAGCCCATGCCGCCGATGACCACCACGGCGAAGACCACGATGATGAGATCGGCACCCATGTTCGGGTTGACCGAGTAGATCGGCGCGGCGAGCACGCCGGCAAAGGCGGCGAGGCCGACACCGAAACCGTAGGTGAGGGTGATCAGCAGCGGTACGTTGATGCCGAAGGCCTGCGTCAGCGTCGGATTCTCTGTCGCGGCGCGCAGATAGGCGCCGAGCCGGGTCTTCTCGATGACGAACCACGTCGCGAGACAGACGGCGAGCGAGGCGACGACGACCCAGGCGCGGTAGTTGGGCAGGAACATGAAGCCGAGATTCTGGCCGCCGCGCAGTTCCGCGGGGATCTGGTAGGGCAGACCCGACGAGCCGAAATAGTTGCGGAACAATCCCTGGATGATGAGGGCGAGGCCGAAGGTCAGCAGCAGGCCGTAGAGATGATCGAGGTGATAGAGCCGTTGCATGAACAATCGCTCGATGATCACGCCGGAGACGCCCGCCACCACGGGGGCGAGCAGGAGCGAGGGCCAGTAACCGATGCCCAGCCAGTTGAGCAGCATCCAGGCGATGAAGGCGCCCATCATGTACTGCGCGCCGTGGGTGAAGTTGATGATGTTGAGAAGGCCGAAGATGACGGCGAGGCCGAGGCTGAGGATCGCGTAGAACGAGCCGTTGATCAGCCCCAGAAGGAGCTGTCCGAAGAGGGCCTGGGGCGGAATGCCTAAGAGCTCGAACATGGACTGCGGATCCCAAGGGAAGGCGGGGCGCCGACGAGCGGCGCCCCGGATGCGGGTTGGATCAGGCGCGAACCAGCGGGCAGGCGTTGGCGCTGAGCGGCCGGAACGCCTCTTCTGCCGGCAGGGTGGCCAGCAGCTTGTAATAGTCCCACGGACCCTTGGACTCGGACGGCTTCTTCACCTCGAACAGATAGGCCGGGTGCAGCTTGCGGCCGTCGGCGCGGACCGTGCCCTTGCCGAACAGCGGATCGTCCGTCTCGTTGCCCTTCATCCAGGTCATGGCCTGTGCGGCGTCCTTCGACCTGGTCGCGGCCACGGCCTTCAGGTAGTGCAGCACTGAGCCGTAGACGCCGGCCTGCACCATGCTCGGCATGTTGCCGGCACGCTGCGGGGCGAAGCGGCGCGACCAGGCGCGGGTGCTGTCGTTGAGATCCCAGTAGAAGGTCTCGGTCAGCACCAGGCCCTGAGCGGTCTGCAGGCCGAGGGCATGCACGTCGTTGACGAAGACGAGCAGGCCGGCGAGCTTCTGGCCGCCCGCCGTGATGCCGAATTCGGCCGCCTGCTTGATCGAGTTGACCGTGTCGCCGCCGGCATTGGCAAGGCCGATCACCTTCGCACGCGAAGCCTGGGCCTGCAGCAGGAACGACGAGAAGTCCGTGCCGGGGAAGGGCGTGCGGACCGCGCCGAGAACCCGGCCACCCTGGCGCTGGACGACCGCCGTGGTGTCACGCTCGAGTGCATGGCCGAAGGCATAGTCGGCGGTCAGGAAGAACCAGGTGTCGCCGCCCGCCTTCACCATCGCGCCGCCCGTGCCCTGCGACAGCATGTAGGTGTCGTAGGTCCAGTGAACCGTGTTGGGCGAGCACTGCGAGCCCGTGAGGTCGGACGTCGCGGCCCCCGAATTAAGGAAGATCTTGTTCTTCTCGCGGGTGATCTGGTTGACCGCGAGCGCCACTGAGGAGGTCGGCACGTCGGCGATCACGTCGACGGCGTCATTGTCGTACCACTGGCGCGCGATATTGGCGCCGACGTCGGGCTTGTTCTGGTGATCGGCAGAAACGATCTGGACGTTGAGGCCCTTGGCGGCGGCGCCGAAATCCTCCGCCGCCATGCGGGCGGCGATGGCGGAACCTTCGCCGGTCAGGTCGGCGTAGAGACCGGAGCGGTCGTTGAGCACGCCGATCTTGATGTTGATGGGCTGCTGCGCCTGCGCCATCGAGCGGGCGGAGAAGGCGGTAGCGGCTGCGCCGGCAAGGACGGAGCGGCGGTTCATGCGGAACATCGTCATGGTCGTATCCTCCAAAAGGGTCCGGTTGGGTCGGTTTTTCTTGTTGTTGCGGGCTCACACACCCAGATGGGCGTGCAGCTTGTCGATGTTTTTGTCGAGCTCAGCGTTGTGGATCATGTCAACGACGCGGCCCTGCTCGACGAGGTAGTGACGGTCGGCGACCGTCTGGGCGAAGCGGAAGTTCTGCTCGACGAGAATGATCGTGAAACCCTCGCGCTTCAACCGGGCGATCGTGCGGCCGATCTGTTCGATGATGACCGGCGCGAGGCCTTCGGTCGGCTCATCGAGCAGCAGGAATTTCGCGCCCGTGCGCAGGATGCGGGCGATGGAAAGCATCTGCTGCTCGCCGCCCGACAGCTTGGTGCCCTGGCTGTGCAGGCGCTCCTTGATGTTGGGAAACAGTTCGAAGATCTGCTCCACCGTCATGCCGCCCGGCTGGACCTGCGGCGGCAGCATCAGATTCTCCTCCACCGAGAGCGAGGAGAAGATGCCACGCTCCTCCGGCACGTAGCCGATCCCCATGCGCGCGATGGCGCGCGAGGACATCTCGACCGTCTCGGTGCCCTGGAAGCGGATCGCGCCCTGGCGCTTGCTCATGATGCCGATGATGGACTTCAGCGTCGTCGTCTTGCCCGCGCCGTTGCGGCCGAGAAGGGTGATCACCTCACCCTCTGCAACCTCGAGATTGACGCCGTGCAGGACGTGCGATTCGCCGTACCAGGCGTGGAGATCGCGCACTTCCAGCATCGGCGCTGCCGTGACCTGGCGGGTCGTGTCCAATGCCTCAGCCATGACCGGCTCCGATATAGGCTTCGATCACGAGCGGATCCTTCGAGACGGTCGCATAGTCGCCCTCGGCGAGAACCTTGCCGCGCGCCAGCACGGTGATGCGGTCGGAGAGCGATGCGACGACAGAGAGGTTGTGCTCCACCATCAGGATGGTGCGGTTGGCCGAAACCCGACGGATCAGCTCGGAGATGCGGTCGACATCCTCGTGCCCCATGCCGGCCATCGGTTCGTCCAGCAGCATCATTTCCGGGTCGAGCGCCAGCGTCGTGGCGATTTCCAGCGCCCGCTTGCGGCCATAGGAGAGTTCCACCGCCTGGTGGCGCGAGAATTCCGCGAGCCCGACGGCTTCCACCAGGCGCGCGGCCTCGCCGTCGAGCGCCTTGAGCACCTGCTCGGAATTCCAGAAGTCGAAACTGTCGCCGCGCTTGCGCTGCAAGGCGATGCGGACGTTCTCGAGAACCGTCAGATGCGGAAAGACCGCAGAGATCTGGAAGGAACGCACCAGGCCGAGGCGGGCGATGTCGGCAGGCTTCGCCCCGGTGATGTCCTGCCCCTTGTAGGTGATGGTCCCGCGGGTCGGGATCAGGAACTTGGTCAGCAGATTGAAACAGGTGGTCTTGCCGGCACCGTTCGGCCCGATGAGCGCATGGATCGTGCCACGCCTGACGGCGAGGTCGACCTCGCTCACGGCGGTGAAGCCCTTGAAGTCCTTCGTCAGACCTCGGGTCTGAAGGATGATGTCGTCGGTCGTTCCCACCATGCACTCTGTTCTTTGTCTGTGCGTTGGCCGGCATTGCTGCATGGCACGCGACGCATAGTCAATCGAAAACCTGACGCCTTCGTCATGTCTAACGGCAGATGTCCGCGCTTCATGGTCCACCCGCGCGCTCTTGTCGCAATCCGTCGGTCGCTCGGGATCGCGGCGGGTGAAGGGAGGTCGCCGCAATGCCCTGTGGAGGGTTGCAGCCCACGGCCCCGTGGTGAAGGGAGCGCCCTCGCAGAACGGGGACCGGTCCGGCGACGGCGCGGGTTGCGCCGCCCCCTCCCCCGCTCGACACTGGCGCCCGGGAGCAACGCCGAAAAGGATACCGCCATGTGGGAACCGAGCCCGATCTATCCCGACCCGTCGATCGAGATCCTCGATCCGCGCTTCCTCAAGTACCGCCTCTTCAATGCGGCGGTCGAACGCCTCGCCACCGGCCTGCGTTGGGGCGAGGGACCGGTCTGGATCGGCGATCAGCGCTGCCTGCTCATCAGCGACATTCCCAACGACCGCATCCTCCGCTGGGACGAGGAAACCGGCGCCGTCACGCCGTTCCGCGCGCCGAGCAACAAGGCTAACGGCAATACCCGCGACCGTCAGGGCCGGCTCGTCACCTGCGAGCACGGAGGCCGCCGCGTCATCCGCACTGAATATGACGGCTCCATCACCGTCATCGCCAGCCATTACGGCGACCGGCGCCTCAACTCGCCCAACGACGTCGTGGTCAAATCGGACGGGTCGATCTGGTTCACCGATCCCGCCTTCGGCCTCCTCAGCCACTACGAGGGCACCGTCGCCGAGCCGGAACTGCCGCAGAACGTCTATCGCGTCGACCCGGTGCACTGCGAGATCACCATCGTGGCGGAGGCGGTCGCCGGTCCCAACGGCCTCTGCTTCTCACCCGACGAGAAGACCTTCTACCTCGTCGAGTCGCGCGCCACCCCGCATCGCCTCATCGCCGCCTACGACGTTGCGGCCGACGGCCGCTCGATCGGCAACCGGCGCGTCTTCGCCGATGCCGGCCCGGGCGGAACCCCTGACGGCATCCGCTGCGACATCGACGGCAATCTCTGGTGCGGCTGGGGCATGGGCGCTCCCGACCTCGACGGTGTCATGGTCTTCGCCCCCGACGGGACGGCCATCGGGCGGATCGCCCTGCCCGAGCGCTGCGCCAATGTCTGTTTCGGCGGCCGCAACCGCAACCGCCTGTTCATGGCCACCGGCCGCGGCCTCTATGCGCTCTATGTCAACACGCAAGGCGCCCCCGGCGGCTGAAACGCAGACCGCCGCGCTTCTTGGCGAAACGCGGCGGCCGGCAGGCCCAGATGGCCTGAGGGTCAGAGAACCCGTCGCGGATCGAACGTGTCGCGCAGGCCGTCGCCGATGAAGTTGATGGCGAGCACCGTGATGAAGATCGCCGCGCCCGGGAACAGCGCCCAATGCGGCGCATAGTCCAGGAAGTCCTTGGCGTCGAACAGCAGCCGGCCCCAGGTCGGGATGTCCGGCGGGAAACCGAGACCGAGGAAGGACAGCGTCGATTCCGCGATGATCGCCGCGGCCACGTCGATGGTCGCGGCCACGATCACCGGCCCCATGGCGTTCGGCAGGATGTGCCGCACCACCTGCCGTGTCTTGGACGCGCCGAGCGCATGCGCGGCCTCGACGAACTCCTTCTCGCGCAGCGACAGGAACTGCGCCCGCACCAGGCGGGCAACGGGCATCCATCTGAGGCCGCCGATGACGACGACGATGAGAATGAAGACGCCCATTTCCACGCCGAAGACACTCTTCAGCGAGTCGCGGAACAGATAGATGATCAGCAGCAGCAGCGGCAGCTGCGGCAGCGACAGGAAGAGGTCCGTCACCCACATCAGCGCCGTGTCGACCCAGCCGCGGGAAATGCCCGCGATCGCGCCGACGATGACGCCGACGATGATGGCGACCAGCATGGCGGCGAGACCCACCGCGAGCGAGATCCGCCCGCCATAGATCATCCGCGCGAGCAGGTCCTGCCCGAGGTCGTCGGTGCCGAAGGGATGGGACCAGGACGGTCCCTGCAGCCGCGCCGTGAAATCGATGTCGTCGATGGCGACCGGCCAGACCCAGGGGCCCACGATCACGGCAACGATGATGGTCAGCAGCGCGACGCTGCTCGCCACCGCCAGCTTGTGGCGGCGGAATTTGCGCCAGGCGTCGACCCACGGCGAGACATGCTCGGCGGTGACGACGGCTCCGATCTGGGCCACCGCCGGATCAGCGGAAGGCGATGCGGGGGTCGAGCCAGCCATAGAGGACATCTGCAATCAGGTTGAAGGTAACGACAAGACAGGCGAAAACGAAGGTCACCGCCATGATGACAGGGGTATCGTTGGCGAGAATGGCGCTGATCAGCAGCGAGCCGATCCCCGGGATACGGAAGATCTGCTCGGTGACGATGGCACCACCGAAGACGGTCGGCATCTGCAGCGCGACGAGCGTGACCACCGGGATCAGTGCGTTGCGAACCACATGCCGGACGACGACGGTCTTCTCGCCGAGACCCTTGGCGCGGGCCGTGGTGACGAAATCGAGACGGATCACGTCGAGAACGGCCGAGCGCACGTAGCGGGTGTAGGAGGCTGCCTGGAAGAGCCCCAGCACCATGACGGGCATGATGGCCTGCCTGATCTGCTCCCAGTACCAGCGCCAGCCCGTCGCCGAGATATCCGAGCGATAGACGAAGGGCAGCCAGTCCAGCCAGATCGAAAAGACCAGGATGAACAAGAGACCGGTGAAGAAGGTCGGCAGCGAGAAGCCGATGAAGGCGAAGGTGTTGGCGATCTGGTCGAAGACCGAATAGGGCCGCGTCGCCGCATAGATGCCCACCGGCAGCGCGATCGCCAGCGCCAGGATCTGCGACGAGCCGATGACGAAGATCGTCGCCGGCAGGCGTTGCAGGATCAGCGTGTCGACATCGACGCGGCTGGCGAAGGAAAAGCCCCAGTCGCCCTGCATCATCGCCGCCAGCCAGCGGAAATAACGCAGGTAGACCGGGTCATCGATGCCGAACTTCTCCCGAAGCGCGAGACGCACCTCGGGAGGAATGTTCGGGTTGGTGGCCATCTCCTCGAAGGGATCGCCGGGAGCCAGCGCCAGCACCGTGAAGAGAACGACGCTGATGCCGAGCAGGCTCGGAAGGGCGATCAACAATCGCCGGACGAGATAGGTACCCATGAAAGCTGTGCCTGGTTCCTCTTGAGCGGGACCTGACGCCGGATGGCGTCAGGGCCGGAACCAAGCGTTGAGCATCCACAGATCCAGGTCCCAGCCGCTGGGCTGAACCACCAGATTGTTGCTGGAGGCCGCCATGCGGGTTCGTGCGAGCACGGGAACGATGATGTGGGCACCACAGAAGATGTCGTTCATCCGGATGAACAGCGCCGTGCGACGGGCCGGGTCGAGGGAGTTCTGAGCCTCCCGGAAGGCCGCGTCCGCCTCCGCGCTGGAATAGCGCGAGATGTTCCGGCCCTGCCACTTGTCTTCCTTGTCGGCGATCTCCCACGAGACCAGCTGCAGCATGAACCGCTCGGGGTCCGGCTGAAGCATGGTCGTCGTGTACATCTGCATGTCGCAGTAGAACTTGGAGTAGGTGTCCGGATTGGCGACATCCGACGAGAAGAAGACCGACGCGGTGACCGACTTCAGCTCGATGTCGATACCGGCGCGCTGGGCCGCCTGCTTGATGATCGCCTGAGTCTTCTGGCGCGGCGCGTTGATCGACGTCTGGAAGACGTATTTCAGCCTAATGCCGCCCTTGGCGCGGATGCCGTCGGCGCCGCGGACCCAGCCAGCATCGTCGAGAAGCTTGTTCGCCTTGTCGATGCTGAACTCGTACTTCATGTTCGGCGAGACGTAGCGCGGCGGGGCATTGACGAAATTCGCCGTCGCCCGGCCACCGCGGCCATAGATGAATTTCTCCACCGAATCGCGGTCGATGAGCAGGTTGATCGCGGCACGGACGGCCGGATCGGTCAGCGAGGGATGCTTGGTCTTCACGCTCGAGCGCTCGCCGTCGACCTCGGTCCACGGATCGGTCGTGTTGAGCATGATGAACTCGATGTTGCCGCTCGAGACCGGGATGGCCTTGCCGCGACCACCGCGTTCCATGCGCAGGAGGATCTCGTCCTCCACCTGCATGTTCCAGGCATAGTCGAACTCGCCGGTCTGGATGACGGCGCGGGCCGCCGAGACGGCGTCGCCGCCACCCTTCACCTCGATCGTGTCGAAATGGGGCTGGTTGGCGATGTGGTAATCGGCATTGCGCTCGCCGCGCAGGATGTCACCCGGCTTGAAGTCGATGAACTTGTAGGCGCTGGTGCCGACCGGCTTCAGGTTCGCCGGCGCGTCGCGGGAGGCGGCGCCCTTGAACGGTTCGAAGACGTGCTTCGGCAGGATCATGCCGGCGGCGCCGACGAAGGCGTCCGCCCAGAACGGCGTCGGCTTGGCGAAGGTGATCTTGATCGTCAGGTCGTTGACCTTCTCGATCTTGATGTCCTTGTAGGTGCCGATCGTCGTGGCGGCGGTCGCCGCGTCGGCGGCATATTCGGCAGTGAAGAGGCAGTCGTCGGCAGTGAAGGGCTTCCCGTCATGCCACTTGACGTTCGGCTTCAGCTTCCAGGTCACCGAGAGGCCGTCAGCGGAGACGCTGCCGTTCTCGCGGCTCGGGATCTCGGCGGCGAGGAAGGGAACGAGGTTGCCGTCAGTGTCCCAGCCGGCGAGCGGCTCGTAGAAGACGCGGGAACCTTCCTGGTCCTTGGTGCCGATGGCGAAATGCGGATTGAGAAGCGTCGGCGCCTGCCAGAGCAGGATCTTCAGCGGACCGCCGCCGCCGGCCTTGGTCGGCTTGTAGGCGGTCAGCGACTGGGCCTGTGCCACGCCGTGGAAGTCGAGGATATGCCAGGCGGTCGGCGCGGCCACGCCGAAGGCGGCGAGGCGCTGCATGAAGCCGCGGCGGGAGAGCTTGCCCTCCTTGACGTCGGCGACCATGCCGTGGATTTCGGTCTCGTTCATCGCAATCACTCCTCGCTTAGGTGCTGGGCGAGCCACTCTGGTCGGGCCGGATTATGGTTCCGACGCGCGAAGCGGGGATCGGAGCGTTTTCAGTTGCGGAAGTCAACGCGAATTCACGCGATGTCCACGGCGCTGCCGCAATCTGACCTTGATCCAGGCACGGTGCCCCTTGCGGGCGCAGCACTTTGCCGCAGCAGCGTGCAGCCGCAGGGCGCCGTGGCCCCGGGGAGCCTGGCCCTACTCGGCCGCCTGCCGCGGCTCGAGTAGGAAGCCACCCGACTGCCGCGCCCAGAGCTGCGCATAGAGACCGCCGCGCGCCAGCAGCCCGTCATGGGTGCCCTCCTCGACGATGCGGCCCTGATCCAGCACCACGAGCCTGTCCATGATCTTCAGCGTCGACAGCCGGTGGGCGATGGCGATGACCGTCTTGCCGGTCATCAGCGCGCCGAGGCTGTCCTGGATCGCCGCCTCCACTTCACTGTCGAGAGCGGCCGTCGCCTCGTCGAGGATCAGGATCGGCGCATCCTTCAGGATGACGCGGGCGATGGCGATGCGCTGGCGGATGCTGACAGATCATGGCAACGGGCGTTCCCATGCAGAAACCCCGGCCTTTCGACCGGGGCTCTGCTGGAGCTGCGAGGTTGATGGGGACCAATCACTCGCAGACGCGGACGGTCTGGCGGCGCATGCCGTAGGGGGTTTCGACCCAGCGGCGGGTCATGAAGCAGTCGCCGCCGTAGCCGTAGCCGGAGGCATGGGCACGGGACGATGCGATGGCGCCGCCGACGATCAGGCCGGTGGCGAGGGCGCCGACGCCCCAGGCGAGGTGGCGGCGATGGAACGGGCCGGCTTCGGCCTGGGAGGCGACGCCGACCGACATGGTGGCGACGGCGAGGGCGGCGATGGCGAGGGTCTTGAAGCGGTTCATGGCGAAGGTCCTTTGGGGTCAGGTGGGGCTCGTTTGCCCCGGTCCTCCATGAGTTGCGCGACCTGAGAAAAAGGTTCGGGCCCGCCGCGATTTTTTTCGCGACGGGCCCGCAGGAAATTTGACCGTGGATGGCCTCAGGCCGCCGAGACGAGCTGCCCATAGCACGCCACCTCGGCCAGGTGATGGTCGGCATCGCCGAACAGCGTGTCGATCATCGTCAGCCGCTTGAAATAGTGTCCGGCCTTGTACTCCATCGTCATGCCGATGCCGCCATGCAGCTGGATGCCCTGCTGGCCGATGAACTTCGCCGAACGGCCGATCTGCACCTTGGCGGCGGAGGCGAGGGCCCGCCGCTCGGTCGCATCCTCGGTGGCGGCGGTCATGGCGGCAAACATCGCCATGGAGCGGGCCTGTTCCAGCGCCACGAACATCTCCGCCGCGCGGTGCTGCAGCGCCTGGAAGCCGCCGATCGGGACGCCGAACTGCTTGCGCTGCTTGAGATAGTCGACGGTCAGGTCGGTGAGCTCGCTCATCGCGCCCACGGCCTCGGCACAGAGCGCGGCGATCGCCTCGTCAGCCACCGCCTCCAGTACCGGCAGCCCGCCCTCCGGATCGCCGAGGACGCCATCCGCATCGACGCGGACTCCCGACAGGGTGATCTCGGCGGCATGGGTGCCGTCCTGCGTCGGCGAGGAACGCCGCGAGAGGCCAGGCGCATCCGCCGGGACCATGAACAGGCCGATGCCGCCGCGGTCGCGGCGGCTGCCTGCGGTGCGCGCCGAGACGATGATCCGGTCGGCGGAGCCACCATGGACGACGACCGCCTTCTCCCCGTCCAGCACAAAGGACGCGCCGTCCTTTTTCGCTGTGGTGGTGACGTCGAACAGGTCGTAGCGCGAGTGCCGCTCGGTGGTGGCGAGCGCGAAGGTCCGCGTGCCCTCGGCGATGGCGGCGATATATTCGGCCTTCTGCGCGGCGGTACCGGCCCGCTTCACCACGCCGCCGCCGAGGATGACGGTGGCGAGATAGGGTTCCAGCACGAGATGTTTGCCGAAGCTCTCGGCCAGCAGCATGGTCTCCACCGCGCCGCCGCCGAAACCGCCGTCCTCCTCGGCGAAGGGCAGGCCGAGGAGGCCGAGCTCGGCGAACTTGGCCCAGACCTCCGGGCTCCAGCCACCCGGCAGGGCCGCGATCTTCTTGCGGCTCTCGAAGTCGTAGGTGTCGGACAGGAAGCCCTCCACCGAATCCTTCAGGAGCTGCTGTTCTTCGGAGAGATCAAAATCCATGAGAAGAGCCTATCGGTGGGTCATCGATGCGGTGGTTGGCGGCTCTTCGGACGTGCGTCCTTCGAGGCTCGCTTTGCTCGCACCTCAGGATGAGGAGGGAGGTGACTGGCCCCGGCGGGGCGCCGGAGCCTTCGCGGTGGTCCTTCGTGCAGGGCGCTGTCCCACCTCATCCTGAGGTGCGAGCAAAGCGAGCCTCGAAGGACGCACTTGGGTCATGCAGCGCGGCTCAAAGCCCCAGCACGGCCTTGGCGATGATGTTCTTCTGGATCTCGTTGGAACCGCCATAGATCGAGACCTTGCGGACGTTGAAATAGGTCGGCGCGATGGTCTGGGCCCATTCCGGCCCGATCGGCGGCTCGTTCGATCCCGGCTCCTCCGGCGTGAAGGGCGCCGAATGGGGGCCGATCACCTCCATCAGCAGTTCGGTCGTCGCCTGCTGCAACTCCGAGCCCTTGATCTTCAGCACGGAGGAGGCCGGGTCGGGCTTGCCCTTCTCGCGCTTCTTCTCCCCGGCGATGACGCGCAACTGGGTGATCTCCAGCGCCTTCAGCTCAATCTCCACCTCGGCGATCTTCTCGCGGAAGCGCTGGTCCTCGATCAGCGGCCGCCCGCCGCGCTGCTCAATGGCCGCCATTTCCTTGATCTTGCGGATGCGCTGCTTGGAGATGCCGACCCGGGCGATGCCGGTGCGCTCGTTGCCGAGCAGGAACTTAGCGTAGTCCCAGCCCTTGTTTTCCTGACCGACGAGGTTCTCCAGCGGCACCTTCACGTCGTCGAAAAAGACCTCGTTGACCTCATGGCCGCCGTCGATGGTCTGGATCGGCTTCACCGTGATGCCAGGTGTCTTCATGTCGACCAGGATGAAGGAGATGCCCTCCTGCTTCTTCACCGAGGCGTCGGTACGGGCGAGGACGAAGATCCAGTCGGCATATTGGCCAAGGGTCGTCCAGGTCTTCTGGCCGTTGATCACCCAGTGATCGCCGACCTTCTCCGCCTTGGTCTTGAGTCCCGCGAGATCGGAACCGGCACCGGGTTCGGAGAAGCCCTGGCACCACCAGTCGTCGAGACTGGCGATGCGCGGCAGGAAGCGCTTCTTCTGCGCCTCGGAGCCGAAAGTGTAGATGACCGGGCCGACCATCGAGGTGCCGAAGGCGAGCGGCGGCGGCGAGGGCGCCATCATCATCTCCTCGAGAAAGATGTACTGCTTGACCGCGTCCCAGCCCGTGCCGCCATAGGGAACGGGCCAATGAGCGACGCCCCAGCCCTTGTCGTTCAACGTCTTCTGCCAGAAGACGATATCGTCGCGGGTAGGATGGTGGCCGGCGGCGAGCTTCTCGCGCAGCGCCTTCGGCAGCTTGGCGTCGATGAAGGCACGCACCTCCTTGCGGAAGGCGATCTCCTCGTCGGTGAACCTCAGTTCCATGCGGACCTCCCTGGACGGGCCGCGCCGGCGAGGCGCGGGCGTCTGTCTTCCTCGCCCGAAAACATACCCGAGCGAATGTTTCTTGTCCGCATTGAAGCCCCGCAGGACCGGGAAGGCAACAGGAACCTGTGCCGCAGCCCTCCATCAAAGGAGGGGCGCCGCATGGCTGCCGCCACGCTGCCGCCGAGCGGGGGCGCAGGCGCCGTGGCACAGTCCGGCCACAACAGGGAGACACGGCAATGGCCTTCGACTTCAAGGGGAAACGCGTGGTGGTCTGCGGCGGCAGTCGTGGCATCGGCCGGTCCATCGCGCTCAGCTTTGCGGCGGCGGGTGCCGCCGTCTCCATCTGCGCACGCGGCGAGGACGGCCTTAAGGCCACCGCCGCGGAGATGGCGGCGCATGGCGCCATCACCCATTTCGCGTCCTGTGACCTCGCCGACGGCGCCGCCATCGCGGCCTATATTCCCGCCGCGGCCAAGGCGCTCGGCGGCATCGACGTGCTCGTCAACAACGCCTCCGGTTTCGGCATCGGCGATACCGAGGACGGCTGGGCCAAAGGCCTCAACGTCGACGTCATGGCCACCGTCCGCGCCAGCCATGCGGCGATGACCTTCCTCGAGGGCGCGAAAGGCGCCTCGATCATCAACATCGCCTCGATCTCGGGCTATCGCCCCTCGATCCGCACGGCCGCCTATGCGGCGGTCAAGGCGGCGGTGATCCAGTATACGACGAGCCAGGCGGCGGCCCTCGCGCCGAAGGGCATCCGCGTCAACTGCGTCGCCCCCGGCTCGATCGAGTTTCCAGGTGGCACCTGGGAGGCGCGCCGCACCTCCGACCCGGCGCTCTACAACAAGGTCCTCGGCGCCATCCCCTTCAACCGGCTCGGCACGCCGGAGGAGATCGCCAACGTCGTCATGTTCCTCGCCTCGCCCTATGCCAGCTGGATGACGGCGCAGACGCTGGTGGTGGACGGCGGCCAGTTGTTGGGGTGAAAACGAAAAAGGCGGGCACCGAGCCCGCCTTTCGTCATCCCTGGATCCGGCCTCACGCCAGCGTGTAGGCGGTCTTCACCGTCGTGTAGAATTCGCGCGCATAGGCGCCCTGCTCGCGCGGGCCATAGCTCGAGCCCTTCCGGCCGCCGAAGGGCACGTGATAGTCGACACCCGCCGTCGGCAGGTTCACCATCACCATTCCGGCCTCGGAATTGCGCTTGAAGTGGGTGGAATGCTTCAGCGATGTCGTGCAGATGCCCGACGACAGACCGAACTCGGTATCGTTGGCCACCGCCAGTGCTTCCTCGTAGTTCTTCACGCGAAGCACGGCGGCGACGGGGCCGAAGATCTCCTCGCGGGCGATGCGCATCGAGTTGTTCACCCCGGTAAACAGCGCCGGCTGCAGGTAGAAGCCAGGAGTCTCGCGGTTCAGCCGCTCGCCGCCCCAATGGAGCTTCGCGCCTTCCTCGCGGCCGATCGCGATGTACTTCTCGTCCTGGCCGAGCTGGCTCTCGTCGACCACCGGGCCGATATGGGTGCCGGCCTTCATCGCATCGTCCACCACGAGGCCCTTCAGCCGCTCGGTCATCGCATCGACGAAGCGGTCATGGATTCCCTCGGTGACGATGAGGCGCGAGGAGGCGGTGCAACGCTGGCCGGTCGAGAAGAAGGCGCCGTTGGCGGCACATTCCACCGCCACCGCCAGATCGGCATCGTCGAGCACGACGAGCGGGTTCTTGCCACCCATCTCGAGCTGCACCTTCTTCATCGGTGTGGCGGCGACGCAGGCAGCGGCAACGCGCCGTCCCGTGGCGACAGAACCGGTGAAGGAGATGGCGGCGACATCGGGATGTTCCAGCATCGCCTGGCCGACCACCGAGCCGCGGCCCATGACGATGTTGAGGACGCCCTTCGGCAGGCCGGCACGGTTGAGGATGTCGACGAGCGCCCAGGCCGAACCGGGAACCAGATCGGCCGGCTTGATGACGACGGTATTGCCATAGGCGAGGGCCGGGGCGAGCTTCCAGGCGGGAATGGCGATGGGGAAATTCCACGGCGTGATCAGGCCGATGACACCGACCGCCTCGCGGGTGATCTCGATACCGACACCGGGGCGGATGGAATTGACCAGTTCACCATTGAGGCGCAGCGCCTCGGCGGCGAAGAACGAGAGGACCTGCCCGGCGCGCGTCACCTCGCCGATGCCCTCCGGCAGGGTCTTGCCCTCCTCACGGGAAAGCAGCGCGCCGAGCTCTTCCTTGCGCGCCATCACCTCGTTCGAGGCCTTCATCAGCACGTCGTAGCGCAGCTGCGGGTTGGAGCGGCTCCAGGCCGGGAAGGCTTCCTTGGCGGCGGCGACGGCCGACTTCAGGTCCTCGACGGTACCTTGAGCATATTCGCCGACGACCTCGTTGGTGTTGGACGGGTTGAGGTTCGGCGCGGCCTTGGCCGGGGAAACGAACTCGCCGGCAATGAAATTGCGGAACACGGTGGTCATGGGCCTTGCCTCCTCGCACGAACGTCGAAGGACCGGTTCGGACGAGAGGTCCGTCCGGTCCGCATCGGGGGCGGCACAAAACCATACTTGGCGCACGGCGACCAGACCGCAGGCCATGCATGACGAGCGGCACGGCCTCGCGGCGAGCGCTCAGCGGGCGGAAGCGCCGGCGGCGCGCATTTTCGCCATGAGCGCCGCGACCTTCTCGGCCGTAAGTCCGTCGACACCACCGATGATCGTCTCGCCGACCGGCTTCACCCCGATGAAGGCGAGAATGTTCCGCTTCAGCGCCCGCAGGCTATGGGCGAAGAAGAACCAGCGGTAGGCAAGGGCCGGCATGCCCATGGTCACGACGATATGGGCCGTTCGACCGGCCATCAGCTTTTCCGGAAAACCCTTGTCCCGGTAGCGAAAGGCGAAGCCCGGCCTGCCGACCTGTTCGAAGAAAGCCTTCAGCATGGCGGGCATGGAGCCGAGCCACAGCGGGTAGAGGATGACCCAGTGCTCGGCCCAGGCCAGCGTCTCCTGCGCGCTGGCGATGTCGCCCGTGCTGGTCCCGGTCTCGAAATCGACCTTGGTCCTGAGATAGGGAATCTCCAGGACCGCGACGTCGAGGGTGCGGACGGCATGACCGGCCTCCTCGGCACCCTTCGCATAAGCCGCGGCCAGTTGTCGGCACAGCCTTTCCGGTGCGGGGTCGGGATGCCCGATGACGACGGCGATTCGGCGCGGCGTCATGGCTCAACCCTTCCCGTCGGGAGCCACCACCGCCGCCGCGTTGCGCGCGACCTCCTGCAGATGCATGGCCTCGTCGGCGTAGACGCCCATGGTCTCGACGGCGAAGCGCAGCTCCACCTCGATGAATTCCAGCGGCGAGCCGACCTGCGACCAGGCGCGGATGCGCTCGGCATGGGCCTGGAGGCGTTCGGCGGCGAAATCGCGCAGTTCGGCACCGACTGCAGAAGCGACAGCCGGCGCGGTGGTGACGAAGGTCACGGCATCCGCGGCATCGTACGGCTTGTCGCGACGGGTATGGGCGGGAGTCCTGGCAAGCATGGCTTCCTCCGTCGTGGGTGAGAAACCATCCATGCACCGGGCTGCCGCCGTGGTCGCTGCGCTGGATCAAGCGGTTCCCTCGCTGGATCGACCATGGTTCGGGCAACGCCTAGGCTGCCAACCCGCCCATTGCCGCGCCCGGATCGGAGCGATCATGCCGCCATCGATTCCCTTTGGTGTCCCGAACGCCGAACAAAGATCCTCGACCTCCTTCCGTCTGCCGGCCCTTGACCAGGACTTCCTGCTCGCCGACGAGCAGCGCGGACTGCGCTTCATGTTGGAATATGCCAAGGCGGAGCAGATCCTTCGACGCTGGGCGGTGAAGTCGACCATCGTGGTTTTCGGCAGCGCCCGTGTGCGCGAGACCGGCAATCCGCGCCACGCAGCCTGGTATGGCGCGGCGCGCGCCTTTGGCAGCCTCGCCTCGCAGCATGGCGGCGCCATGAACCTCGGCGCGCAGGAACGCGAAAATGTCATCACCACGGGCGGCGGGCCGGGACTGATGGAGGCCGCCAACCGGGGCGCCGCCGATATCGGCGCGCCCTCCATCGGCTTCAACATCCGCCTGCCGCACGAGCAGCAGCCGAACCCCTACTCCACCCCGGAACTCACCTTCCTGTTCCACTATTTCGCCATGCGGAAGATGCACCTCGCCATGCGCGCCAACGCGCTGGTGGTGTTCCCCGGCGGCTTCGGCACCTTCGACGAGCTGTTCGAGATCCTCGCCCTGGTGCAGACCGGCAAAATGCGGCGGGTGCCCGTCGTCCTCTTCGACGAGGGCTACTGGCGCGCCATCGTCAGCTTCGAGGCGCTGGCGGACGGTGGCATGATCGCGGAGGACGACCTCTCGCTTCTCCAGTTCGCCGACACGCCGCAAGGTGTCTGGGAGCTGATCGCCAGCGCCGAGGGCATCGCCCCCTACGAGCGCGCGGTCGCGCCTGACGAAATGGGAGAAGGATGATGCCCCTGCGTATCCATGTCCTCGGTGCAGCCCATGTCGTCACGGGCTCCTGCTACCTCTTCGAGGCCGGCGGCCGGCGCATCCTCGTCGACTGCGGCATGTTCCAGGGGACCAAGACACTGAAGGCCCTGAACTACGGCGCCTTCCCCTTCATGGCGGAGGGGCTCGACGCCGTGCTCCTCACCCATGCCCACATCGACCATTCCGGCCTGATCCCGAAGCTCGTCAAGGCTGGCTATCGCGGGCCGATCTACGCCACCCGACCGACCATCGACCTCTGCTCGATCATGCTGCCGGATTCCGGCCACATCCAGGAAATGGAGGTCGAGCAGTTGAACCGGCGCAACGCCCGCAGCGGCGGCGATCTGGTCGAACCGATCTACACTGCCGAGGACGCCGTCGCGGCGATGGTGCAGTTCCGCCAGGTCGACTACGGCCGCTGGCTCGACCTCGGCGGGGGCGGCCGCGCCCGCTGGTGGAATGCCGGCCACATGCTCGGCTCCGCCTCCATCGAGATGGAGTTCGCGGGCGCCGGCGGCGACAAGCCGCTGCGCGTCCTTATGTCGGGCGATCTCGGCCCCGACGCCAAGCTGTTCCACCCCGACCCCGACGGCCCGGTCGACCTCGACCTCGTCGTCTGCGAGGCGACCTATGGCGACCGCGACCGCGCAGACACCAACGTCGCAGACCGACGTTCCGAGCTCGCGGCCGAGTTGCGCGCCGCCCACGCCCGCGGCGGGCCGCTGCTGATCCCCAGTTTCGCCGTGGAGCGCACCCAGGAGATCCTCGCCGACCTCCTCGACCTGATGGATCAGGACGACGTGCCGCGGGCGCCGATCTTCCTCGATTCGCCGCTGGCCATCCGCGCCACCGACATCTTCCGCCGGCACGCCGGGATGCTGGAAGCGGGCGGGGCGCTGGCAAGGATCAATACCTCGCCCGACGTGCGCTTCACCGAGAGCGTCGACCAGAGCAAGGCGCTGGCGCGGCTCAGAGGCTTCCACATCATCATTGCCGCCAGCGGCATGGCTGAGGCGGGGCGCATCCGCCATCACTTGAAGAACCACCTCTGGCGCTCGTCCACCACGGTGCTTTTCGTCGGCTATCAGGCCGAAGGCACACTCGGCCGCATCCTCCTCGACGGCGCGCCCTCCGTGACGATCCATGGCGACGCCGTCAGGGTGAAGGCGGCGATCCGGATCATCGAGAGCTATTCCGGCCATGCCGACTGCGGCGAGGTTCTCGCCTGGCTGAAGGAGCGCCGGCCGATCCGCGGTGCGGTCGCCCTCGTCCATGCGGAGGAACGGGCCCTCCAGGCCTTCGCGCCCATCGTCGGTGCTGAAGTTGTTGCCCCCGACAAGGTGCTGACACCGCGGCTCGAAGACATCATCGAGCTCGACCGCGGAATAGTCCGGCTCGTCCTGCCGGCCCATCCCCGGCGCCTGCCGGTAGAGAAGGTCTCAGGGCCCGACTGGCACAACGATTCCGCCTCCTTCCTCCTCGACCTCAAGGATGCGCTGGACCGGGCAGCCGACGACCGCGCCCGCGGCGTCATCCTGCGGCGGCTGAAGAAGGCTCTTGCCGAAGCGACCTGAACAGATCAGGGCGGGCGGGTTCCTGTCATGCCGGCTGTCCCCTTCCGCAAGGCCCGGAAACAATCCTAGTCTGCCGTCCCCTTGAGAATGCCCCGGACCGCCCATGCCCAGACCGCGCCCCTCGACCGCGCTCGACCACATCCGCGTCCTCGATCTGACACGGGTGCGTGCCGGACCGACCTGCTGCCGGGTGCTGGCCGATTTCGGTGCGGACGTCATCAAGGTCGAAGCCCCGCCCGGGGTCGATCCGAACGAAAACATGTCGGGCGACCGCCACGGCTTCGACATGCAGAACCTGCATCGCAACAAGCGGTCGCTGACCCTCAATCTCAAGACCGAGGAGGGCCGCGCCGTCTTCCTGAAGCTGGTCGAGACCGCCGACGTCGTGGTCGAGAACTACCGTCCTGACGTGAAGGACCGTCTCGGCATCGGCTACGAGACCCTGAAGGCGGTCAATCCGCGCATCATCCTCGCCTCCGTCTCCGGCTTCGGTCAGACCGGGCCCTATCGCACCCGCGCCGGCTTCGACCAGATCGCGCAGGGCATGGGGGGCCTCATGGCGATCACCGGCCATGCCGGCCAGGGGCCGATGCGGGCCGGCATCGCGGTGGCCGATTCCGCCGCCGGCGTCTATGCCGCCACCGGCATTCTGGTGGCCCTCGCCGAGCGCGAGAAGTCCGGCGAGGGGCAATGGGTACAGACCTCGCTGCTGCAGGCGATGGTCGCCATGTGCGACTTCCAGGCCGCCGTCTACACGGTCGACGGCAAGGTGCCGCCTCAGAACGGCAACGATCATCCCCATTCCACGCCGATGGGCGTTCTGCCGACATCCGATGGCTACATCAATGTCGGCGTCGGCGGCGAGGGCCAGTGGAAGAGCTTCTGCAAGGCGGTCGGGCGGGACGACCTCGCCGGTCATTCCGACTATGCCGATGCCCGCCGGCGCTTCCGCAACCGCCCGGCGCTGATGGGCCTCCTCGGCGACCTCTTCCGCACCCAGCCGACCGCACACTGGCTCGAACGGCTGGAGAGCGAGGGTGTCCCGGCCGGGCCGATCTACACCATGGACGAGGTCTTCACCGATCCACAGGTCGATCATCTCGGCATGGCCGTGCCGATCCGTCACCACGCGCGTGGCGACATCCGGCTGATCGCCCAGCCCCTCGTCATGTCGCGCACCCCCCCGGCCATCGAGACCCCGGTGGCCGAACCGGGGGAACATACCGCCGAGGTGCTGGCCGAGGCCGGCTTCTCCGACCAGGACGTCGCGCGCCTGCGCGCCGCCCGGATCGTCTGATTTCCGCCTGAAAGGACATGCCGTGACCGAACCCGCCCCGCACACGCCCTCCGTCCGCTATGCCGTGGCGGACGGCATCGCCACGCTCACCATCGACCAGCCCGCCAAGATGAACGCCATGACCTTCGACATGTGGTCGAGCGTGCCGGGCCTGGTGAAAAAGGCGGAGGAGGATCGATCGGTCCGCGTCATCGTCGTCACCGGGGCAGGCGACAGGGCCTTCTGCGCCGGCGCCGACATTTCCCAGTTCGGCGCCAAGCGCACCGGCGAGGAAGCCGTGCGCGCCTATGACGAGGCGGTGGCCGATGGCATGGCCGCCATCCACGATGCCGCCAAGCCGACGATCGCAGTGATCCGCGGCATCTGCTTCGGCGGTGGCTGCGCCCTGGCGCTGACCTGCGACCTGCGCTTCGCCACGGCCGATTCCCGCTTCCGCGTTCCTGCCGCAAGGCTCGGGCTCGGCTATGGCTTCTCCAGCATCAAGATGATGGTGAAGAAGCTCGGCACGGCCGCCGTCGCCGACATCCTCATCTCGGCCCGCATCCTCGATGCCGCCGACGGCGAGCGCGCCAATGTCATCCACCGCGCCTGGCCGCGCGAGAGCTTCGAGGCCGAGGTGAAGGCCTATCTCGCCACGGTCGCCGCCAATGCGCCCTTGACCCTCGCCGCCATCAAGCGATCGCTGGTCGAACTGTCGCGGCCCGAAGCCGATCAGGACGCCGAGGCCGTCGACGCCCTCGTCGCCCGCTGCTTCGCCTCGGCCGACTACAAGGAGGGCCAGAAGGCCTTCCTCGAAAAGCGCCTACCCGACTTCAGGGGCGAATAGGGAGCAACACCATGGATCTCGGGCTCGCCGGCAAGAAGGTCATCGTCACGGGAGCGTCGAAGGGGATCGGGCGCGCCTGCGCCGAGGTCTTCGCGCGCGAGGGCGCGCATGTGGTCATGGTGGCGCGCGACGCCGCCCGGCTCGCCGCCGCTGCGGCGGAGATTCAGGCCCGGCATCAGGGGCCGGTGGAGATCACCACTGCCGACCTCTCCCGCGCCGCCGACCGCGAGGCGCTCTGGGCCAACCACACCGACGCCGACATCCTCGTCAACAATGCCGGCGCCATTCCCGCCGGCGGCCTTCTCGACCTCTCCATGGAGACCTGGGAGGAAGCCTGGGCGCTGAAGGTGATGGGCTACATCCACCTGACCAAGCTGGCCCTCGGCGGCATGAAGGAGCGCGGTGGCGGCGTCATCGTCAACATCATCGGCATGGCCGGCCGACTGCCGCGCTACAACTATGTCTGCGGCGGTGCCGGCAATGCGGCGCTGATGGCTTTCACCGGCGCGGCCGGCGGCAAGTCGCAGGAATGGGGCGTTCGCATCTTCGGCATCAACCCGGCCGGGACCCGCACCGACCGCATCATCTCGCTGTCCAAACAAAGGGCAATTGACGCTTTCGGCGACGAAGGTCGCTGGGAGGAGATGCTCACCGATCTCCCCCTCGGCCGGCTCATCGACCCCACGGAAATCGCCAATGCGGCGGCGTTTCTCGCCTCGCCGGCCTGCGGCTACGTCTCCGGGGCGACGCTCGACATCGACGGCGGACTGGCTTTCAAGGGCTGAGCAGCCTCACGTTCCGGGGCTTGGCTCATGTCTTGCTTATGATACAAGCCTTTGCGAAGGCAGTCCCGCGCCGTGTCTCGGCGAGGGCTTGGAAGGATGACCCCGGACCATGTCCCGCTTTACCACCCGGCCCGAGATCGACGGCACGTTCGGCGTCGTGACGACCACGCACTGGATCGCCTCGGCAGTGGCCATGGGCATCCTCGAGCGCGGCGGCAACGCCTTCGATGCCGGCTGCGCCGCGGCCTTCACGCTGCAGATCGTCGAGCCGCACCTGAACGGCCCCGGCGGCGACGTGCCGGTCATTCTCTATGATGCGAAGAAGGAGGCGGTGGAGGTCATCTGCGGCCAGGGCCCGGCCCCGGCAGGTGCCACCATCGCGCATTACCGCTCCCTCGGCCTCGACCTCGTGCCCGGAACCGGCCTCCTCGCCACCTGCATTCCCGGCGCCTTCGACACCTGGATGCTGATGCTGCGCGACTACGGCACCATGCGGCCGCGCGACGTGCTGGAGGCCGCCATCTTCTATGCCCGCCACGGCTACCCGCTCGTCTCGCGGATCACCGAGACCATCGCCACCGTCGAGGCGCTGTTCCGCGAGCACTGGCCCTCCTCCGCGGCGGTCTATCTGCCCGGCGGCCAGGTGCCGAAGGCCGGCGACCTCTTCACCAACGTGAAGCTCGCCGAGACCTACGAGCGCGTGCTGCGCGACTGCGAGGGCGGCACCCGCGAGGAGGAGATCGCCCGCGCCCGCCGCATCTGGAGCCAGGGCTTCGTCGCCGAGGCCATCGACCGCTTCTGCCGCACCGAGGCGGTCTTTGACGTCACCGGACAGCACAATCGCGGCGTCCTCACCGGCCAGGACATGGCGACCTGGTCGGCCTCGGTCGAGGCGCCGATCCACTACGATTACGGCCGCTACCGCGTCTTCAAGCCCTCGACCTGGAGCCAGGGCCTCGCCTGTCTGCAGCAACTCGCGCTGGTGAACAGCATGGGCCTCGACGCCATGCCGGTGACCGGCCCGGATTTCGTCCATGTCATCACCGAGGCCGCCAAGCTCGCCTTCGCCGACCGCGAGGCCTTCTACGGCGACCCGGCCTTCGTCGACGTGCCGATCGCGACCCTGCTCTCCGATGCCTACAATGCCGAGCGCCGCAAGCTGATCGGCGACACCGCCTCGCTGGAGCTGCGGCCGGGCACGATCGCCGGGGCCGGCGGCAAGGTTGATGCCCGGATCGCCTCCGGCAAGCGCGTGGCGGTGGGGGCCACGGGCGCCGGCGAACCGACCGTCGGCGACATCGACACCGATCCCAACGGGGTGACGCGCGGCGACACCGTGCATTTCGACATCATCGACCGCTGGGGCAACATGGTCTCCTCGACCCCGTCGGGCGGCTGGCTGCAATCCTCGCCGATCATCCCCGATCTCGGCTTCTGCCTCGGCTCGCGCGCCCAGATGTTCTGGCTCGACGAGAGCCATCCCGCGGCGCTACAGCCCGGGCGACGCCCGCGCTCGACCCTCACCCCCACCCTCGCCTATCGCGACGGCGCGCCCTATCTCGCCTGGGGTTCACCCGGCGGCGACCAGCAGGACCAGTGGATCCCGCAGATGTTCCTGCGCCATGTCCATGCCGGCATGAACCTGCAGGAGGCGATCGACGCCCCCGCCTGGCACACCGAGCATTTCCCCGGCTCCTTCTGGCCGCGCACCTCGCGTCCCGGCGTCATCGTCGTCGAGAGCCGCTTCCCGCAAGCGACGATCGACGAACTCCGCCGCCGCGGCCACGAGGTCGAGGTCGGCGGCGCCTGGTCGGAAGGCCGGCTCACCGCTGCGCGGAAGGAGGGCCACCGCCTGAAGGCCGCCGCCAATCCGCGCGGCATGCAGGCCTATGCGATCGGACGATGAGGGGCGCGACATGAGGAGCTCGGCATGACCTGGTCGATCATCGCCAAGGACGAGGCCACCGGCGCCAAGGGCATCGCGGTGGCGACACGCGCCTTCGCGGTCGGCTCGATCGTGCCCTATGTCGATTCCGATCATGGCGCGGTCGCCACCCAGGCGCTCGCCAATCTCACCTATGGTCCGCGCGGCTTGAGGTTGCTGCGCGAGGGATTGCCGGCGGCGGAGGTCCTGCGCGTCCTGCTCGCCTCGGACGGCGGCGCCAGCCACCGCCAGGTCCACCTCATGGACGCCGCAGGCCGCTTCGCCGCGCATACGGGTGCCGACTGCATCGGCTGGTGCGGCCACGCGATCCATGAGGGCTTCTCGGTCGCCGGCAACATGCTCGCCGGGCCCGAGGTGATCGCCGAGACGGCCCGCGTCTTTGCCGATGGCACCGCCCTGCCCTTCCCGCGGCGGCTGATCGCCGCCATGCATGCGGGCGAGGCCGCAGGCGGCGACAAGCGCGGCAGGCAGTCGGCCGCCCTTCTCATCCACACCACCGAGGACTATCCCTTGCTGTCGCTGCGCGTCGACGACCACGCCGACCCGCTGGCGGAACTGGAACGCCTCGAAGCGGTCTGGCGCCAGCGCGCCAAGCACTTCAACGCGCTGCTGGCGACCCGCCGCGACCCGACCGGCACGATCGACCGCGACGTGATCAACGCCACCATCGAAGCCGCCATTGCCAGGGACGCCGCCGGCTGACCACATCCCTTCATCACCCCGCAGAAGAGCGCGACACGCGCCGAACAGACAGAGGACAGGACCCATGATCACCTTGAGACAGACCCTTGCCTGGACAGCCAGCGCCTTCCTCCTCGCCGCCTCGCTCGGCGGCGCGGCCGCGCAGCAACCCGTGCTGCGCATCGGCCTCGCCGAAGACCCGGACGTCCTCGACCCGACCCGCGGCCGCACCTATGTCGGCCGCATCGTCTTCGCGTCGATCTGCGACAAGCTCTTCGACATCGACGACAAGCTCGCCATCGTGCCGCAGCTGGCGCTCTCGCACGAGACCTCGGCCGACGGCCTCACGGTCACCATCAAGCTGCGCCCGGGCGTGAAATTCCACGACGGCGAGGTCATGGACGCCGAGGCGGTGAGGTTCTCCCTCGACCGCCACATGAACATGCAGGGCTCCTTCCGCCGGCCCGAGCTCTCCGCCATCGACAAGATCGAGGTGGTCGATCCTCTCACCATCCGGCTCGTCCTCAAGCAGCCCTTCTCGCCGCTGCTGTCGCAGCTCACCGACCGTGCCGGCATGATGGTCAGCCCCAAGGCCGCCCGCGAGCTCGGCGAGCGCTTCGGCTCGACACCCGTCTGCGCCGGTCCCTACAGGTTCGTCGAGCGCGTCCAGCAGGACCGCATCGTCGTCGAGCGTTTCGCCGACTACTGGAACAAGGACCAGATCACGATCGGCCGGATCGAATATCGCCCCATCGCCGACGCCACGGTGCGTCTGGCCAACCTGCGCTCGGGCCAGCTCGACCTGATCGAGCGGGCGCTCGCCACCGACATTCCGCAGATCCGCGCCAATACCCAGCTGCGCATGGCCGTCGGTGTCGATCTCGGCTACCAGGGCGTGACGCTGAACATCGCCAAGTCCGATGTCGGCAAACAGGCCTTCGGCCGTGACCCGCGCATCATCCAGGCCTTCTCGCTCGCCATCGACCGGCAGGCCCTGAACCAGGTCGTCTTCAACGGCTCGGCAATGCCCGGGAACCAGTGGGTCAACCCGGAGAACCCCTATTACCAGTCCCGTTTCCCGGTGCCGCAGCGCGATGTCGCGCGGGCCCGCCAGTTGATGCAGGCGGCCGGCGTCACCGGCCCGCTCGCCATCGACTTCATGGTACCGAACAACCCCGAAGTGCGGCAGGTCGCGGAAGTGCTGCAGGCCATGACGGCGGAGGCCGGCTTCGACCTGAAGATCCGCGTCACCGAGTTCGCAACCTCGCTGCAGGAGGCTGAACAGGGCCGTTATCAGGCCTACATGCTCAACTGGTCGGGCCGCACCGATCCGGACGGCAACCTGTTCTCGTTCCACGGCTGCCGCCAGCCGCTGAACTATTCCGGCTACTGCAACCCGGCCGCCGAAGCGCTCCTCGCCGAGGCACGCACCAAGACTGAACCGGCAGCACGCAAGGCGATCTACGAGAAGCTGACCGAAATCCTCCTCAACGAGGGCGGCATCGTCTATCTCTACCACCGCCCTGTGGTCATCGTGCATTCTGCCCGCCTGGAAGGCTTCCGCGCCTTCCCTGACGGCCTCGTGCGCGTCGTCGGCCTGAAGTTCCGCGGGAACTGACGGCTGGCCATGTTCACGCTCATCACCAGAAGGCTCATCCAGCTCATCCCGACCATCTTCTTCGTGTCGGTGCTGATCTTCCTCCTGCAGCAATTGCTGCCGGGGGATCCCGCGCTCGTCATGGCGGGCGAGGAGAAGGACCCGGAGGTGATCGAGCAGATCCGCAAACGCTACCGGCTCGACCAGCCGCTGCCGATCCAGTACCTCGCCTGGATCGGCGGCGTCTTCCAGGGTGACCTCGGGGAGAGCATGCGCCTGTCCGAGCCGGTGTCGACACTCGTCGCGCAGAAACTTCCCGTAACGATTCAGCTCGCCGTCATGGCGATGATCTTCACCCTCGGCATCGGCATTCCCGCCGGCATCATCTCGGCGGTGAAGAAGGACACCGCCTGGGACTATGTGGTGAACGTCGTCGCCCTCTGGGGCATCTCGACGCCGAATTTCTGGCTCGGGATCATGCTGATCTTCCTCTTCTCGGTGCAGCTCGGCTGGCTGCCAGCCTCCGGCTATGTCTCGCCCTTCGAGGATTTCTGGGCCTCCATGGCGGCGACCATCATGCCGGCCTTCGTGCTGGGCAATTCCTTCGCCGGGGTCATCATGCGCCACACCCGCGCCGCCATGCTGCAGGTGATGGAGAGCGACTATGTCCGCACTGCCCGCGCCAAGGGCCTCGACGAGCGCACCGTCATCCTCAAGCACGGCCTGCGCAATGCCTTGACCCCGGTCATCACCCTCGGCGCGCTCGAATTCGGCACGCTGCTGTCCGGCGCGGTGCTGACCGAGCAGATCTTCTCCATTCCAGGCTTCGGCAAGCTCATCGTCGACGCCGTGTTCAACCGCGACTATGCCGTGGTGCAGGGCGTCGTCCTGGTGACCGCCACCACCTATATCGTGCTGAATTTGCTGGCCGACATCGGCTACATCCTCGCCAACCCGCGCCTGAGGACCTGAGCCATGGCCCTCACCTCCTCCGGCGTCGGCGCGCCCGTACGCGAGACCTTCGAGAGCCCCGGCGCCCGCGCCTGGCGGCGGCTGAAGAAGCGGCGCACCGCCATGGTGGCGCTCGTCCTCCTGGTGCTGCTGGCGCTCATCGCCATCTTCGCGCCCTTCATCGCCACCCACGACCCGACGCAGCAGAGCTGGCGCGCCGTGCGCCAGGCTCCCTCGCTGACCCACTGGTTCGGCTCCGACGAGGTCGGCCGCGACATCTTCTCCCGCATCATCTACGGCACCCGCGCCTCGCTCTCCGCCGGCGTGATCTCAGTGGCGATCGCCATCGTCGCCGGCGTGCCGCTGGGGCTGCTGGCCGGCTATGTCGGCGGCTGGACCGACGCACTGATCTCACGCATCACCGACGCGATGCTTGCCTGCCCCTTCCTGATCCTCGCCATCGCGCTCGCGGCTTTCCTCGGCCCCTCGCTGCAGAACGCGATGATCGCCATCGGCATCACGGCGACGCCGGTCTTCGTGCGGCTGACCCGCGGCCAGGTGCTGTCGATCAAGACGGAGGACTATGTCGAGGCGGCCCGCGCCGTGGGTAACACCAAGATCCGCATCGCCTTGAGGCACATCCTGCCCAACGTCATGCCGCAGCTTCTGGTTCAGGGCACGCTGACCATCGCCACTGCAATCATTGCCGAGGCCTCGCTCTCCTTCCTCGGCCTCGGCCAGCAGCCGCCCGCCCCCTCCTGGGGCTCGATGCTCAACATCGCCCAGCGCTTCCTGTCCAACGCGCCATGGATGGCGATCTTTCCCGGCATCGCCATCTTCGTGACGGTGCTGAGCTTCAACCTGTTCGGCGACGGCTTGCGCGACGCGCTGGACCCCAAGGCGAAGTGAAGGGCGGCCGAGGCTCGTCGACCGAAGGGCGCCCGGTCCCCGTCATGCCCGGGTTTATCCCGGGCATCCACGACTTGACCATCGCCCTCTGAAAATTCGTGGATGCCCGGCACAAGGCCGGGCATGACGGGTGAGGTTCGGGCGATCTCCATGGAGAGAGCGGCAACGACCAGTCACCCCGGCAGGAAGGCCGTGCGGCCGCCGGGCTCCACCACCGTCTCCACCGGCGCGCCATAGAGCACGGCGAGCCGCTCCGGCGTCAGGATCTCGCGCACCGGCCCCTCCGCCATCACCCCGCCATCGCGCAAGAGCGCGACGCGGTCGGCGTGCCCCAGCGCCTGGTTCGGATCATGCGTCGTGAACAGCACGCCGAGCCCGTCGGAAGCCAGTTGCCGGATCTGCCGCATCACCTTGCCCTGGTTGCCGAAGTCGAGGCTCGCCGTCGGCTCGTCGAGGACGATGAACCGCGGTTCCTGGGCGAGTGCCCGCGCCACAAGCACGAGCTGGCGCTCGCCGCCCGAGATCATCGTCACCGGCCGGTCCGACAGATGGGCGATGCCGAGACGCTCGAGCATCGACGCGGCGACGGCGCGATCCTTCGCACCGGGCCGAGCAAAGAGCCCGCCATGGGCGGTGCGGCCCATCAGCACGAGGTCGAAGGCGGTGAAGGCGAAGGTGCCCTGGTGGCTCTGCGGCACATAGGCGACGAGTCGCGCCCGCTCGGGGATCGTCAAGGCCGCCAGCGGCCGGCCGTCGAGGAGGACGCTCCCGTCCTGCGGTGGCAGCAGGCCGAGCATTGTCTTGAGGAGGGTCGTCTTGCCGCCGCCATTGGGCCCGAGCAGGGCGAGCACCTCGCCGGCCCTGATCTCCAGCGTGACACCCCGGCCCACCGGATGGCCACGATAGCCGAAGGCGAGGTTGTCCGCCGCGATGGTCACGACCAGCCGCCGCGCGAGGAGGCCAGAAGCCAGACGAAGAAGGGGGTGCCGATCACCGCGGTGAGGATGCCCAGCGGCACCTCGACCGGACCGAGGGTGCGCGCCAGCGTGTCGATCAACAGAAGATAGCCACCGCCGAGCACCGCCGAAGCGGGGATCAGCCGGCCGAAATCGGGGCCGACCAGAAACCGCGCGAGATGCGGCACGACGAGCCCGACCCAGCCGATGATGCCGGCGGCCGCGACGCTCGCGGCGGTCGTCAGCGTCGCCGCGGCGATGATGACGACGCGCAGCACGCCGGTCGGCAGGCCGAGGGCGCGGGCCTCCTCCTCGGGCAGCGACAGGGCGTTCATCCGCCAGCGCAGGGCCATGAGGACGAGAGCGCCGAGCACGACGGGCGCGATCAACGGCACCAGATCGGCCGGGCTCGTGGCCGAGAGGGAGCCGAGCAGCCAGAAGGTCATCGCCGGCAGCTGGTTGTAGGGGTCGGCGAGAACCTTGACGAGGCCGACCCCGGCGCCGAGCAGCGAGCCCAGCACGACGCCGGTCAGCACCAGCGTCAGGATCGGATCGCCGGAACGGATCGTCGAGCCCACCGCATAGACCGCCGCCACCGCCACGAGGCCGCCGGCGAAGGCCGCCGCCTGGATGCCGAAAATGCCGAAAGACAGGAGGATGGCGAGCACGGCGCCGAGCGCCGCGCCGGACGACGCGCCGAGGATGTCGGGCGAGACGAGCGGATTGCGGAACAGGCCCTGGAAGGCGGCCCCGGCCACCGCCAGCGCCGCGCCGCAGGCCAGCGCCGCCAGCACCCTTGGGCCGCGGATCTGGAAGATGACAGCCTCCACCGCGGGCGAAAGCCCCGACGGCACGCCCGTCGCCCGCGACCAGAGGGCGACGGCGATGTCGGTCATGCCGATCGGGAAGCGGCCGACGGTGAAGGCGACGACCAGCCCGAGGAAGAGGACCGAGGCCGCCACCGCACCACCGCCCAGGGATCGGAGCGGCTGCATGTCAGTCCCGGCCCGCCAGAACACGGTCGATCTGCGCCTCGCTCGGCGTCACATGATAGAACAGCGTGTAGAAATCGCGCGTCAGCCTGCGGATGTCCTCCGGCACCAGCGCCGGATAGAGAATCTTGGCGAGCCACCAGAGCCCCGCCATGCGGTTGACTGAGGGCGGGAAATCGACCCAGCCGAAGGGCAGTTTCGGCGACAGGTGAATGCGCCCGTCGATGACGGCCCTGACGCCGCGCCAGGCGGGGTCGGACCGGACATTGGCCGCGAAAGTCTGGTCAATGGTGATGATGACCTCCGGGTTCCAGGCGAGCACCTGTTCGAGCGAGACCTGTGCGAGGCCGCCGCCCATCCCGTCGCGGGCGACGTTTACGGCGCCGAGGAACTCCACCGTCTCGACGTTGATCGACCCGGCGAGACCCGTCTCAAGCCCGCGCGACCCCCTCGCATAATAGATGCGCGGGCGTCGCTCCGCCGGAACGGTCTCGATCCGTGTGAGGAGCGTCTTCATCGTCTCGTCGCACCAGGCGGCGAGGCGTCGCGCCCTTTCCTCCCGCCCCGTGAGCTGACCGAGGGTGATGTAACTGCCCGCCGTCGCATCGAAACGCCCGTCGAGAAGGGCATAGGGAATGCCGGTCTGGCCCTGCACCCGGTCGGCGAGTTCGGCGAAGGTGCGGCGCACCGAGCCGACGTCGAGAATCAGGTCGGGCCGAAGCGCCAGGACGAGTTCCAGATTGGCCGTGTTGCCGCGCCCGGTGATGCGGCCGACCTCCGGCCTAGAGCCGATGTCGGGCAGCAGGAATTCCCGCTCGTCCGGCCGGTTCGCCCGCGGCCAGCCGATCAGCAGGTCGGGCGCCAGCGTGTAGAGCATGATCGCTGCAGGAGGGCCGGCGGGAAAGACCCGGCCGACACCGGTCGGAATGGACACCTGCCGGCCCGCGCCGTCGACGACGAAGGGTGCCCGCCCGAGTGCCGGGGCGGCGAGGCTTGCCCCCAGCCCACCGAGGACGATGCGCCTGTCGATTGGCGAGGCAATCCGACCGGGCATTTCAGTCGATCGCGATCATGACGTCGGAGGCCTTCACCACGGCATAGGCGCTCTGGCCGACGACCAGGCCGAGTTCGTCAACCGCCTCATTGGTGATGGCCGAGGTCACCACCGTGCCGGCGACGTCGAGCCGGACATGGGCCGTGGTGGCGCCCTTGGTTATGGACACGACGGTTCCCTTCAGCATGTTGCGCGCACTGAGTTTCATCGCAGTCACCCTCTGGTCTATGGTCCGGCCGCGACCATGACCGACGCGCGTGGCGCCGTCGAGGCCCGTGGAGCAAACAGCCGCATGACCGAACTCAATCTGGACGGCTATACGCCGCTTCCGGCCGGCAAGATCGCCGCCGTCGTGACCTATCTGGAGATGGCCACCCGCCCCGCAGAGGCCATTGCCGAGCCGCTCCCGCTCCGCCCGGTGGCCAGGCCCGACCTCGCCTGGTATCGTGCCTTCTATGCCGCCATTGGCCTAGACTGGCTGTGGACCTCGCGGCTGCTCATGGACGATGCGGCTCTCGGTGCCATCCTGCACCATCCCGACAATGCACTCTTCGTCGCCGACGGTACGGCGGGCGAAACCGGCATCGTCGAGATCGATCGCCGCGATCCCGCCGATGTTGAGATTGCCTTCTTCGGACTGAAGCCGGGCGCGACGGGCCAGGGGCTCGGCCTCCGCATGATGGCCGCCGCCCTCGCCGAGGCCTGGCGCCCGGAAGCCCGCCGCGTCTGGCTGCACACCTGCACCCTCGACCATCCCGCGGCTCTGTCCTTCTACCGGCGCTGCGGGTTCGCGCCGTTCCGGCAGGCCATCGAGGTGCTGGACGATCCGCGCGTCACCGGCCGCATCCCGCGTGAGGCTGCGCCGCGCACTCCCATCATCGGCTGAAGCCGTCCGGCACCGGCGTCCACACCACATCCTCGATCTGCCGCGCGCCGGTCGCCAGCATCACCAGCCGCTCGAAGCCGAGGGCGATGCCCGCCGTCGGCGGCATCAGGGCGAGGGCCGCCAGCAGATCCTCGTCGATGGGATAGGTCTCGCCATAGACGCGCTGCTTCTCGGCCATGGCGCTCACGAAGCGCCGGCGCTGCTCGGCAGGGTCCGTCAGCTCGCCGAAGGCATTGGCCAGTTCGACGCCGCAGGCATAGAGCTCGAAACGCTCGGCGACGCGGGGTTCGCCGGGCTTGGGGCGGGCCAGCGCCGCCTCGCTCACCGGATATTCGCACAGGATCGTCGCCCGCCCGAAGCCGAGGCGCGGTTCGATGCGCTCCACCAGCACCTTGGAGAAGATGTCGGCCCAGCCGTCGTCTTCCGAGATGCGGATGCCGCCGCTCGCGGCCTCGGCCGCCAGAGCCGCGCGGTCGGTCTCTCCCGCAGCCCCGACCGTCGCGAGAAGGTCCATGTCCGCATGGCGGCGGAAGGCCTCGGCGAGCGTCAGGCGCTCGGGTTCGAGGGCGGGATCGCAGGACGCGTCCCGCCAGACCAGCGTGTCCCGCCCCGCCGCTGCGCAGGCGAGCCTCAGCAGGTCGGCGCAGTCGTCCATCATTTGCTCATAGGGCTCGCCGACCCGATACCATTCGACCATCGTGAATTCGGGATGGTGCAGCGGCCCGCGCTCGCGGTTGCGGAAGACGCGGGCGAAATCGACGATCCGCGTCTCGCCGGCGGCGATCAGCTTCTTGGCGGCGAATTCCGGCGAGGTGTGCAGGAAGAGCGGCGCCCGCCGTCCGTCGATCGTCACCGCCGCAGTGGCGAAGGCGTGCAGATGCGTCTCGTTGCCCGGCGAGACCTGCAGGATACCGGCCTCCACCTCGGTGAAGTCCCGCTCCACGAACCAGCCGCGCAAGGCCGCCTTGATCCGCCCGCGCGCGACGAGAAAAGGCCGGCGGTCGGCATGGCGGTCGGCATCCCACCAGGGCGAAGGGGACGGGGTCATAGGACGGCTCTCCGGCGCTCCCATCCGGCGTCGTTCCTTCGACGTCGTTGCGGACCACGCGCCTCCCCTCATAGGCTCCGCCGCGATCAAGGCAACCCGCCCCCTTCGCACACCCGAGCGAGCCCGCATGTCCGATACCGCCGCCCTCCACCCGTTCGACGCCGCGACCAGTTTCACGGCGGGGTCCGACGGTTCGCTCGCCGGCACGACGTCGCCGGCCTACTGGAACATGGTCGGCCCCTTCGGCGGCATCACCGCGGCGCAGCTGTTAAAGGCGGCGATGGACCACCCCGCCCGGATCGGCGAGCCGGTGGCCCAGACCGTGAATTTCTGCGCCCCCATCGCCGAGGGCGCCTTCGCGGTCCGGGTGAAGGAGGTCCGTTCCGGCCGCTCCGTCCAGCATCTCTATGCCGAACTGGTCCAGGGCGAGACCATCGCCGCCAACGCGACCATGGTCTTCGCCCGCCGCACCGAGACCTGGCGCCACCACGCCTCCGTCATGCCGGTGGCGCCGCCACCGGATGCGGTTCCCGTCCTCGGTCGCAAGCCGCCGCTCGCGTGGCTGGACGCCTATGAGTTCCGCTACATCTCCGGCCTGCCGATCATGGGAAGCGAAGCGCATGCAACGCCGCAGGCGGCGCAGTCGCTGCTCTGGGTCGCCGACCAGCCGCCCCGCCCGCTCGATCATGTGGCGCTGGCCTCGCTCTGCGACATCTTCATCGTCCGGGTCTTCCAGGTCAGGGGCCTGCGCATTCCGGCGGCAACCGTGTCGATGACGTCCTATTTCCATGCCGATGCCGCGGAACTCGCCGAGCAGGGCAGCAGGCCGGTGCTGGCACGCGCCGATTCCATCCGGTTCGGCGATCAGTTCCACGACCAGCAGGCCGAACTCTGGTCGGCGGCAGGCAGGCTCCTCGCCACCACCACACAGGTCGTCTGGTTCCGCGAATAGCGCGCGGGGGTGGCGCTTTGCCGCGACTTCGTCTATGCGACGGCCCGACAGATCATGCGGGGTTGAGCCTCGCCCATCCCAAGGACAACACCCGTGCCGAAGGTCATCGCCTCCTCCGTCCGCAAGGGCAATATTCTCGAAGTCGACGGCAGGCTCTACCTGATCGTCACCGCCCAGAACATCCATCCGGGCAAGGGCACGCCCGTGACGCAGGTCGACATGCGCCGCCTCTCCGACGGTGTGAAGGTCTCCGAGCGCTGGCGCACCACCGAGATGGTCGAGCGCGCCTACGTCGAGGACCGTCCGCACACCTATCTCTACTCGGACGGTGACGGCAATCACTTCATGAACAAGGAAACCTACGAGCAGATCGCCGTTCCCGACGACATCCTCGGCGACGCCAAGCCCTTTCTCCAGAGCGAGATGGAAGTGAAGCTGTCGGTCTACGAGGGCAATGCCGTCGGCATCGAACTGCCGCAGCGCGTGACGCTCGAGGTGATGGAGACCGAGCCGGTCACCAAGGGCCAGACCGCCTCCTCCTCCTACAAGCCCGCCATCTTGTCGAACGGCGTGCGCACGCTCGTGCCGCCGCATATCGGCGTCGGCACCCGCATCGTCGTCCTGACCGAGGACGCCTCCTATTCCGAGCGCGCCAAGGACTGACCGTCCGCCGCAGCGGTGACGCTGTTGGAAGGCCGGGCTCGTGCCCGGCCTTTTTCGTGGGCAGGGGTCGGCAGAAGGTCAAAGACCCCACCCTTACCCTCCCCGCTGCGCGGAGAGGGGGACTATGGCGTCGGTGTCCGCCTGGAACGGCCACGCCAGGCACAGCGGTTTAAGGCGCGCAGGACGCGGTAGTCTCCCTCTCCGCGCAGAGGGGGGGAGCGGGTGGGGCTTTCAAAGGCTGGCGTTGACCTCACGCCTTGGCGAGCGCCTTCGCGAAGGAATAGCTGTCGGGATAGACCTCGTAGGCGGCGACCCTGTCGCCGTCGAAGCGAAACAGATTGGCCGCCCGCACCTTGAGTTCCTCGCCGCTGGCGCGCACCCGCCATTGACCCTCGAGGACGACGACGATGCCGGCCTCGTCCTCGATCCTGGCGACCGTCTCGATCGACAGGATCTCGAGATGCTCGGCCACCCGCTTGAAGAAGGTCAGCACCTTGGTGCGCCCTTCCCAGACACCCGCCCACGGCACCACGCCGGGCGGCCCGTTCCAGCGCACGATGACGTCGTCGGTGGTGACGGCGGCGAGGGCGCTCGCATCGCCTGCGCGCAGGGCTGCATACCAGCGGTCGAGAACGGCTTGGCTCATCGGACCTTCATGCCGGCCTCGCGCCCTCAGCGCAAGACGCGGATGAGGCGGGTGAAATCGAGCAGCGTGACGAGGGCCGAGGCGACATAGGTGAAGGCGGCCGCCCTGAGCACCGATCGCGCCGCCGGAACGTCCTTTTCGTTGAGGTAGCCACCCCCCGAAAGCACCGGCAGCGCCTTGCCGAAACTGGCGTCAAATTCCATCGGCAGCGTCACCACGTGGATGGCGAGCCGCGAGCCGAGGAGCAGCAGCGCGACGCCGACCTGGACGACGGCGATGATCGGCGACCGGACGAAGGCAAGCACCAGCGGCGCCGTCGCGAAGAGGATGGCAGCCCCGATCTCCAGCTTCTGCGCCGCTTGCGCCATGCGGATGCGGGCGAGGAACAGGCGGTCGCCGTCGCGGTGCTGGATGGCGTGGCCGACCTCGTGTGCGGCCACCGCGACCGCCGTCACCGAACGCCCGTCATGCACGCCCGGCGACAGGCGGACGACACGGTCGATCGGGTCGTAGTGATCACCGGCATCGGTACCCTCGACCTTGACGTCGGCGAGTCCGGCCTGTTCGAGCAGGTGCGCGGCGAGTTCGCCGCCGGTGCCGGGGAAGTCCTCGCGCTCGACGCCGTGGCGCCGCATCTGGGATTTCACCCAGAACTGCGGTCCGAAGATCAATGCGAGGAAGGCGAGGACGCCGAGGATGATGAGAAAGGGCATGGCGACCCCTAGGTCGTCATGGCGGGGGCGGAAGTGCAAGGGGCGGGCTGCATTCCGCGACCGATGGTCCCACTCTCAGGCAAGCCAGCGCTTCCGCCGCTTGTAGCTCTTCACGTCGCGGAAGCTCTTCTTGTCGCCCTCGGTCACGCCGAGATAAAATTCCTTGACGTCCTCGTTCTCGCGCAACGACTTCGCATCGCCGTCCATGACGATGCGGCCGGTCTCCATGATGTAGCCGAAGGTCGCGTAGCGCAGCGCCATGTTGGTGTTCTGCTCCGCGACGAGGAAGGACACGCCCTCGCGGGAATTGATGTCGCGGACGATCTCGAAGATCTGCTCGACGATCTGCGGCGCGAGGCCCATGGACGGCTCGTCGAGCAGGATCATCTTTGGCCGGCTCATCAGCGCGCGGCCGATGGCGCACATCTGCTGCTCGCCTCCTGAGGTGTAGCCGGACATCGCATGGCGCCGCTCCTTCAGGCGCGGGAAATAGGCGTAGATCTTCTCCATGTCGTCGCGGATGGCGGCCTTGCCGTCACGGCGGGTGAAGGCGCCGGTGAGGAGATTCTCCTCGATCGTCAGGTGGCCGAAACAATGCCGGCCTTCCATCACCTGGATGCAGCCGCGCCGCACGAGATCGTTCGGCGAGAGTGCTTGGACCTCTTCCCCCTCGAAGACGATGGAGCCCTTGGTGACCTCGCCGCGCTCGGCGTGGAGGAGGTTGGAGATCGCCTTCAGCGTCGTCGTCTTGCCGGCGCCGTTGGCCCCGAGGATGGCGACGATGCCGCGGCGCGGCACCACCAGCGAGACGCCCTTCAGCACCAGGATGACGTGGTCGTAGATGACCTCGATATTGCTGACGTTCAGGATCAGGTCCTGGGCGGCCACGGGCGCGGGCGTCGCATCGGTCTGGGCGGTCATGGGATCATCCGTTGGGAAGAAGGCGATCGGTCTGATCGGCATCCGGCAACTGCATCCTGCGAGGCTGGGGCGAAGCCCGAGGCTCGAAGGACGCATTGAACCTGTGCAGGGTGGGAGCCGCGGCGAACCGCGGCTCCCGTCGTCAGGCATCAGGACGGCTGGTCGCAGGTCTCGCTGCGCGCCGGCCAGCCGGCATTGGACGTCGCATAGGCGCGCGCCGCCTCTTCCAGCATCGGCCGGATGCGGGCGCGGTCCGGCCGGATCCAGTCCGAGGCGCGGTTCCACTTGGTGCCGTCCCACTGGATGACGAAGGCCGCGTGATGGCCGTTGTGGTCGGCGCAGGTCAGCGCCACAGGCGCCGCGAAATCGGGAGCACCGAGTTCGGTCCAGCGGGCAGCGCTGATGTTGAGCACCTCGAAGCCGCGGCGGACGTCCTCGCCCGTCACGACGCGCTTGCCTGTGAGGCGCTGGGCGTTGCGGATCGCCTCGGCAATGAGCATGCCCTGATAGACGCCGCGATTGTAGAGGTTCTCGCCGATCTTCTCGCGGGCCGAGTTGGACTGGCCGCGATCGACCACATGGCGGAGGATGTCCTGGATGACGGGGAAGTTCGTTCCCACCTGGTGCCAGGACAGGGCGAGGTAGCCACGCGCGTCAGGGCCGGCCGGACGGGCGTCGTCGTCACCACCGGCCCACCAGATGCCGATCACCTTGTCGCGCGGGAAACCGGTGCGACCGGCCTCACGCACGGCGGTCGGGTTCATCGCGCCCCAGCCCTGGACGAGGACCCAGTCGGTGCGGTCGCGCCGGATGGCGAGCCAGGTCGACGACTGGTTCTGCATCTCGGCCGGGGGGATCGGGTAGGTCTTGAGCGTGAAGCCGTGCTCGCGGGCGAGGGCCTCGAGAACCGGGATCGGCTCGCGGCCGAACGGCGCATCGAGCAGGATGAGGCCGACCGTCTTGCCACGCAGGTTGGCGAGGCCGCCCTCACGCTGCGCGATGTACTGGATCCAGACCGAGGCACCGTCCCAATAGGTCAGCGGCGGATTGAACACCCAGGGGAAGGTGCCGCCGACAGCCGCGGCCGAGAGACCATAGGCCATCGAGAAAATCGGCATCTTGTCGATATGCGCGCGCGGGATGGTGGCGAGCGCGGCGCCCGTGGACCAGGGCACGTAGACGACCGAGTTCTTCGCCTTGGCCTGCTCCCAGCACTCGACGGAACGACGGGTGTCGTACTGCGTCTCGCATTCCTCGAAATTGATGCGCACGCCGCTGATGCCGCCGTCGCGGTTGTTCAGCATGGTGAAGTAGTCGCGCACGCCGTCCGCCACCGGAATGCCGGAACCGGAGAAGGCGCCGGTCCGGTAGGTGTTGTGCACGAAATTGATCGATTCCTGTGCGCCGACCGGCGACACCGCGGCGAACCCGGCGACGAGGCCGAGCCCGAGCCCGAGGGCCAATCTGGTGGTCTTCATGGCGTTCTCCCTTTGGAACGTTCCCCCTGGAACGGGTTTTCTTGAAGGCTGCCGGGCGTATGGCGCCCGATCGTTGTGGATGAGTGTCAGTATGGGAACGGCCAGACCCTGAGCTTCTGCTTGGCGATTTGCCAGAGCCGGGCGAGGCCGTGCGGTTCGACGATCAGCAGGTAGATGGTGAGCGCGCCGATCACCATGACGACGATCTTCTCGGCGATGGCGCCGGTGATGGCGATGCCGATGGCGGGCAGGCCGAATTTCAGGATGGTCGGCAGGGCGACGATGAAACCGGCGCCGAAGAACGAGCCGATCATCGAGCCGAGCCCGCCGATGATCACCGCGAACAGGATGATGAAGGACAGGCGGATACCGAACTCTGTGCCGGCCTCGGCCCCGCCGAGATAGATGAACACGAAGAGCGCGCCCGAGACGCCGCAATAGAACGACGACACCGCGAAGGCGAGGAGCTTGGCCTCCAGCAGTTTGATGCCCATCAGCTGTGCGGCGATGTCCATGTCGCGCACCGCCATCCACGAGCGGCCGATTCGGCCGTGGACGATGTTCGAGGCGACCCAGGTCAGGACCACGACGAAGGTGAGGGCGATCAGGTACTTGACCTCGATGGCGGCGGTCGGCCCGGTGACGGGCACACCGAAGACCGTGCGCAACGGCACCTCGATGGCACCCGAGGGGTTGTAGTTGTAGAGCCAGGGGATGCGTACGAAGGCCCATTGCAGGAAGAACTGCGCGGCGAGCGTCGCGACGGCGAGGTAGAGACCCTTGATACGCAGGCTCGGCAGTCCGAACACCACCCCGATCGCCGCCGAGAAGAAGCCGGAGACGAGGATCCAGATGAGGATGTTCACATCGGGAAAGATCGTCGTCAGCTTGTAGCAGGCATAGGCGCCCACGCCCATGAAGGCGGCCGTTCCGAGCGAGATGAGGCCGGTATAGCCGGTGAGGATGTTGAGCCCTACCACCGCCAGGACCAGCGCCAGGAACGGCAGCATGATGGTCTTGAGGATGAAGTCGCTCGCCATCAGCGGCACGGCGACATAGGCCAGCGCCAGGATGATGATGATGCCGATGCGGTCCTGCCGCAGTGGGAAGATCGCCATGTCGGACTGGTAGGTCGTCTTGTACTGGCCGGCTTCGCGATAGAACATGGGACGCTCCGGTCAGATCCGCTCGATGATCTTGTCACCGAACAGGCCCTGCGGCCTGAACATGAGGAACATCAGCGCGATGATGTAGGCGAGCCAGCTCTCGATGCCGCCGCCGAGCAACGGACCCCAGTAGAACTCGCCGATCTTCTCGCCGATGCCGATGATGAGGCCGCCGACGATGGCGCCGGGAATGGAGGTGAAGCCGCCGACGATCAGCACCGGCAGCGCCTTCAGCGCGATGATCTCCAGCGCGAAGGAGACGTCGGAGCGCGCTCCCCACATGATGCCAGTGAACAGCGCCACGATGCCGGCGGTGAACCAGACGATCACCCAGATCTGGTTGAGCGAGATACCGACCGACAGCGCGGCCTTGTGGCTGTCGGCGACAGCCCTGAGCGCCCGCCCGATGCGGGTATACTGAAAGAAGAAGCCGAGCACGGCGATCATCACCGCGGCGATGATGGCCGCCGCCACGTCGAGGTGCTGGATGTTGATGCGGCCGCCCGCGAAGTCGAGCATCGTCGACCCTGTCGGCAGGCCGAGCTGCGACGTGATCATCACCTTCGGGCTGCCGCCGAAGATATATTCGCCGAAGCCGATCAGGAAATAGGTCAGGCCGACGGTCGCCATCAGCATGATGATGTCGGGCTGATTGACCAGTGGACGCAGCACGATGCGCTCCACGGCGACAGCGAGGACGAACATGATGCCGACGGCGCCGGCCAGCGCCACGATCGCCGCGATGAAGCCCGGCGGCATCCCCACAGTGAGCGTCAGGAACTCGTAGAAGCCGACGAGGGACAGGGCGGCGAAGACCACCATGATGCCCTGGGCGAAATTGAAGACGCCCGAGGCCTTGAAGATCAGGACGAAGCCCAGGGCGATGAGCGAGTAGAGCACGCCGGCGACGAACCCCTCCCAGACCGTCTGGACCAGGAGATCCGGCATGTCGACCATCGAAACGAAGGGATCGACGAAGATCTTGTAGGTCCAGTCGTTGCGCGTGATCGTGCCGGTCTGCGTGGCCACCACCAGTGCGGCGATGAACAGGGCGAGGGCGCCGCCGGCGATCAGGCCGTTACGCTGGCCCTCGCCGAGGAACGGCTTGCGTGTCGTCAGGGTGACATCCGTCATGACCCGTCCCTCAATGTCCGACGCCGAGATAGGCGTCGATGACGCGCTGGTCGCGCTTGACCTCGTCCGGCGTACCGTCGGCGATCTTGCGGCCGTATTCGAGCACGACGACGCGGTCAGACAGGTCCATCACCACTCCCATGTCGTGCTCGATCAGCGCGATGGTCGTGCCGTACTGGTTCGACACGTCGAGGATGAAGCGGCACATGTCCTCCTTCTCCTCGAGGTTCATGCCGGCCATCGGCTCGTCGAGCAGCAGCACCTCCGGCTCCATGGCCAGAGCCCGGCCGAGCTCGACGCGCTTCTGCAGGCCATAGGGGAGCTTGCCGACCGGCGTCTTGCGGATGTGCTGGATCTCGAGGAAGTCGATGATCTCCTCGACGAAGCGGCGATGGGCGATCTCCTCGTCCATCGCCGGGCCGTAGCGCAGGATGTGCCAGAAGAAGCTGCGGTTCATCTTCAGGGTGCGGCCGGCCATGATGTTGTCCAGCGTCGACATGCCCTTGAACAGCGCCACGTTCTGGAAGGTCCGGGCGATGCCGCCGGCAGCGGCCTCGTGCGGGCGCATCTTCGGGCGGGTCTCGCCCTTGAAGGTGATCCGGCCCTCGGTCGGGTGATAGAAGCCGTTGATGCAGTTGAGCATCGAGGTCTTGCCGGCGCCGTTGGGGCCGATGATGGCGCGCACTTCGCCCTTCTTGATGTCGAAGGAAACGTCGGTCAGCGCCTTCACGCCGCCGAAGCTGAGCGAGACGTTGTCGACCGCGAGGATGACCTCGCCCGCGGCGATGTCGGTGGCGGACGGCGCCCTCATTCCGCGGCCTCCCTGAACGGGGTGCCGGCGACGGGATGGATGGTCATCTCGATGATCTCCACATCGCCCTCGATGACGCCCTTGCGTCCGTCCTCGAAGGTCACCTCGGTGCGGATCCGGCCGCGCTTCGACCCGTCGTAGAGCGCCTCGACCAGCGGCAGGTAGCGCTCGGCGATGAAGCCGCGGCGCACCTTCTGGGTGCGCGTCAGTTCGCCGTCATCGGCATCCAGTTCCTTGTGCAGGGCGAGGAAGCGCCGGATCTGGGCGCCGCCCATCAGGGGCTCCTCGGCGAGCGACCGGTTCACCGCGTCGACATGGGCGGTCAGCGTCTTCAGCACGTCCCGGTTTCCGGCGAGCTCCTGGTAGGAGCCGTAGGAGACATTGTTGCGCTCGGCCCAGGAGCCGACCGCGGTCAGGTCGATGTTGAGGAAGCAGGTGACGAAGTCGCGATCCTGGCCGAAGGCCACCACTTCCTTGATGTTCGGATAGAACTTGAGCTTGTTCTCGATATATTTCGGCGCGAACAGCGCGCCCGAGCGCAGCTTGCCGACATCCTTGGCCCGGTCGATGATCTTCAGGTGGCCGGTCTTCGGATCGAAGAAGCCGGCATCGCCGGAGCGCACCCAGCCGTCGGCGGTCTTGGTCTCGGCCGTCTTCTCGGGATCCTTGTAATAGCCGAGGAAGACGCCGGGCGAGCGGTAGAGCACCTCGCCGCTGTCGTCGATCTTCAGCTCGACATCGATATTCGGCTTGCCGACCGTATCGGCATAGATCTCGCCGTCGGGCTGGGCGGTGATGTAGACGCTGGCTTCCGTCTGCCCGTAGAGCTGCTTCAGGTTGATGCCGAGCGAACGGAAGAACTTGAAGATCTCCGGCCCGATCGCCTCGCCCGCCGTGTAGCCGACGCGGATATTGGTGAGCCCGAAGCGGTTCTTCAGCGGACCGTAGACCAGCACCTCGCCGACCGCATATTGCAGCCGGGCGCCGAGCGGCACCGACTCCTTGTTGAGGATCTTCTCGCCCCATTCCTTGGCGACGCCGAGGAAGTAGTCGAACATCTTCTTCTTCAGGGGCCCGGCATCCTCCATGCGAACCATGGTCTGGGTGAGCAGGTTCTCGTAGACGCGCGGCGGCGCGAAGGCATAGGACGTGCCGATCTCGCGACGATCCTCGACCACGGTCTCGGCGCTCTCCGGACAGTTCACGCAGAAGCCGAGCACGTAGGACTGGGCGTAGGAGAAGATGTTGTCGCCGACCCAGGCCAGCGGCAGGTAGGCGATGGTCTCCTCCGTCTCGGTGAGGCCGTCGAACAGCCCCCCGTTCCGCGCCGAGACGATGACGTTGTCGTTCGACAGCATGACGCCCTTCGGCCGCCCTGTCGTGCCGGACGTGTAGAGCATGATGGCGAGGTCGGAGCCCTTGCCCGTCGCGATCGCCGCGTCGAGCGCCGCGACCTTGGCGGGATCACCCGCCGCCCGGCGGCCGATCTCCTGCACCTCCTCGAAGGAGTGCATGCGCGAATGGTCGTAGTCCCTCAGGCCCCGCGGCTCGTCGTAGATCACATGGGCGAGGTGCGGCAGCCGCTCGGAAACCGACAGCAGCTTGTCCACCTGTTCCTGGTCCTCGACCATGGCCATCGAGGCTTCGGCATGTTCGAGGACATAGGCCATCTCGTCGGCGACCGAGTCGGAATAGACCGGGACAGGGACCCCGCCCCAGGACTGGATGGCGGCCATGGACCAGTAGAGCTTCGGCCTGTTGCGCCCGACGATGGCGACCTTGTCGCCGCGCTTCAGGCCGAGTTCGCCGAGGCCGAGCGCGAAATCGCGCACCTCGCGGGCCACCTCGGCCCAGGTCCACGTCCGCCAGATCCCGAGATCCTTGTGGCGCATGGCGGGGCGCGCGGCGAAACGCACTGCGTTCAGCTCCAGGAGCTTCGGAAATGTGTCGTGAGCACCTGTCACGGCGCGCGCGTCGGCGTGGTGAGCCACGGCCGGCGTCCTCCCTGTTTCCTCGTCTGCTGCAGCCGAAGGGCGCAGCGGCATTCCCTCTACGGCCCGTTTTCCGGTCCTGTAACGTCCCGGTTTCGGGCTCTGTGTCGCGACGGTTCCGTTCGCGGGGCAACCGGACCGACGTCGAGCGGATAGTTGAACGCACGTTCGGCGAAATCAAGAGGACCAAAGGCTATAGCCGGCTCGGCCGGACGGCCGATGGCGGTTACGGAAAGCGAGAGACCGCCCGGCAGGCCGCTTTTCTTCAAGAACCCCCGGTCCCCCGTGGTAAGAGGTCGCGGATGACCCCTGCCGGCGACACCAGTGACGCGATGAGCCTCGGGCCGCTCTCGGCCGGCGAAACGGCGCGTTTCTTCACGGCACACAGGCTCAACGGCATCGACTGCCTCAGCGCCACCTTCCGCACCCATGTCTATCCCCCGCACATGCACGACACCTACGTCGTCGGCACCATCGAGAGCGGCTGGGAGAAGGTCTCGGCGCTTGGCATGAAGGGCCACGCGGGGCCGGGCGATCTGGTCTTCGTCATGCCGCAGGACGTCCATGACGGTGCGCCAGCCGAGGGAGGCTATTCCTACCGTATGACCTATCCGGGGCAGGACTTCCTGCGCGACCTCGCGGAGGCCGTAACCCGGCGTCCCGTCACCGCAGCGCCCTTCTTCCGCGATCCCGTCGTCCACGATCCCGAAGGCGCGCGCCTCTTCGCGGCTGCGCACCACGCGCTTGAGGCGGGGGGCCAGGGCCTGGCCGGCGAGGAATTGCTGCTGCGCGCCTATGCCCGTGCCATCGTGCTCCATGCCGGTGTCCCACCGGCACCGATCGGCAGCGAGGCAGGGCCCGTTCGCCGCGTGCGCGACCTGATCGAGGCTCGCTATGCTGAGGACCTCAGCCTTGCCGAACTCGCCACCGTCGCCGGCTGTACCCGCCACCATCTGATCCGCGTCTTCCGACAGCAGATCGGCATCACGCCCCACGCCTATATCGTCGACATACGCGTGCGACGGGCGCAGAACAGGCTGCGGGCGGGCGACGCGCCGGCCGATGTCGCTGCGGAGGTCGGCTTTGCCGACCAGGCCCACCTGACCCGCGCCTTCAGGGCCCGCATCGGTGTACCGCCGGCCGCCTATCGCCGTGCCGTCGCAGCCTGAGCGGGATCAGAGCGCACCACAGTCGGCCACATGCCGTTTTCGTTCAAGAAACCGCTCCCCCGCATGTGAGAAGCAGGTGCGATGTCTGACCTGCCAGAATCCCAGTACGCCGAATTCCGCGACGGCCTGGTCGAGCTTCTGCCGGCCATGGTGGCCGCGGCCCCGATCGCCCTGCTCTATGGCGCCATCGCCACAGGCAAGGGCCTGTCGCCGCTCGAGGTGACGCTGTCCTCCGCCCTTGTTTTCGCGGGCGGTGCCCAGCTCGCCGCCATCGAGCTGTGGACGGTCCCGGTGCCCATCGCCGCCCTCGTCCTCTCCACCGTCCTCATCAATGCCCGCTACATCCTGATGAGCGCGTCGCTGGCGCCGAAGGTTGCCCATCTCCCCTTCGGCGCCAGGCTGCTGGGCTTCCACGCGCTCGCCGACGAGAACTGGGCCCTCGCCGAGCGCCGCGCCGCTAGCCGGCGCCTCACCGCCGCCTATTTCTTCGGGTCCGGCGCGGTCTTCTGGGTCAACTGGGTCGCCTGGTCCTGGGCAGGAACGGTTCTGGGGCCTCTGCTCGGCGATCCCCGCCGCTTCGGCGCCGATTTCGCCTTCACTGCCATCTTCATCGGCCTCGTCGCCGGCTTCCTCACCACGCGCCGCGCCGGCATCGTCGTCGTCGCCAGCGCCGCGGCGGCGACGGCCGCACACCTCGCCTTCGGCTCGCCCTGGCATGTTCTCGCCGGCGCCTTCGCCGGCATGGCGGCCGCCGTTCTCGCCTGGCGCGCCGATGCGGAGGGCGAGCCGGCATGAGCCTTGATCCCGTCACGCTCCTCGCCATCCTCGGCATGGCACTCGCCACCTATGGCTGTCGACTGACCGGTCTCCTGCTCGGAGGGCGCCTTGCTCTGTCGGGCCGGTCCAAGGCAGCCCTCGACGCCATCCCTCCGGCCGTGCTGACGGCCGTCATCGCACCGACCCTGCTCGCCACCGGCTGGCCGGAAACGCTGGCGGGAGCGATCACCATCCTCGCCGCGCTGCGCCTGCCGCTGATCGCGGTCATCGCCATCGGCGTCGCCAGTGTCGTGGTCCTGCGCCTGCTGGCGGGGTGACGACCGCTCAGGCCCGCGGACGTCCCAGCCCCACGGCAATCGCGATGCCGGAGGCGACGATGAGCCCGATCCCGGCGAAGGTCACGACATCGGGCCGCTCGGCGAAGAACACCATGCCGATGACGAGGGCGAAGGCCGTCTTGGTGTAGTTGAAGGGTCCGACCTGCGAGACCGGCGCCATGCGGAACGCCTGGATGATCGCCGCCTGGCCGCCGGCGAGCAGAAGCCCGGCGAGGCCGATCATCAGCGTCTGCTCGATGCCCATGGGTGCGAGACCCTGGATCGCGGCGAGAAGCATGGCAGCGACCATGACGACGCTGACGGTGGAAAAGGTCACGGTGCCCGACGCGATATGGGCCGGGAGAAACTTCACGGTGATGTCGCGGAACACGAAGCAGACCGTGGTGGCGAGCACCAGCCCGATCGCCGGATCGAAGCCGGAGGAAAACGGGCGCGCGATGAGCACGATGCCGACGAAGCCGCAGATCACCACCAGCCACTGGACCGGGCTCACCTTCTCGCCGAGCACCAGCACGGCGATCGGCAGCAGGAACATCGGCATCGACTGGGACACCGCCGTCACGTCGCCGATCGGCATGCGCCAGAGCGCCTGGAACAGGAAGAACACCGCAAGCCCCTCCGCCAGCGAACGACCGACGACCAGCGGGTGCCAGTAGCCGCGCAGCGAGAACCGCGTGCCCGAGACGGCGAGCCAGGCCGCGACGCCGAGGGTTGCGAAGATGCCGCGCACGCCGAGCGACTGGGCGACCGTCAGCGAGCCCATATAGGCCTTGACGATGGCGTCGTTGGTGGCGAACAGAAACATCCCGAGCGTCATCAGCGCCATGCCGACGCGCAGCTTGCGAGCCTCCTCCGGCCCGTTCACGCCACGCCCGCACGCAGGAGATCGTGGACGTGCAGGATTCCCACCGGCCGCCCGCCTTCGACCGCGAAGAGCGCGGTGATCTTGGTGCGGTTCAGGAGGTCGAGGATCTCGCTCGCCAACTGGTCCGGGCGAGCGGTCTTCGGCGCCCGGGTCATCACGGCCTCGACCGGCATCGCCAGGAGATCGGATTTCATGTGGCGCCGCAGATCGCCGTCGGTGACGATGCCGGCCAGCGCGCCGCCGGCATCGACGATGCCGCAGCAGCCGAAGCCCTTGGCGGTCATCTCGATCAGCACCTCGCTCATCGGCGTGCCGAGCCGCTTCAGCGGCAGGGCCTCGCCCTGATGCATCACGTCGCGGACCTGGGCGAGGACGGCGCCGAGCTTGCCGCCCGGGTGGAAGGTGCGGAAATCCGCAGCGGTGAAGCCGCGTTCCTCCAGCAGCGCGATGGCCAGCGCATCGCCGATGGCGAGTTGCATGAGCGTCGAGGTCGTCGGCGCCAGCCCGTTGGGGCAGGCCTCCTCGGCCCGCGGCAGGCCGAGGACGACGTCGGCAGCCTTGCCGAGGGCCGATTCTCCCGCCGAGGTAATGGCGACCAGCCCGACGCCGAAGCGGCGGGAAAAGGCGACGAGGTCGCGCAGCTCGACCGTCTCGCCAGACCAGGAGAGGGCGAGGATGGCGTCGTCGACCGTCACCATCCCGAGATCGCCGTGGCTGGCCTCGCCCGGATGGACGAAGAAGGCCGGCGTTCCCGTGGAGGCGAGCGTCGCGGCGATCTTGCGCCCGACATGGCCGGACTTGCCCATGCCGGTGACGATGACCCGGCCCTTGACGTCCTTCAGGAGAGCGACGGCCGCCGCGAAGGGCTCGCCGAGACCATTGGAAAGCGCAGCCTCGAGCGCAGCGAGGCCGGCGGCCTCGACCGACAGGGTGCGGAGCGCCGAGGCGAGGGCGGTGGACCGAGGATCGGACGAGGACGGGTGTGTGGCCATGGCTCAGCATCGAAGGCCGGACCGTCCGGCTGGAACCCGGCGCCGGCGGGGCTGGCGGGAGGCCGGTCCCTGTAGCATGACGCGGTGCGGGACGCATCCTCCGCAAAAGGCGAGCGCCTAGCATCAACCCCGCGTTAACCACGGCTCTTTACTTCTCGTTGAGGAAATCCGCGGGGAAGAATCGCGTCTTGGGTCACATCGCCCGCCTGCTGTTGGGTGTCAGCGTCCTAGCGCTCGTCCTTGCCGGGACGGGCTCGACGGCCTTCGCCCAGCGCCTGCAGACCGCGACGCCGCCGAGCAGCACGGACGATGCCGGTCGCGACGCCGGCTGGCAGGGCCTCGGACCTGTCGAACCACCGGCGCCGAACCCCCTCTCGGCCCCCCCGAGCGATGCCGATGCTGCCGGGCTGCGATCGACCGTCGCGCCGATGCCCGGCGAATCGCGCACCGTCGGCGCCCAGCGCGACAGGGCGCGGGCCGAGGCGCGGCGCGCGCCCTGGAATTCGCGCCCGAGCGGCCCCAACGCGCTGCCGCCCGATGCC
>NZ_JAUYFA010000113.1 GCF_030691135.1 Phreatobacter sp.
CGCCCGGTGCGGGTCGTCGTGCCCTACTCGGCGGGCGGCGGCGCCGACACGGTCGGCCGCATCCTGTTCCAGAAGCTCGCGGCCCTGACCGGCGGCAGCTTCGTCATCGAGAACCGCGGCGGCGCCGGCGGCACGATCGGCGCCAATGCGGTGGCGACCGCCGAGGCCGATGGCTACACGATCCTCTTCGACGCCAGCGCCCATGCCTCCAATCCGAGCCTCTTCCCGCGCCTGCCCTACGACACCGCGAAGGCCTTCCGGCCGGTCTTCCTCGCCGCCGTCGTGCCAAATGTGCTGGTCGTCCATCCGAGCGTTCAGGAGCGCACCGTCGCCGACATCATCGCCGCGGCGAAGCGGGCCCCCGGAAAGATCGACTGGGCCTCCTCCGGCAATGGCTCCGCCCAGCATCTGGCGCTGGAACTGTTCAAGAGCATGGCGGGAATCGACGTCACCCACGTGCCCTATCGCGGCGGCGGCCCGGCTCTCAACGACCTCGTCGCCGGCCAGATCAAGTACTTCTTCTCGAACCTGTCCTCGTCCATCGAGCACATCCGCGGCGGCCTGCTGCGCGCCGTCGCCCACACCGCCTCCGCGCCGGTCGAGGTCATGCCGGGCCTGCCAGCCATGGCCGACACCTTGCCCGGCTACCAGGCGCTGGAATGGAACGGCGTCTTCGTTCCGGCGGCGACGCCTGACGCCGTCGTCGCGCGGCTGAGCAGCGCCCTCAACGAGGCGATCAGCGATCCGGCGATCAGCACTCGCCTGACCTCGCTCTCGGTGACCAGCCGGCCCAACACGCCCGACGAGTTCGCCGCCTTCGTGCGCGCAGAGATGGACAAGTGGGGCCCGATCATCCGCAGCGCCAACATCCGCCTCTAGGCTGAGGCGCCTTTTTGGCGGGCTCATCGTCAATCGAGGCCCTTCGGCGTCATCGCCCGCCTGAGGCCGTCGGGAATGCGCACCGGCTTGCCGCCGGCGAGGAAGGCGACCCGGACCTTCGCCTCCACCAGCACCTCGGTCCCGCGCAGGACCCGCTGCGCGAGATTGAGCGTCGCCCCCTTCACCGCCTCGGTGCGGGTCTCGACCGTCAGCACGTCGTCGATCCGCGCCGGCCGCAGGAAGTCGATGCCCATCGAGCGCACGACGAAGAAGAAGCCGGCGCCGGCTTCCTCCTTCGCCTGGACGAACAGGTCACCCTGGGCCACACCGAGCAACCGCAGGAAATCGGTGCGCCCGCGCTCCATGAAGCGCAGATAGCTGGCGTGATAGACGACCCCGGAAAAATCGGTGTCCTCGTAATAGACGCGGACAGCGAGGTGATGGGTCTCGCCGTCGATGCGGCCGGCCAGATCGTGGCCATCAATCATGCCGGATGCCTTTCTGCGCAGATCATGCCGCCGCTCTAGGAAGCCGATGAGGCGAAAACGAGACCTCAGACCTCCTCGTCGCCCTTGAACAGGGTGAACTGCGCCCCTTCGCGGGCCGGCTCGGCGAGGCCGAGATGGCGGAAGGCGCCTGAGGTGAGCAGGCGTCCGCGCGGCGTGCGCTGCAGGAAGCCCTGCTGGATGAGGAAGGGCTCGATGATCTCCTCGATGGCGTCGCGTGGCTCGGAGAGTGCCGCCGCCATGGTCTCGATCCCAACGGGCCCGCCGCCGTAATTCAGCGCGATGGCCTTCAGATAGCGCCGGTCCATGGCGTCGAGCCCGGCATCGTCCACCTCGAGCCGGGTCAGCGCCTCGTCGGCGATGGTCCGGCTGATCGTGTCGGAATCCCGATAGATGGCGAAGTCGCGCACCCGGCGGAGCAGCCGGCCGGCGATGCGCGGCGTCCCGCGCGCGCGCCGCGCGATCTCGTTCGCCCCGTCCACCGAAATGCCGACGCCGAGCACCCGCGCGCCGCGGGTGACGATCAGCTCCAGTTCCTCCACCGTGTAAAAGGCGAGGCGGATGGGGATGCCGAAACGGTCGCGCAGTGGCGTGGTGAGAAGGCCGGCGCGGGTCGTCGCGCCGACGAGGGTGAATTTGGCGAGATCGATCTTCACCGAGCGCGCCGCCGGTCCCTCGCCGATGATCAGGTCGAGCTGGAAATCCTCCATGGCGGGATAGAGGATTTCCTCCACCGCCGGATTGAGCCTGTGGATCTCGTCGATGAAGAGCACGTCGCGCTCTTCGAGATTGGTCAGCTGTGCCGCCAGGTCGCCGGCCTTGGCGATGACCGGGCCGGACGTGGCGCGGAAGCCGACCCCGAGTTCCTTCGACAGGATCTGCGCCAGCGTCGTCTTGCCGAGGCCGGGCGGGCCGACGAAGAGCACATGGTCGAGCGCCTCGCCGCGGGTGCGCGCCGCCGAGATGAAGACCTCGAGATTGGAGCGCGCCTGTGCCTGACCGATGAACTCGGCCAGCCGCTGCGGCCGCAGATGCGTGTCGGCATCGTCGTCGCGACGTTCGGCGGAGAGGATGCGATCGGGCTCGGTCACGAACTGAGTTCCTTCAGGCCCAGCCGGATCAGCTGCTGGGTATTGGCCCCCTCGCCCGCCTTCTGCGCCGCGGCATGCACCGCAGCCGCAGCCTGCGGCGGGCCATAGCCGAGATTGGTCAGCGCCGAGATCGCATCCTGGATCGGGCCCGGCGCGCGCTTCTCGTCGACGTCCCCGGCGAGCTTCGCCAGCGTCGGGTCGATGTCAGTGAAGCCCGGCGCCTTGTCCTTGAGCTCGGTGATGATGCGCTCGGCGACCTTCGGGCCGACACCGTTGGCCCGGCCGATGGCCGCCTTGTCGCGCAGCGCGATGGCATTGGCGAGGTCGGAGGCCTTGAGCGTCGAGAGCACCGAAAGCGCCACCTTGGCGCCCACCCCCTGCACGGCGAGCAGCAGACGGAACCACTCGCGTTCCAGGTCGTTGGCGAAGCCGTAGAGGCGGATCATGTCCTCGCGCACCATGGTCTCGATGGAGAGCACCGCCGCCTCGCCGGCCGCGGGTAGCGCCTGCAGGGTCCGCGCCGAGCAGTGGACGACGTAGCCGACACCGTGGACGTCAACGATCACCCAGTCGGGTCCGTAGCTGTCGATGGTGCCCTTGAGCTTGCCGATCATGTGAGGTCCGCCGGTTGAAGAGGTGCTTATAGCGGATTCGGCCGTCGCGCGTTCACCGCCGGGCGGCGCCACGGGGCCGGCACTCCGCTCGCCCTGAATCGGCACGTGAAGGAGTTGAATCGGATTGTCGCGGACGGACCCCGGGCCTCAGCACAACAGCACAAGTCTCTGATGTCGCGAGGTTTTCATCCTCGACCTGAATCGGAAGCAAAGCCGACGAAGCAGCCGGGCCGCCACCGCGGCTTGCCGCAGCCGGCCAATTTGGCGAGACAGGATCATGGCCGGACCGATTCCCACCTTCCGCCTCGAGGCGCGCGCGCTGGCGCAGGGTTTCGCCCCCGTCGCCGGAGTGGACGAGGCCGGTCGCGGCCCCCTCGCCGGCCCCGTGGTCGCCGCCGCCGTGATCCTCGATCCCGAGGCCATCCCGGCCGGCCTCGCCGATTCCAAGGTGCTCGACGCAGCGCGCCGCGAAGCGCTCTACGAGGCGATCAGCGCCTCCGCCCTCGCCTGCGCCATCGCCTCCTCGGCACCCGCCCGGATCGACGCGACCGACATCCGCAAGGCGACCCTGCACGCCATGACACGGGCGGTCGCCGCCCTCGCCCTCCCGGCGCGCCATGTGCTCGTCGACGGCCGCGACGTGCCGCCCCTGCCGCTCGGCGTTTCGGGGGAGGCGATCGTCGACGGCGACGCGCTTGTGCTGTCGATCGCCGCGGCCTCGATCCTCGCCAAGGTCCATCGCGACCGGCTGATGCGCCATGTCGGCCTCGTCCACCCGGCCTATGGCTTCGCGGTTCACAAGGGCTACGGCACGAAGGCGCACCGCGAAGCCATCGCGCTCCATGGCCCCACCCATCACCACCGGATGACCTTCGGCTCGCTGAAGCCGCGGGCAGGGTAAGCGGGTTTGCCGTTTCCCGTCGCCACCGAAGCCTTCAGCGCTGCCGCAGAGAGGTGAAGAGGCGCCGGTCAAGGCTCAGAACCTCCGCGCCTGCGCCGGCGATACACGGGACCCCGCCCTCGCCGGGCCGACAGGGCTTTCAGAGCCCGAGGGTCTTCCTGATCGTCAGCATGTCGCGCCAGGCCTGGCGCTTGGCGATGGGGCTGCGCAGCAGATAGGCCGGATGCAGCGTCGCGACGGCCTGGATCGTTCGCCCGCCGGCCTCGAAGCCCATGAGACGGCCGCGCACCTTCATGATGCCCTTGAGGCCGAGCAGCGTCTCGGTCGAGGGCGCGCCGACGCAGACCAGCAGCTCCGGCGCCTTGAGCTCGATCTGCCGCCGCACGAAGGGCTCGCAGATGGCGATTTCCTGCGGCGTCGGCGTGCGGTTGCCGGGGGGACGCCAGGGGATGATGTTGGCGATATAGGCATTGGTCTTCCGGTCGAGGCCGACGGCGGCCAGCATCCGGTCGAGCAACTGGCCGGACTTGCCGACGAAGGGCCTGCCCTCCATGTCCTCCTCGCGCCCGGGCGCCTCGCCGACGAACATGACCCGGGCGTCGCGCGCGCCGTCCTCGAAGACCGTGCGCGAGGCCGTGGCCTTCAGCGCGCAGCCCTCGAAGGATTCGACGATGGCGCGCAGTTCGTCGAGGCTGGCTGCGGAACGGGCCGCCTCGCGTGCGGCGGCGACGGCCGAATCGGGGGCGGGCGGCGCCCCGGCGGCGCTGACCGGCTGCGGCCTTGCGACGGCGGGCGTGCGAACCGCCTCCTG
>NZ_JAUYFA010000114.1 GCF_030691135.1 Phreatobacter sp.
TCCGCCGCCGCGCGAGGGTGGCTACGCCCCGCGTCCCCCGGGTGACCGCCCCTATGGCGACCGTCCGCAGGGCGACCGTCCCTTCGGCGACCGTCCGCCGCGTGTCGACGGCCGTCCGCCGCGCCTCGACAGCCCGCGCCCGCCGCGCCAGTTCGGCGCCCCGGCCGCCAGCGCCATTCCCACCCGTCCCGAAGGTGCAGGTCCGATGCGTTCGGGTCCGCCCTCCGCCGGCCGCCCGCGCACGCCGGGTGACGACGATGACGGTCCGCGCGGCGTTCGCCGTGGCCCCGGAGGCAAGGTTGCGCCGCCCCCGACCCGCCCCGAGCGCCCGGCGGCCGATGCGCCGAGCCGTACCCGCCTGACGCTGACCAACGCGCTTGAGGATTCCTCCGACCGCATGCGGTCGGAAGCCTCCTTCCGCCGCCGCGTGCAGCGCATGACGGGGCGTCGTCCGACCGAGCAGAAGGAAAAGATCCTGCGCGAGGTGACGATCCCCGAGACGATCACCATCGCCGATCTTGCCAACCGCATGTCCGAGCGGGCCGTCGACATCATCCGCATGCTGATGAAGCAGGGCGCGATGCACAAGATCACCGACGTGATCGATGCCGACACCGCCCAGATCATTGCCGAGGAACTGGGCCATACGGTTCGCCGCGTCGCCGAATCGGACGTCGAGGAAGGCCTGTTCGATTCGCCCGATCCGGAGGAGATGCTGCAGGGGCGCGCCCCCGTCGTGACCATCATGGGCCACGTCGACCACGGCAAGACCTCGCTGCTCGACGCGCTGCGCAAGACCAACGTGGTCTCCGGCGAGGCCGGCGGCATCACCCAGCATATCGGTGCCTATCAGGTGCTGACCCCGCTCGGCGGCCTTGTCACCTTCATCGACACGCCGGGCCACGCGGCCTTCACCGCCATGCGTGCCCGCGGCGCCAAGGTGACGGACATCGTCGTTCTCGTCGTCGCCGCGAACGACTCGGTCATGCCGCAGACGGTCGAGGCGATCAATCACGCCAAGGCCGCCAAGGTTCCGCTGATCGTCGCGATCAACAAGATCGATCTGCCCGACGCCCGGCCGGAGAAGGTCAAGACCGACCTGCTCCAGTACGAGGTGCAGCTCGAGAGCCTCGGTGGCGACGTGCTCGAGGTCGAACTCTCGGCCAAGACCGGTCAGGGCCTCGACAAGCTGCTGGAACTCATCCAGCTGCAGGCCGAAGTGCTCGAACTGAAGGCCAATCCGCTGCGCCTCGCCGAGGGCACGGTCATCGAAGCCAAGCTCGACCGCGGCCGCGGTCCGGTCGCCACCGTGCTGATCCAGCGCGGCACCATGCATCCCGGCGACATCATCGTCGCCGGCGCCGAGTGGGGCCGCGTGCGCGCCCTGATCAACGACAAGGGCGAATCGACCGACGGTGCCGGTCCTTCGGTCCCCGTCGAGGTGCTCGGCTTCAACGGTACCCCGGAAGCCGGCGACCGCGTCGCGGTCGTCATCAGCGAGGCCCGTGCCCGCGAGATCACCGACTACCGCTCCAACCTGAAGCGGGAGAAGGCGGCAGCACGCCTCGGCGCCGGCCGTTCTTCCCTCGCCGACATGATGAGCCAGCTCAAGGCCGGCGCGGGCAAGAAGGAATTCCCGCTCATCATCAAGGGCGACGTGCAGGGTTCGGTCGAGGCCATCGTCGGTGCTCTCGGCAAGCTCGGCAACGACGAGGTGGCGGCCCGTGTCATCCTGTCGGGTGTCGGCGGCATCACCGAGAGTGATGTCGGCCTCGCCCAGACGGCCGGCTCGGTCATCATCGGCTTCAACACGCGCGCCCACAAGGAAGCGCGTGCGGCGGCCGAACAGGCCGGGATCGAGGTGCGCTACTACAACATCATCTACGACCTGGTGGACGACATCAAAGCCGCCATGTCCGGCCTGCTCGCGCCCGAACTGCGCGAGACCATGCTGGGCAATGCCGAGATCCTGGAGGTGTTCAACATCACCAAGGTCGGCAAGGTGGCCGGTTGCCGCGTCACCGACGGTCGTGTCGAGCGCGGTGCCAATGTCCGCCTCATCCGCGACAGCGTCGTCGTCCACGAGGGCAAGCTGTCGACGCTCAAGCGCTTCAAGGACGAGGTCAAGGAAGTCCAGGTCAGCCAGGAATGCGGCATGGCCTTCGAGAGCTACCAGGACATGCGCGCCGGCGACATCATCGAGTGCTACCGCGTCGAGGAGATCAAGCGCTCGCTGTGACGGCGGAAGCGCTGCGATCCCCAGCATCAGGGCGGCCCCCGGGCCGCCCTTTTCTTTGGTCGGGCCCGACAACAAAAAGACGCGGCTGCCGGCGGCAACCGCGTCCCGTTGTCTGAACCGCGAGGAAGCCCTCAGACGACCTTCAGGCTGATTTCGCCGAGACCCTCGACCGTCGCCACCATGGTCTGGCCGCGGGTGACCGCGCCGACGCCGTCCGGCGTACCGGTGAAGATGATGTCGCCGGGGAAGACCTCGAAATAGGTCGACAGGAAGGAGATCTGCTCGGCCACCGACCAGATCATGTCGGAAAGGTCGGCCTTCTGCTTCACGACGCCGTCGACGGCGAGCGAGATCGGACCCTTCAGCTTCTGGCCGACCTGGGCGACCGGATAGAGCGGTCCGACCGGACCGGAGAGATCCGACGACTTGCCGAGTTCCCACGGACGCTTCAGCGCCTTGGCCTCGTCCTGCAGGTCGCGGCGGGTCATGTCGAGGCCGACCGCATAACCGAAGACGCAGTCCAGCGCCTTGTCGACCGGGATGTCCTTGCCGCCCTTGGCGAGGGCGACGACCATTTCGAGCTCGAAATGGTAGTTGGCCGTCTTCGGCGGGTAGGGATGGTCGACCGTCGTGCCGTGCGGCACCGGCTGAAGGGCGTCCGCCGCCTTGTTGAAGAAGAACGGCGGCTCGCGGGTCGGGTCGCCGCCCATCTCGCGCGTGTGAGCGGCATAGTTGCGCCCGACGCAATAGACCCGGCGCACCGGGAACAGCTTGTCGGTGCCGACGATCGGCAGGGCGGGGCGGGCGGCGGGTTCGAAGACGTAGGACAAAATGGCGCTCCAGCACGGTCGCGTCGGATCACGGTGGTCTCGACGCCGCGCGCACGCTAGACTCGCCCGACAATTTGTCCATGGCTCCAAGGCTGATGACGCATACCGAAAAGCGCGAACTCGCCCCGCTCGCCAAGCTCGCCCTCGAAATGGGCCCGCTGGTGATCTTCTTCCTCGTCAATTCCTACGGCGACCGCTGGTTCGGCGTGGCGCCCGACAAGCGCCTGTTCCTCGCCACCGGCATCTTCGTCGTCGCCGTCCTGACCTCGCTGGCGGTCACCTGGTCGCTGATCCGCAAGCTGCCGGTCATGCCGCTGGTCTCGGCGGTCGTGGTCACCGTCTTCGGTGGCCTGACGCTGCTGCTCCACGACGACCTCTTCATCAAGCTGAAGCCCACCATCGTCAACACGCTGTTCGGCGTCGTGCTGGTCTGGGCCGGTCTCACCGGCCGCAATGTCCTCAAGCTGGTGCTCGATTCGGTCTTCACGCTGACCGACGAGGGCTGGCGCCAGCTCACCTGGCGCTGGGCCTTCTTCTTCTTCCTGCTCGCCGGCATCAACGAGGTGGTCTGGCGCACCCAGACGACCGATTTCTGGGTCGCCTTCAAGGTCTGGGGGATCATGCCCCTGACGATGATCTTCGCCATCGCCCAGATGCCGCTGATCATGCGGCACGATGCCAGCGCTGAACCGGACTCGCCTTCGTGAGCCTTGGCCCGCTGCGGGCATCGCTGTAGAACGCCACTCCCGCCGTCAGACCGGAAACCGCCTTGATCCGCGCCCTCTTCATCGCCGCCGTCGTCGCGATGTCCATCGTGATCGCCGTCATCGCCGTCTTCCCGCAGGACGACCTGACGGTCGCCAGCTGGTTCTGGACGCCCGCCGACGGGTTCTGGCTCGGCCAGCACGGCGCCGCCGCCTTCCTGCGCCGGATCAGCATGTGGCCGACCATCGTCATCGGCATCGCCGCCCTCGTCTCGCTGATCCAGCACATCCTTCTGCCGGCCTCGCGCCAGTTCATGTCGGCCAGGGCCGCCGCCTTCCTGTTCCTGACACTGCTCGCCGCCCCGGTCCTTCTCGTCAACGGCATCCTGAAGGAACATTGGGAGCGCGCCCGACCGGTCCATGTCACCGAACTCGGCGGTTCCTGGCGCTTCACCCCATGGTGGCAGCCCGGCGACGGCCGGCAATGCGTCACCAATTGCTCCTTCGTCTCCGGTGAGGCCTCCGGCGCCGCCTGGCTGGCCGCCCCCGCCCTCCTTGCCCCGCCGCCGGCGCGCCTGCCCCTGCTTGCGGCGGTGGCGGGCTATACGGCCGTCGTCTCCGGCCTGCGCATCGCCTTCGGCGGCCATTTCCTCTCCGACACGCTGATCGCGATCCTGCTCACGCTGCTCATCATCGCCTTCGCCTATCGCTGGTTCTACCGACGCCCGCAGGCGCCGACCGAGGCGGACTTCGCCGCCCGTCTCGGCAGGCTCGGTGCGCCGCTCCGGCGCGTCGTCGGCGGGCGGCCCTGACGCCCGTGCGGCTTGCCACGCGGGCGCGGCTTCTTTAAGCCGACGCAACCCCCTCCGACCGCCCTGGAAACCCACTCATGGCCGCGCAGAAGTCCGTCAAGAAAGTCGTCCTCGCCTATTCGGGCGGCCTCGACACCTCGATCATCCTGAAATGGCTGCAGACCACCTATGGCTGCGAGGTCGTCACCTTCACCGCCGACCTCGGCCAGGGCGAGGAACTCGGCCCGGCGCGCGACAAGGCGCTGCTGCTCGGTATCAAGCCTGAGAACATCTTCATGGACGACCTGCGCGAGACCTTCGTAAAGGACTACGTCTTCCCGATGTTCCGCGCCAACGCGATGTATGAGGGCCTGTATCTCCTCGGCACCTCGATCGCCCGGCCGCTGATCGCCAAGCGCCAGATCGAGATCGCCGAACAGGTCGGCGCCGATGCCGTCTCCCATGGCGCCACCGGCAAGGGCAATGACCAGGTGCGCTTCGAGCTTTCCTACTATGCGCTGAAGCCGGACATCACCATCATCGCGCCGTGGCGCGAATGGGACCTGCGCTCACGCGAGCAGCTGATCGCCTTCGCCGAGCAGCACCAGATCCCGATCGCCAGGGACAAGCGCGGCGAAGCCCCGTTCTCGGTCGACGCCAACCTCCTGCACGCCTCGTCCGAGGGCAAGGTACTGGAAGATCCGGCGCTGGAAGTGCCGGACTACGTCTATTCGCGCACCGATGGCCCGGAGAGCGCCCCTGACAAGGCGACCGTCATCACCATCGACTTCAAGGAAGGTGACCCCGTCGGCATCGACGGCCAGGCCATGTCGCCGGCGACCCTGCTGACCAAGCTCAACGAACTCGGCAAGATCAACGGCATCGGCCGGCTCGATCTCGTCGAGAACCGCTTCGTCGGCATGAAGTCGCGCGGCATGTACGAGACGCCGGGCGGCACGATCCTCTCGATGGCCCATCGTGCCATCGAGAGCATCACGCTCGATCGCGGCGCGGCGCATCTCAAGGACGAGATCATGCCGAAATATGCCGAGCTCATCTACAACGGCTTCTGGTTCTCGCCCGAGCGCGAGATGCTGCAGGCGCTGATCGACAAGAGCCAGGAATTTGTCACCGGCACCGTCCGGCTGAAGCTCTACAAGGGCAATGTCATCACCATCGGCCGCGAGAGCATCTATTCGCTCTACGATCAGGACCTGGTGACCTTCGAGGAAGGCGCCGTCGCCTATGACCACCGCGATGCCGCCGGCTTCATCAAGCTGAATGCGCTGCGCCTGCGCACGCTCGGCCAGCGCAAGAAGAAACTGGGGCTCTGAGGGCTCCAGCCCGCGGACATGAACGAAGGCCGGGGCAACCCGGCCTTTGTCATATTCGGGCCAGGGCGCGCTCACGGCCCCTGGTGCGTGCCTGCGGTCGGGCCGGGTGTGCCGACGGAGCCATTGAAGCGATTGGCCGGGCGGGTGAGGCGATGGCCTTTGCCGGACCCGTCGTCGTCGGTGCCGTACTCGGTCTGCGAGGTCATGGCCGGGACGGCGAGGCGGGCGCTGGCGGCGAGCGCGGAAGCATGGGCGGAGGAGGCGATCCCGGCGCCCGTCGACAAAGCTGCGGCAGCAAGGAGCGTGAGAGCCGACTTTCGAATGTCGAACTGGATGAACATGGATCGTCTCCCCCGTGTCATGTCCGCGGCCCGTGCTGCGGCGTGACCATGGGTGGCGGGAGGCGGGAGAAAGGTTCGACAGGGTTCGGGATTTTTTCGGAGGGGCGTCGCACTAGGCAACCATGCCCCGCCCGCGCCCTCCCCTCGATCACGCGAGGGGAGGGTGCGGTTGGGGCATTCTTCCAAACAGCGCCGGCCGCCCCCCTCAGCCCAGCGTCTTCAGCCAGCGCTTGGCCTGCGCCCTGACGTTCTTCGGCGCGGTGCCGCCATAGCTGACGCGGCTGGCGACCGACTTCGCCACCGACAGCACCGAGAACACCTCGGCGGTGATGCGCGCGTCCACCGACTGCATGTCGGCGAGCGTCAGCTTGTGCAGCGGCAGGCCCTTGGCCGAAGCGACCCCGACCGCCTTGGCGGCGATATGGTGGCTCTCGCGGAAGGGGATGCCGAGCGCCTGGACGCACCAGTCGGCGAGATCCGTGGCGGTCGCGTAGCCCTGGCCGGCCGCCTTCTTCATCACCGGCGCATTGGCCTTGAGATCTCGCACCATGCCGGCCGTGGCGGCAATCGCCAGCGACAGCGAGGCGAGCGCATCCATGGTCGGCTCTTTGTCCTCCTGCATGTCCTTCTGGTAGGTCAGCGGCAGGCCCTTCAGCACCACGACGATGGCGTTGAAGGCGCCGAGGATGCGGCCGACCTTGGCGCGTACCAGTTCGGCGGCGTCGGGGTTGCGCTTCTGCGGCATGATCGACGAGCCGGTGGAGAAGGCGTCCGACAGCGTCACGAAGGAGAAGGGCGAGGAGCACCAGATGACGATCTCCTCGGCGAGGCGCGACAGGTGCACCGCCGTGATCGTCGCCGCAGCCAGCACTTCCATGACGAAGTCGCGGTCGGCCACCGAATCGAGCGAATTGGCGGTCGGCCTGTCGAAGCCGAGGGCGGCCGCCGTCATGTGCCGGTCGATGGGGAAGGAGGTGCCGCAGAGGGCGGCGGCGCCGAGCGGGCTCTCGTTGAGGCGGCGGCGCGCGTCCGTGATCCGCCCCCTGTCGCGTCCGACCATCTCCACATAGGCCATCAGGTGATGGCCGAAGGTGGTCGGCTGGGCCACCTGCAGATGGGTGAAGCCCGGCATCACCGTGGCGGCGTCGGCCAGCGCCTTTTCGGCCAGCGCCTTCTGCAGGTCCTTCAGCTGCGCGTCGAGCCCGTCGGCGGCGTCGCGCACCCAGAGCTTGAAGTCGGTCGCCACCTGGTCGTTGCGCGAACGCGCGGTGTGGAGACGGCCGGCCGGTGCACCGATGATCTCGGCGAGCCGCGCCTCCACGTTCATGTGGATGTCCTCGAGGCTGCGCTTGAAGACGAAGCTGCCGCCCTCGATCTCGGCCAGGACCTGGTCGAGCCCGCGGGTGATCGCGGCTTCGTCATCGCGGCTCACGATGCCTTGAGCGGCCAGCATGGCCACATGGGCTTTCGAGCCGGCGATGTCCTGCCTATACAGTCGCTTGTCGAAATCGATCGAGACGTTGATGTCCTCCATCACGGCGGCCGGGCCCGAGGCGTAACGGCCGCCCCACATGGAATTGCCGGCTTTGTCGGCTACGGTCATCGTCGCGTCCCCGAAGGAAGAAGGAATTCGCTCTTGTCCCGCGCCAGAATGACCATCCTCGCAGCAGGACTGATCGGACTGTGCGCCGGCGCATTGGCCTTCTACTGGACAGGCGGGCCCGCGCGCAATGCGTCGGCTGAGGCCTGCAACGCCGCCCGCACCGTCGCCGCCAACCTCGGGCCCCTGGCGCGCGGCGAACTCGCGGCCTTCAAGGTGACGACCGCGCCGATGATCGCACCCAACCTCGCATTCAAGGCGCCGGACGGGCGCGACGTCACCCTCGCCGATTTCCGCGGCCGCGTCGTGCTCCTCAACCTCTGGGCCACATGGTGCGCGCCCTGCCGCCACGAGATGCCGGCCCTCGACCGCCTGCAGCAGACGCTGGGCGGGCAGACCTTCGAGGTGGTGGCGGTGAACATCGACACGCGCAACCCCGACCGCGCCGCCACCTGGCTCACCGACAACGGCATCCGCCATATGGCCCATTACGCCGACCACAGCGCCCGCATCTTCCAGGACCTGAAGGCGGCGGGCCGCGCCTTCGGCATGCCGACGACCCTGCTCATCGACGCCAATGGCTGCGAGCTCGGCTTCCTCGCCGGCCCGGCCGAATGGGCGAGCGAGGACGCCCTGCGGCTGATCCGCACCGCCCTTGGCACCTAGCGTCGCCGCCATGACCACCATCGCCGCGCGCCGCGCCGCCCTCTTCGCCCTGCTCGACCGGCTCGGCATCGCCACCACGACCCACGAACACGAGGCCGTCTTCACCGTGGCCGAGAGCCGCCACGTCAAGGAGGCGATCCCCGGCGGCCACACCAAGAACCTCTTCCTCAAGGACAAGAAGGGCCGGCTCTTCCTGGTCGTCGCCCTCGGCGACGCGGTGATCGACCTGAAGCGCCTGCACGAGGTCATCGGCGCCGCGGGACGGCTGTCCTTCGGGTCCGGCGAACTGCTGGAAGAGGTCTGGGGCGTCAAGCCCGGCTCGGTCACGCCCTTCGGCGCGCTCTGCGACACCGGGCAGCGGGTCACCGTCGTGCTCGACGCGGCGATGATGGAGCACCCGGTCCTCAACTATCATCCGCTGGAAAACACCGCGACGACCTCGATCGGACGGGACGATCTCGTCGCCTTCCTCGCCGCGACCGGGCACGAGCCGCTCGTCCTGCCGTGCAGCCAGCCCGGTTGAACCATGGCCGGCCATCACGCCGCGGTGAGACATGCCATGGTACCGCCCCAATTCGGCCCCGGTGGGGTCAAGAGCGGGCACGAGCTTCGAGCCGTTGCCTCGGCGCCCGATCGGCGCTGCCCCGGACTCTTCAGCCCCCCAGCCCCCCGGGGTCAGTCCGATCGTGTCGAGCACCATCGGTCCTGCCGATGGAAACGTTCGGTCATCCCCTCCGACGCGAACGTGCGGGCCGGCGCTTCTGCGCCGGCCCGTTTTTTTCGGCCATGCTCGGCCGCGGGAGAGGGACGAACCGAAGGTGGAGATCCTCATGGCCGGCAGGCTGACCGACGACGAACGACGCGCGGCGATGGCCTCGCTTTCCGGCTGGATCGCCGTGGAGGGCCGTGACGCCATCACCCGGCGCTTCGCTTTCCGTGACTTCTCCGAGGCCTGGGGCTTCATGAGCCGCGTGGCGCTCGCCGCCGAGGCGATGGACCACCATCCCGAATGGTTCAATGTCTACCGGACGGTGGAGGTCACGCTGTCGACCCACGACGCCGGTGGGCTGACGGCCAGGGACATCGCGCTCGCCCGCGCCATGAACGAGATCGCGGGCATCTGACGCGGCTTTCGCCCGCCGGGCCGTCAGCGGTCGCAGGACCAGGTCATGACCGGCAGGCGGACTTCCCGCTCGCCGATGAAGCCACGCGCCGACCGCGCGGGAACCTCGACCTCGACGAGCCGCGTCGGCCCCATGTCGATGACCTGACGGAGCTGAACCTTTTCCCCCGCCTCCAGCCGGACGACGGGCTGGCCGCCGAGCGGGGCATCGAGGAGGTTGGCGCCCGCGGGGGCGATCTCCATCTCAAGAACACGGCAGGCGTCCGCTGTCCCCACGGCCGGCGCGCTCTCTGCAGCCGTCGGCGGCGACACCGTGATCGGCACGGTGCGGACGAGCCGCGGCTGTTCTGCGCCGCCGATTGGCGGCACGGGGGGCGTCGCCGCGGTTCCGCCGCCCTGCATGTTGAAGGCCGTCAGGCCGGCGATCCCCAGGGCCGCCAGTGCGGCGACGACCAGGATCACCAGAAACCATTTCAGCCGCCGGGGCGACGGGTCCGGCAGGCGGACCTGTGCGCCGCCGCCGCGGGCGACATCGAGCTCCTTCTCGAGCTGGATCAGTGCCGAGAGGTGCGAGATCTGGGAATCGAGCTGGTCGTACCAGCCGTCGAAATCATCGGGGGCCGGGTCGCTCGCCCGATAGGCGCGGTCGAGCCCGTCCAGCGAGGCCCTGAGGTCGATATGCGGGCCCGTTGGAGGGGCGCCGATATCGGTTCCGAAACGGGTGATGGCGATCGCGAGGTCGTTCTCGGCGCGGGCGATGACGTCGCGCAGCGCGGCACGCGTCTCGGCATTGATCCGGTGGGCGAGGCGCTTGAGCTGGCCGGGCGGATCGGCCACCAGCTTGAGTTCCGCCGCCGCCTGGCGCAGCGCCTCCTCGATCGTTCCGCTGGGACGGGCGAGGCCGCCCATCCGACCGCCATAGGCGTCGAGGACGTGGAAACGGTAGCGGTAGGCCGAGACGAGCGGGGCGACGTCCACGAAATTCCGATCCTGGCGTTCAGGCCGTCATCGCCGCGTCATGCCGGTGGCCCCATCCCTGCGGATGACGGAGCCGTTCAGCATGGCATCGTCGATGAACTTTGCGACCATTCTGGCAAATCCGTTCGGCCGGCCCGGCCGCGAGGTGACCAGCACCTGTGCTTGGCGCGATGGGCGGCCTTCGGGCGAAAGCGTGTCGAAATATGGCGCCGTGAGCCGCCCGCCTTCGGGGCCGGCGATCGCCGTCGCGGTCTGTCCGCCGAATGCCATGCGCTCCCCCGAATCGATGCCCAATGCATGGGCGCGCCCGATTGTTCCCGACTGTGTAGGCGAAAGGCCGCGGCGAGGCAAAATGCCGTCGGCGATCATCCGCGACGCAGGGGAATGCCCGGGACCGTGACCGGCAGCTGCCGCTGGTGGCTGAAGAAGACGACGTCGCGGCTCTTCATCAGGCCGACCAGCGCTGCGCCGGCCACGAGGCCGCCGATATGCGCCCACCAGGCCGTCGCACCGCCCTGGGTGGTGAACAGGTGATAGACCTGCAGCATGATCCAGGTGCCCAGCGCCAGCCAGACCGGGATCGTAAGGGGCAGGATGTTGAAGACCAGCCCGAACACCCGGACCCGCGGGAACAGCAGGAGATAGGCCGCCAGCACGCCCGAGACCGCCCCCGACGCCCCGACCAGCGGCGCCTGCGAGGCCGGATTGATGACGAGATGCGCGGCGCCGCCGATCAGCCCGCACAGCAGGTAGAAGACGAAAAAGCGCCAGTGGCCCATGGCGTCCTCGATATTGTCGGCGAAGACCCAGAGGAACAGCATGTTGCCGATGAGATGCATCCATCCCGCATGCATGAACATGTAGGTCAGCCAGGTCGCCCAGGCCGGCACGATGACGAGTTCTCTCGCCAGATGCGCCTGTTCGGTGACGACGGCCGGAATGAGCCCGAGGCCGAGCATGTTGGCATTGGCCGACTGCGACGGCACCAGCCCGGTCGTCAGCAGGAAGACCGCGACGTTGAGGGCGATCAGCGCGAAAGTGACATAGGGCGCGGTGATGTGGCGGTGGGGATTGTGATCGGAGAGGGGGATGAACATCGCGCCATGTTAGCCGCGCGAACCGAATTCTGTCATCGTGCTTTACAAGCTCCTCGCAACGCCGCTTGATTCCACGATACCGGAAATGTAGTTGCGGATGATGGAACGCCTCGCCGGTCTCAAGGCCGCACGAGGCACGTCCCCGCCTGACCAGGATAGCCCCATGACCGCCGACAAGTCCTCCGGCCTCCAGCCACGCACGCTCGCCGCCCAGGCGCTGGGCTGGGAGGAGGCCGAGACGCATGGCGTGGTGACGCCGATCCATGTCGCCACCACCTTCATCCGCGATCCCGACAACCAGTACCGCAACGGCTTCGTCTATGGCCGGCCCGACAACCAGACGGTGCGCCAGTGCGAGGCGATTCTGGCGGCGCTGGAGGAGGGGCCCGAGGCCCTGCTGCTCGGCTCCGGCATGTCGGCGGCGACCGCCGTGGTCATGGCTCTGCCGGCCGGCGCCCACATCGTCGCGCCGACGATCATGTACTGGGCGCTGCGCAACTGGCTGATGAACGACGCCGTCACCTATGGCTATACGACCAGCTTCGTCGACACCACCGACCTCGCCGCCGTGAAGGCCGCGGTCGTGCCCGGCAAGACCAGGCTCGTCTGGCTGGAGACACCCTCCAACCCGCTCTGGACCGTCGCCGACATCGCCGCCATCTCGGACATCGCCCATGCCGCCGGCGCCATCTGCGCGGTGGATTCCACCGTGGCGACGCCGGTCTTCACCCGGCCGCTGACGCTCGGCGCCGATATCGTCATGCATGCCGCGACGAAATATCTGAATGGCCATTCCGACGTCGTCGCCGGGGCTCTCGTCACGCGGGAGGTGAACGAGTTCTGGGCGAAGGTCCGGCGCGTCCGCTCCATGCACGGCCAGATCCTCGGCCCCTTCGAGGCCTTTCTGCTGATGCGCGGCATGCGCACCCTGCATGTGCGGGTCGAGGCGCAGGCCAGGGCCGCCCTTGCCCTCGCCGAGAAGCTGAAGGCCCATGCCATGGTCGCCGACGTGCTCTATCCGGGCCTTGCCTCCCACCCGCAGCACGCGCTCGCCGCGCGGCAGATGCAGGGCGGCTTCGGCGGCATGATGTCGGTACGGGTGAAGGCCGGCGAACAGGCGGCCGTCTCCACCGCTGCCCGCGTTGCATTGTGGAAGCGGGCGACCTCGCTCGGCGGCGTCGAGAGCCTCATCGAGCATCGCGCCTCGATCGAGGGCGCCGGCTCGCCCTGCCCGACGGACCTGCTGCGCCTGTCGGTCGGCCTCGAGGCGGTCGACGACCTCTATGCCGATATCGACCGGGCGCTGCGAGCGGCCAACGCCTGAGGGTCAGTTCGCCCCGTCGAGCAGGCGCCTTGCGATGACCTGCGCCTGGATCTCGGCGGCGCCCTCGAAGATGTTGAGGATGCGCGCGTCGCAGAGCACTCTGGACACCGGATATTCCAGCGCGAAGCCGTTGCCGCCATGGATCTGCAGGGCGTTGTCGGCCGCCGCCCAGGCGACGCGGGCGCCGAGCAGCTTGGCCATGCCGGCCTCGAGGTCGCAGCGCCGGTCGAGATCCTTCTGCCGTGCCGAGAAATAGGTGAGCTGGCGGGCGATCATCACCTCCACCGCCATCATGGCGATCTTGTCGGAGACGCGCGGGAAGGCGATCAGCGGCTTGCCGAACTGCACCCGCTCCTGGGCATAGCGCAGCGCCAGGTCCATGGCCGCCTGGGCGACGCCGACGGCGCGCGCCGCGGTCTGGATGCGGGCCGCCTCGAAGGTCTGCATGAGCTGCTTGAAGCCCTGGCCCTCGACACCGCCGAGCAGGTTGTCCGCCTTCACCTCGAAGCCATCGAAGGAGATTTCGTACTCCTTCATGCCGCGATAGCCGAGCACCTCGATCTCGCCGCCTGACATGCCCTCAGCCGGGAACGGGGTCTCGTCGGTGCCGCGCGGCTTTTCCGCGAGGAACATCGACAGGCCCTTGTAGCCGGGCTCGCTCGGATCGGTCCGCACCAGCAGCGTCATCACGTCGGCGCGCACGGGGTGGGTGATCCAGGTCTTGTTGCCGGAGATTTTGTAGACGTCGCCCTCGCGCACGGCGCGGGTCTTCAGCGAGGCGAGGTCCGAGCCGGTATTCGGCTCGGTGAAGACGGCGGTGGGCAGGATCTCGCCGGAGGCGATCTTCGGCAGCCAGTGGTCCTTCTGCGCCTGCGTGCCGCCGGCCAGGATCAGCTCCGAGGCGATTTCCGAGCGGGTGCCGAGCGAGCCGACGCCGATATAGCCGCGCGACAGCTCCTCGGAGACGACGCACATGCTCTCCTTGCCGAGGCCCATGCCGCCATAGCTCTCCGGCAGCGTCAGGCCGAAGACGCCGAGTTCGGCGAGCTTGGCGATGACCTCGAGCGGGATATAGGCGTTCTCCAGATGCCATTGATGGGCATGGGGCAGGACCTCGGCCACCGAGAACTTGCGCATTTCGTCGCGGATCGCCTCCAGCGTCTCGTCGAGCCCCGGCTCGCCGAAATGGCCTGAGGATTCCTGCTCCTGCACCAGCGTTGCCAGGCGGGCGCGGTTGGCCGCCGTATTGCCGGTGGCGATCAGCGTATCGGCGGCGCCGGTGAAGCGGCGGGCGACATCGGCGGCGGACAGGCCGACATCACCGGGGCGCACCATCTCGCCCTGGCTCATCGGGATGCCGCCGACGATCTGCGCCAGATATTCGCCGAGGCCGATGCGGACGATGAGATCCTCGATCTCGCCGAACTTGCTCTCGGCGCCGAGGCGTTCGGCATAGGAGGCGAGCTGCCGCACGCTCTCGACATAGGTGGCGAGCCAGGCGAGCCCGTGGGTCGCGCGCTGCTCGCGCTCGATGGCGGCCCCCGAGATGCGGCCGCCTTCGGTGACGCGGGCGCGCACCGCGGCGGTGGCCTCGGCCAGCACGGCATCGGCTGCGACGACCGCGCCCTGGGCGAGATCCGTCAGCGTGCCGGGAGCATCCTTCAGGGCGAGAGCGGGGCTCATGGTGGTTCCCTCGGGTTGTTCGACGTTGCTGCAATGCAAAATAACGCAGCGCAACGCTGTTTCAATCCGGCAAATGACCGGTGATGCGCAGAAAAAGTTCAGCGCGGTCGGGTGGCGAGCCAGACGCCGACGGCGGTGACCGCCATGCCGACCAGCTGCACGAAGGTCAGCGTCTCGCCGAAGAACACGAAGGCCATCAGCGCCGAGACCGCCGGCACCAGATAGATATAGGCGGTCGCGCGGGACACCTCGCCGCGGCGGATCAGGTAGAGGAACAGGAAGATGCCGCCGACCGACAGGGCGAGCACCGACCAGGCCATGGTGAGGATCAGCGTCTGGTTCCATTCCGCCTCGACCTTGCCGAAGAGGGCGAGCAGCGGCAGCATCGTCAGCGAGGCCGCGATGTATTGCCATGCGGTCGTGGTGCGCATGTCGCCGCCGGAGACGAAGCGCTTCTGGTAGAAGGTGCCGGCCGTCACCGAGAGCATCGCGACGAGATTGACCGTCAGCGGGATCACGATGGCATCATAGACCTCGGCCGGCACGCCGACGAGCTTCGGCATCAGCACGAGGACGATGCCGGCGAAGCCCAGGGCGACGCCCAAGCCCTGTCGGGCCGTGATCCTTTCGCCGAGGATCGCCGGGGCGAGCAGCGCGGTCATGACCGGCTGGAGACCGGCCATGATCCCGGACACGCCCGACGGCACGCCGTTCCTGACGGCCCACCAGACCCCGGCGAGATAGAGCGCATGCAGGAGCACGCCTGACATCATCGCATGGCCGATCTCCCGTCCCGATCGCGGCCATGGCGCGCCCATGGCGAAGGCGATGGCGGCGATCACCGCGGCCGCCATGGCGAAGCGCAGGAACAGGAACCACAGCGGATCGGCCAGGCGCGCCGAGAAGCCCGCCACGATCCAGCCGGTCGACCAGGCGAACACGAAGAGGAAGGGAACGGCCCGCACCGCAAGGGACATGGCGATCTCACGCAAGGAGGCGCGGACCCTAGGGGGCGGCCGACCAAAACTCAATCATTGACGCAGGGGAACGTTATTCGTCAGCAACGTACTGTAAAACCAAGAAATTCTTGACCGCACAGCGGATCGGATAGTCATTCCTTAACCAATGAGGAGCAGTATCGCCTCGCTGCAAACTCGGGGACTCATAGCAATGGCCGTTCGTATGCCCGCAATGTCGGTTCGGTTGAGGATCGCTCTTCTCGCCATCGTCCCCATCATCGGCGTGCTCGCCGCCGGCGGTGCCGCCTGGTACGGCCAGAAGTCGGCGGCCGGCGCCTTCGAGGCCTATGACGACTTCGCCGGGCTCGCCACCGATGCCGCCCGTGTCCGCGCCAGCGTCCGCGACCTGCGCTTCGCCGCCCTCGACTATGCCGAGCGCTACACCGAGGCGGCGCCGACCGCTTTCGCCCGCGCCCGGACGGAGGCGACGATGGCCCTCGGCGAAGCCCGCCGGAAGCCCTCCGCCGCCCGGCTCCAGGGCGAGATCGACCAGTCGCTGAAGCAACTCGGCGATGCCAGCGCGGCCTTCGATCTGGTGCGCACCACCATCGAGACTCTCGGCAAGGACGAGGTCTCCGGCCTGACCGGCCGCATGAACGAATCCGTCCAACTGCTCGAAGTGCAGGCGCGCCGCGTCGCCGCCAACTTCGACGACGGCGCCGGCATTCTTGAGCAGGTTCTGCAGATGCGCCGGCACGAGAAGGACTTCATGCTGCGCGGTCTGGATTCCGACCTCGAGGCCTTCCGCCAGGCCCGCACCAAGTTCGTCAACGAAGTGACGCGCTCGGTCGTCGCCCCCGCCACCAAGGCCGAGCTCCTCAAGGCGGGGGAAATCTACTGGCCGGCTCTCGATTCCTTTGTCGAGGGGACGCGCACGGTGGAAAAGACGATCCAGCAGCTCGACGCGCTTCTCACCACCCTGGACCAGACGACCAACGTCCTCGTTTCCGCCGCCAATGACGGCAAGACACGCGCCAACGAGGCGCGGCTTGAGGCGCAGGGCCAGACCATGTTCCTGGTGTTCGGCATCATCGTCGGCGTCGTGGTTCTATGCGGTATCGTCGCGATGGTTCTCGGACGCTCGATGACGCGGCAGATCGGCGGCATCACGGTGTCGATGCGCGAACTCGCCGGCGGCAACACGGCCGTCGAAGTCCCCTCGACGGAGGCCACCGATGAACTGGGTCAGATGGCCCGGGCCGTTCTCGTCTTCCGCGACAACGCCATCGAGCGCGAGCGCCTCGCGGCCGAGCAGATCGTCGAGGTCGAGGCCCGCAACCGCCGCGCCACGGTCGTCGACAACCTGATCAAGGGCTTCGAGGAGGCTGCCGAGAAATCGCTCGGTGCGCTGCGCAGCGCCTCCGGCCAGCTCGACGGCGCTTCCGACCAGCTCGACGGCACGTCCGGCGCCGTGACGCAGGAGGCCGTCACCGCCTCCGGTGCCATGGAGCAGGCGGCGAATTCCGTCTCCTCCGCCGCCGCCGCCGCCGAGGAACTGGCCGCCTCCATCGCCGAGATCGCCTCGCAGGCGACAAAGTCGACCCAGGTTGCCGGCACCGCCGTCACCGAGGCCGAGCGCACGGCGCAGACCATGGGCTCGCTCGCCCAGGCCGCCTCCCGCATCGGCGAGGTCGTCAACCTCATCCAGGCGATCGCCGGTCAGACCAACCTCCTGGCCCTCAACGCCACCATCGAGGCCGCCCGTGCCGGCGAGGCCGGCAAGGGCTTCGCGGTCGTCGCTTCGGAAGTGAAGAGCCTGGCGGCCCAGACCGCCCGCGCCACGGAGGAGATCGCCTCCCAGATCGGTGCCATCCAGATGGCCTCGGGCGATGCCGTCGACGCCATCGACAAGGTCGGCCAGGTAATCGGTGAGATGCGCGGCATCGCCGCCTCCGTCGCCGCCGCCGTCGAGGAGCAGAACGCCGCCGTTTCGACCATCGCCGAGGCGGTCAACCGCGCCTCCGACGAGACCCGCGGCGGCGCCGAGGCCATGGGCCGTGTCGGCGGCACCGCCCAGTCGGCGCAGGCGACGGCCGAGGACGTGCGCTCCCTGTCGGGCCGTCTCGGCGAGGAGGCTCAGGCCCTCGACCGCGAGATCCGCACCTTCCTCGAAGGTGTGCGCGCCGCCTGACGAACGCCCAGGCGGTCAGGACAGCCAGATCATGGCCGGGGTCTCCCGGCCATGACGTTTTCGAAGGGACGCCGCGGCGTCCGCTCTCACTTCGCCGCGACGACCATGATCTCGACGGTGAACTGCGGGGTGGCGAGCTTGGCCTCGACGGTGGCGCGGGCCGGCGTCTGGCCGGGAACGACCCAGGCATCCCAGACCGCGTTCATCTCGGCGAAGGTCGACATGTCCGACAGCCAGATATTGGTCGACAGCAGGTTCTGCTTCGACGTGCCGCACTCAGCCAGCAGCGCGTCGATGGTCTCCAGGATCTCCCGGGTCTGCTCGGTCACCGACTTGCCGGCCGCCTTGTGGGCGACCTGACCGGCGAGATAGACGGTGTTGCCGTGGACGACGGCGCCGCTCATGCGCGGACCGACCTGCTTGCGCTCGATGGCCATGTTTGTCTCTCCTTGGAACTGCCTGATCGCAGAACGCGTCTCCTAGCGCGGGCGGCGCTTCAGGCCAACCCGTTCCGCCGCTGCGGCGCCATGCACCGGCATCGCCTTCTTGCCATCGCAGCCCTCCGGCCGCGATGATCGCCACGGCAACACTCCGGGACCCCCTGACCATGCTCGACCGCTTCTTCGCCCTCATCTCCGACCTGACTGAGGCGCCGCACGAAGCCTTCGGCGACGACGATTACCGCCTCGCCGCGGCCGCCCTTCTCGTCCACGTCATGGCGGTCGACGGAAGGGTGTCGGCATCCGAGCGCGAGCGCATCCAGACCGTGCTGGAGGCGGGCTTCGCCCTCTCCCGCGGCGATACCGGGCGCCTGATTGAAAGGGCCGTCGATGCCGAGGCCTCGGCCGACAGTTGGACCTCCTTCGCCGACCTCCTCGCCAAGCGCCTCGACGAGGACGGCCGCCGGCGCATCGTCGACATGATGTGGAGCGTGGTTCTCGCCGACGGTGCCGCCGCCGAACTCGAGGAGGCGGTGGTCGAACGCGCCGCGGCGCTGATGGGTGTCGAGGTGCCGATGCGCTGAGCGCTCAGGCCCATTCGGCGGCGATCTCGGCCTCCAGGTCGAGGGTGGAGCGTTCGCCGATATCGTCGAAATGGACCTTCAGGAACCGCCGTGCAGCCTTCTTGCCGGCATTGTGGAGTTCCAGGAGGAAGTCGAGGTCGGTGACGACCTTCGAGCCGGCGGTCAGGCCCTTGAGCGAATCGCCGAGGGCGATGCGGTGCAGGTTGACGCGCTTGTACTCGCCGGCCTTGCGGCCACGGGGAAGCCGGCCCTCGTTGACGAGGCGCGCCACGAAGGCCGCGGCCCTCAGTTCGGCCTGCAGCGAGGAGTTGAAGGTGATCTCGTTCAGCCTGTCGGCGATGCCGCGCGCGGTGGTCGGCGTTGCCTTGCGGACCACCGGATTGATCTGCACCAGCAGGATGTCTTCGGCCTCGGTCGCCCGGTAGAGCGGAAAGATCGGCGGATTGCCCATGTAGCCGCCATCCCAATAGGGCGTGCCGTCGATCTCGACCGCCTTGAACAGGGTCGGCAGGCAGGCCGAGGCCATCACCGCCCGGCAGGAGATGCGCTCGCGCCGGAAGATCGTCAGCTTGCCGGTATGCACGTTGGTGGCGGAGATGAAGACCTTGATGCCGTCGAAGGCGGCGAGGCGGTCGAAGTCGACGAAGCTGCGGATCAGATCTTCGAGCGGGTTGATGTCGAAGGGATTGAGATCGTAGGGCGAGAAGTAGCGCTGCATCGAGGTGACCCAGGATTCCATCAGCGAACCCTCATAGGGCACCACCGAGAACAGACGGTCGAGCGCCCGGCGCTGCAGGGCGGGCATCTTGCCGTCATGCGAGGCCGCCCTCCAGAACCGCCCGAGCCGCTCCCGCGCCGCCTCCGGCCCGCCCTCCGCCAGGCCGTCGGCCAGCAGGACTGCGTTGATCGCCCCGGCCGAGGCCCCGGTGACGCCCTCGATCGCCAGCCTGCCGTCGCGCAGCACCTCGTCGAGGACGCCCCAGGTGAAGGCGCCGTGGGCGCCTCCGCCCTGCAGGGCGAGGTTGATGCTCTTCGTCGGCTTCGACGGCTTGGCCATCACGCCGCCGTCCAGCCGCCGTCGATGACGTTGTTGGCGCCCGTGATGTTCTTCGCCGCGTCCGAGCACAGCCACAGCGCCAGCGCCGCGACCTCCCCGACCTGGACGAACTGCTTGGTCGGCTGGGCCGCCAGCAGCACGTCATTCATGACCTGCTCCTTGGTCATGTTGCGCGCCTTCATCGTGTCGGGAATCTGCTTCTCGACGAGCGGCGTCCAGACATAGCCCGGCGAGATGCAGTTGGCGGTGATGCCGAAGGTCGCGAGTTCGAGCGCGATGGTCTTGGTGAAGCCGACGAGGCCATGCTTGGCCGCGACATAGGCCGACTTGAACGGCGAGGCGACCAGCGAATGGGCCGAGGCGATGTTGACGATGCGGCCGTGCTTGCGCGCCTTCATGCCCGGCACCACCGCCTTGGCGAGGTGGAAGGAGGCGGTCAGGTTGATGGCGATGATGGCGTCCCACTTGTCCGCGGGAAAATCCTCCACCGGCGCGACATACTGGATGCCGGCATTCGACACGACGATGTCGACCTTGCCGAAGTCGCCCTCGGCCGCCGCCACCATCGCCGCGATCTCGTCGGGCTTCATCATGTTGGCGGGCGAGAACAGGATCTTGCGCCCTGTCTCGGCGGCGAGCTTCGCCCGGATCGCCTCGAGTTCGGCCGCCTCGCCGAGACCGTTCAGCATGACGTCGGCGCCGGCCTCGGCCAGGGCCGTCGCGATGGCCAGTCCGATCCCGCTGGTCGATCCCGTGACGATCGCGCTCTTTCCCGCAAGGCTCATGATCACTATCTCCTCAAGATGGCCGATATCCCGCTCCGCCATCACTGGCGCGGGTTCTGTCGCAACGCAACATGGCGATACGGGGGCGCGCTATGGCGGATCCGGGCGCCGTGCTAGATGCTGGGTCCCCGGAACCGCGAAGGCAAGCAGCGATGCTGAAATCACGACCTGCGCACGATCACGCCTGCGAGCACGGCCATCCCCCGGTCGACGTGCTCAAGGTGGCGGAAGCGCGCTGCGCCGAGCGGAAGCTGAAGCTGACCCCCATCCGCCGCGAGGTGCTCTCGCACCTGGCCGCCTCGCCCGCCCCGGTCGGCGCCTATGACCTCATCGAGCTGATGCATCGCGCCAGCGGGCGGCGTCCCGCTCCCATCAGCGTCTATCGCGTGCTCGACTTCCTTCTGGAGGCGGGCCTCGCCCACCGCATCGAGAGCCGCAACGCCTTCGTCGCCTGCGCCCACCGCCACGACAGCCGCGACCTCGTGGTCTTCATGATCTGCGATTCCTGCGGCTGCGTCTCGGAAGCCTCGGGCGCGCCGGTCCAGCGCGATCTGTCGGGCATCGCCGAAGCCGCGGGGTTCAAGCCGGCGACGCAGGTCGTCGAGATGTTCGGCCGCTGCGCCCATTGCGTCGAGCCCGCCGCGACCTGACCCCCGCCCGGCCCTTGCATCCTGCCGGATCGGGAGTGTCCGATGTCACGACGGCTGGCGCGGGCAGGCCGCAGCCGCTATTGGACAAGGGCTGAGCGGCGACAGGGCTGAGCGGAGACGAGAAGCGATGATCCAGGGATTTGGGGTGAAGCCCCGGCACCGGACGGTCGGCGTGACGATCGGCCAGGGCGCGGCAGCGGTTACGGTCGGGGGCGGCGCCCCCATTGTCGTGCAGTCGATGACCAATACCGACACGGCCGACATCGAGGGAACGGTGCGCCAGGTCGCGGCCCTTGCCCGCGCCGGCTCCGAACTGGTGCGCATCACCGTCGACCGTGACGAGAGCGCCGCCGCCGTGCCGCACATCCGCGAGAAGCTCATGCGCATGGGCGTCGGCGTGCCGCTGGTTGGCGACTTCCACTATATCGGCCACACGCTTCTGACCGACCATCCGGCCTGCGCCGAGGCGCTCGACAAATATCGGATCAACCCCGGCAATGTCGGCTTCAAGGCCAAGAAGGACCGCCAGTTCTCGATGATCGTCGAGAAGGCGATCCAGCACGGCAAGGCCGTCCGGATCGGCGCCAACTGGGGTTCACTCGACCAGGAACTGCTCACCCATCTGATGGACGAGAACGCCAAGAGCGGCGCACCGCTCGACGCCCGTGCCGTCATGCACGAGGCGATGGTGCAGTCCTGCGTGCTTTCCGCCGACCGGGCCGTCGAGATCGGCCTGCCGAAGGACCGGATCATCCTCTCCGCCAAGGTCTCGGCGGTGCAGGACCTGATCGCCGTCTACCGCATGCTGGCGGCGCGCTGCGACTATGCGCTGCATCTCGGCCTCACCGAGGCGGGCATGGGCTCCAAGGGCATCGTCGCCTCCGCGGCCGCCCTCGGCGTCGTGCTGCAGGATGGCATCGGCGATACGATCCGCGTCTCGCTGACGCCCGAGCCGAACGGTGACCGCACGCTGGAGGTCAAGGTGGCGCAGGAGATCCTGCAGACCATGGGCATCCGCACCTTCGTGCCGCTGGTGGCCGCCTGCCCGGGCTGCGGCCGCACCACCTCCACCCTGTTCCAGGAACTCGCCCAGGACATCCAGGGCTTCATCCACACCTCGATGCCGGAATGGAAGACGCGCTATCCCGGGGTCGAGGCGCTGAACGTCGCCGTCATGGGCTGTATCGTCAACGGACCGGGCGAGTCGAAACACGCCGATATCGGCATCTCCCTGCCGGGGACGGGCGAGAACCCCGCCGCCCCGGTCTTCGTCGACGGAGAGAAGGTCACCACCCTGCGCGGCCCCAACGTCGCCGCCGAGTTCAAGGCCATGGTCATCGCCTATATCGACAAGCGCTACGGCGTCGGCGGCCGCCAGGCGGCGGAATAGGCCATGCGCAGCTGCGTCGTCACGGGCGTCTCCTCCGGCATCGGCGAGGCCATCGCCGCCGATCTCGTGAAGCGGGGCTGGCGGGTCTTCGGCACCGTCAGGCGCAGCGAGGACGCCGAGCGCCTCGACAACGATCTCGGGCCGTCCTTCACCCCGCTCATCTGCGACGTCACCGACGTCGACGGGCTGTCGCGCGCCGCGGCGCGGGTCGCCGACCTCCTCGACGGCGGCGCGCTCGACGGTCTCGTCTGCAATGCCGGCATTTCCCTGCCCGGGCCGCTGCTGCACCAGTCGCTCGACGAGCTCGACCGGCAATGGAAGGTCAATGTCCTCGGCCAGGTCGCGACGGTGCAGGCCTTCGCGCCGCTCCTCGGCGCCCAGGAAGGCTTTTCCGGCCAGCCGGGGCGGATCGTCATGATGTCCTCGGTCTCGGGCAAGCTCGCCTGGCCTTTCGTCGGCGGCTATGCGGCGACGAAACACGCGCTGGAGGCCATCAGCCACGCCCTGCGCCGCGAACTCATGCCCTTCGGCGTCGACGTCGTCATCGTCGGGCCGGGACCGATCGCCACGCCGATCTGGGAGAAGTCGGCCGGCGCGGTGGAGAAGGCGCGCTACCAGGCGACGTTCTACGGCCCGCTCATCGACCTCTTCGAGAAGGAAGTGCTCGCCCGCGCGAAACACGCCCTGCCGGCGTCTGCCGTGGCTGAGGTCGTCCACACCGCGCTGTCGGCGCCGCAGCCGAAGGTGCGCTACACGATCACCCCGTCGCCGCTCATGAACTGGTTCCTGCCACTCATCCTGCCGGCCCGCTGGCTCGACCGGATCGCCGCCAAGCGCCTCGGGCTGACGCGGAAGGGCTAGGCGCCTGCTTCGCGGACGCTGGTCGCCGGTGCCGGGCGCCGCCGCTTCACCTCTCCCCGGCGTTTCGGCAAAGGACTCCCCTTCACCTCTCCCCGGCGGGGAGAGGTCGGCCGCAGGCCGGGTGAGGGGGCAAGACCGTTCCCGCCCTCATTCTCCCCCTCACCCGCCTCGTTTCGCTCGTCGACCTCTCCCCGCCGGGGAGAGGTGAAGCAGCGTGCCACACGCCCACCACCCGTCACCCGCGCGAACGCGGCCCGCGATGTCAGCCTGCCCCGATGCAGGGCGCTGCCCCCTTACCGGAACAGCAGCGATGACAGCTTGCGCCGGCCGGCCAGCGTCGCCTCGTCCATGGGACCCCAGGCCTCGAAGAACTGCACCAGCTGCTTGCGTGCGCCGTCCTCGTTCCAGGTGCGGTCGCGCTTGAAGATCTCCAGGAGATGGTCGGCGGCCTCGTCGCGACGGCCCTGGCCGTTCAGCGCGACGGCGAGGTCGAAACGGGCCTGATGGTCCGCCGGGTCCTGCGCCAGCTTGTGCTCGAACTCGTGGATCGGGCCGAGATCGGCGGCCTGCGCGGCGAGGTCGAGGGCCGCCCGGGCCGCCACCACCGCCTTGTCGTTGACCTTGTCGGCGGGAACCTGCTCGAGGATCGCCCGGGCCTGGTCGAGGTCGCCCGTCTCCACCGCGCAGCGGGCGAGGCCCGCCAGCGAATGCAGGTTCTCCGGCTCGGCGCCGAGCACCTGGGCATAGACCTGCGCGGCGCCCGCCGCGTCACCCTCCACCAGTGCCGCGTCGGCGGCGGCGAGGATTTCGGCGATGTCGGGGCTCACCTTGCCGCCCACCAGCTTGTCGATGAAGGCCTTCACCTGGCTCTCGGGCAGGGCGCCCATGAAGCCGTCGATGCCCTGGCCCTTGTCGAAGGCGATGACCGCGGGGATCGACTGGATGCCGAGCTGGCCGGCGATCTCCGGGTGCTTGTCGATGTCCATCTTCACGAGCTTCACCTTGCCCTTGAAGGACTGTACCACCTTCTCGAGCACGGGGGTGAGCTGCTTGCAGGGACCGCACCAGGTGGCCCAGAAATCGACCAGGACCGGCTGCTTCTTCGATTCCTCCAGCACGTCCTTCACGAAGTCGCGGGTCGTCGTGTCCTTGATGAGCTCGCCAGGCGCCGCCGCTGCGGGTGCCGGTGCCGGGGCCGGTGCCGGTGTCGGAGCGACCTGCGGCGCCGCGCCGCCGAAGCTGCCGCCATAGGAACCGCCGAAGGACGCGCCGAATTTCGCGCCGCCATTGCCGCTCATGGAAGTCTCCCTCACGCTGGCGGTCTCGACCCGCCGCGCCATACCGTTTCTGTCGAGGCATAGATGGACGCTCGGGCCCAAAATGCAACGCCCATTTGTCGCGCCGGCCCGACCGTCCGCCCTTCGGCCTCCCCCGGAAGGCCGGTCGGCCTCGCCTTGACTGTCGCCATGCCGGCTTTAGCGTTTCCCCCAAAGCATGGGACCGCCGCCGGGCGGTTGGGGAGGACGACGTGACCAGAGGCGGCCCGCTTGCCGGCGTGACCATCGTCGAGTTCCAGGGCCTCGGCCCCGGCCCCTTCTGCGCCATGATGCTGGCCGATCTCGGCGCCGATGTCATCCGCATCGACCGGGCCGGCAAGAGCGCCTGGAATGCCGGCGACGCCCTCGGGCGCGGCCGGCGCTCGGTCGCTATCGACCTGAAGAAGCCCGGCGCCGCCGACCTCGTGCTGAGGATCATCGCCGGCGCCGATGCGCTGCTCGAGGGCTTTCGCCCCGGCGTCATGGAGCGCCTCGGTCTGGGTCCCGACATCTGCCTGAAGACCAATCCGCGCCTCGTCTACGGCCGCATGACCGGCTGGGGTCAGGAGGGGCCCTATGGTCCGGCGCCGGGCCACGACATCAACTACCTCGCCCTGTCCGGCATGCTCTGGCCGCTCGGCCCCGCCGACCGCCCGCCCGTGCCGCCGCTCAACCTCGCCGCCGAGTTCGGCGGCGGCGGCATGATGCTGGCTCTCGGCATGGTCGCCGCGCTCTATGGCGCGAAGAGCAGCGGCCGCGGCCAGGTGGTGGATGCCGCCATGGTCGACGGCGCCGCCGTCCTCGGCACCATGATCTTCGGCATGATCAATGCCGGGACGTGGACGGTGGCGCGCGAGGCCAACATGCTCGACGGCGGTGCGCCCTTCTACGGCGTCTACGACACCGCCGACGGCAAATATGTCTCCATCGGGTCGCTGGAGCCGCAATTCTATGTGGAGCTTCTCAAGGGGCTGAACCTCACCGATCCGCGTTTCGCCAGGCAATGGGACAAGGCCATGTGGCCGGACCTGCGGGCCGCCATCGCCGCTGCCTTCCGGTCGAAGACCCGCGACGCCTGGACCGCGCTGCTCGACGGTCGCGAGATCTGCTACGCGCCGGTCCTCGACCCCGTGGAGGCTGCGGCCCATCCCCACAACGTCGCCCGCGGCACCTTCACCCGGACGCCGGAGGGGCCGATGCCGAAGCCGGCGCCGCGCTTCTCGGGAACACCGACCGAGGCCGCGCCGCCCGCCCGCGGCCCCGGCGCCGACACCCGCGCCATTCTCGCCGGCGCCGGACTGACCCAAACCGAGATCGACGCGGCGCTCGCCTCCGGCCTCGTCGCCGAAAGGACCTGAACCATGGCCGTCACCTATGAGGTCTCCGAGGGCGTCGCGACGCTGACGCTCGATCGCCCCGACCGTCTCAACGCCTTCAACGACGATCTCGTCCGCGGCGCGCTGAAGGCGCTCGCCGAGGCCCGCGTCGATCCCGCCGTCAGGGCGCTGGTGCTGACCGGCAACGGCCGCGGTTTTTGCGCCGGCGCCGACCTCGCCGGCGGCCTCGCGCCGACGGGGGAGGGGGTCAATGCCGCCATGCGCGACCTCTACAACCCGCTGATCCTCGCGCTCGACGACTTCCCCAAGCCGACCGTCGCCGCCATCAACGGGGTGGCCGCCGGGGCCGGCGTCGGCCTGGCGCTCGCCTGCGACATCGCGGTCGCCGCCCGCTCCGCCTCCTTCGTGCTGACCTTCGGCCCGCAGCTCGGTCTCGTGCCCGATCTCGGGGTCACCTGGTTCCTGCCGCGCGCCATCGGCCGTGCCCGCGCGCGGGCGCTCGCCCTCCTCGGCGACAAGCTGCCCGCCGAGAAGGCGGCCGAATGGGGCCTCGTCTGGACCTGCGTCGACGACGCGGAGTGCATGCCCACGGCGCGCGCCCTGGCTGCCAGGCTCGGCCGCGGCTCGGCCGAGGCCTTCTACGAGATCCGCCGGCTGATGGACCGGGCGGAGACGACGGAGCTCGCCGCCCAGCTCGACGCCGAGCGGGAGACGCAGATCGGCCTCATCGTCAAGCCGGCCTTCATGGAGGGCGTGCGCGCCTTCCTTGCGAAGAAGGCGGGCTGACACGGCAGCGGAACGGCCTATCCTGCCGGCAACGAACAGGAGGAGGGCTCGCCATGACCGACACATTCGACGACATCATCGCCGCCGCGCGGCCCGTCATCGCCGCCGCGCCGGTTTCGGACGCGCTGGACGAACACGGGCTGCACCACCAGATCCTGCCTCCCGCCATCCGCCCGGTCGACGACGGCACGGTGCTGTTCGGCCCGGCCCGCACCGGCGGCTACAAGGTCATCTCCGGCTTCGTCGAAGGCATCTACGACCTCGAGATCGCCCTGGTCGACGATCTCAAGCCCGGCGAGGTCTGCGTCATGGCGACCGGCGGCAACACCAATATCGGCCCCTGGGGCGAGTTGCTCTCCACCCGCGCGCGCCACCTGGAGGCCGCCGGCTTCCTGACCGACGGCGCCGCCCGCGACGTCGTCGCCATCCGCGCCATGGGGTTCCCGGTCTTCACCGGCGCACTGTCGCCCGCCGACACCCAGTATCGCGGCATGATGGTGGAGAAGGACGTGCCGATCACCATCGGCGGCGTCGTCATCGCGCCCGGCGACATCGTGGTGGGTGACGTCGACGGCATCGTGGTGGTGCCCCGCGCCCATGCGCTCGCGGTGCTCTCCACCGCCATGACCAAGATCAACGGCGAACGGCGCATGCGGGCCGATCTCGAAGCCGGCATGCCGCTGGCCGAGGCCTTCCGCAAGCACGGCCTGCTGTAGCGGCTGCGCCTCAGGCGACGCTGCTCAGCGAGGGGGCATCGTTCGGCGCCGCCGATGCCCCGTCGGCGGCGACGTCGCCCCATTGCAGCTTCTTGTAGTTGAAGCCGCGCTGGATCGTCGGCTTGACGATGGCGAAATAGGGCGAGATGTCGAAATCGCGCGGCGCATAAAGCGAGTGGTGGCGGATGTGGAGGATTTCCCGCCGCGCCGCCTGTCCCTTGACCCGCTGCTCGCCTTCCCGGGCGCAGCGCTCGATCTTCGGCAGGATCGGATAGCGCACCTTCTCGAAGGCCTGGGCGATCAGTGTCGAGCAGATGGCGCGGGTGGGATCGCCCGAGCCGAAGGCGATCATCCGCCGCCGCCACCGCACCGGGATCGGCAGGGGCACCAGGAAGCGCAGCATGTCGAGGATGTTCTTCAGGTCGTAGTCGAGGCCGATGCGCTCGATCATGAACCGGCAGGCCTGCTGCTGGTCGGCTTCGGTCAGTCCCACGGGCCGGCAGACGCGGGTATGGAACTCGCGGTATTTCGACAGCGGTGCCGAGATGACGCCTTCCCCGAGATAGGCCTCCACCAGCACGTGGGGCTCGCCGTCGGGCTCGCACAGGCCCTCGATCGGCCCGACATACATGGCCGCGTGCGACCAGGTCGACTGGGTCAGATATTTGATGACGGCCGAGATGCGGGTGTCGCCCTCGACCAGCAGGATGTCGCCCGGCCGGAGTGCGGCGCGCAGCGCGTTCGGATCGCTCGGCGTCGTCGGCTCGTAACCCGGCGAGCGCTTGTCCAGGATGGCGGCGATGCGCCGCCCCATGGCGTCGAGAATGCGGTCTCCCATTGGTGGTCCCTCCCCAGGGACTTATGTTTCTGGACGATGAGTGTCTGTCGTCGCAGGTTGACAAGGGGTTCATCTTTGCGGTCCCGATCGTCGCGACGCTGCCATTTGCCTGTGATAGGCGTGATACATGATCGGGATTCGCCCAGCACGATGAACGGACCGTTGATGACCCGGCGTCGCCTGCTCGCTGCCTCCGCGACGCTTCCCGCCGCGCCGGCGCTCGGACAGGGCACGCGGCCTCCGGCAGCCGAGACCGACGTGGTCGTCATCGGCGCGGGAGCCGCCGGCATCGCCGCGGCGCGCAAGCTGACGGCGGCCGGCCGCACGGTGATCATCCTCGAGGCCAAGGACCGTTCCGGCGGGCGCTGCATCGCCGACACCGTGAATTTCGGCATGCCGATGGACCTCGGCGCCCACTGGATCCACGCGCCCGAGGACAATCCGTTGGTCGCGCTCGCCCGCGCTGCCGGCTTCGACCTCTATGACGATCCCGATCGCCCGCGCCTCCTCGTCAAGGGCCGCCGCCCGCGCGAGGGCGAATGGGAGGCCTATGCCTCGGCGCTGATCCGGGCCCAGCGCGCCATCCTGGACGCCGGCGAGGCTGGCCGCGAGGTGTCCCTCGCCGCCGCCATGCCGACCAATCTCAGGGACTGGCAGGCCACCGTCGCCTTCCTGAAGGGGGCCTGGGATTCGGGCAAGGAGATCTCCGAGATCTCCTGCGTCGACTTCTACAACGCCATCGAGACCCGCGACCTGTTCTGCCGCCAGAGCTACGGCGCGATCCTGGCGAAGCTCGCCGAGGGGCTGCCGATCCGCCTGTCGACGGCGGTGACGCGGGTCGACTGGTCGGGCCGGGGCGTCGTCGTCGAGACCCCTGCCGGCACGATCCGCGCCCGCGCCGCCGTCGTCACCGCCTCCACCTCGGTCCTCGGCTCCGGCGCCATCCGGTTCACGCCGGCCCTGCCGAAGCGACAGGCCGACGCCATCGCGGCGCTGTCCTGCGGCACCTATGAGCATCTCATCGTCCACCTCCCGGGCAACCCCATGGAGGCCGCGGCCGACGAGCCCTTCGTCGTCAAGGCGGACACCGCCGCCACCGCCAAGCCGCTCGCCCGCATCGCCGGGTCCGACTGGTGGTATCTCGACGTCGGCGGGGCCTTCGCCCGCGATCTCGCCACGGCGGGCCCGGCCACCATGAAGGCCTTCGCGGTGGAATTCGTCGGCAATGAATTCGGGCCGCAGGCGCGTCGTGTCCTGGGGGACGTCCACGTGACCTCGTGGGCCACCGACCCCTTCGTGCGGGGCGCCTGGTCGGTCGCCGGTCCCGGCGCGACGGGCCAGCGCCTGCGTCTCGCCGAACCCGTCGGCCAGCGCATCCTCATCGCCGGGGAGGCCACCGACGAGGGGCTGTGGGGCACGGTCGGCGGCGCCTGGGCCTCCGGCGAGCGGGCGGCCGACCAGGCGCTGCGCTGGCTGCAGCCGGCCCAGACACGCCGTCGCGGCTGAGCATCTTAGCGGCTCGTTAACGTTAACGGATTATGACCTGAGAACTCGCCGCTCGCCCTGTCCCGCGGAGTTCGTCATGCCGATCGTGTCTCTGCCCATCCGACCCCTCGTCCTGGTCGTCACCCTCGCGGCCCTTGTCTCCGGCGGCTGCTCGCTGACCGCCAGCCGCGGCGGCGCTGGTGACATCACCGGCTCCGTCCGCAACGCGCCCCTCACCGAACAGGCGGCCCGCAGCGAGATCGACGGTCTCGCGGCGCGCTACCGGTCGAACCCGACGGATTCGGCCAATGCCATGCGCTATGCACGGGCGCTGCGCGCCACCGGGCAGGCCGTCCAGGCCGTCGCCGTGCTCGAACGCGTCGCCATCCGGGATGCACGCAACCTCGCCCTGATGGGCGAGTTCGGGCGGGCGCTGGCCGATGCCGGCCGCCACGACCAGGCGCTGCAGGTGCTCAGCCGGGCCCACCGCCCCGACCAGCCGGACTGGCGCATCATCAACGTCCAGGGCTCCATCTACGACCAGATGGGCCGCCCGCAGGAAGCCCAGGCCCTCTACAACGACGCCCTCAAGATCGCCCCCGGCGAGCCGGCCATCCTGTCCAATCTCGGCCTCTCCCATGCGCTCTCGCGCCAGTTGCCGCAGGCCGAGCAGGCCCTCCGGCAGGCCGCCGCCCATCCGCAGGCCGACAAGCGGGTGCGGCAGAACCTCGCGCTCGTCGTCGGCCTCCAGGGTCGCTTCGGCGAGGCCGAGGAGATCGCCCGCAAGGATCTGCCCCCCGCCGAGGCCGAGCAGAACGTCGCCTATCTGCGCACCATGGTGACGCAGCAGAACTCCTGGGCGCAGATCCGCCAGAGCGAGCGTCGGCCCGGAGCGCAGCAGCGCACGGGCGCGCCGGCACAGGCACCGGCCGCTCCCGCCACATCCCCCGCTCCGCGCGGCTGATCCAGGTCTCTATATGAGCGGATGAGGCCCCCTTCATCTCTCCCCGGTGCCGGTTGAGGCTCCTCTTCACCTCTCCCCAGCGGGGAGCGGTCGGCCGAAGGCCGGGTGAGGGGGCTCTCGCCCGCCGCCCTTTCCCCTCACCCGTCTCGCTGTCGCTCGACGACCTCTCCCCGCCGGGGAGAGGTGACGCGGTTCGCCCGGCACCGCCCGGCACCAACGAAAAAGCCCGGCGCGAGGCCGGGCTTGTCCGTATCGGCTGTGAGAACCCTCACTCCGCCGCGAGCTGCACTGCCGGGGCCGCCGCCTTCACGTCGGCATCCACATAGGGCTCGAACTTGGTGAAATTGTCCTGGAACATCTGGACGAGCTTGCGTGCGGTGGTGTCGAACTCGGCTTTGTCGCGCCAGGTCTTGATCGGATAGAGCATGTGCGGCGGCACGCCTGGCACCGAGGTCGGCACCGCGAAGCCGAAATAGGGGTCGCGGCGGAAATCGGCGCGGTTGAGCGAGCCGTCCAGCGCCGAACGCAGCAGCAGACGGGTGATCGAGATCGGCATGCGCCGGCCGACGCCGTGCTTGCCGCCGGTCCAGCCGGTGTTCACCAGCCAGCAATCGACGTGGTGCTTGGCGATGAGCTCGCGCAGCAGGTTGCCGTATTCCGACGGGTGGCGTGGCATGAACGGCGCGCCGAAACAGGTCGAGAAGGTCGGCTGCGGTTCGGTGACGCCCTTTTCCGTGCCAGCGACCTTGGCGGTGAAGCCTGACAGGAAGTGGTACATCGCCTCCGCCGGGGTCAGCTTGGCGATGGGCGGCATCACGCCGAAGGCATCGGCAGTGAGCATCACGATGTTCTTCGGATGGCCGGCGCGGCCTGTCTCCGAGGCATTGGCGATGAAGTGCAGCGGATAGGCGATGCGGGTGTTCTCGGTCTTCGAACCGTCGTCGAAATCGGGAATGCGCGAGATCGGGTCGATGACCACGTTCTCCATCACCGAGCCGAAACGCTCGGAGGTGGCGTAGATCTCCGGCTCGGCCTCGCGCGACAGCTTGATCGCCTTGGCGTAGCAGCCGCCCTCGAAATTGAAGACGCCGTCGCGGCCCCAGCCGTGCTCGTCGTCGCCGATCAGCGTGCGCGAGGCGTCCGCCGACAGCGTCGTCTTGCCGGTGCCCGACAGGCCGAAGAACACCGCCACTTCGCCCGAGGACGATACATTGGCCGAGCAGTGCATCGGCATGACGTGCTGCGGCGGCAGCAGGAAGTTGAGCATCGTGAAGACGCTCTTCTTCATCTCGCCGGCATAGGAGGTGCCGCCGATCAGCACGATCTTGCGGGTGAAGTCGCAGGCGATCACCGTTTCCGTGCGCACGCCGTATTTCTTCGGGTCGGCGCGGAAGGACGGCAGGTCGACGATGGTCATGTCCGGCAGGAAGGCCGCGAGATCCTCGCGCTTCGGGCGGATCAGCAGGTTGCGGATGAACAGGTTGTGCCAGGCATATTCGGTGAAGACGCGGGTCTTCAGCCGCGTCGCCGGATCGGCGCCGCCATAGAGGTCCTGGACGAAGAGCTCGCGGCCCTTGGCGTGCTCCAGCATGTCGGCCATCAGGAGGTCGAAGGCCTCGGGCGAGATGGCGCCGTTGTTGTCCCACCAGACGGTGGATTCGGTGGTGGCGTCGCGGACGACGAACTTGTCCTTGGGCGAGCGGCCGGTGTGCTGGCCGGTCTCGGCGACCAGCGGGCCGCCGGCCGAGAGCTTGGCCTCGCCGCGGGCGATCGACTCCTCGACCAGCTGCGGCTCGAGATAGTTCCAGTGGAGGGCCTTCAGCCCCGAAAAGCCGAAGGCGTCGGCGCCATGTGCCTTGTTCCAGGTTCCGGTCTCGGCCATGGAAGTCCTCCCTCAAGGGTCCGCGTCACGACGCTTTCCGCGCCTTTTGATGCCATGCAGTCAGGCGCCGGGTCAGGGTCCGCGACGGAGGCAATCCCCCTAATCCAAAGGCTCTTTGCCGGCAAGCCCGCCTGAGGGCAGATCACCCTCCCCGCCGGCCTTTTTCGCCAAAGCGGTGAACAGGCGGGAGGGCCGCCGCGGACCGTCCCCGATCCCCCGATTCGGGCCTTGGCCCTTGCCTTGGCCCTTGCCTTTGCCCGCGCCAGGGACCATGAGGCCGCCATGACCCGACCCGACCGCACCCTGCGCACGGCGGCCGACCTCGTCGCGGCCGGCCTGCTGCCGCCCGCCGCCGGCCCCGATGCGGCGAAAGTGGGAGAGCGCTATGCCATCGCGGTGACACCGCTGATGGCTTCGCTGATGCCCGCGGAGCCGGGCGCGGCGGCCGCCGCCGATCCGATCGCGCTTCAGTTCCTGCCCGATTCCCGCGAACTCGACACCCGGCCCGAGGAGCGCGCCGATCCCATCGGCGACGAGGCGCACTCCCCGCTGCCCGGCCTCGTCCACCGATACCCGGATCGGGTCCTCCTGAAGATCGTCCATGTCTGCCCGGTCTATTGCCGCTTCTGCTTCCGCCGCGAGATGGTCGGCCCGGGCGGCAAGGGATCGCTGGACGAGGCGGAGCTTGCTGCCGCCATCGCCTACATCGCGGCGCGGCCGGAGATCTTCGAAGTCATCCTCACCGGCGGCGATCCCTTCGTGCTCTCGGCAAGGCGGGCACGCGCGCTGACCCGGGCGCTGGCGGCGATCCCCCATGTGAAGGTCATCCGCTGGCATACCCGCGTGCCGATCGTCGCGCCCGACCGCGTCACCGCCGATTTCGCCCGGGCCCTGCGCGCGGCCGGCAAGGCGGTCTATGTCGCCGTCCATGCCAACCATGCCCGTGAGTTCACGCCCGCCGCCGAACAGGCCCTGGCCCGCCTCGCCGATGCCGGCATCGCCCTCGTCAGCCAGTCCGTGCTGCTGCGCGGCGTCAACGACGATGCCGAGACGCTCGCCGCGCTGATGCGCGCCTTCCTCGCCAATCGGGTGAAGCCCTATTACCTGCACCATCCCGACATGGCCCCGGGCACCGCCCATTTCCGCCTGTCCATCGCCGAAGGCCAGGCGCTGATGCGGGCGTTGCGCGGCCGGCTCTCCGGCCTCGCCCAGCCGACCTATGTCCTCGACATTCCCGGCGGCGAGGGCAAGGTCCCGGTCGGCCCCGCCTATCTCGGCGCGGACGATGTCGCCGACTGGCGCGGCGCCCGCCACCCCTATCCCCCGGCGGAAACGAAGGACTGAACCATGGATGTCAGGGATTCGAACGGGGCGATCCTAGCTGATGGCGACAGCGTGACGCTGATCAAGGACCTGAAGGTACGGGGAACATCGGTGACGCTGAAGCGCGGCACGCGGGTGAAATCTATCCGCCTCACCGGCGATCCTGACGAGGTCGAATGCAGCGTCGACAGGGTCAAGGGCCTGGTGCTGCGGACGGAGTTTCTGAAGAAGGCGTGAGGCGGGGGCGCACCCGCTGCTTCACCTCTCCCCGGCGGGGAGAGGTCGGCCGCAGGCCGGGTGAGGGGCGCCTGTCCAGAAGCCCCACCCGCACCCTCCCCTCGCTGCCGCGAGGAGAGGGGGTCTTCGACCTCTCGCCCCAATGGCGGCCGGGCCGCCAGGCACCACCGGCACCGTGCATTCAGCGTGGGCATGCGGCGGCACCGGGCTCCTCCTCGCGCACCTTCACGGCCGGGCCCGGCGCGACGCCGCTTGTCGCGGCACGACGCGGTAGCCCCCCTCCCCGCGTCAGCGGGGAGGGTACGGGTGGGGCCTTCAGGCGAGCGCCTTGGCTGACGTCACAGGAGGCAAACCACCCTCAGCCCTTCGGCTCCGGCCGGTGCTTGCCGCCCGGCCCCTGTCCCCGCCGATAGACCATGACCGTGCGCTTGAAGGTGATCACCACGTCGCCGGCCTGCGTGTAACCCCTGGTGCGCACGGTGAGGATGCCGACCTCCGGCCGCGAGCCGGAATCACGCTTCTCCAGCACCTCGCTCTCCGAATAGATCGTGTCGCCCTCATAGACCGGGGCCGGCAGGCGCACCTCGTCCCAGCCGAGATTGGCGAAGACGTTCTGGCTGATGTCGGTGACGGACTGTCCGGTGACGAGGGCGATGGTGAAGCAGGAATTGACCAGCGGCTTGCCGAAGCCGGTCGCCGCCGCATAGTTGGCGTCGAAATGCGGATGGGCGGTGTTCTGGGTCAGCAGCGTGAACCAGATATTGTCGGCCTGCGTCACCGTGCGTCCGAGCGGGTGCTTGTAGACGTCGCCGATCTCGAAATCCTCGAAGAAGCGGCCCTGCCAGCCCGGTTTCACGCTCATGCCGTCGCTCCCATCGCCCCGGCGTCCCCGGGACCGCATCGCGCCCTTCATGAAAGAGGGAGGCGGCCGCGGCAAGCCCGCCGATCAGGCGGTGGCGCTTCCCTCCGCGATCTCCACCGCCCGCTCCACCACGATGGCCTCGGGGCTCAGGCGGCAGCGAAAGCTGAGCATCTCGACGCCGCGCGCCCGCGCCCGGTCGAAGGCCTTGCCATAGGCGGGGTCTATGTCGCGGGCGAGGGCGAAGCGCTCGGCGCCGCCGTACTGGATCAGGAACACCATCACCGCCCGGTGCCCGGCCTCCACCATGTCGCCGAGCTCGTCGAGATGCTTCGCCCCGCGCGCCGTAACCGAATCGGGAAACTCCGCGAGGCCCGGCACGCGCATCAGGTGGACGTTCTTCACCTCGACATAGCAGGGCGGCCGCCCCTCGGCCGTCAGCATCATGTCGACGCGGCTCGCCTTGCCATAGGCGACCTCGCGGCGCAGCGTCGCGTAGCCGGCGAGCGGCGCGATCGTGCCGTCGCCGATCGCCTCCTCCACCAGCGCATTGGGATGGGCGGTGTTGATGCCGACGAGTTCCGGCCCGCGTCCGACATCGGCCTCCACCAGCTCCCACGACCAGGGGAGCTTGCGCGCCGCATTGGCCGAGCGTGACAGCCAGACCCGGTTGCCCGGCGCGTTCAGCCCCAGCATCGCGCCGGGATTGGCGCAATGGGCGGTGACGGCCTCACCGGTGTCGAGCACGACATCGGCGAGGAAACGCTTGTAGCGCTGCACCAGCCGGCCGGGGACGAGCGGGGAGGGGAACAGCATGCCCTCAGGCGACCTTCCCCCCGAGCTCGTCCTCGACATGGGCGCGGACGATCTCCTCGAAGCTGGTCTCGGCGGTGAAGCCGAGTTCGGCGGCGCGCTTGGCGTTGAAGCGCTGCGACCAGCCGGAGACGATGCGGATGATGAGCGCGTCCGGCTCGCGGCGCACGAGCTTCAGGGCCTTCTCGCCGCCGATCTTGCGCAGCGCCTCGAGCTGTTCGCCGACGGTGGCCACCACGCCCGGCATGGAGAGGTTGCGCCGCCAGCCGAGCTGGGCGGTGTCCATGGTCGCGGCATGGATGAGGAAGCCCACCGCCGAGCGCGGGCTGGCATGGGTATGCACCACGTCGTCGCCCACCGGCAGCACGGCCTCCATTCCCACCAGCGGCTCGCGGATGATGTTGGAGAAGAAGCCCGAGGCCGCCTTGTTGGGCTTGCCCGGACGCACGCAGATGGTCGGCAGGCGGATGCCGACGCCGTCGAAGAAGCCCTTGCGCGAATAGTCGGTGAGCAGCAGCTCGCCGATGGACTTCTGCGTGCCGTAGCTGGTCAGCGGCGTGTGGAAGAACTCGTCCTCGATGAATTCGTGGAACGGCGCGCCATAGACGGCGATGGAGGAGGTGAAGACGACGCGCGGATGGTAGGGCGCCTTGACGCCTTCCTGGCGGATCGCCTCGTAGATCTGCCGCGTGCCGTCGAGATTGATGCGGTAGCCCTTGTCGAAATCGACCTCGGCCTCGCCGGAGACGATGGCGGCGAGGTGGAAGATGACGTCCGGCCGTCCGGCGACCATCGGCCCGGCGGTGTTGGGGAAGGAGATGTCGACGGCCCAGCTCGTCACCTTGCCGGTGAAGCCGGCGGGTTTTTCCGGGGCGACCACGTCGACCAGGGAGAATTCCGTGATCGCCTTGCCGCCGAGCGTGCCGTCGCGGACGAGCTTCTCGGTGAGCTTGCGGCCGACCATGCCGGCGGCGCCGATGATCAGGATATGCATGGACGTGTCCTCTTCTTTTCAAACGATTTGGACGGGAGGCTAGCGCGCCCTGCGCCGGCAGGGAATGGGGCACGGGCGAGGGGGCGGGTTGCAGGTTTGCGGCTTCGCCGATGGGGACCTTCGAAACGGCACCTGCTCCCCCCTCCGTCCAATTGACCTTCGTCCCGCCCCGCGCGATGGATCGCTGCAAGGGCCGTCACCGAGAGCCCGTGACAGTGCCGGAGGGGAGCCATGGCCCGCACCATTGGGGGTGAGTGGGACTATATCGTCTGCGGCGCCGGCACGGCCGGCTGCCTGATGGCGAACCGCCTCTCCGCCGACCCGAAGAACCGCGTCCTGCTGCTGGAGGCCGGCGGCAAGGACGACTGGATCTGGTTCCACATCCCCGTCGGCTATCTCTTCGCCATCGGCAATCCGCGCGCCGACTGGATGTTCAGGACCGAGGCCGAGGCCGGCCTCAACGGCCGCTCGCTGATCTATCCGCGCGGCAAGGTGATCGGCGGCTCCTCCGCCATCAACGCCATGATCACCATGCGCGGCCAGAGCGCCGACTACGACCACTGGCGCCAGCTCGGCCTCGCCGGCTGGGGCTGGGACGACGTGAAGCCGCTCTTCGTCGGCCTGGAGGATCATTTCCTTGGGGACAGCGAGCACCACGGCACCGGCGGCAACTGGCGCGTCGAGGCGCCGCGGGTGCGCTGGGACCTGCTCGACAAGGTCCGTGAGGCCGCCGTTCAGATGGGCGTCCGCCCCCTCGACGATTTCAACACCGGCGACAACGAGGGCACCGCCTATTTCCACGTCAACCAGAAGAAGGGCCTGCGCTGGTCGGCGGCCCGCGGCTTCATCAAGCCGGTCATCGATGGCCGCGACAATCTCGATCTCCTCTCCGGCGTGCTCGTCGAGAAGGTGATCGTGGAGAACGGCCGTGCAACGGGGGTGCAGTTCCGCCAGGGCGGCGAGAGCATCATCGCCCGCTGCCGCGGCGAGGTCGTGCTCACCGCCGGATCCATCGGCTCGACGCAGATCCTCGAACTCTCCGGCATCGGCCATGGCGAGGTGCTCTCGCGCCACGGCATTCCGGTCGTGCAGGAGAAGCCCGGCGTCGGCGGCAATCTGCAGGACCACCTGCAGATCCGCGCCATCTACAAGGTCGACGGCATCAAGACGCTGAACGAGACCTACCACAACCTGTTCAAGCGCGGCCTGATGGGGCTCGAATATCTCTTCCGCCGCACCGGCCCGCTGACCATGGCGCCGAGCCAGCTCGGCATCTTCACCCGTTCCGATCCTTCCCAGGAGCGGGCCAACATCCAGTTCCACGTCCAGCCGCTGTCGCTCGACAAGTTCGGCGACCCGCTGCACCGCTTCCCCGCCGTGACCGTGGCGCCCTGCAACCTCAGGCCGACCTCGCGCGGCTCGGTGCACATCCGCTCCGCCGATCCCGCCGACAAGCCGGTCATCGCGCCGAACTATCTCGCCACCGACGCGGACCGGCAGGTGGCGGCGGATTCGCTGCGCGTGACGCGCCGCCTGATGGGCCAGCCGGCGCTGGCGCCCTACCGTCCCGAGGAATTCCTGCCCGGCCCGGTGATCGGCGATGATGCCGAGAGCCTGGCGAAGGCCGCTGGCGACATCGGCACGACCATCTTCCACCCCGTCGGCACCGCGAAGATGGGCCGCGCCTCGGACCCGCTCGCCGTGGTGGACGAGCGGCTCAGGGTCATCGGGATCGATGGCCTCAGGGTGGCCGATGCGTCGGTCATGCCCACCATCACCTCCGGCAACACGAATACGCCGACGCTGATGATCGCCGAGAAGGGCGCGCGGATGATCCTGGAGGATGGGAAGAGGTAGGGGCGGGCGCCCTGCATCAGCCAAGTGCGTCCTTCGAGGCTCGCTGCCGGAAAGGTGATCGCCCGTCGCGGTTCTCCCGACCGAACCTCACCCGTCATGCCCGGGCTTGTCCCGGGCATCCACGAATTTTGCCTTAAGCCGCGTGTTCAAGTCGTGGATGGCCGGGACAAGCCCGGCCATGACGGAAGGGTCGGTGGCTATCATGGAACTGTCATGGTGGCGGTCAACGGCGCTGCGGTTTTGAGGGGCACAGCGGGCCTCGGCAGCGACCGAGACTGCCTAAGGCCCCACCCTTACCCTCCCCGCTGTCGCAGGGAGGGAGACTTCGGCCTCCCTGGACTATCGATGGGTTGGGCCTGGCGGAACCGCTCAACATCGGGCGCGACATCGTGGTCTCCCTCCCCGCGGGAGCGGGGAGGGTGCGGGTGGGGCCATGTCACCCTCACCCCTTCAAAATTCCCTCGACCATCTCCTGCACCTCCAGCGCCTCGGCCAGCGTCGCGAGGTGGTGCGCCTCGCCGCGCACCAGCGCCGCGACGCCTTCGAGCTGCCGGCGCAGCACCAGCGGGCGCATCTTCTCGTTCGGCAGCGCCTCCGGATCGGGCTGCCAGGAGCCGTCCGCCATGCGCCGCTCGGCGATCGACCAGTCGCGCAGCCGCACGGCCCCCGCTTCCCCCTCGATCATCCAGATATTGTGGTCGTCCTTCGCCGTTGTCCCGACATTGCCGGCCAGCGTCGCCGGCAGCGCCCCGGCGGTCAGCGTCGCCGCAATGCGCCGCTCGGACCGGCCCACTTCCGGATAGTCCGCCGTCGCCTTCAGGCCCGTCAGAGGCCCGCCGAGACGGCGGGACAGGAAGAGGAAATGCGACACCACCTCGCGGGTGAAGCCGCCTTGCGCCCTCCCGTCCAGCCAGCCCGCCGCGTCCATCTGCCAGGAGCGCGGCCAGGTGGCGAAGGCGACCTCGATGGTGATGTGGCGCGCGGTGCCCACCGCGCCCTCGCCGATCCAGCGCGTGAGCGTCGCCACCCCGAAGGACGAGGCGAAGGGGAAGTTGACGGCGCCCCTTCCTCCGGCCTCCGCCACGAAGGCGCGGGCATCGGCGACGTCCACCGCCAGCGGCTTCTCGCAGAACACGGCCTTTCCGCTCGCGAGAGCCATACGCCCATAACCGAGATGCGACGATGGCGGCGAGGCGATGTAGAGCGCGTCGCAGGCGGCGGTAACCGCCGCCGCATCGGCGAGGCGCGGCACCCCCGGAAAGGCCGCGGCGATGCGCGCCATGGCCTCCGCCGAGGGGTCCCAGATGCCGGCAATCCGAACGACGTCGGAGGCCTGGGAGAGGGCGGCGCCGAGCAGGCGCTCGCCCATGATCCCGGCACCGACGATGCCGAGCGCGACGGGGTTTGCGGTCATGGTCCCGCTCACGCCGGCATGGCCGCTTCGACGAGCTTGGCGAGGTAGCTCGTGCCCACCGGGATCGCGGCGTCGTCGAAATTATAGGCCGGGTGGTGGCAGGCGGCGGTGTCGCCATTGCCGAGGAAGATGTAGCTGCCCGGCCGCTCGTTGAGCATGTAGGAGAAGTCCTCGGCGCCCATCAGCGGCGGCGTGTTGGGATCGACCTTGTCGGTGCCGACGACGGACTGCGCCACCTTGACGGCGAAGTCGGTCTGGTCGGCATGGTTGAAGGTGACGGGATAGCCACGCTGGTAGTCGATCGTGCCGACGCAGCCCATGCCTCTGGCGACATTCTCCACCAGCTCCTTCATCCGCGCCTCGACGAGGTCCTGGATCTCCGGCTTGAAGGTGCGCACCGTGCCGAGCATGCGCAGGGTCTGCGGGATGACGTTGAAGGCCTCGCCCGCCTTGACCGAGGTGATGGAGACAACGGCGCTCTCGATCGGATCGACATTGCGCGCCACGATGGTCTGCATGGCCAGCCCGATGGCAAAGCCCGCCTGGACCGGATCGACGCACAGATGCGGCATGGCGCCATGGCCGCCCTTGCCCTCGATGTCGATGATGAAGCGGTCCGCCGCCGCCATGGCCGGGCCCTTGCGCACCGCGAAAGTGCCGACGGGAATGCCCGGCATATTGTGCAGGCCATAGACCTCCTGGATGTTCCAGCGGGTCATCAGGCCGTCCTTGACCATGGCGTCGCCGCCGCCACCGCCCTCTTCCGCCGGCTGGAAGATGACCACCGCCGTGCCGTCGAAATTGCGTGTCTCGGCGAGGTATTTCGCCGCGCCCAGCAGCATGGCCGTATGGCCGTCATGGCCGCAGGCGTGCATCTTGCCCGGCACCTTCGACTTGTAGGGCAGGTCGTTGGCTTCCTCGATGGGGAGCGCGTCCATGTCGGCGCGCAGGCCGATGACCTTGCCCGAGCCGCTCTTGCGCCCCTTGATGACCGCGACGACGCCGGTCTGGCCGATGCCGGGGACGACCTCGTCGCAGCCGAAG
>NZ_JAUYFA010000116.1 GCF_030691135.1 Phreatobacter sp.
CGCCCGCCGCCGGCAGGGGGCCGGCCGCCAGCGGCGCCGGCCTGCGCCCCTGGCCGATCGGCTGCGCCGTGCGGATCACCGCGAGGTCCACCGCGGTGCGCCGCGCCTGCCAGTCGGCCCGCCGATAGGCCGGGTGGACGCGGCGGTCGACGATCTCGTTGATCAGCGGCTGGCGCCCCGGCCCGAAGATCAGGATGGCGATGCGGCCGGCGCCCTCGACGCAATGGGCCGCCGTCAGCACCAGGCGGTCGCCGAGCACGGCGCCGGTGCAGAAGCCCTGGCCGCCGGTGATGATCACCGTCTGCGCGGCGGCCGGATCGCTCTCGGAGACCGGGCTGCCGCCGATCACCGCCGCGGCCGGCGTCGTGCCGGCGAGAGCAAGCGCCGCCAGCGCCCGGAAGGTCCAATGCACGTCGTCACCTCGGTTTGCCCAGGGCCCGAGAAGGCCCGTGCCGGATGCCGCTTGTCAACACGCGGCCCGCCCGCCCCACGCCGTCGTGAACCACGGCGCGTTCCACCGCCACGCATCAACCCAGCCGACGAGGCCGCCCATGAGCCTGATCCTGATCACTCCGCCGGACGCCGAGCCGCTGACCCTCGCCGAGCTTAAGGCCTTCCTGAAGGTCGATGCCGGCGACGAGGACGGCCTGATCCTCTCGGTCGCCGCCGCCGCCCGCGCCCATCTCGAGGCGATGACCGGCCGCGTCTTCGTCACCCAGGGCTGGCGCATCCGGCGCGATGCCTGGCCGCCGACCGGGCGCCTCGCCCTGCCGCTCGGGCCGGTGCGCAGCCTCGACGCGGTGACCGTCACCACGGCGGCCGGCGATACCGCCGTGCCGCCCGACCGCTTCCGCCTCGACGGCACCGCCGTGCCGCCGCGCCTTGCCTGGCGGGTCGGGGAGGTGCCGCAGCCCGCCCCGCCGCTCGCCGGCATCGCCCTCGACGTCACCGCCGGCTTCGGGACCCCGGAGGAGGTACCGGCGCCGCTCCTGCAGGCGATCCGGCTTCTCACCGCCTACTGGTTCGAGAACCGGTCGCTGGTCGGTCTCGGCCACGAGGTCGCGGTGATGCCGCGCATGGTCCACGACCTCGTCGCCCCCTTCGTGACACGGAGGCTGGCATGAATCCCGGAGCCTTCCGCCACCGCCTCTATGTCGAGGCGCCCTACGAAACACCCGACGGCGCCGGCGGCGTCACCCGCGCCTTCGAGACGCTGGCCCTCGTCTGGGGGCTGATCGAGCCGCTCGGCGGCAGCGAGGCGATGAGCCAGGACCGTCTCGCCCAGCGCCTGACCCACCGCATCACCATCCGCGCCTTCTCCGGTCTCACCGCCGCCCACCGCCTGCGCAAGGGCCAGCGCCTCTTCGAGATCCGCACCATCCGCGAGGACGTGCCGGCGCGCCGCCTGATGACCCTTCAATGCGAGGAGATCGCCCCATGAAGCCCTCCGTCACCACAGCCTTCGGCGGCCTCTCCGCCGACGCGCGCCTGCCCGGCTGGACCGCGCCCGCCCTCGGGCGCCTCGCCGAGCGCTTCCGAAGCGCGGCGGCCCATGGCGGCCCGCCCGTCCGCCTCGTCCGCCATGACGATGGCCGGCTGGCGCTGGTCGATGCCGGCGACGATGCCTTCGGCCGCGAATTCGGCACGCTGGAGCGTCCCGCCGCGCCGCGGATGGGGCCGGCGGCCGACCGCGTCCGGTCGGGAGGGGTGTGATGGCCACGGCCTCGCTCGCCCTGCGCCGGGCGCTCCATGACGGGCTGGTCGGCCATGCGCCGCTGGTCGCCGCCCTCGGCGGGCCGAAGATCTGGGACGAACCGCCGCGCACCGCCGCCTTTCCCTATGTGACGCTCGGCGAGGCGCGGGTCTCAGACTGGTCCACCGGCTCCTCCAGCGGCCACGAACATGCCCTGACCCTGCATGTCTGGTCGCGGCAGGGGGGCCAGACCGAGGCGCAGGTGGTGGCCGGCGAGATCATCTCAGCCCTCGAACAGGTGAGCCTGGCCCCCCTCGGCCAGCGCCTCGTCAACCTGCGCTTCGCCACGGCCGACATCCGCCGCGAGGCCGATGGCAAGACCTGGCACGGGGTCATCCGCTTCCGGGCGGTGACCGAGCCGGCATGAGGGGCACGACGCTGCCACTCACTCTTTCCGCGGGGGACGAGGCTCGTGTTCACCTCTCCGGGGGGGGGAGGCTCCCCCTTACCTCTCTCCAGCGGATGAGGCTCCCCTTTACCTCTCCCCGGCGAATGAGGCTCCCCTTCACCTCTCCC
>NZ_JAUYFA010000005.1 GCF_030691135.1 Phreatobacter sp.
TGGCAGCCCAGATCAGAACGGCACGGATGGACGGCACAAGGCTCAGACCGGCTGCAGCACGAAATCGACGCTCAGGCTGGTGTCCCGCGCGCTGGCCATGACGGGACGCAGGAAGACGGTCCTGAAGCCGGCGCCCCCATAGGCGAGATGGCCGTGAGGCTGGCCGAAAATCGGAACGATCTGCGGCATCTCCAGGCGGAAGCTGCCGTCAGCGCCGGTCAGGGTCGCACCATGGCTGTGCGGATCGGACTCGCGCCCCTCGGTCGTGTGGGCCCAGATCTGGATACGGATACCGGGCAAAGGGGCGCCGTCGCCTGCGCGGCGCACGCTGCCCCTCATCCAGAAACCGCCACCGCCGATGCGGCTGACCACCGGCGCTCCGGGCATGTAATTGTTGGCGCCGCCGCGCATCGTCGGCGTCGGCGCCAGGCTCTGTGCCCTGGCCGGGACCAGAAGGCCCGACGGATGGGTCAGCAAGGCCGCGCTGGCGATGGCCGTGCTGGTGGCGAGGAAGCGGCGGCGAGTTGATCGGTTTTTCGTCAACGCAGTCTCTCCTGTCGTCGGTTCCGGAGGATGCGTGGCTGCAGGCGCCTGTATAGGTCGGCGCCCGTACCCATCAGCCATCCTGTCTTGCTGAACCATAAGGAGGGCCGGACAGTGGTTGACAAGTCGATCGCGCGGATTTGACCGGAAACGCGTCGGGGGGCGCGGGCGGCTCGAATGCCCGGGAAGGCCCCGGACACCGATAAAGGTCGACCCTGCCATCGCCAGACGTGCCTTTACACCTTTCGGCCCGGGCCGAAAGGTGTACCGAGGGCAAAGGGGCTCGCCTGCGATCGCGAGCCGGTCAGTCCGGAACGGCTACTGGGCCTGCATGCCCGCCTTGGCGGCAACGTCCTTCCACAAGGCGATCTGGGCCGCGACCTTGCGCGTCATCTCCTCGGGAGTGCTGGCGCTCGGGTAGCCGCCGAGGCTGGCGAGCCGGGCGCGAACCTCAGGCGATTCGACGGCCTGCCGGATCGCCGTGTTGAGCCTGTCGACGACGGGGCGCGGCACATTGTTCGGGGCGGCGAAACCGATCCAGGCCATCATCTCCAGGCCCGGCGAGACGCTTTCGGAGAGGGTGGGCACGGTGGGCGTGGCCGGCCAGCGCTGCGGTCCGGTGACGGCGAGCGCCCGCAGCTTTCCCCCCTCGATGGAGGACAGGACGGCGGCGCCGGGGGCGATGATGAAGTCGACCGTGTTGCCGAGAACCCCGGTGATCGAACCGGCGTCGCCCCGATAGGGCACATGGACGAACTTGACGTCGAGGGCGCTCGACATCAGTTCCAGCCCCATGTGGTGGCCCGTTCCGACACCGGCCGTCCCCGCGGTCAGGACACCCGGTTTGGCCCGCGCCTCGCTGACGAGTTCCTGGATCGTCTTGAAGCGGGACGCCTCGTTGACGACGATGAAGAAGGGAAAGTCGGTGACCATCGACAGGAACTGGAAATCGCTCATCGGATCGAAGTTCAGCGTCTTGATCAGCGCCGGCGAAATGGCGTGAGCCGTCGTCAGCAGGACGATCGTGTAGCCGTCCGCCTCCGACCGGGCCGTCGCCTGGGATGCGATGTTGCCGCCGGCGCCGGGGCGCGCCTCGACGACGAGGGTCTGGCCCAGCGTCTTGCGCATCTCCTCGGCCATGATGCGGGCGACGATGTCGGCGTTGCCGCCGGCGGCGAAGCCATGAAGGATGCGGATCGGCCGGTTGGGGAAGTCATTGGCCGCAGCGGGGGTCGCCAGAGCGACGAGGCCCATCAGAAGGGCGGCGAGATGTCTGCGCATCGTTTCCTCCAGGTCAGTTTTTGTCTTTCAGGACCCCGGGGCGGAGGATGATCCGCCCCGGGGCTGGTCGGGATTTTTCAGGCCAGTTGATCAGGCACTTGGACGCCGAGCTTCGCGGCGAGGGCGGCGAGACGTGAGGCCGTACCGTCGGCGACGGGAATGCCGTCGGCAAGCCGGCGCAGGCGCTCGCCATCGCCGCGCTCGCCCGGCAACAGCACTGAGGCTCCGGTCGCAGGCTCCAGGGCCTTGATGGCGGCGGCAAGATCGCTCACGCCTGTTGGAAACTGGTCGGCCGCGCCGAAGGCGGACGGGTCGAGCGCCACGACGATGCCGTTGCCGCCGGGCTCGATCCCGTCGCGAAGGGCCAGGGTGATCAGCGGGTTGCCCACCAGCACGCTCGCCAGGATCTCGATCATCAGGGACAGGCCCGTGCCCTTCGGCCCGGCCATCGGCAAAACCGCCTTGACCTCTGCCGGATCGGTCGTCTCCCGGCCCTCCGCATCGACCGCCCAGCCGAGCGGGATGGCGCGGCCAGCATCCTTCGCAGCGGTGATCTTGCCGGCGGCGACGGCCGCCGTCGACATGTCGAAGATCATCGGGCGGGCGGGGTCGGCCGTCGGCACCGCAATGGCCAGGGGATTGGTCGATACGCCCTCGGACCGGGCACCATGATAGATCATCAACGGCTTCGATGCCGTCATCACCATGGCGGCGAAACCCGCCGCGGCGATCTTCTCGGCATAGACGCCGATCGCGCCGGCATGGGTGATCCGCTTGACGACGCACCAGCCGACGCCGTGATCGCGGGCCTGGGCGATGGCCCTGTCGCTGGCGGCGTTCATCGCCACGGCACCCGGCGCCCGGTCTGCGTCGAGGACGCAGACAGCGCCGCGGCCGGCGACCTGGCGGACGGACGCCGTGGGATTGATCAGCCCCAGCGCGACCATCTCGACGTAGCGGGGGATCCGCAGGACACCGTGGGACTCGACGCCGCGCAGATTGGCCCAGACCAGCATCTCCGCCGTCTGGACGGCATGGTCAGGTGCAAAGCCGCCAGCCTCGAGGAGCGCGCCGGCATAACGCTCCAACGTCGATGCCGCGATGCGCTTTGCCGCGGGCTTTGCCATTTCAGACTCCCAGAGGGCTCGGGATAAACTTGTCGAGCCAGCCCTTCAGAATGGTCTTGGTGCGCGGCGCATCCTGGGGCGACAGGGGAAAATGCGAGGTGCCCGTCACGATGAGGAGTTCCGCCGGCTGCCCCGCCTTCTCGTACATCCGAAGCGACTGCTCGGTCGGCGTGATGGTGTCGTTGGCGGTATGGAAGAACAGGATCGGGCGGGGGGAGATATCGCCGACCACGTCGTCGGCCCGGAAATTGTACATGCTCCAGGCCGTCTCGACCGGGATCTCCATGATCGCCTTGGGCGATAGGTTCTTGCGCAGATGTTCAGGGATGGGCACCGCGTCGAAGCGCGAGATCCACATGCTCTCGCCGGTCTCCTGCTTGTGGCGGCGGCCCTTCTCGAGAAGGCCGGTGAACTTCGCCCAGGCCTCGGGTGTCGGATGCTGGCCGCGGAACTTGCGCTCACCGTCGCCCCAACCGCAGGACGAGATCACGCAGGCAAAACGGCTGTCGATGCCGGCGGCATAGACGGCGACCGCCGCGCCGAAGCTGTGACCGAGGACGCCGATGCGGTCGGGATCGACCTCCTCGCGGGCCTGCAGGAAGGTCAGCGCGTTCTTGGCGTCGGCGACCTGATCGAAGCAGCGGACCTGCGCCCGTTCGCCTTCGCTCTCGCCGCAGCAGCGGAAGTCGAAGCGCAGCGCCACATAGCCCATCTCTTCCAGCATGCGCGCCTGGATCTCGGCATGGGACTCGTCCTTGGAGCCGACGAAGCCGTGCAGGACGATGAAGGCCGGCAACTTCTGGCCGGGTTTACGTCCTTCGGGGACGTGCAGGACGGCGGAGAGCTTCAAGCCATCCGACTGGAACGACAGTCTTTCTTCCATGGGGCGGTCCTCGGGCAGTGCTTGGTTGTTGGCGCGGACGGTGGCGGCGGACTTTCGCCGTCAGCCGAGCTGCGCAAAGGGGAAGTTGAACTCGCGCCATTCGAGTGGCGCCGGCGTGCCCCACACGTTCATCGCGCGCACGTTCCCCGGGCGCTCCAGATTGGTGATGACATTCGCCGTGAAGTTGGCGTCATCGGCGATGATCGACATGCCGCTGGAACACTCGATCATCGCGCCGGCGGGGTCGACGTAATAGGAATATACGTTGTCGCCCGGACGATGGCGACCGGGGCCCCACAGCATCTGCTTGTCGAAGCGGTCCAGCGTGTCGCCGAGCCGGATGAACTGGCTGGCGTCAAGGAATTCGAAGGAAATGTGGTGCACGCCCACCTTGCCCTTCACCAGGCCGAGGATGTGGTGCTGGCGGTTGCCGCCATACATCCAGCTCAGGCTGTCGTTGACCAGCATCTCCGACAGCCGCAGCCCGCCGATGATCTCGAGGTGCCGGCGCGTTGCCACGGGATCGGGGGTCAGGAGATTGATGTGGTCCATCCGGTTGGCGCTGACGCCATAGGTCGGATGGCGGCGCGCCGACAGGTCATCGCGGATCGGGGTGTGGATCTCGAAGCGCAGACCCTCCGGCGTGACGAAGGTGAACCCGGCCGCGAAGCAGGACAGGCTCGGCTCGCGGCTGACGACGGTGCAGCCGGCCGAAGCGACATTGGCTTCGGCGGCGCGGACCGCATCGACCGTCAGGGCCTCGAGCCCGATCGTATGGGCGGAATTCTCGGCGGCGTGGACCAGCACGAGCTCGGCGGCGCGGCCGTTCGAACTCAGCCATGTCTGCCCGTCGCCCCTGTAGGTGACCTTCAGACCGAGGATCTCGGTCGCCTCGCGGACGACGGCGTCGACCACGTTGGTGTTGATCTTCATATGGCCGATGGCGTGCACCAGGTGCGTCATCCGTGCGCCCTCCCGCTGGGTCTATTTGCGATTTTGGTAGCGCAGTCCGAAGCCGGGATCAATGCATTTTCGACTGATAGTCACATTTTCGAAAATCCTTAGAATCGCTCTGTCAGGGCCTGCTTCGGTCACCGTTCCGCCCGCACGCTAACGCCGCGCAGACACCCACATGCACGCGCATTTTCGATATTCCTCGGGATTTGCGCTAAGCTCGCGAAGCTGCGATACAGGGCGCGGTCGCCGCATGCCGCATCGCCTCCGCGATGCCGTGCAGCCCGCCGCTTGGCCCACGGAGCCGTTCGATGGCCGCGAAGTCAGAACCCAGGGGAGCCGAGGAGACACGGGCGGGAGACGTTCTCCACCGTATGCGCCTCGACATCATCAGTTGCGCTCTGAAGCCTGGAACGCGAATGCGTTTCGAGACGCTGAAGGAGCTTTACGCGGTCAGTTTCTCGACCTTGCGGGAAGCCCTGCAGCGCCTCGTCGCCGAAGGCCTGGTCGTCAGCGAGGGGCAGCGCGGCTTCATGGTCGCGCCCCTCTACCTCTCCGATCTCCAGGACCTCACAAACGTCCGTGTGCTCGTCGACCAGGAATGCATCGCACGGTCCATCCTTCATGGGGATGACGATTGGGAAGCGCAGATCATCGCCGCCTTCCACCGCATGGATCGCCTCAAGGCGCGGTTGAACGATCTCTATTTCATGTCGGACGAGTGGGCGGTTCTGCATGGTGATTTTCATCGCTCGCTGGTCAGTGCCTGCCAATCTCCGACGCTGCTCGATTTTCGAGACAAGCTGTTCCAGCGCGCCCATCGCTACCGCCGCATGTCCTGCCAGTTCCGGACGAAGTGGCGGCCGAAGGACGTCGAGCACCGCACATTGATGGAGACGGTCATTGCGCGCGACGCGCCCGCCGCCAAGAACCTGATCGAGCGCCACATTCGCGAAACGACGGAAAACGTCATCCAGAATGCCGGCCAGTTCCTCAGCACGGAACCCACCGCGTTCCCCGGCATCATCAAGAGCATGGCCGCCGAGTAGCGGTGGAGGCGGCGGATACCTGCGCTTGTCCGAAGTCGGTGCCCCCGAGTCTCGGCCTTCCGACGAATACCGGCGCTCACCGTCGCAACTGCTCGACGATGGCGGCATCACGACGGGCTGCGCGCCTCGGGACGATCGGTATCTCGATCCCGCGAGGATCGGCGGCACTTCAGCCGGCGTCCGTCTCGTTCCGCAGGGCCTGGAGTCGCTCCCAAAGACCAGCCGGCGGCACGCGTTCGATGGCCAGCCGGCCGCGATAGATCCGGCCGTCGTTGCCGTCGATCGTCAGCTCCGCGCCTTCCGGAAATGACCAGCCGGCGATCGCGATGGAGCGCGCCGGCTCGTCGATGCTGAGGGCCCCGCAGCCGACGAGGCAGACCTTGCCCAGTTGGCGCGCGACGACGGCGGCGTGGGACGTGCGCGACCCGTTCTGCGTCAGCAGGCCGGCGGCATGATCGAGCGCCGCGATATCGCTGGTCTCCGCGTCCCGGCGCACCAGGATGACGGCCTCGCCTCCCTGCGCCAGGCGAAGCGAGGCCGCCTCGTCGAGCGCGATCCTGCCACTGACCGCGCCGGCCGACGCCGACGCCGCGGTCGCGATGGGAGTGGCGGCCTCCGCCCCCCCGCCGAGCCGCGTGACGGCGAGCCCCTCGGGCGTCAGGTCGCCCGTGCGCCGGAGCGCCGTCTGCCGGTCGATCAGCCCCTCCTCCGCCATGTCGAGCGCGATCCGCGCCGCCGCCTGGGGCGTTCGCTTTCCGTTGCGCGTCTGGAGCAGGAACAGGCGCCCGTCCTGCACGGTGAACTCGAAATCCTGCATGTCGCGAAACGCGATCTCCAGTGCCCGCGTCGCGGCGACGAGGTCGTTCCAGACGCCGGGGGCCACGGCGCCGAGGATCTCGCCGGATCCCGCATTGCGCCGGCCGCTGACCACGTCCTCGCCCTGCGCGTTGAACAGGAAGTCCACCCAGGGGGCCGGCGTTCCGTCGGTCGGATCACGGGTGAAGCCAACGCCGGCGCCCGACAGCCCGCCGGCATTGCCGAAGACCATCTGCTGCACCGTGACTGCGGTTCCGAGCGTATCCGGAAGGCCGCGCATGGTCCGGTACGATGAGGCCCTGGCGCTGGACCAGGACCCGAAGACGGCGGCGATCGCCCGGTCGAGCTGCTCGTAGGGATCCTGCGGGAATGGCGCCCCCGCTTCCCGGCGATAGGTCGCGAGATGACGGCGGGCGAGCTCGCGCAGGGCGAGGTGGTCGAGATCCCGGTCGGCCTGGTCGCCGGCGACGGCGGCGAGATCGGCCTCGAAGGCGGCTGCATCGACACCCGCCACCACCTCCCCGAAGGCCGCAACCAGTCGTCGATAGGCATCCCAGGCCAGCCGCGGGTTGCCGCTGGTGCGGATGATGCCGGCCAGGGTGTGGTCCGACAGTCCGATGTTGAGCAGCGTCTCCATCATGCCCGGCATGGACACAGGGGCCCCGGACCGGACGGAGAGGAGCAGCGGCTTGCGAGGGTCGTTGAAGGCGAGACCCGTGGCGCTCTCCAGCCAAGCCAGATGATCGTGCCAGACCGCGACGGTCGCTTCCGCCGGTACGGCGCAGAACCCGGTGCCGATGACGAAGGCTGGCGGAACGTTCAATCCGAGCTCGGCCATCCGCGCGAGGTTGAAGGCCTTGAAGCCGACGACATCGGCCCCGACGTCCCGTTCGAGGGCCCCATGGCGGGCGATGCGGTGAACCGAACGCGCCGCGTCGCTGCGGAGATCAGCGCTCATGCGCGGCACCCATGGCGATCGGATCGATGCTCGTGAAGACCACGTCGCGCATCAGGTAGCCGGCGCGAAGCAGGGCATCCGACGCGCCCTCGAGGGCGGCCGCGAAATCCGTTACGAGGCTCACCAGATTGGGCTTCCCGCCGTCACGGGCCAGTTGCCGTCTCACGTCGCGGGCGAGGTCGTCGCAGGCCTGCTCGGCCGAGACGACCCGCCAACAGGCCGCGAGGAACGCGTCCTGGTCTTCGACCCGCGCGGTGTCGGAACCGGCGCTGGACAACGAGTCGGCAATGGCGAGGCTGCGGACGTGGTCCTGCGCAGCCTCGAGCACTTTGCCGGCGAGGGCGCCGAGCCGCCCCGTCAGGTCATCCGACCAGTCGCCGGACTGGCTTTCGGCGATCACCGACAGCAGAAACGCCGCCTCCTCCAGATGATCGGCACAGTCGTCGCTGACCGAAGCGAGCTCGAAAAAGGGGCGCAGCCGCGCCGAGGCCGACGCCGCCTCGCGCAGGCCGACCACGATGTCGTCCGCCAGACGTTCCCATCGCTTGGCACGATCGGCGAGTTTGCGCGCCGCCCCCGGGTGCTTCTGGGTGCCGTGGGCCAGGGCGTCGCGCAGCCCTTCGGAGAGCGCATGGCAGAGGGCGGCATGCTCGGCCACCCGTGAGAAGGCGTCGCGGTGGTGAGACAGATGGCGCATCAGCAGCAGGCGCACCTGGTCGGCGACCTGTTGCGGCCGGCGCCGCGCCAGGGCGGCTTCGTGGGCGAGGCCGAAACAATCCAGCAGGAAGAGCCGCGCCCACTCCTCGCCCAGTACATCGTCCAGCCTCTCGCCCATACGGAACTGCTGCCCGCCCGCCGCCTCCATCGCGGCGAAGACCAGCCGGTCCCCGCCCATGGCGAGCCAGCCCATGTGACCCAGCGGCCGCCGTGCCGCTTCGTTCAGCGTCGCCAACGCCACCCGCCGCCGGACCAGGCGTTCCAGCTGCTTGCGGGCGCGGTTCCAGTCGATGAGGAAGACGATGCGGGAGCCGAGATCGGCCAGTCGCCCCACGAGGGCCTCGCGGTCGACGCAGGCGATGCACGCGACCCCGACGACGTAGCTGGCCCCTTGATTGAGGCCTTCGCTCGTCCGCGCGCCGACGCCCGACCACTCGGCGCCCATGTCGGCGAGAAGTTGCTGGAAGAAGGTGAAGCGACGCCGGCGCAGGTCCGAATAGACAAGCGAGATGGTGGTGTCCGCAATCTCGATCACGAGGACATGGGCGTCGTTCGTGCCAATATCGTTCTGAATCAGCAAGCGGTCGCCGTCCCGCGTCGCCGCGGTGTCGAGACCGGGATGGTCGAGCTTCAGGCCCTTCGTCCTGTCGAGCCCCGCCATGAAGGCGGCGATCAGCGGCCGGTCGTCGGGCCCGATATCCCAGACATGGGCCCCCTCGACCGTCTCGGCGGCCTGCGCCGCGGCGAGGCGGTTGAGGGCCTTGTGCAGGTCCATCACGAGGATATGGAGCGTGTCCTCGCCATGGCGGTCGCCGCCGGCGAGATGCTCCACGTCCGCAGCCGTCAGGGTCTCTCCGCGCACGGTGGCGAGACGCTCGCGCCAGCTCTCCATGCGCTTCAGCAGGGCCATGGCGCCGGGCGAGCCCTCGCCGGCCAGCGGACGCGCCATGACGGCGATGTCGGCGGCGAGAAGCTGGCTGATCCGCTCGAGGGACGGGATATGAATCCGGCTGTCGCCAGCCCAGCTCTTGTCCACCGCCTCGAGCAGCCAGGGCGCGTTCATGTGGGCCGCCGCGTATTCGGCCTCGAGGCCTATGCGAGGGCCTTCCGGGCGCAACGCCCGGGCCGCGGCGGCCTGCACGGCCGTTAGGGCGAATTTCAACCTGTCGTTGGCGGCGAGTGCCGATTTCAACAGGGCGGGACCGAGCAGCTTCGCCTTGCCTAGCGCCGCGACCGCATCCGCCTTTTCCATGGACCGAGCCCTCCAGCCGGGCGCCGTGACGGCACCCTCGCCAGCGGCGCTAGGCGGTCCGTGTGACAATCGGATGATGAACCGCCCGCTTCGGCGCTCCGGCCCGCCGGAACTCCGTTCTGCTTGATCTGGCTCAAATTCACCGACTTTGCCGCCGCCTTGGGGGGCTCCTCGCCGGCGTGGCGGCATAGATTGCCACTTAGCTCGTCTAAGCTGGTGAAGCAGCCTCGGGAGTATCCCATGGACCAGACGCAGCCCCCTTCGGCGCCGCTGTTTTAAATATACAGCGAAAGCGCTCTCCCCATGAACTCACCTATACCAATCTTGATCGTCGAGGATGAGACGATTTTGTTGATCGATCTCCAGACGGGCCTCGAAGATGGCGGCTATTCGGTTCTGACCGCGCAGACCGCCGAGGAGGCACTGTCCGTTCTCTCATCCGAACTGGAGAAAATCAGGGCGCTCGTCACAGACATCAATCTCGGTGCGTCCGGCGTCAGTGGGTGGGACATCGCGCAACGGGCCCGCGCGGGAAAACCCGAACTGCCAGTCGTCAAATGACCGGAGCCAGCGCGGACGAATAGGCATCGCGCGGCGTCCCCCAGAGCATTCCGCTAGCGAAGCCACGCGATGGCGCAGATCACCGCCGCCTTATCGAAGCTTCTCAACAAGAGCCCCGACCCGCCCGCACAGACATGACGCGCCGCGGCAGGGCCGCGTCTCCGCCCTCGCGCTCCGCGCCGGTGCGCCGGAGGACCTGGCGCGCTGGGCAGCGGGTGCGGGAGCGATGCAGATCGTCACGCCAGGGCCGCTCCATGACTGGCTGCGACGCGCGGTCCCTGCCCTCGCCGCGCGCGACATAACCGTCTGCGAGTGGCGGCGCGACTGGGACACGGAGATCTGGCCCACGCGACGGCGGGGTTCTTCAAGGTCAAGCAGAAGATCCCCGAAGCCCTGTCGGTGCTCGGTGTCGGCGGGCCCGCCTAGCGCGATAGCGGCAGCGGCGGCGGAGGTGTGGTCGTGCCGGGTCCGAGCGAGCGCTGCACCATGACGCTGTCTGCCCAGCGCCCATAACGATAGGCGACGCCGGGGAGATGGGCGACGCGGACGAAGCCGAAGGAATCGTGCAAGCCGAGCGAGGCGGCATTGTCGGCATCGACATAGCCGATCATCTGCCGGAAGCCGGCAGCGGCGCATGCATCGATCATGTCCTTCAGCAGCGCCCTCCCGACGCCCCGACCGAGGTGGTCGTGGTGGACGTAGATCGAGTGCTTGACGGTGTAGCGATAGGCCGGCCGCTTGCGGAACAGCACGACATAGGCATAGCCGACGACGCGGCCCTCGATGGTCGCGGCGAGATGCGGATAGCGCCGGGTGCGGAAGTTCTTGCGCCGCTCGCGGAGATCGTCGGGCTCCGGCGTTTCCGCGTCGTCGACGCCTTCCTCGACGCCGCGGCGGATGTGATGCCGGTATATCGCCAGCATGTCCTCGACGTCGGAGTCACGTGACGGTCTGACGGTGATCGGGAAGAGTTCGGCCATGGTGATCCCTCCCTATTCCGACGCGACATAGGTGTGGAGGCGGATGCGCCCGGCTTCGTCGATCTCGCGATAGACGCCCTGGATCTCGACCTCGAAGCCCGGGAAGGTGTTGAAACAGGCCTCGAACATCTTGAGATAGTCGATCATCGGCTGCGCCTTTTCGGTCAGCCGCTCGCCCGGTACCACGGTCGCGATGCCCGGAGGATAGACCACGAAGGGCGTCGTCGCGACGCGTCCGGCGATCTGGTCAATCGGCAGGTAGTCGACATCGTTGCGCACCAGACACCGCGCGGCATCGTGCGGCGACATCGCCATGTCGGGCAGGTGCTCGATCGAGAACTGCCGCGCCTGCAGGGCGCTCACGTCCGCCTCGCGGAAGAAGCGATGCATGTCGGCGCACAGGTCGCGCAGGCGCACGCCCGCATAGCGCTGCGGCCGGCGGCGGAAAAATTCCGGGATCGCCTCCTCGATGGTGACGTTGTCGTCGTGCAGCCTCTTGAAGGCGACGAGCCCGCTGACGAGCGTGCCGGCCTTGCTCGCCTCGACACCGGGGGTCAGCAGGAAGAGCAGCGAGTTGAGGTCGTTCTTTTCCGGCACGATGCGGTTCTCGCGCAGGAACTGGGCGACGATCGGCGCGGGAATCCCGTGATCGGCATAGGCGCCCGTGGCGCGGTCGAAGCCGGGAGTCAGGAGCGTCAGCTTGTTGGGATCAGTCATGGCGAAGCCGGGCGCCATGTCGGGAAAGCCGTGCCAACCGGCCCCCGGCGCCAGTTCCCAGAAGGACGGATCGGCAACGAGCTGATCGGTGCTGACCGATTCCCAGGCAACATCGTGGGACGCACCCGGGCGGGCCGCGTCCGGAATCGTCACCCGGTCCGGCACGAAGGGCTCGAAGAACCAGCGGCGCTCCGGGCGCTGTTCCTTTTCCTCGAACTCGCGCCTGACGGCCCGGATCTTCTTGCGCAGCTCGATGCCGAGCCGGATCGTGTCGTCCCAGAGGACCACGCCGGAGCGACCCTTCATCATCTGCGCGCCGACGTCGAGCGAGGCGAACAGCGGGTAGAAGGGCGAGGTCGAGGCGTGCTGCATGAAGCTCTCGTTGAAACGACGATGCTCGACGCGCCGCTTCTGGCCCTTGATGTGGCGATCCTTCATGTGGATCTGCGAGGCCTGCGAAAAACTGGCGAGCTGCTTGTGGGTCGACTGGGTGGCGATGATACCCGGCGCATCCGGCCCGAGCTCGCCGAGGCCCATGGCGAAGCGGCCCGCATAGAGGGGGTGGAACTTCATGAAGCCCGCCCAGGCCTCGTCGAACAGGATGTAGTCGCAAAGGTGGCCGATGCGCTCAAGGATGATCTCGGCGTTGTGGATCGTGCCGTCATAGGTGCATTGCTCGATGACGGCGACGCGGAACGGCCGCGGCTTCTTCCACGCCTCGGGATCCTTGACCAGCGGATGGGTGCGGATGCGTTCGCGCAGCGCGTCCTCGTCGAAGGCGTCATGGCGCATCGGGCCGATCAGTCCCCAGGCATTGCGCACCGTCGGGATGTAGACGGGGAGGCCACCCGCCATCATCAGGGCGCCATGGTGGGCGGCCTTGTGGTTGTTGCGATCGAAGAGGACGAGGTCGCCGTCTGTCACCAGCGCCCCGAGGGCGATCTTGTTGGACGAAGAGGTGCCGTTCAGCACGAAATAGGTCTTCTCGGCGCCGAAGATCTTGGCCGCTTCCTTCTGCGCATGCAGGGCGGGGCCCTCATGGGTCAGGAGGTCGCCGAGATCGAGGACGGAATTGTCGAGATCGTCGCGAAACACCGCCTCGCCCAGATGCTCCATGAACACCCGGCCGATCGGGCTACGGCTGTAGAAGACGCCGCCGTTGTGACCCGGGCAGGTCCAGAGCTGGTTGCCCTCCTCGGCATAGTCGACGAGCTGGCCGAAGAAGGGCGTCTTCAGCGTCTCGGCATATTGCTTCAGCCGGCTGATCAGGTTCTTGGCGATGAAGGCCGGCGTCTCCTCGGACAGGAAGACGTATCCGTCGATGAAGTCCAGAACCTCCACCGGCAGGTCCTCGAAACGCTTGCGGCGGATCAGCAGGATGATCGGGAAGTCGAGGCCGCGCCTCCGCATGAGGTTGATCAGCGCGGAGGTGCGACCCTCCAGGCCCTTCTTGCCCCAGTCGACCACCATGCAGCCGATGGCGGCGTCGGTCTGGACCGCGATTTCCGCATCTTCCAGCTTCGGCGCCCTGACCACCTCGAAACCGGACTTTTCGATCTGGTCGACGATCTGGTGGAAGCGCTGGCCCTCCAGATCCTCCTCGTCGAAGGCGGGCGTGGCGAAGAGGAAGTTGAAGCGCTTGAAATAGTCCATCAGGGTCCTGCTCCGGTTCGGCCGATCTGTCGAAGCCTTTCATGACAACAGGGTGACGCAGACCGGCGACACGCGATACCACGGTCATGCGCCCTTGTCCGGGGACTGGAGTACGGGGGCTTCAAACGCGGGCGTTTTCGGCGCACCAGGCGGCTCGTCGCCCCGCCGAGCGCCGCGAGCGTCATGCTGAACCGCCGAAGCGGCCGCGGTCGCCCTCGCGATGTCAGGCCACTTTCGCGATGAACGAATCAACCGTGCCCTGCACGGCGCTGAGCGTCTGCCTGACCCGGTCGACATTGCCGACGACCGCCTTCGACGTTTGTCCCGATTCTCCGACGATCGCGCGCAGTTCTTCGGTGGCCGCGACGCTCCGGGCGGAACTCTCTGCCGCCAGAGTGACGCTGACGTTGATCTCCCCCGTGCCGGCGATCTGCTGTTCGATCGCGCCGGCCATCGACACGGTCCCGTCGCGGACCACTTCGATCACCCGACCGATCTCCGACATGGCGTTCACGGTCGCGGCGGTGGAGCCCTGGATGGTGTTGATCTGGTCGCGGATGATCTCGGTCGCGCGCGCGGTCTGCCCGGCGAGCGCCTTCACCTCGGCTGCGACGACGGCAAAGCCGCGGCCTGCCTCGCCGGCGCGGGCCGCCTCGATCGTGGCGTTGAGAGCGAGGAGATTGGTCTGCGAAGCCAGGCCCTCGATCAACTCGACCGCGCCGCCGATGGCGCGCGCCGAGGCTTCGAGTTCGTTGACCTGGCGACCGGCCCTCTCGGCCTTCTCCGCGACATCGGAAACGATCGTGCGCGACTGGGTCACCTCGGCCGAGACGCGCCTGATCGCGTGCGACAGTTCTCCGGACGAGCGTGCCACCGACCGCACCTGATCGGCGGCGGAGCCGGCGCCCTCGAGCGCGGAAGCAGCCTGGCTGTTCGCCCGACGCGCGTCCTCGGCGAGGGTGGTCCCCATCACGCCGAACTCGCTCATGCATGTGTCGACTTCCGACAGCGCGGCAATGACACCGGTCCGAAAACGCTCGATCTCCCGTTCGAGGTCGCGCTGGCGCTCGGCCTTGCGCTCCGCATCGGCCGAGGCCTCGGCGACCGCCTGCTGGCGTTCGATCAGGACACTGCGGAATTGCTCCACCGACCGTGCGACGGCGCCGATCTCGTCGCGCCTCTCGGCGCCGTCGATCCGTGTGTCGGCCCGACCACTGGCGATCTCGGCCATGGCATGGCTGAGCCCGGCCACCGGACGTGTCAGAAGCCGGTTGATGCCGAAGGCCGAGCCGGCCAGGACGATGAGGAAGAGCAGAACGGCAGACAAGGTGACCTGCAGGTCGGAATTGACCCGCGTCACCAGCGCATCCGCCAGGGTGCGGAGGGTCGCGACATTCTCCGTGCTCATGGTGCCGAGGATCGTTTCGATCCGCTGTTCCGTATCCTGGAAACGTCGGTTCGCCGCACTGCTCCGCTCGATGGCCCCGTGCAACTGCATCACCAGCTGCGCCGTCCGGAAGCGTCCGCTTTCCGCTGCACGGGAGATCTGCCGGTGATTGGCGACATTCGCCTGGCGGAGAACCCGCGACGCGCCATCGAGGAGGGTGCTGAGCCGATTGATCGCCGCGCGTGCTGGTTCGACGTCTTCCAGCCGCAAGCTGAAGACCAGCCGGGCGAAGGCCTCGCTGATGGCGCCCTCGGCCGCCTCGATCTGCTGCGCCAGGTCCTTGCCGGACCCATCCTCGATCCCCTGAAGCACCATGCGGATCGAACCGATCGTCGCGCCGAAGCCGACCAGCGTGCTGGGCGCGAGGAATTTCACGTCGTCGATGCGCGTGCGGGCGAGGATCGAATCGCGCAACGGCTCCTCGAGCGCGGCGATGGTCGTCTGGATTTCGCTCGCCTGCGCCGCCGACACATGGGTCCCCAAGGCCGCCATGGCGGGACGAACCGGCGCGAGGATGGACTGGACCACCGCGGGCAGGCGGCTCTCGTTGTCTTCCGAGGTGGCCCTGCCGATGATCAGAGCCTTGCGGACAGCGACGTCCAGGTTTTGCATGGGAGCGATGCGCCCGCCGGTTTCCAGGAGATGGCGCGAATCCCGCCCCATCGACAACCCGGTCAGCACGAACCAGGCCGAGATGGCCAGCATGATGAGCGCCAGCGGCAAGCCGAAAAACGCCGCAAATTTGGTCCGCAGTGTCACGTGGCCGCCCCTTGCATTCCCCAACGGAACCTAGGCCCGCCTGGTAAATGCCGTGCTAACGGCCGCGCATCGCGCGGCGGCCTCCCGGAGGTCGGAAAGCGGCGGCTGTTCCGGCCGCGGCACGGCGCCCCCACCGGCAGCCGGCGCCGCCAAACGGTACCGTGATCGACCCACTCCAACCTGTCACGGCAGGGGGAACGAAGCGCGACGCTTAGTCACCCACTGGTTACATACTTGATTGACGCTGGCTGAGCCTCTGGCTATCGTCCGTTGCAAGAGATGCGCTGGACGCATCCGGCATTGGGAGGAAGAACGTGATCACCAAAAGGCTGGCGCTCGCCGCCCTTCTCGCAAGTGTCGCGGCGGCCCCGGCAGCCGCCCAGACCTATCCCTCGCGCCCCGTCATCATGGTGGTGCCCTTCGCCCCCGGCGGCCCGACCGATATCGTGGCGCGGCTCGTCGCGGAGCGCATGTCGCAGACGCTCGGCCAGCAGGTCGTGGTGGAAAACGTCGCAGGCGCCGCCGGCACGACCGGCGCCGCCCGCGTGGCCCGGGCCGACCCCGACGGCCACACCATCCTCATGGGGCCGATGAGCACCATGAGCTTCTCGCCGGCGCTCTATCCCAACCTCGCCTTCAATCCGCTGACCGATTTCGAACCCGTCGGCATCGCCGCCTCAGCCCCCATGATGCTGGTCGCGGCCAAGAAGCTGCCGGTGACGACGCTCGCCGAGTTTTCCGCCCACCTGAAGGCCAATGCGACCACCGTCAACAATGGCAATGCCGGGGTGGGGTCGACCTCGCATCTTGCCTGCACATTGCTCAACCAGCGCCTCGGCGTCACACCGACCCTCGTGCCCTATCGCGGCACAGGACCGGCTATCCAGGACCTCGTCGCTGGCAATGTTGGCTATATCTGCGATCAGGTGACGAGCCTGATGAGCCAGGTCCAGGGCGGCACGATCACGCCGCTGGCCATGCTTGCGCCGACCCGATCGCCGGTCCTTCCCAACGTCCCGACAGCGACCGAGGCCGGCATGGCCGGTATCGACATGGTCGCCTGGAACGCTGTCTTCGCGCCGAAGGGAACGCCTGCTCCGGTGATTGCGGCGCTCAACGCCGCCCTCCGCAAGGCCATCGATGACCCGACTGCCAAGGCGCGTTTCCTCCAGCTCGGGGCCGAGGCTCCCGCGGAGGCGCAGCGCACGCCCGAGGCCCTGCGTGCCGTCCATGCCGCCGATGTGAAGAAGTGGGGCGACGTCATCCGTGCGGCGGATATCCGCATCCAGTGAGACGGGGCTACACCATCGCCCTGCATCAGCGGCGGGTGTCCTTCGGATCGCTTTCCCTCGCACCCCAGGAAGGGGGAGGATGGCGATCCGCCCGCGGCACCGCGTGCGACCAAAAGGGTGTCGCGCGCAGCAGGAGGCGGGATGCACACCACCTCCATCGTCATCATCAGGAGCGAGCGCCTAGCTAAAGTGCGAACGCGTTCGCGTTCCTAGAGGCTTTGGCGAGCCTCGACGGACGCACGGCCCTGATGCCGGGCATCCATGCCGCCGGAGTTCCGCCCCTCATGCGTCTATCCCTCTGCAACGAAGTGCTCCGGCCCTTTGATCTCGTCCGCCAATGCGCCTTTGCGAAGGCTGTCGGCTATGACGGGCTGGAGATCGCGCCCTTCACTCTGTCGGAAGCCCCCCATCGGCTGGCGGCCGGCGAGGTGAACGCGATGCGCCGGACGGTGGAGGACCACGGCCTCGCCGTCACCAGCCTGCACTGGCTGCTGGTGACGCCGGAGGGCCTTTCGATCACCAGCCCCGAGGCTGCCGTGCGCAACCGGACCCGCGACGTCATCCTCGGCCTCCTCGATCTCGCGGCGGGGCTCGGCGCCCTTGTCATGGTCCACGGCTCGCCGGCCCAGCGCCGCCCGACGGCGGACCAGTCCCAGGACGATGCCTGGGCGCGGGCGCGCGATCTCCTCGCCGACATCGCGCCGGCGGCGGAAGCGCGCGGACTGACCTATTGCCTCGAGCCGCTCGCCCCTCCGGACAATGTCTTCATCCAGACCGTCGCCGAGGCCGCCCGCATGGTCGCGGCCATCGGCCATCCCGCCCTGCGCACCATGATCGACACCTCGGCGGCCTCCGCACACGAGGCGGAGCCGGTCGCCGATCTCATCCGCCGCTGGGTGCCGACCGGACTGATCGGCCATGTGCAGCTCAACGATGCCAATCGCCGCGGTCCGGGCGACGGCGAAGACCGTTTCGCCGGCGTGCTCAGGACGCTGCGGGACACCGGCTATGGCGGCGACATCGCCATCGAGCCCTTCATCTACGAGCCCGATGGACCCGCCTGCGCAGCGCGGGCGGCAGGCTATGTCCGCGGCCTGCTGGAGGCCCTGGACGCTGCGCTATGACGGGGCTGGCGCGGCGTGCCAGTGTCGGACTTCAGGCGAATCGGGCAAGGACCAGCGGATGCCCGACGGCAAGAGCGTGACGGACGACACGACCGAACCGGCGAAGCTGGTTCGCAAGCGCGACAGCGCCGGAACGCGTGCGCGCATCCTCAACGTCGCCACCCGCGAATTCGCCAACAAGGGCTACGAGGGGGCCAAGACCGACGATATCGCAGACCGTGCGCGCATCAACAAGCGCATGATCTACCACTATTTTTCGTCGAAGGAGCAGCTTTACCTCGCGGTTCTCGAAGCCGCCTATGACCGGGCACGTTCGGCCGAGCAGAAGCTGGAGCTCGAGCAGCTCGCGCCGCTCGAGGCCCTGACCCGGTTCACGGAATTCACCTTCGACAGTTTCGTCCGCGACCGCACCTTCATCAACCTGCTGGCCACCGAGAACCGCCAGCGCGCCAAGGTGCTGAAGAAATCCGCGCAGGTGAACACGATGAACTCGCCGGTGATCGATGCCATCGGCCGCATCATCGCCCGTGGTACTGCCGACGGCTCGATCCGGGGCGGCCTCGATGCCCGCCACCTCTGGGTGACGATCATCGGCATCTGCTATTTTTTCTTCTCCAACATCTACACCTTGTCGGTGATCTTCGACGCCGACATGGAGGATCCCGTCTCCATCGCCGCTCGGCGGGCACATGTGGTGGATTTCGTGCTCAGGGGCGTCAGGGCTTAGGGGCCGCCTTCACACCACGCTTCGGTGCCGCGCGATGCAGGTCTGCAGCACCTCGTCCATCGGACGCTGCCACCAGTCGAGCTCGGAGAAGATCTCGACCTCGGAGAAACCGGAAAAACCCTCGGCGTCGACCGCCGCCCGGATCTTCTTCAGTTCTATCACCCCGTCACCCATCATGCCGCGATCAGTGAGGAGGTCGCGGGTCGGCACCAGCCAGTCGCAGACATGGTAGGCGAGGAGCCGCTCCCGCCCTGCCCGGCGGATATCCCGGAAGAGATTGGGGTCCCACCAGATGTGATAGACGTCCGCCGCCACGCCGAGTGCACCGGTCTTTCCCGGGTCGAGCCGGTCGCAGATGTCGAGGGCCTGTTCGAGCGTGTTCACGCAGGCCCGGTCGGCGGCATACATCGGATGCAGCGGCTCGATGGCGAGCGGCATGCCAGCGGGCCTCGCGTATTCGAGCAACTCGCCGATGCCGTCCTCGACCTGGCGGCGCGCCGCACCGAGATCGTGCGAGACCCCCGAGCCCGGTCGCGAAAACTGCGGCAGGCCGCCCACCACCAGCACCAGGCAGACGGCGCCCAGCGCGGCGGCCTCGTCGACGGCACGGCGGTTGTCGTCGCGCGCCTCCTGCCGCCGTGCCGCATCGGCCGGGAACATGCCGCCACGGCAATAACCGGACAGCTTCAGGCCATGGGCCTTTACCGCCTTGACCGCGGCGTCGAGACCCACGGTCGCCACCTGGTCGCGCCAGGGCGCGATTGCCTGGATGCCATGGCGGGCGCAGGCCGCGATGATGGCGAGGAGGTCGCCCTGCTTCCTCACCGTGGCTGTATTGATGGAGAGGAGCGAATGGTCGGTGGAAAAGTCGCGCATGGGAGCGTCCGCGGGTCAGGCCGTGTTCCTCATCGCGTCATGCCCGGGCTCGTCCCGGGCATCCATGACTTGAACACGGCGCCAAAGGAATTCGTGGATGCCCGGCCCAAGGCCGGGCATGACGGCGAGACGGGCGGCGCCTCGTCTCGAAACGGCCCTCACGCCACGCCGCGCGTCGCCATCACCGCGGCCATCCGCGCCGCGGCCATGTCGGGGTCGCGGAATATCCCGGCCTGGTCGGCGAGGCGGAACAGCTCGGCGAGGTGCTGCGTCGAACGCGTGCTCTCCTGGCCGCCGACCATGGTGAAATGGTCCTGGTGGCCGTTGAGATAGGCGACGAAGACGACGCCGGTCTTGTAGAACCGCGTCGGCGCCTTGAAGATGTGCCGCGACAGCGGAACCGTCGGTGCGAAAATTTCGTGGAAGGTGGCGGTGTCGCCGTCCGCCAGCGCCGAGAGCGCCCCCGCCGCGGCGGGGGCGATGGCGTCGAAGATGCCGAGCAGGGCGTGGGAGAAGCCCTTCTCGTCGCCGGCGATCAGCTCCGCATAGTTGAAGTCGTCGCCGGTATACATCTTGATGCCGGGCGCCAGGCGCCGCCGCATTGCGACCTCCTTGTCCTTGTCGAGGAGGGAGATCTTGACGCCGTCCACCTTGGCGGCGTTGCGGTTGATCACGTCCACCGCGGTGTCCATGGCGGCGTCGAGATCGGGCGTACCCCAATAGCCGGACAGGGCGGGATCGAACATGTCGCCGAGCCAGTGGATGATCACCGGCTGTGCCGACTGCGACAGGATTCGGTCATAGACGCGACCGTAATCGTCGGGGCTCTTCGCGACGCGCGCGAGCGCCCGCGAGGCCATGAGGATGATCCTCCCGCCGAGCGCCTCGATGGCCTCGAACTGGGTCTCGTAGGCGCGGATGACGTCGTCGACCGAACGCGCCGCGGCGAGGTCGAGATGGTCGGTCCCCGCCCCCGAAAACACCACCGCCCCCGGCGTCGCCTTGGCCTGCCGCACCGAACGCCCGATCAGGTCGAGCGCTCCGGCCCAGTCGAGACCCATGCCGCGCTGGGCGGTGTCCATGGCTTCGGCGACGCCGAGGCCGAGGCCCCAGAGATAGTCGCGGTAGGCGATGGTGCGGTCCCAGTCGATGGCGTTGGTCAGCCAGGGATCATTGTCGGCGAGTGGATCGGCGACCATGTGGGTCGCCGCCAGCGCCACGCGGTTCAGCGGCCGGGTGATCTTGTCGGGGAAGTTCCTCGGCACCGAGAGCCGATAGGTCTCGATCCCGCGATCGACGGTCGGCAAGCGCACCGCGGCGGCTGTCTTCGGCTTGTCGAGCATGGTCGCCTCCCTCCTCAAACCGTCAGTTTCGGAACGTCGATCCAGCGACGCTCCTTCGAGCTCTGCAGCGCGCATTCGACCAGTTGCACGCCCTTGGCGCCTTCCATCAGCGTGTAGGAATAGGGTGCGTCCTCCACCACGTGGCGGATGAACATCTCCCACTGGGTCTTGAAGCCGTTGTCGTAGACCTGGTTGTCCGGCATCTTCTGCCAGGTCGAGCGGAAGTCGATGGTCTGTTTCTGATCCGGATTCCACACCGGGCGCGGCGTCGCGTTGCGCGGCTGGATCACGCAGTCATGGAGGCCGGCGACGGCCGAGCCGAGCGTCCCGTCGACATTGAAGGTGACGAGGTCGTCGCGATAGACGCGCGTCACCCAGCTCATGTTCATATGGGCGATGACGCCGCCGTCGAGCTCGAAGGTCGCATAGGCCGAGTCGTCGGCTGTCGCCTTGTAGGGCTTGCCGTTCTCGTCCCAACGCTCGGGAATGTGGGTGGCGCCGAGGCAGGAGACGGATTTCACCTCGCCGAAGAGGTTGTCCAGCACATAGCGCCAGTGGCAGACCATATCGAGGATCATGCCGCCGCCGTCCTCGCTGCGGTAGTTCCACGAGGGCCGCTGGGCCGCCTGCCAGTCGCCCTCGAAGACCCAGTAGCCGAACTCGCCTCGGACCGAGAGCATCTTGCCGAAGAAGCCGCTGTCGCGCAGCGACTTCAGCTTCATGAGGCCCGGCAGGAACAGCTTGTCCTGCACCGTGCCGTTCTTGACGCCCTTGTCGCGGGCGAGCCGCACGATCCTGAGGGCCTCCGGCAGGTTGGTCGAGATCGGCTTCTCGCAATAGATGTGCTTGCCGGCATGGATCGCCTGTTCCAGCAGGGTCGGGCGCATCTGCGTCGTCGCCGCGTCGAAGAAGATCTGGTTCTGCGGATCGGCGATCGCCGCATCGAGATCGGTCGACCAGCGCTCGACGCCGTTGGCCTTGGCGAGTTGCGCCACCTTGTCGGCGTTCCGCCCGATGAGGATCGGGTCGAGCTGGACGCGGCTGCCATCCGACATCAGCACGCCGCCCTGGGCGCGGATGGCGGCGACGGAGCGCACGAGGTGCTGGTTGGTGCCCATGCGGCCGGTCACGCCGTGCATCACGACACCGAGGGTCCTGGTCATGCGGGTTGTCCTTCTGGGGAGAGCATCGAAAGAGGCAGGAGAGACGAAAGGTCCGGCACGGCGCCCGAGGCGAAGCCCGGTCCGTCGAGGCCGGCGAGGTTGAGGTTGCCGCTGCCGACGGCGAGACGCACGCGGTCGGTGCGGGCATAGAGGCCGGGATGGGCCGCGAGGAAACCATCCGCCTCCGCCTCGGGCGCCGGTCCGAAACCATCGACATAATGATGGCCGTTGCGCTCGACGTGGGTCAGGCCGAGGGCGGCGACGAAAGCCGTGTCCTGCTGCACGGCGAGCCCCGGCTGGCAGGTCAGATCCTCCGCGGAGACGAGGTAGCGGGGCTCAACCGCCTCGCCGTTCCAGACCGCGACGCGCGCGGCATTGAGCAGCGCCTTGTAGAAGCCCTTGCAGCATTTCGACGACACGCCGCGGTAGCCGAGCGCCCGCGCGCGCGGGAAGGCGTCGTAGCTGTCGTCGGCCTCGTCGATGATGACGCCGCGGGCAGCGACCAAGGGGTCGAGCGCATTCTCGAAGGTGACCCGCCGGTCATAGGGCTGCTCGATGAAGAGAAGGCGGGAATTCAGGGTGCCGAGACGGGGCTCGGCATCCACCATCTCGAGAAGGGCGAGGAGATCGCCGGGCGCATATTGCTCGTTGGCGTCGACGGTCACGCGATAGTCCGCGCAACGCCGGTCCAGCAGCGCCGCGATCTCGACGAGCCGCCGGCAGTCGGCCTGCGGGTCGCCGCCGAGCTTGATCTTGAAGTAGCGGAGGGCTGCGGCATCGAGTTCACCGGCGAGGCTATCGGCCCCCTCGATCCGGTCCATCAGACCGACCGTGTGGCGCAAGGCGATGCTGCGGCCGGGCGAAAGCGCCGCCAGCCGCGCGTCGATCGCGGCCTGGTCGAGATCCGGCGTCAGCCGTGCGTCGAGCCCCACACCGTTGCCCGCCAGCACGGTGACGAAGCTCCGGCCCATGGCCTTCGACAGGCCGTCCAGCACGGCCTTGTCGATCTGCGCGACGCCGAATGCGGCGGAGAGCGGCGTGACGTCCGCCTCGCGGGCCCAGGCGAGCTGCCGCCCGTGGAGGTCGCCATGGAGGCCGAAGGCTGTATCGCGGCCGCGGAGGCTGCCCGCCTGGTCGACCGCATGGGCGAGGCTCGCCGCGAGGTCGCGAACCGTCTGGTCGGTCATGCGCTCGGGCCGCTTGTCGAACCATTTCGGCGGCATGAGCTCGGCCGTCATGCCGGTGGCCCGGCCATGGCCCTCGACCTCCAGGTCCACGGTGACGAAGGCCTGGTAGGCTCCCTCCACCGTCACGGCGCCGAAGCGGAACGGCCGGACGAACGGCGTCCAGCGCACAAAGGCGCGGAGGTCGTCGAGGCGGATGAAAGGTGCGCTCATCGCGCCCCCGATCCCGTCGTCACCCGGACCATGAGCTTCTCTCCCGGCGGCCCTCTGGTGGAGCCGTAATTCACTCACTGGTTACTTACAAAGAGGGGCAGGGCGAAGTCAAGCGGGGGCGCCGACCGAAACGCGCGCGGCCACCGGGCCGCGCCTGCGTAACGTTCCGACCCCGCAGGACGAAAACACCGCGAGCCGAACGGGGTCGTCACCCTGATCACACCGGATCGGCAGGAGAGAACCGCGATGACTGCCTCCGTTCGGTTGTCGCGGCAGATCGGAATTCTGATGATCGCCCCTGACAGCCTCGCCCTTTTGCCGACCGCCCCGCTCCTCGTCTTCGGCGGGCCCTATTCCAACCTCCAGGCGATGCAGGCTCTGCTCGCCGAAGCCGCCCGCCTCGGCATTTCCGGCGACAGGATCGTCTGCACCGGCGACATCGTCGCCTATGGCGCCGATCCCGCCGCCTGCTGTGACCTGGCGATGGCCAGCGGCATGCATGTGCTGATGGGCAATTGCGAGCAGAACCTTGCGGCCGGCAGTGCCGATTGCGGGTGCGGCTTCGACGAGGGGACGGAATGCGACCGCCTGTCGAGCGCCTGGTATGCCTATGCGGCCGGACAGATCTCGTCTGCCCACCAGCAGTTCATGGCTGCCTGTCCGCAGCGGATCACCATCGGCTTGCCGGATGGGCGTCGGCTCGCGGTGATCCACGGCGGCGCCTCGGACATCAGCCGCTTCCTGTTCGCTTCGACGGACGACGCGGTGCTGGCGGACGAGATCGCCGATACCGGCTGCGACGGCGTCATTGCCGGCCATTGCGGCATCCCTTTCGTCCGCGAAGTCGGGGCCGGCCTCTGGCTCAATGCCGGAGCCATCGGCATGCCGGCCCATGACGGCACCCCGCGCGTCTGGTTTTCCGTTCTGACGCTGGAGCCGGACGGACTGCGCGTGGACATCCGCCCTCTGTCCTATGATCAGGCGGGCGCCGCAGCGGCGATGCGCGCCGCGCGGCTCCCCGAGGGCTATGCCGCCGGACTGGAGACTGGTCTCTGGCCCTCGGAGGATGTCCTTCCCCCGGCCGAGAAGGCCAGCCGCGGCGTGCCGTTGCAGCCGGTCACGCATCTCTGGCGGGCGGAGGTTGCGACAAGACGGTCAGGCACCGGCTGAGCCGTACACGGTGCAGCCGGCGCTGCCTGTCCGGGGTCGAGGTCCTGCGACCTTTTCCGCCACCCTGCCGAACCGCTCGTCGAGAAGCATCTCGATGTTGCGGCAGCCGTGGGTGGCACGATCGCGCGATGGGTCGGGGGGCGGTGTCGCCTCCCTCAGGATCAGGCGGCCAGGACCGTCTCGATGCTGCGCGGCAGCTTGGCGAGCGGGGTGTCGAAGGCGATTCCGGTTCCGCCGTCATTGACCCAGATGACGCGGCCCTTGGCGGCAATGCCGTCCAGAACCAGCACGAGGGCGCTGCCCGGGGCAGCGTCGATCACCGCATCGAGCCGGGCGCCCTCACGGCTGATGTCGACGACCTCCACATCGAGCTGACGACCCTTGAGTTCGATCGTGCCGGGTTCACACAGGGTCGTGCGGCTGGTCCGGCGCCGTTCGGACAGGTCGGCGTTGACGCTGTCGAGGAAGCCCGCAACCGAATTCGCCAGGGCATCGGAGGCCTCCCCAAGCGACTGGGCCGTGTTCATGACACGAGTCACCTCCCCGGTGGTGTCGGAAGCCGACGAGGCGACACCTTCCACATTGGCCGTCACGATCTGGCTGCCGTCTGCGGCACGCGCCACGTTCTGGGCGATCTCGCGGGTCGCCGCATCCTGTTCCTCGACCGCGGCTGCAATGGCAGCGTTCAGGGACGAGATGTCGGCGATGCGGACCGCCATCGCGCCAATGGCACTGACCGCAGTATCGGTCGACGACTGGATGGCGAAGATCTGCGCGGCGATCTCGTCCGTGGCGCGCGCCGTCTGCGTGGCGAGGCTCTTCACCTCGCTCGCCACGACCGCGAAGCCGCGTCCTGCTTCGCCGGCACGGGCCGCCTCGATCGTGGCGTTGAGCGCCAGGAGGTTGGTCTGGTCGGCGATGCTGCGGATCAGTTCGACAACCCGGCCGATGGACTTGGCACCCTCGGCGAGGGTGGTCACGTCGTCATTGGTGGCGAGCGCCTGCTGGCGGACCTCGTTGACGATGGCGCTGGCCTTGTGGGCCTGGCCGGCGATCTCACGGATCGAGACGCCGAGTTCTTCGGAGGCGGCAGCGATCGTCTGGGTGTTGCCGTTGGCGTCCGTCGAGGCGGAGCTGGCTCGCGTGGCCTGATCGAGCGTCGTCGCGGCGACACGGGACAGGACCGCCGCGGCCGACCGCATGGACGTGGTGCCGTTCGACAGATTGGAGATGACGCCGGACACCTCGCCTTTGAACTGCTCGACCAGCATTTCCATATTGGTCCGGCGGGCCATGTCGCGATCGCGTTGGCGGCGCGCCTGCGCCTCCAGCCTCTCGCGGCGGATGGCGTTTTCGCGAAACACGCCGACGGCACGCGACATCAGGCCGATCTCGTCGCCGCGATCGAGCCCCACGAGGGAGATGTCGTGCTTGCCGCGGGCGAGAGCCCCCATGTCGGCCACCAGAGCGACGATCGGCCGGGTCAACGTCTGGGCGACGAGATAGCCGAGCACGCCGACAGCCAGAAGGACGAGCAGGGCGATGACGATCAGGTTCTGGCGAAGCGCGTTGACGGGCGCCAGGGCCTCGCTTTCGGCCTGCGTGGCCGTGACCGCCCAGCGCAGGTCGCCGAACTTGAACGGGACCGAAGCCACCAGGCTCGCCCCGTCCCGGTAGGTCATGTCGCCGCTGCCGGCCTGACCGCGCAGGGACTGGGTGATAACAGGCGCCTGGACGCTGGTCTTCAGGATGTCGCTGGAACCGGTCGCGGTGAAACGGGAATTGGACCTCATCAGCCCGTCCTGTCCAACGATGATCGCATCGCCGGTGGTGCCGAGACCATGGGGAGCGTTCATCACCGCGTTGATGCGGTCGACGGGCATCTGATAGGCGAAAACGCCGATCGTCTTGCCGTTCTCGTCGGTGATGGGCGTGGAAATGAACGAGGCGGGAACATTGTCGGACGGCGCATAGGCGCGGAAGTCGGTCACATGAACGGCACCGGCAGCCAGAGCGAGGCCGTTGCGGAAGGCGACGCCGAGATCGCTGTCGCGCCACTCGCCCGAAACGAGATTGGTCGCGTAATCACGCTCCTTGAACACGGAATAGACGAGGTTGCCCGCCGTGTCGAAGACGAAGACGTCGTAATAGCCGCGCTCGCGCTGGAGACGATGGAACCAGGGGTGCAGCCGGGCGTGGTTGCGGGAATAGGCAGAACCGTCGCCGGCATCGGCGAGTTCGTCCTTCTTGCCGGTCGGATGAGGATTGGCGTCGATGTAGAGCCGCTGCAGACTGGCCTCGGCGTTCGGACCCAGGTCGCGCCAGGACGAGGAAAAGCTGCGCACCGCATCGCGCGCCATGTCGCTCCCGGCAATGAGCAACGTGTCTTCGCGAATCGCGCTGAAATAGCTCTCGAGTGCCTTTTGGCGCTCGGTCGCCACTGCGACCATCGACTGCTGGATCATCGCGATCGAATTCGTGCGTGCCGCCATGAAAGACGATATGCCCATCACGGCTGCCGTCGTCATTGCAGCCGCGACGACCAGCGCGGGGATCTTGACGCTCATGCGTATGCTGGCCAAGGTCATGGGTCGGCACTCTCGATTGATCTCATCGCAATTTATCGATAGCGCTTAAATTTTTTGTAAATCGTGAGCCTAGATATTCCCTTGCGGCGTCAAGACCATCTAAAGTGACGTTAGGGCATTATTGTCGAAGTCCCCTCGCCGACGGATGTGACAAATTTGATGCCGAAGAAGATGGACGGCATATTGCTGGTGACGCTCGCCTGGCTGGTCAGGATCGGCCTGTTCCGCAGCGTCATCGCGGTCACGGCCGTGTCCATCGCCCTGTCGCTGGCGTTCACGGGCCTGCATCTGCAGGTCTTCCTGGCCGAACCGGTACCTTACGACCAATGGGTCTTTACAGCGATCGCCGTGCCGTCGATCGTCGCGCCGCTGGTCTCCTCGGCCGTCCTGTCTCTCGCCTACCGCCTCATAGCGGCGCAGACGGCCCTCGAACTTGCGGTGCGCACTGACCACCTGACCGGCATCGGCAATCGTCGGGCCTTCTTCGACCTCGCAGAGCGTGAGCTCGCGCGTTTCGTCCGCGGCGGGAAGTCCTTCAGCATCCTCATCGTCGACGTCGATCACTTCAAGACGCTGAACGACCGGCATGGCCATGCCGCGGGTGATGAGGCGCTCATTGCGATCGCGACGCTGTGCGCGTCCATCCTCCGACGCTCCGACCTGTTCTGCCGGTGGGGAGGCGAGGAGTTCATCGCCCTGCTCCCCGATACGGAAATGGGCGATGCCGTCAAGGTCGCCGAGAAACTCAGGACGGCGATGCACGGTCTGGTTCCGGCGAGCGGCCATGAATTGACCTGCAGCATCGGCGCCGCCACCAGTACGACAGGCCGGCACAAGCTCGACGAGATCATCCGGGAGGCCGATCGGCAACTCTATCTGGCAAAGGCCCAGGGCCGCGACCGGACGATGCCGCAGCCGCCCGGCCTGCCCGCCCACCCTATGGCGGCCCGAGGCCGGTCGGCGATCGAGGGGAATGCAACCAGCAGGCGCGGCGGACCGGATCCCGTCCTCGACGGTGGCCTCCCCTCCGTCTAGTGCCGGCTCCGCGGCGCGCTTGATCCGCAACAAAGCAGGCACGACGTGGATCTGGGAGGAGAGAGCGTCATGCACCCGCCCTCCCCCGCAACTCCGCCCGCCGGCAAGCTCGCGCGCGAGCTGACCCTCGCGCACGCTGTGCTCTACGGCCTCGGCATCACGATAGGCGCCGGCATCTACGTGCTGGTCGGCCTCGCGGCCGGCCGCAGCGGCATGCATGCGCCCCTCGCCTTTGTGCTGGCGGCACTGGTGATGGGCTTTTCGGCTGCCACCTTCGCCGAACTCGGCACCCGCATGCCGGTCGCGGCCAGCGAGGCGGCCTATGTCGAGGAAGCCTTCCGGCGGCGACGCCTCGCACTGGCTGTCGGCTTGCTCAGTGTCGCGACCTCGGTGGTCTCGGCGGCCACGATCAGTTCCGGCGCCGCCGGTTATATCGCCGTCTTCCTGCCTCTCCCCGGGCCTGTCCTGATCGCCGGAGCGATCCTCGTCATGGGCGCCATCGCCATGCGCTCCACGGTGCAGTCGGTCAGCTTCGCCGGAGTGATGACCATCGTCGAGGTGGCGGGGCTCGCCGTCATCGTGGCTGCCGGTATGACGCACCCAGACGTCGTCACGCGGCTGCCTGAAATGACCGCCGATCTCGGCAGCGGCCTCGTCTGGGCCGGCATCAGTTCGACGGCGCTGCTCGCCGTCTTCGCCTTCATCGGGTTCGAGCATCTCGTCAACATTTCCGAGGAGATGAAGGACCAGCGGCGGACCCTGCCGCGCGCCCTGTTCGCGACGCTGGGCCTGAGCGCGGTTCTCTATGCGCTGGTCGTCTGGATCGCGGTCGTCGCCGTGCCGCCGCAGGAACTGGCGGCCTCGGGCGCGCCGCTGGCGCTCGTCTTCGAGCGGCTGACCGGCTGGCCCTTCGCCGTCATGAGCGCGGTGGCGGTTGCGGCGACCCTCAACGGGGTGATCGTCAACATGATCATCATTGCCCGCGTCTTTTACGGGCTCGCCGACCGCGGACAATTGCCCGCGGCTCTCGCGCGCGTCCACCCCCGCAGCCAAGCCCCGGTGATGGCGACGGCGGTCGGTGTCGCCCTTATCCTGGTCCTGGCCCTCGCCATTCCGCTCGCCGGGCTCGCGGATCTCGCCTCCAAGGGCACGATCCTGATCTTCGTCATCGTCAATGTCGCGCTCGTCCGCATCAAGCTGCGCGAGGAGCGACCGCCGGAAGGCGTCTTCGTCTGCCCAATCTGGGTTCCGGTCTGCGGCGTCCTCGCCAATCTCGGTCTGCTCGCCGCCGATTTCGCCGCACGATCGTGACGAGGATCCGTCTCAGCCGAGGACGTGGCGTCCGCCGTCGACGGGGATGACCGTGCCGGTGATGCGGCGCGCCGCATCGCTGACGAGGAAGCGGGCGAGCGCGCCGACATCGGCGATGTCGGCCAGGTGGCGCTGCGGCGCGACGGCCGCCTCGCGCGCCATCAGTTCGTCGAAGCGGTCGATGCCGCTGGCTGCGCGGGTGCGGATCGGGCCCGGCGAGATCGCGTGGACACGAATGTCATGCGGACCGAGTTCGGCCGCGAGATAGCGGACGCTGCTCTCCAGCGCAGCCTTGACCGGTCCCATCAGATTGTAGTGCTCGACCACCCGCGACGACCCGTAGAAGGTCACGGTCAGGAGGGTGCCTCCCTCGCTCATCAGCGGCTCGGCGAGACGCGCCATGCGCAGAAAGGAATGGCAGGAAACGTCCATCGCGGTGGCGAAACCTGCGGCCGACGTATCGGTCAGCCGACCGTGAAGGTCCTCGCGCGGTGCATAGGCGATGGAATGGAGCACGAAGTCGAGGCGCCCCCATGCCTTCGCCACAGACGCGAAGGTCTCTTCCAGCTGGCCCGGCTCGCGCACGTCGCAGGGCAGGACGAGGCTGCACCCCAGTTGCTCGGCAAGGGGGCGCACATGCGGCTGCGCCTTGTCGTTCAGATAGGTGACGGCGAGCTCGGCGCCGGCCTGGCGCATGGCGCGGGCGCAGCCATAGGCGATCGACTGATCGTTGGCGATGCCGATGACGAGGCCCCGCTTGCCAGTGAGGTCCTGCGGGTCGGGACCGCCGTCATGGAGCGCGACGCTCGGCAGGGCGACGCGTGGCCGGACGACCTTTTCCGTCGGGGCCTTCACATGAGCGCGGCCCTCGACGACGGTCTCTCCGAACTGATTGGTCAACTGGCAGTCGAAGACGGCGACGACCTTGTCGGCGTGCTTCTCGACGAGCGTGACGCGTGCCGTCACCGCGTCGCCGAGCTTCACCGGACGCCGAAACTTCAGCTCCTGGCCGAGATAGATCGTGCCGGGGCCGGGCAGCACGGTGCCGAGAACGGCGGACACCAGGGCGCCGCCCCACATGCCGTGGGCGATGACCTCATGGAACATGTCGGTCTCGGCATAGGCCGGGTCGAGATGCGCCGGGTTCACATCCCCCGAGACGATGGCGAAAAGCGCGATATCACGCTGGGTCAGCACGCGCGACAGGCTGGCGGCGTCGCCGATTTCCAGTTCGTCGAAGGTGCGGTTTTCGATGAGGGCATGATCGGATACGGGCGGCATGGTCATGTTTTCAGCGGCCGAAGACATAGGTACCGGGAGCCGGCATCAGGGCTGGGTAGCCCTTGTCGGGCGCGCCGATGGCCGGCGGCGCGACGAGCGTCTCAGACCCGCGCTCGGCGAGCCAGCCGAACCATTCCGGCCACCAGGAGCCGGCACGCGGTTCATGGTGCGCAATCCAGGCATCCGGACTGACATAGGGCTCGCCGGGACGGCGCGTGGCGATGCGGTGCCGGCGGTTCCTGTGGCCCGGCTCCGAGACGATGCCGGCATTGTGGCCCCCGCTGGTCAGGACGAAGGTCGTCTCGGCATCGGTGAACAGCTGGATCTTGTACACCGAGCGCCAGGGCGCGATGTGATCGGTTTCGGTCCCGACGACGAAGAGCGGACAGCGGATGTCCTTAAGCGCCACGGTGGCGCCATCGACGGCGAAGCGGCCGGCGGTGAGGCGGTTCTCGAGGAAGAGGCCGCGCAGATATTCCGAGTGCATGCGATAGGGCAGGCGCGTCTGATCGGCATTCCAGGCGGTGAGATCGGATTCCAGCGCCTGTTCGCCCAGCCAGTAGGCCTTGATGGCCTGTGCCCAGACGAGGTCGTCGGAGCGCAGGGAGCGGAAGGCCGCTCCCATCTGGTCGGTCTGGAGCACGCCCTGCCCCCACATCAGGTCCTCGAGCGCGGTCACCTGGCTCTCGTCGATGAACATCATGAGCTCGCCGGCCTCGCTGAAATCCACCTGAGCGGCGAGAAGGGTGACGCTGGCGAAGGGCGACTTGCCCTCGCGGGCAGCGACGGCCGCAGCGATGGCGAGCATGGTCCCGCCGAGACAATAGCCGCAGGCATGCACGGGCGTGTCTGGCACGATGGCTTCGACGACCTGCAGCGCCTCGAGAAGGCCGCGGCGGCGATAGTCGTCGAAGACGTTGTCGCGGTCCTCGGCCGTCGGGTTCTTCCACGACATGACGAAGACAGTGTGGCCCTGCTGCACGAGATGGCGGATCAGCGACCGGTCGGGCGCGAGATCCAGGATGTAGTATTTCATGATCCAGGCCGGAACGATCAGGACGGGCTCGCGTCTGACCTCGGCGGTCGCAGGCGCATACTGGATCAGTTCCATCAACGCGTTGCGGTACACGACCGTGCCCGGCGTCGCGGCGGTGTCGATCCCCACGCGAATGGTTGCCGCGGCCGTCTCGCCCGAGGCGCTGCGCACAAGTTCATCCTTCAGTGCCTTCGCTCCGCGGACGAGGTTGGCGCCGTTCTCGACGCGGGTCTTGCGCAGGACCTCGGGGTTGGTGGCCGGCCAGTGGGCGGGCGATGCGATGGCCATGGCCTGGCGCATCATGAAGCCGACGCGGCGGGCATTGCCGGGCTGCATGCCGGGGACCGGCTCGGTGGACTTGGCGACGATCCGCTCGGCGGCGAGGAAGCCGTCGCGCCAGGCCCGGAAAGGCTGGTTCTGCCAACCGGGATCGACGAAGCGGTGATCGACAGGGCTGGCCTCGTCCGGGCCGCCGGCGACGACCGGCTGGCTGAGATTCGCCAGCTCGCGTGCAGCCTCCAGCGCGATCTCGATCCGCCGGCCGGGAGCGATGGTCATGTGCCAGGCCCAGTCGAGCCAGGCCGAAGCCATCGAATAGGCCGAGACGCCCCCGGACGCATGTGCCGCGAGCGCCCGGAGCGACTGGTCGAACGTCGCAAGCGCCGACAGGGCGGGAGGTCCAGTGGAGGCAGCGGCCGGCGGCACCGTGGCCGAAGGCAAGGATGGCGGGATGGCCGGTGCGGTGCCGCTCGTGGTCTCGGTCATGGTCGGGTTTTCCTCGGGTTGTCCGCGGCACTAGACCCGCCATGTGACAAACACATCGCGACCTGGTGGTCCGAGCCGCCGATCGGCGTCCCGGAGCCTTCGTGTTTGCGCCAGATCAATCATTTCAGGGACTTCGACCCCGCGAGAGGCGCTGGCGGCCCATCATCGCAACGTCATGGTCGCGGCAACATGCGAGGGCCGCGGAGCCCCAGTCAGCCGGTCTACCGGGCCCCCGGCGCCTTGTTGGGGCGGTCCATCAGATCGTCCCGGGGGCCGCCGGGCTGGCTTTCGACATAGTCGTCGCGACCGCCCTTGGCGACGATCTCCTCCCGGGCTGCCAACAGGTCGTGAAGGCGCCCTTCCTGCGTCGAGAGCATGTCCGCCAGACGCTCCTCCGTCGCGCTGCCGGCGGCGCTCGCAGCACGCTCGCTGATGTCCCTGAGGTCGGCGCGCAACCGCTCGATCATCTGGTCGATCTCGGCGAGGTGGTAGACTGAGGCGGAAGCCATGCAGGGAGCTTTGGGTCGGAGTTGCGCTGACAGTCGGTAACCCGTAGGCCCGGATATGGTTCCAAAACGGAGCGGCAGGACAGGACGGCGCGTCGGCGATCAAGGGCGTAACTTATGGCTGCGTTCACCCGCTGCGGGACGGCGAGGCTAGCTTCGCGAGGCCGGCGCGGCGGTTCGATCGGGACACGCTATTGTTTGGCGGGACGGCCGGAAACAGCCTCCGGCGGTCCGGCCGTCCCGGCGAGAGCCGGTTCGGGTGCCGGGAGCTTGGCCGGACTGATTCCAGGCTTGCGGCCGCGCCGCTGCGGCTTGTCACTCACCGGGCGCAGGAGGAGTTGCGGCATGGCGAAGGTCCTGTCGCCCAACCGGCAGAGCGCATCGCCGTTGCCCTCGTAGCCGACGACCTGCATCGGCGCGCCGCCCGAGCGGACCTGGACCCAATCGCCGGCATCGTAACGGCGATCCCGCATCGCGGGGGCGATCAAGGTCTTCGGCGGCGGGTCGCGCGGTTTTTGATTCAAGCTCATGGAAAGACGTCTGCCCTTCATCCGTGCCGGCTGAACTCACCCCGGAAGGTCCGGAACCCGGGGGCGTCGGAACCGCGTGGGGACCGCCGCCCGCCCCCTCCGTGACCCCGACGCGCCGCGTCGGCGCAATGTCTTGAAACGTCTCGCGGCAATCTCGTGGATGGCATCGGGCGCATCGGCCGTCACGAACCCCCCGGTTTCGCGGCAGCGTGCCTGGACAACTGTTCGGGCCCGTGGACGTTCCTAAACGCGATTCTCGCGTGCGACGGGGCGGCGGAGGCCCCGGTGCCACCCTGACCCGGAGGATGTCTTTGCCCCCGTGTCAGGATCGTCGGTCGCGGGGATGTCAGGACGCGCGGCCCTGCCAGCCTTCGCTCCGCCAGGTCTGCGAACGCTCGTTGACGTCATAGGCGCCCTCGTCGAGCAACTGGCGGATCCGGGCGGGATCGCCATTGCGAACGCGGACCGTCACGACGGTGCCGCCGCGGCGCAGGCCCTCGGCATAGCCATGCGCGTCGTCCTCGGACAGGCCGGAGCCCACGAGTGCACCGACGAGGCCGCCGGCAACGCCACCGGCGCCGGCACCGACGAGCGTCGCGGCGAGCCAGCCGGCTGCGACCACCGGGCCGAGGCCCGGAATGGCGAGGAGCCCCATGCCGGCGAGCAGACCTGCGGCACCACCTGCGACGGCGCCCATGGTGGCACCGGTGCCGGCACCAGTGCCTTCATCGGCCGCCTCGTTGTGTGAATAGTTCCGGTAGGACGACCGCTCCATCGTCGTGTCGTTCGACATGACGGACACATCGCGATCGGCGATGCCCTCTCGCCTCACCCGATCGATGGCGTTGGAGGCGGCGGCATAGGTGTCGAAGATTGCCGTGACTGATTGATCCATGAGTTTCTTCCTTGCTGTTCAGTGCGCCTGGATGTTGCCGCGGTAGTCGATGCCGATCTCGACGGCCCGGCCCTGCCACTGGCCGCGGCCGCGCCAGATCCCGTTGGCGTCCTTGGCCAGCCCGGTCATGGCGGTGATCCCGGCTTCGAGGAAGCGCTCGCTCGCCTGGCCTTCGGTGAAGCTGTTGGCGCCGTTCTCGAGGGGTGAGGCGTTGACGGTGCGCGCCGTGGTGGTGGCCGCCGGTGCCGTCGGGGCGGTGGTGCGGGGAGCCGTGGTCGGCGCAGTGCCGGAGGGGGGCGCCGTCGGCGTGGTTCCTGCGGGCGGGTTCGTCGTCTGGGCCAGCGCGCCGGTACTCACCAGCGCCAGGACGGCCACTGCGGATAGGATCGTCTTCATGTGTCATGCCTCCGTTGACAGTGAGGGCTCAACGGAGAGGGCTTGGGACAGGTTCCTAACCGCGGGGCCGGCTGAGGACGGGTCGACGACCGACAGGCGGCGGCGAGGCGAACGCCTTGGCCGGGCCTTGCGGCGGGCGCCGCCGGATGCTGCTCTCCCGTCGTTCCGAACCGCGACCCGACGCGCGATGCCCGAGGAGAGGCCCATGGCGAAGATGATCCACACGATGATCCGTGTGCTCGACGAGGCGCGATCCCTCGCCTTCTACCGGACGGCTTTCGGGCTTGAAGTGGCAGAAAGGCTCGACTTCGAGACCTTCACGCTGGTCTATCTCGCCAATCGCGAGACCGGGTTCGAGCTCGAACTCACTATCAACAAGGGCCGGACCGAGCCCTATCAGCGCGGCGACGGCTACGGTCATCTCGCCGTTTCGGTCGACGATTTGGATGGGGAACACATGCGGCTGACCGCCGCCGGCCTGGCGCCACGCAAGCTCGTCGACTTCGCCCCCGGCGGACAGGTGCTGGCCCGCTTCTTCTTCATCGCCGATCCCGACGGCTATGAGATCGAGGTGCTGCAGAGGTCCGGCCGCTATCTGTGACGCCGCCGAGTTGATAGAGAAGTTGACATCAGCCATAAGCCAGATGCGTCGCAGGTCACGGAATCGGTCGATCGGCGTTCTGGTTGGAGGAGCCACTTTCAACGGCAATTCTGAACGCTACGCCTTAGTTGGCGCCAATGCCTCTGCATCCGACGGCCGGGAAGCCCTTAAGATCGCGGAGGGTCTGGTGGGATTGGTGCCGCGATCCCACGCAGGCAATTGAACCGTGACCTTGACGCCCGCATTCCCGAAGCGAACGACCAACAGCGAAGCTTCTCATGTCAACGCCTGATCCCAACGCATTGGTCGGTCTTGATGGAAAGACGGCGATGGCTATCGCCTCGATCGTCGCAGATATCGTCCTCGTGGTCGACAGCGACGGTATCGTTCGCGACCTGCAGACCAGTACCGACACGGCGATCGCCGGCGACGCGCGGACCTGGATGGGGCAGCCGTGGATCGACACGATCGCCCCGGACAGCCGGCAAAAGGCCGCCGCCCTGCTGAGCGAGGCCACCAGGGGAGCCGCCTCGGCGCTGCGCGAGATCAATCACAAGGGTGCGGACCCGCAGGCGACCATTCCCATCCGCTACTCCGCCGCCAAGGGAAAATCCCCGGGCAACGTCGTGATCGTCGGCCGCGACCTCAGCGCCCTGTCCGGTCTGCAGCAGCAGCTGGTCAAGGCACAGCAGGCAATGGAACGCGACTACGTCAGGTTGCGGGCCGCGGAGACGCGCTACCGTGCCCTGTTCCAGATGACGAGCGAGCCCATCCTGATCGCCGAGATCACCTCGCGAAAGGTGGTCGAGGCCAATCCTGCGGCGCTCGAAGCCCTCGCGCCCTCCTCCGGGCGCCTCATCGGACGCGCGCTCGGCCAGTTGTTCGACGACAAGGGCGCAAGCGACATTGAGGCGCTGCTGTCGCGGTCGGCAGGCGGGCAGACCTCCGTCACCGTGCGCGTCGCCAGCGCCGCCAACGGGCGCCATTTCGACGCGACCGCATCGCTGTTCCGCAACGATGGCACGACCCTCGTCCTGGTGCGCCTGATCGCGCTCGAAGAGGCCGGCAGCAAGGCACAGTCTTCCGGTTCGACGCGCTATCTCGACCTGATCGAGAAACTGCCCGACGGTTTCGTCGTCACCGACCTGGAAGGCAATGTCGTGGAGGCCAATCCGGCCTTCCTCGAAGTCGTCCAGCTCGCCACGATCGACCAGGCCCGCGGCCACCAGCTGGGCGAGTGGCTCGGGCGGATGGGGATCGACTTTCCGACCCTGACCTCGACGCTGCGCGACTTCGGGTCGGTGCGCAACTTCTCGACCATCATACGCGGCGCCTTCGGTGTCACCGAGACGGTGGAAGTCTCGGCGGTCCTGGTCGAAGCCTCGGATTTCCCCTGCTACGGCTTCGTCATTCGTTCCACGGCGAGGCCCGCACCCGCGGCGAGCGGCAAGAACCAGCTGCTGCCGCGGTCGGTGGACCAGTTCACTGAACTCGTCGGGCGCGTCTCGCTGAAGGAACTCGTGCGCGAGACGACCGATATCATCGAGAGGCTGTGCATCGAGGCCGCGCTCGAAATGACCCACGACAACCGCGCCACAGCGGCGGAACTCCTCGGCCTGAGCCGCCAGAGTCTCTATCTCAAGATGCGTCGCTTCGGGATCATGGACGATCCGACTCTCGATTCCGATTGACATTTTTTAATGTAAAGAAAAATTGACACTTCGGCGAGGCGATCCTACGCTGCCGGAATGAACAATCCGGGTGCGCCTGACGTTCTCGCCCTGTCCAAGCCCATCGCCTGGTGGCCGGCGATCGGCCGCCCTTGGTCTCGTCCTTGTCGACGGCTATGTCCCTACCCTGCTGTTGGTGGTGTCTGGCGGTGTTGTCTCCACCATCGCCACGCTTCTCGGCGTCACCGCACCAGGCGTGCATGCGCGCTCCCGGACCACGCGCGGCCGCGCGGCCCGCCTCTCCCCGCGATCGACTATGCGCGCATACCGATGCCGTCGTCCTGGCGCAGCACCGGCACGCCCTATACGGCCTGACGGAACCGCTTGGTGCTCACCGGCCCCAGGTGAGCACCATCGCTCCCCGCTCGCGTGCGAGTTCGATCAGCCCCTCCTGCGCCGCCGGATGCGGCAGAGCGAGGGGGTGGCGGAGCGCGGCGGATGCGATGACGCCACCCTCCTGCATCAGGATCTTGGCGGCGGCGAGCCCGCATTGCCGGTTCTCGTAATTGATCAGCGGCAGCCAGCGCTCATAGGCGGCCTTGGCCGCGGCGCGGTCTCCGGCGAGATAGGGGTCGATGATGGTGCGGATCCCGTCGGGATAACCGCCCCCCGTCATCGAGCCGGTGGCGCCGGCATCGAGATCGGCCATCAGCGTGATCGCCTCCTCGCCGTCCCATGGGCCCTCGATGGCGTCGCCGCCGAGTTCGAGGAGCGTCCGCAGCTTGGCGGCGGCCTGGGCCACCTCGATCTTGAAATAGGCGACGTTCTCGATCTCGCGCGCCAGTTTCGCCAGGAAGGCGGGCGACAGCGGCGTGCCGGCGACCGGCGCATCCTGGATCATGATCGGGATGGAGATCGCGTTGGACACGGTGCGGAAGAACGCCTCGATGGCCGGCTCGCCGACGCGGAATGTCGCGCCGTGATAGGGCGGCATGATCATCACCATGGCGGCGCCGAGATCCTGTGCCCGCCGCGAACGCTCGGCGCAGATGTGGCTGGCGAAATGCGTCGTCGTGACGATGACCGGCACGCGCCCGGCCACATGAGCGAGCACGGCCTGCATCACCGTCTCGCGCTCATCGTCGGTCAGGACGAACTGCTCGGAGAAATTGGCGAGGATGCACAGGCCCTGCGAGCCAGCATCGATCATGAAATCGACGCAGCGGCGCTGACCGTCGAGGTCGAGCGTCCCGTCGGCGTGGAAGATGGTGGGCACGACGGGAAAGACGCCGCGATAGGGGCGCGGATGGGGCATGGACGGTCTCCCTCACGGCCGCGCATCCGGCGGCTCTGTTGTGGTTGTGGCGGGCCCGCCGGCAAGGCCGGCAGCGCCCTTCTCGTCAAGACGCCGATCGTTCTTGCTAGCGCGCGGTGGCCAGCGCGACGGCCAGCCGGCAGGCGTTCTGGAAGGCGGGGATGTCGACCCATTCGTCGACGGTATGGGCCTCGTTCTGCCCGGCGCCGAAGGTCACGGTCTGGATGCCGTGCAGCGTCAGGTAATTGGCGTCGAGGCCGCCGTTGACGAGGCGCGGATTGGGGGTGAGGCCGATGGCCTCGACCGCCTGGATGCCGCGCTGCACGACGGGCGCATTCCGGTCGATGGCGAAGGAATGGTACTTGCGCTGGCGCTTGAAGACGACGCGGCCGGTCTTGCCCTCGCTGCTGATGAGGGTCGCGGCAGCCTTGTGGAAGGCGGCCTCGAAGGCATCGGTGATGGCGTCGACGAAGGCCATGTCGTGGCTGCGGCTCTCGCCCTCGACATAGCAATAGTCGGTGACGACATTGGTGGCGTCGCCGGCGCCGCGGCCGTCGCGGCCGGCGACGGTGCCGACATTGCTGGTGCCGGTCTTGTCGCCCTTGACGACCTTGCCGAACCAGCCGCCGGCCTGGGCATCGGCGAGCGCCATGGCGGCGATCATGCTGGCGGAGATGCCGCGCTCGGGCGCGACCCCGGCATGCGAGGCGCGGCCGAAGATCTCCACCGACCAGCCGTCGCCTCCGACCGCGCCGGTGACGACGTCGGCCGGGCGCGAACCGTCATAGTTGAAGCCCATGGCCACGGGGCCGACCATGTCGAGATCGATGTAACGGGCGCCCCACAGGCCGCTCTCCTCGCGGACGCAGAAGACCAGCACCAGCGGCGGATGGTCGAGGTTCTGCCGGGCGAGTTCGGCCGCCAGCGAGACGAGCACGGCGCAGCCGGTGCGGTTGTCGCCGCCGAGCGCGGTGTCGCCGCCGGAGACGATCCTGTCGCCGACGATGCGCGCCTTGGCGCCGGCGCAGAGCGGCACCGTGTCGAGATGGGTCGAGAACAGGAGGGGCTCGCCGTTGCTGAGGCTGCCCCGGCCCGGGATCTTGACGATGAGGTTGCCCGTCTCGGTGGGCACGGGAATGCGCGTGTTGGCATCGTCATAGGCGATGGCCTCGGCCGGCACGCCGGCCTCCACCAGCGCCCGGGCGACATCCTCGGCAATGGCCTTTTCCTGGCCGGTCACGCCCTCGACGGCGAGGAAGCGCATCAGGCGGTCGAGCGCGGCTTGGGAATCGTGGGTGATCATGTCGGTCTGGCCTGCCGTGGAATGGAGCGGGCATCATGCCGATCGCCGCGCCGAGGAACAGTGCGCCAGCGGCAAGGCCGCCCTGCCGGCGCCGCGGGAGGGGCGCCCGTCAGGTCACCTCATAGACGTCGAGGACGACGCGATCGGGGTGCCGCGTCCCCGCGCAGAGGAAGAGCGAGCGCATCAGCCAGGCATGTTCGGGCGCCGTCGCCTCGAAGCGCGGCACGGTGCGGAAATAGATCTGCGCCGCATCCACCGGCTCGCCACGCCGCAGCCGGGCGATCAGGTCGGGCGGTCCGCGGCGGATGCCGGTGTTCTCGACATAGATGCGCGCCCCGTTCGGGGTCTCGATGACATAGCGCGCATGGATCTCGGCGAGGCCGGCATCGCGGACCAGCTGGTAGTCGGTGCCGCCCGGCAGGATGATCCCCGACAGGCGTGGCCCCGCGACCGTGCCGCCGGTGATCGGTATGAGGCGGCGCTCGCCGAGGGGTGTCGGCCCGACCTCGATCGCGGGCTCCACCGCGGCGGTGATCGTGAATGCCCGTTCCAGTCCGGCCATGATGATCAGCGTCTCCTTGCCCGCTGCCGGTTGACGGGCAATGGACCGGAAGCATCCGGTGCCGGGGCCTGCGGGTCAACGGCCCGCCGCGGCGCTCACACCTCCATCGCCACGATGGCGGCACCGAGCTGGTCGCCACTGTCGAAGGCCGCCTCGACCCGCGCGCCGATGCACCCGTCGCCGCAGGCGCCGATGCGGTGCGCCGCCTCCCACAGGAAGGGCTCGCCCAGGGCCTCCTCGACGAGGGCGTAGCGCCAGCGTTGGGCGACGGCATGGACGGGCTCGGCGGTGGTGCCGGTGAGGGCGCGGAAGGCCTGGAGCAGCAGGACGGCGATCGCCTCCGGCGGCATCTCCAGATGGGCCCTGGACCAGTCCGGCGTCGCGTGGACGACGAGGGTTTCCCACCCGGCGGGGCGGCCGGGCTTGGTGTCGTCGCGGGCGATCCAGCCGATGGCTACGTCGCCGACGGGGCGCAGGCTCGCGCCCATCTCAACCGATCCCGCCGCGAAGGCCAGCATCAGTGCACAGCAGGGTGCATAGCGGACGCGGGCGAGGCCCGGCCAGTCGATGCCGGCGCTCGTCGCCAGCGGCACGGCCTGCGGCGCCGGCACGGCAATGACGACGCCGTCGAAGGCGCCGTTGCCGTCGACGGTCGCCGACCCTTCCGCCGTCGACAGGGTCCAGCCCTGCGGGCCGCGGCGCAGCGCCGTGATCTCCTGGTTGCCGACCAGGGTCAGGCCGGCCGCGAGACCCTTGGCGAAAGAGCTCATGCCGGGGGTGCCGACATAGCCCTGTTCTCCCCAGAACGCCGCCTGCCCGCTCGCCACCAGTGCGGCGACGGCGTCGGAGAAGGCCGCGCCCCGGGCGGTGAAGAACTGGGCGCCGTGGTCGAACTGGAAATCCCCGGCGCGGCGCGTCGCCATGCGTCCACCGATGCCGCGACTCTTGTCGAGGACGGTGACGCGGTAGCCCGCCGCGACGAGGCGGCGCGCGGCGGCAATCCCTGCGATCCCCGCCCCGACGACCGCCCAATGCTTCTGCATGTCCGAAACCCCGGTTTCACTCTGTGCCACAGCTTACGCCGGAGGTAGCTGTTGCGATCAGTCGCCTGCGCCATCAGCCGCGCAGGAGGATCCCGTAGCCGTCGCGACGGGCCTCCACGCCGGTCACCTTAAGGGCGTGCCACAGGCTCGCCTGGTTGGCGGTAACGACGGGCCGGCCGAGGGCCTGCTCCAGTGCCGCGATGATGGAGACGCAGCGCAGTCCGGTGCCGGCCAGCAGAATGGAATCGGCGTCGGGCGGGCATTCCGCGACGATCTGCTCGAACAGCAGGACGGTCTCCTGATCGGTCGCCATGCCGGCCGCGTAGAGTCCGTCCGGCGCCACCGCCTGCCATTTCGCCAAAGGACGGTAGCGCCAGGCATGGGGGACGGCGAGCCCGAAGGCCGCGTAGTAGCCGACAGCCGCCGCGATGATGCCATCGCTCATCCAGGCCGGCATGATCAGGAAGGGACGCTTCGCGCCGAGAGCCGCCAGCGCCAGGCGGATGTCGAGCCCGTTGGTGGTGGCGGTCGTTCCCGCCGGCAGGTGTTCGGCGAGAGCCGCCACCGCCGCCTCGTCCCAGCCGGGGCCGCCAACGAAGCTGCTGGAGGAATGGGCGAGGACCGCGACATCGACGGCGATCGCCGCGAAATCGCGGCAGCCGCGTGCGAGATCGGGGGTAAGGGTCGCGCCGCCGCGATCGGCGTTCCAGGGCGCCCAGGGCGAGGCCGCCGTGACGCGCGCGGCATGGACCGAGACGCCGTCGGGCCGCATGGCCCACCACTCGGCCTCGGGCACCACTTCACGGCCGACCACGAAAAGGCCGATGCGGGCGCGATCGCCCCAATTGTCCGCCGCCATGACACGCTGCCCTCGGCGGGGTGGCCGCACCTGCGGCTACTCCCACCATCCCTGCCTACACCATCGCGCGGTCCGGATCGAAGGCCGGCTGTCGCCGCGAGACTGATGCTTGCGCGTATTCCATGATGATGGAATTATGGTCCATCACGTAAGAATGGATGACCGCCATGCGTCTCAGGAGGACCTCCACCCATGGCGCCGCTGCCGCTCCGCCGGACCTCGCGCCGCGGCATAACGGCGGCCCGCCGATCGAGGATTATGAGGGTCCGCCCTGGGGCAAGGGCGACCCGCATGTGTTCCTGCACTGGCAGCGAGCGCACCGGGCCGCCTGGAAGAGCGTGCCGCGGGAGGTCATGTTGTTCCGCATGGCGAAGGCCGACAGGCTGGGGCTGACCTACGCCGAATACACGGTCGAGATCATGGAGCGGGGTCGCCACCTGCAGGTGGAGGACGCGGCGCGGATCGCCGAGATCAAGGCCTTGCGCAGGAGGCGGCGGCGGCCGGCATGACGGTCTGCATGCCACATGGCCTCTGCACCCCCTTACTGTGACGGGGCCGGTCGTGGCAGCTTCTGCGGCGGGAGCGCCTCCATGACCATCTATTCCACCGCCATCTCGGAACTCGATGCCTTCGCCCTCGCCGATGCCTTCCGGCGGCGGACGCTGTCGCCCGTCGAGGCCGCCAACGACGCCCTCGACCGCGCCGAGGCGAGCCAGGCGAGCATCAACGCCTTCGCCCTGATCGACCGCGAGCGGACGCTCGCATGGGCCCGTGAATCAGAAGCGCGCTGGGCGAAGGGCGAGCCGCTCAGTCCGGTGGACGGCATCGGCGTCACCGTGAAGGACAATATGGCGGTGGCTGGCTGGCCGTCCCTCAAGGGCTCGAAAGCCGTCTCACGCGATCCCGCGACCTTCGATGCGCCGGTCACGGCGCGCTGCAAGGAGGCGGGCCTCGTCATCCTCGGCACCACGACCATGCCGGAATTCGGCTGGATCGGCCTGTCCACCTCGCCGCTCACCGGCCATACGCGCAACCCCTGGAACCGCGAGCGCACCGCCGGCGGCTCGACCTCGGGGGGCGCCGCCGCGGCCGCCCTCGGCATCGGCCGCTTCCACCTCGGCTCCGACGGTCTCGGCTCCATCCGCATTCCCGCCGCCTTCTGCGGCGTCGCCGGCATCAAGGCGACCTATGGGCGGGTGCCGGCCTATCCGATCTCGGTCATGGGCGAGCTCGCCCATCTCGGCCCGATCGCCCGCGACGTCAGGGAGGTGGCGGCCCTCCTTACCATCCTGTCCGGTCCCGATGCCCGCGATCCGATGGCCTGGAACACTCCGGCTCCGGACTACCGGATCGGCCTCGACGAGGGCGTGCGCGGCCTGCGCATCGCCTATTCGCCGCGCCTCGGATTCGTGAAGAAGCTCGATCCGCAGGTGGAGCGGGCGGTGGCCGCCGCCGCCGCGACCTTCGCGTCCATGGGCGCCGTCGTCGAGGAGGTGGATCCGCCGATCGAGGACCCCGCCCCCATCGCCTGGGACATCTGGAACGCCGGCGCGGCGCTGGCGCTGTCCTCCTTCTCCGAGGCCCAGCGCCAGGCGATGGACCCCGGCCTCGTCGGCTGCGCCGAAACGGGGGCGCGCTTCTCGGCTGCCCAGCTCATCGACGCCCTGCTCTACCGCCGCACCAGGACCGTCATCGCCATGGCGGAATTCTTCACCCGCTACGACCTGTTGATCACGCCGACCATGCCGACCGGCGCCATCCCGCTCGGCGCCGACCTGCCGCCGGCCGGGTTCGCCGGCCAGGACCAGTGGGGCCCGCTCTGGACGGACTGGTGCCCCTATACGCCGCCGTTCAATGTCACGCAGCAGCCGGCAGGAACGGTGCCCTGCGGCCTCGACGGCGACGGGCTGCCGATCGGCCTGCAGATCGTCGGCTGGAAGCGCCAGGAGGCCCTCGTGCTAAGGGCGATGCGGGCCTTCGAGTCGGAACGTCCCCCGGCACGCGTCCCGATGTCGCATACGCGCGCCTAAGTCTCAGCCGGCTGCCCGGAATTTGCGCGACAGTTGCCTGCGCTTCGGGATTGACACCCTCGGATCAAGCATCGTCTGATCCAGTCTTCTCGCGGCCAGGGGTCGAACAGGGATCGGACCCGGTTGCGAAGTTCCAGGGGAGAGTGATCATGAAATCCGTCAAATTGTCCCGCCGCACCGTGATGGCCGGCGCCGCCGCCGCCGGCGCGCTGGCGAGTTCCACGGGCGCCTCCGCCCAGGGCTCGGCCAATGTGCTGCGCGTCGTGATGCACTCGGATCTGCGCATCATCGATCCGATCTGGACGACTGCCTATATCGTCCGCAACTACGGCTACATGATCTACGACACGCTGTTCGCCCTCGATGCCAAGGGCGAGGTGCAGCCGCAGATGGTCGACAAGTATACCGTCAGCGACGACAAGCTGACCTATACGTTCACGCTGCGCGACGGCCTGATGTGGCACGACAACCAGCCCGTCACGAGCGCCGACATCATTCCCTCGATCCGCCGCTGGGCCGCCCGCGACCCGCTCGGCCAGACCGTCATGGGCTTCATCGGCTCGATGGAGGCCAAGGACGCCAAGACCTTCGAGATCAAGCTGAAGGAAGCCACCGGCCTCCTCATCTTCGCCCTCGGCAAGCCGTCCTCGAACGTGCCCTTCATGATGCCGAAGCGCGTCGCGGAGACCGATCCGAACACCCAGATCACCGAGTTCATCGGCTCGGGTCCGTTCGTGTTCATGCGTGACGAGTGGAAGCCGGGTGACCGGGCCGTCTACACGAAATTCGCCGGCTACAAGCCGCGTTCCGAGCCCGCATCGGGCCTCGCCGGCGGCAAGGTTGCCAAGGTCGACCGCGTCGAGTGGCGCGTCATCACCGACCAGCAGCAGGCCGTCAACGCCCTGCAGGCCGGCGAGATCGACCTCATCGAAGCGCCGAGCCACGATCTGCTGCCGCTGCTGAAGGCCGACAGGAACATCAAGCTGTTCAACTGGAACGTGCTGGGCAACCAGTACACGATGCGCTTCAACCACACGACGGCGCCCTTCAACAATCCGAAGATCCGCCAGGCGGTGCTCTATGCGCTGAACCAGGAGGACTTCCTGAAGGCGACCATCGGCGACCCGGAATATTACAAGGTCTGCAAGGCCATGTTCGTCTGCGGCTCGCCGCTGGAGACGATGGCCGGCATGGAAGACAAGCTGGAATCGAACTTCGCCAAGGCGCGCCAGCTCCTCCAGGAAGCCGGCTACAACCGCGAGCCGGTCGTGCTCCTGCACTCCACCGACCTGCAGGTGCTCACCAACCTCGCACCGGTCGCCAAGTCGCTTCTCGAGCGCGCCGGCTTCGTCGTCGACATGCAGTCCATGGACTGGCAGACGGTCGTCGCCCGCCGCGTGAAGCGCGATCCGCCGACCCAGGGCGGCTGGAGCGCCATGCTCACCTCATGGGTGGCCGCCGACATCCTCAACCCGGTCATGGCCGGCTTCTTCAACGCTTCCGGCGACCGGGCGGCCTTCGGCTGGCCGACCGACCCGGAGATCGAGACGCTGCGTGCCCGCTTCGCCCGCGCCAACACGGCGGCCGAGCAGAAGCAGATCGCCGAGGCGATCCAGCGCCGCGTGTCGGAAGCCCCGACCCACGTCCATCTGGGTCAGTGGTACTCGCCAGGCGCCCACCGCGGCAACATCTCCGGCTGGCTCGAGGCACCGGCTCCGGTGTTCTGGAACATGGAGAAGGGCCGCGGCGCGTGAGATTCTGACGATCGGCGGCCGGACCCGTTCCGGCCGCCGCCTTCTCATTGCAGTCAGGCCTAAGGTCCAATGATTTCCTATATTCTCCGACGCCTAGCGGCGACCGTCCCTGTATTGTTCACCGTCGCCGTGATGGTGTTCCTGATGCTGCGGCTGACGCCGGGCGATCCCGCCGCGATCATCGCCGGCGACAACGCCACGACGCAGCAGATCCTCGACATCCGCACCAAGCTGGGCCTCGAACAGCCCATCCTGCAGCAGTTCTTCATCTGGCTCGGCGGCCTGATGCGCGGCGATCTCGGCGAGAGCTTCTTTTTCCGCAAGACCGTGTTCGAACTGATCTCGGAACGCATCGAGCCGACGCTGTCGCTCGCCTTCCTGACCATCGTGCTCGCCGTCGCCGTCGCCATTCCGCTCGGCGTGCTCGCCGCCTACAGGCAGGGCACCTGGATCGACCGCGTCGTCATGGGCTTCTCGGTGATCGGCTTTTCGGTGCCGGTCTTCGTGATCGGCTACCTGCTCGTCTATATCTTCGCCATCCAGCTCGGCTGGTTCCCGGTGCAGGGTTATCAGCGCATCGGCAACGGCCTCGGCCCGTGGTTCCGCAGCCTGGTCCTGCCGGCCGTCACCCTCTCGGTCATCTATATCGCGCTGATCGCCCGCATGACCCGCACCAGCGTGCTGGAGGTCCTCTCGGAGGACTACATCCGCACGGCCCGCGCCAAGGGGCAGACGGAAATGAAGGTGCTGTTCCAGCATGCGCTGAAGAACGCCGCCGTGCCGATCGTCACCGTCGTGGGCATCGGCGTCGCCCTGCTGATCGGCGGCGTCGTCGTCACAGAGAGCGTCTATTCGATCCCGGGGCTCGGCCGTCTCACGGTCGATGCCGTGCTCGCCCGTGACTTCCCCGTCATACAGGCGATCATCCTCGCCTTTTCCTTCGTCTATGTCATGATCAACCTGCTGGTTGACCTGTCCTATACGATCTTCGATCCGAGGATCCGCTATTGACCGCCCCCGCCTCCTCCGAGCCGATCGCGAGCGCTGACGCGCCGATCGCCGCCCCCGCCAAGCCGACGGTCTGGCGCAAGCTGTTCCGCAGCCCCAGCGTGGTCATCGGCCTCGCCATCGTCCTGGTCATGATGTTCATCGGCCTGATCGCGCCGCTGATCGCCACCTCCGACCCCTCCGCCATCAATCCCGGCGCACGCAACCGCGTGCCGATGGCGACCAGCACCATGCGCCTCGACGACGGGACGCGGGTGACGGTGACGCACTACATGGGCACCGACACGCTCGGCCGTGACGTGTTCTCGCGCGTCGTCTACGGCGCCCGGGTCTCGATCTTCATCGGTGTCGCCGTGGCGCTGCTGTCGGTGAGCATCGGCCTCGTCGTCGGCATGATCGCCGGCTATATCCGCTGGCTCGACGGCATCATCATGCGGATCATGGACGGGTTGATGGCGATTCCAGCCATCCTGCTCGCCATCGCCGTGGTCTCGCTGTCCCGAGCCGGCATCGTGTCGGTCATCATCGCCATCGTCGTGCCGGAGGTTCCACGCGTCGTGCGTCTCGTGCGCTCGGTCGTGCTCTCGGTGCGAGAGGAGCCCTATGTCGAGGCCGCGGTGGTCTCCGGAACGCCGACGGTGAAGCTCGTCGTCCGCCACATCCTGCCGAACACCGTGGCGCCGCTGATCGTCCAGGGCACCTTCATCTGCGCCTCCGCCATCCTGGTCGAGGCCATCCTGTCCTTCCTCGGCATCGGCATCCCGCCGGATATCCCGACCTGGGGCAACATCATGGCCGAGGGGCGACAGCTCTTCCGCATCTTCCCGCACAACATCCTTTATCCGGGCATCTTCCTCGCCCTCACGGTTCTCGCCGTGAACATGCTGGGCGACGGGCTTCGCGACACGCTCGATCCGAAAATGGAGAAGCGCGGATGAGCGCCCCTATCCTCGACATCCGGAACCTCACCGTCGAACTGCCGAAGGGCGCCGACCGCAAGAACGCGGTGGAGAACGTCTCCTTCGCCGTCTATCCCGGCGAGATCGTCTGCGTGGTCGGTGAATCCGGCTCGGGCAAGTCCGTCTCCTCCCATGCGGTGATGGGGCTGCTGCCCAAGGGCCAGCTGAAGGCCACCGACGGGGAAATCCTGCTGGAGGGCGAGGATGTCCTGCAGGCGACATCGAGCCGCCTCAGGGCCCTGCGCGGCACGCGCATGTCGATGATCTTCCAGGAGCCGATGACGGCACTCAATCCTGTCGTCACCTGCGGCGCGCAGATCGACGAGGTGCTGCAGATCCACACCGACCTCGGTGCCGCCGAGCGCAAGGAGAAGGTGCTGGCGGTGATGGAATCGGTGCGCCTGCCCGATCCGACCAAGCTGTTCGACGCCTATCCGCACCAGCTTTCCGGCGGCCAGCGCCAGCGCATCATGATCGCCCAGGCCCTGGTGCTCGACCCCGTGTTGCTGATCGCCGACGAGCCGACCACGGCCCTCGACGTGACGACGCAGGCGCAGATCCTCAAGCTCATCGCGGAAATGCAGGAGCGCCGCGGCACCGGCGTGCTCTTCATCACCCATGACTTCGGCGTCGTCGCCGAGATCGCCCACCGTGTCGTCGTCATGCAGCGCGGCAAGGTCGTCGAGACCGGCACCGCCATGGAAGTGCTGAAGAACCCGCAGCATCCCTATACCAAGATGCTGATCAACGCGGTGCCCACCCTCACCCCACCGGTGCGCGAGGAGCGGACCGGTGCGCTGGCGCTGGAAACCGTCAAGCTCTGCAAGGTCTATGGAGGCGGCGGCTTCTTCCAGAAGAAGCGCGAGGTGCGTGCAGCATCCGATGTCGAGATCCGCGTCCGGCGCGGCGAGACGCTCGGCATCGTCGGCGAATCGGGTTCGGGCAAGTCGACCGTCGCCCGCTGCATAGCCCGGCTGATCCAGCCGACCTCCGGCGGCATCGTCGTCAGCAACATCGACATCGCCAACCTCCCCGAGCGCCAGCTCCGGCCGCACCGCAAGCACTGCCAGATCGTCTTCCAAGATCCCTACCGCTCGCTCAACCCGCGCCGGTCGGTCGGGGCCTCGATCATCGAGGGGCCGATGAATTTCGGCATGAGCGAGGCTGCCGCCATCGCCAAGTCGCGCGACCTGATGAACCTCGTGGGACTGTCGCCCGATGCCCTCGACCGCTATCCGCACCAGTTCTCGGGCGGCCAGCGCCAGCGCATCTGCATCGCCCGGGCGCTGGCGATGGAGCCGGAGATCCTGATCGCCGACGAGGCGGTCTCGGCCCTCGACGTCTCGGTCCAGGCGCAGGTTCTCGATCTCCTCGACGACGTGCGCAAGAAGTTCGACCTCGCCGTGCTCTTCATCACCCATGACCTCAGGGTCGCGGCGCAGATCTGCGACCGCATCGCGGTGATGCAGAACGGCGTCGTCGTCGAACACGGCAAGACCGCCGACATCTTCGCCGCGCCCCAGCACGAATATACGCGGGCGCTGTTCGAGGCGGCACCGGGCCGCAACTTCCAGTTCGCGCGGGTGGCCTGACAAATCGGCGGCGGCGTGGGATCATCCGACATGATCCACGCCGTCCTGACGCCCCTTCCGACATCCTCCGGCGCCGGTCGACCGACCGTCCTCCGACGGGCGGCGGGGTAGCACCATGACCATGACCCGCCTCACCCCCGATCTCATCGCCCGGCGCATCGGCCAGGGACGCGGCGCCGGCGAGGCCGACCTCGTGGTGAAGAACGTCCGGCTCTTCGACCTCGTCACCGGCAATCTCTTCGTCACCGACATCGCCATCTGCGGCGACACCATCGTCGGCACCTATGGCGGCTATCGCGGCGCCCGCGAGATCGACGGACGCGGCCGCATCGCGGTTCCCGGCTTCATCGACACCCATCTCCATGTCGAGAGTTCGCTGGTCACGCCGATGGAGTTCGATCGCTGCGTGACGCGCCACGGCGTCACCACGGCCATCTGCGATCCGCACGAGATCGCCAATGTGCTGGGACCCGCCGCCCTCGACTACATGCTGGAAGGGGCGAGCCGCACGGTCATGGACCTGCGCGTGCAGCTGTCGTCCTGCGTTCCCGCGACGCACCTTGAGACGGCCGGCGGGCGGCTCGACGTCGCCGATCTCGTCGCCCGGCGCGACCATCCCAAGGTGATAGGCCTCGCCGAGTTCATGAACTTTCCCGGCGTGATCCATGCCGATCCCGGCTGCCTCGGCAAGCTCGCCGCCTTCTCGGACCGCCATATCGACGGCCATGCGCCGCTGCTCGGCGGGTTCGACCTCAACGGCTACATCGCCGCCGGCATCCGCACCGACCACGAGACGACCACGTCCGACGAGGCGCTCGAAAAGATCCAGAAGGGCATGACCGTGCTGATCCGCGAGGGCTCGGTGTCGAAAGACCTGCATGCCCTCGCGCCGCTGCTGACGGTGGCGACCTCGCCCTTCCTCGCCTTCTGCACCGATGATCGCAACCCCCTCGACATCGCCGAGGAGGGCCATCTCGACTTCCTCATCCGGACCGCCATCCGTCTCGGCGTGCCGCCGCTGGCCGCCTATCGCTCGGCCTCGCTGACCGCCGCCACCGCTTTCGGTCTGAGCGATCGCGGCCTGATCGCGCCGGGCAAGCGCGCCGACATCGTGCTGATCGACGATCTCGAGGTCTGCGCCGTCTCCGACGTCATCGCCGGCGGCGTGCTGGTCGGGCCGGAGGCCTATGCCGGCCGCGCGCCGGTCCCCCCCGTCGGGCTCGACAGCATGAAGGCGCGGCGGGTTTCGGCGGAGGATTTCCAGGTACCGGCGAGCGGCGCCACCGCTCATGTCATCGGCGTCATCCCCGGCAAGATCATCACCGCGCACCTCACCCTCGACCTGCCGGTCGTCGACGGCGCCATGCAGCCCGACCTCGACCAGGATGCGGTGAAGGTCGCGGTCGTCGCCCGCCACGGTATCAATGACAATATCGGCCGCGGCTTCGTCCACGGCTTCGGCCTGAAGCGCGGGGCGATCGCTTCCTCGGTCGGGCACGACAGCCACAATGTCTGCGTGGTCGGGGTCGACGACGCCGACATGGCGACGGCCGTCAACCGGCTCGTCGCGATCCGCGGCGGCTTCGTCGTGGTCGAGGGTGGCCGCGTCCTCGCCGAGCTCGCGCTGCCCATCGCCGGCCTGATGAGCGACAGGGCGTTCGAGGAGCTGATCCAGCCGCTGAAGGACCTGCGGACTGCTGCGACGGGCCTCGGGGTGGTGCTGGCCGAGCCCTTCCTGCAGGTGGCCTTCCTGCCGCTGCCGGTGATCCCGCACCTGAAGATCAGCGACCGCGGCCTGGTCGACGTCGACCGGTTCGAACTGATCGGGTGACGGCGCCGCCGCATCGGCACCGATCGCAGAGAACGGGCGGAGAGATCGGGTGTCGGGCGGTATCCGCCCCTGTCACGAAGGGTCATGGAGAACGCCCCGTGACCGAACCCCGCGACGTCCCGCCCCCGACCCTTTTCCCCCGGCTCCTCGCCACGGCCGGCCTCGTCCAGGCCGCCGACCAGATCGCGCTGGCGGCGCTGCCCATCACCGCCGTCCTGGTGCTCGGCGCTGGCCCCGGCCTTGTCGGCGCGCTGGTGGCGGCGCAGACCGCCGCCTGGCTTCTCGTCTCGCTCCCCGCCGGCGTGCTCGTCGACCGCCTGCCGCGCCGCGCGGTGCTGCTCACAGCGCTCGCGATCAGCCTCGCGGGATCGCTCGCAGCGCTGGCGGCAGCAGCCTTCGACCAGGGGGTTCTGCTGGGTGCGGCCGCCTTTCTCGCCGCGTCCGGCACGGTGACCTTCGTCCTCGTCCAGATCGGGCTGGTGCCGCAGGTCGTACCCTTGGCGGCGCTGCCGCGGGCCAATGCGCGCATCGAACTGGCACGTGCCCTCGCCAGCACCGCCGCACCCCTCGTGGTCGGGTTCCTCGCCACCCGCGTGTCGCCCCTCGCCGGCTATCCCCTGGCCGCGTTCCTGGCATTCGCGGCCCTCGCCTGCGCGGCGACGCTGCGTTTCGAAGCCATGCCGGCGCCGGCCGCAAGACCTCCCGTCCTCGCAGCCATCGCCGAGGGCGCTCGCTTTGTCGTCGCCGATCCCCTGCTCAGGGCGATCGGGCTCTGCGCCATCTTCTGGAACTTCGCCTTCGTCGCCCTGCTCGCCGTCTTCGTGCCCTTCGCGCTGTCGCGGCTGGGCACCGATGCGGCGGGGGCGGGCCTCGCCCAGGGGATCAACGGCCTCGGCATGATCGCCGGTGCGGCGGCAGCGCCCTTCATCTTCGCGCGGGTGCAGCCGCGCGCCGTGCTGCTGTTCGGGCCGCTCTCGTCTGCTCTCGGCGCCGTGCTGATGGCCCTTTCACCCATCACGGGCGGCATCGCCATGGCTGCCCTCGCCTTCGGCCTCATCGGCTTCGGCCCCATGCTCTGGCTGGTCATGCAGACCTCCGTCCGCCAGATCGTCACCCCGCCGGCGCTGATGGGACGGGTCACGGCCACCATCCAGGTGGCGATCTACGGCGTCCGCCCGCTCGGGGCTCTCGCCGGGGGCGGCGTGGCGCAGGCTTTCGGCCTGGAGGCGGCGCTGGGGCTCGTCGCCGCGGCCTTTGCCGCATCGGCCCTGGTGTCCATCGCCTCGCCGCTGGCACGCCTCGCGACCATGCCGAATCCCGCATCGGCGGCAGGCGGGATATGACGATCATGTGCTTGGCGCTGTGCCGGCTTTGGCCTAAGACAGCCCCATCATTCGCTTGAAGGATCATTGCCATGGCCGTCGCCGCGCTCACCCCCGCTTCGGGCTCCTACGTGAAGGACAACGAGGAATTCAACTGGGAAGACCCGCTGAACCTCGACGGTCTGCTGACGGAAGAAGAACGCATGGTGCAGGAAACCGCCCGCACCTATTGCCAGGAGAAGCTGCTGCCGCGCGTCACCTCGGCCTTCCTCGACGAGCGCTTCGACCGCGAGATCATGACCGAGATGGGCGAGCTCGGCCTGCTCGGCTCGACGCTGCCCGCCGAATATGGCGGCGCCGACCTCGGCTATGTCTCCTACGGCCTCATCGCCCGCGAAGTGGAGCGGGTCGATTCCGGCTATCGCTCGGCCTGTTCGGTCCAGTCCTCGCTCGTGATGTACCCGATCCATGCCTATGGCTCGGAAGAGCAGCGCAGGAAGTACCTGCCGAAGCTCGCCTCGGGCGAGTGGGTCGGCTGCTTCGGCCTGACCGAGCCCGATGCCGGTTCGGATCCCGCCGGCATGAAGACCCGCGCGGTCAAGGTCGACGGCGGCTACATCCTCAAGGGCTCGAAGATGTGGATCACCAATTCGCCCATCTCGGATGTGGCGGTGGTCTGGGCCAAGACCGACGAGGCCATCCGCGGCTTCATCGTCGAACGCGGCATGAAGGGCTTCACCACCCCGAAGATCGAGGGCAAGGTCAGCCTGCGCGCATCGATCACCGGCGAGATCGTCCTCGACGACGTCTTCGTCCCGGCCGAGAACATGCTGCCCAATGCGAAGGGCCTGTCCGGCCCCTTCGGCTGCCTCAACCGCGCCCGCTACGGCATCGCCTGGGGCACCATGGGTGCGGCCGAGGATTGCTGGCACCGTGCCCGCCAGTACACGCTCGACCGCAAGCAGTTTGGCCGGCCGCTGGCCGCCACACAGCTGGTGCAGAAGAAGCTCGCCGACATGCAGACCGAGATCACCCTCGGCCTGCACGGCGTGCTGCGCCTCGGCCGGCTGATGGAGGACCACAACTTCGCGCCCCAGGCCATCTCGCTGATGAAGCGCAACAATTGCGGCAAGGCGCTCGACATCGCCCGCATGGCCCGCGACATGCACGGCGGCAACGGCATCTCGGCCGAGTATCACGTCATCCGCCACATGGTGAACCTCGAGACGGTCAACACCTATGAGGGCGCCCACGACGTCCACGCGCTGATCCTCGGCCGCGCCCAGACCGGCATCCAGGCGTTCTTCTGAGCCCTGGCGACCGTATCGTTCACGCAGAGCCCGGCCATCGTGCCGGGCTTTTGCTTATGGGGCGGCAGCGCACTCACACCCGCCACCTCTGGCGATCCGGGTGCCAGAGGAAGGAGCCCGGGAGCGACGGGCGCCAGCTTCACCTCTCCCCGGCGGGGAGAGGTGAAGCTGGCGCCTCATGCGGAGAACAAGGGGCGCCTCATGTGGAGATTCGCGGCGATGAGGGCACGTCCCCCTCACCTTCTCTGCGGGCGGGCGTTCGGCTCGGTCTGGATCGCCGAGAGATAGGCGACGATGGCCGCCGCCCGGTCGGCGGAAAAGGTGAATTCCGGCATGGCGGGATGGCCGGCGGTGAAGCCCTCCGCCAGCGCCTCCTCCAGCACGTCGACCGGGTAGCGCTTGCTCAGATCGCGGAACAGCGGCGCCCCGGGATAGGGGCTGGCGCCGTCGCGCCCGACGGCGTGGCACAGGGCGCAATGCTGGCGCACCAGCGTCTCGCCGCGCTGGACGAGGACGCGCTGGCTCTGCGCCGCGGTCTCAGTGGCGACAAGGCCGGCCAGAGCGGCGGCGAGGAGGGTCGGCAGACGGCGGGGGAGCATGGCGGCCTCACGGGATCGGGGATGCCGTCAGGGTCTCATGGGCGCCGCCGCGCGGCCTTGCGGTCGATCAACCCGCCAGACGCACCAGCTCCGTCGTGAGGGCCGAGCCGGGAACGGCGAAGGGCGCGATGACCGTGAAATGGTTGGCGCCGGGCACGACGATCTCCCGCGCCTCGGCGCCGAGGGCACCCCAGCATTCCACCAGCATGCGGGTCTGACGGTGATATTCGCCCGATTCGTCACCGCCGACGACGGCCGTCACCTTCAGGCCCTTCGGCGGCGTCCAGACGAGGGGGGAGAGGGCGGCGGCCTCACCTGCATCCATGCCCATCGCCCTGTTGACGAAGGTCGGCACCAGCGGCGCGAGGTGGAACAGGCCCGAGATCGGCATGGCCGCGGTGACGATGTCGGCGGCCTCGCCGATGCGCGGCCAGTCGGCGGCGGCCATGCAGGCGGTGAGGTGACCGCCGGCGGAATGGCCGAAAGGCAGGACGCGGCGGCCGGTGCGCTCGCGCAACTGCCGGATGCAGGCGATGACATTGTCGACGATGACGGCGAGCTTCACCTCGGGGCAGAGGTCGTAGCTCATCACCGCGACGTCGAGGCCATGGGCATTGGCCCCCGCAGCCATGTGGCTGAAGGCGGTCTTGTCGAGCGCCTGCCAGTAGCCGCCGTGGATGAACAGCGCCACCGGCGCGCCCGGGCGCGGCGCGGCGGCCGGAAACAGGTCGTAACGGTGCCGCTCGCCGGCGCCATAGGCCTGGTCGAGGACGGCATCGGGCCGCGCCGTCCGGAAGGCGGCGGCATCGGCGGCCCAGCCGGCCATGAGGGCGGGGTGGTCCGGCACCATGGCGCGGTTGTTGTACTGGGCGTCGAGGTCGATGGCGGGCATGGCTGCGGGTCCGGATGGGGCCGGCGCCCAACGGACCCTGCCCGCCGCCCAGCGTCAAGGCCGGCCGATCGGTCGGCGCAGGGCGATTGACCCGCCGCGGAGCAGGGACTAGGCCTCCCTCTCAGACTCAGAGGTGCCGGCCATGGTCTCCATCAAGCAGAAGGCGGCGCTCGTCTCGATCCTGGTCACGATCGTGCTGACGGCGGCCAAGGCCGCGGTCGGTTTCACCAGCGGCTCCATCGCGATCCTCGCCGAGGCGGCCCACGGACTGGTCGACACCGCCGCGACCCTGCTGACCTTCTACGCCGTGCGCCTGGCCGACAAGCCGGCCGACGACGACCACCAATACGGCCACGGCAAGGTCGAATCGATCGCCGCCCTCGCCGAGACGGCCTTCCTCTTCCTCGTTTCCGGCATCGTCGTCACCGAGGCCGTCAGGCGGCTGACCGGCGACGGCCATCCCGTCGAGGTCACCCCGATCATGGCAGGGCTGATGGTCGCCGTCATCGCCGTGGACTACTGGCGCGTGCGGATCCTCGGCCGCCTCGCCCGGGAAACCGGCAGCCATGCGCTCGAATCCGGCGCGCTGCATTTCGCCGCCGACATGGCGGGCTCCGCCGTCGTGCTGGCCGGCCTTTTCTTCGTCTGGATGGGCTATCCCCAGGCCGACGCCGTCGCCGCCATCGGCGTGGCGGTCATCATCTGCGTGATGAGCTGGAATCTCGGCCGCCGCACCATCGACACGCTGATGGACCGGGCCCCGAAGGGCGCGACCTCGGCCGTCCTCGAGGCGGTCGAAGCGGTTCCCGGCGTCGTCGCGGTGGAGAGTGTCCGGCTGCGCGAGGTCGGCACCGACACGCTGGCCGAGATCACCGTCAAGGTGAACCGCACGCTGCCGCTGGAACGGGTGGCCGAGATCAAGACCGCCATCGGTGCGGCGGCGGCCGGCGCCCATGCCGGAACCGTGCCGACGGTGACCACCGAACCCGTCGCCCTCGACGACGAGACCGTGATGGAACGCGTCCACCTGACGGCGCGGCGCCATGCGCTGGCGGTCCACCACGTCACGGTGCAGCATCTCGGCGAGCGGCTCTGTGTCGGTCTCGACCTGGAGGTCGACGGTGCTCTCACCCTCGGCGAGGCGCATGACATCGCCAGCCGGCTGGAAGCGGCCATCGGCGGCGAGCTCGGCACCGATGTGGAGGTCGAGACCCATATCGAACCCTTGCAGGTGGAGATGCTGGTCGGCAGCGACGCCGCGCCGGCGCAGGTCGCGCAGATGGGCGCGGCGCTGGCGGAGCTCGCCGCCGCCACCGGCAAGATCACCGATGTCCACAGCGTCAGGGTGCGCGATACGACGCAAGGCCTCGTGGTGACCTATCATTGCCGCGCCGACCCGGCCCTCACCGTCGAGTCCGTCCATGAGGCGGTCGACACGATCGAGCGCGGCTTCCGCCGCAGCCAGCAGCGGATCATCCGCGTGATCGGCCATACCGAGCCGGTCCGGACCCTTTCAACGCCGGCACCGGCACCCTAGTGTCGCGGCGCTCCGGCAGACGGCATTCAAGGATCAGGGCATGCGCAGCGAACAGGCAAAGCCGGTGAGGCTCTCGGACTACCGCGTCGCCGACCACGTGGTGAAGACCGTGTATCTCGCCATCGTGCTGCACCCGACCGCGACGCGCGTGACCGCCGATCTCGTCGTCGAGCGCCACCCTCAGGGCCAGGCCGATGCGCCGCTCGTCTTCGACGGCGACGGCCTGACGCTCACCGCCATCGCCGTCGACGGACAGCCGCTGGCGCCCGAGGCCTATGAGGCGACGGCGGAGCGCCTGGTCATCCACCGCCCGCCGGCCGGTGCCTTCCGCCTCAGGGTCGAGACCGTCATCGATCCCCAGGCCAATACCCAGCTGATGGGCCTCTACCGCTCGTCGGGCACCTGGTGCACCCAGTGCGAGGCCGAGGGTTTCCGCCGCATCACCTATTTTCCCGACCGGCCGGACGTGCTGGCCGTCTACACGACCCGGATCGAGGCGGAAAAGAAGACGGCGCCGGTCCTCCTCGGCAACGGCAACCTGGTCGAGGCCGGCGACCTGGCCGAAGGGCGGCACTATGCCGTCTGGCACGACCCGCATCCCAAGCCGAGCTATCTCTTCGCCCTGGTCGGCGGCGATCTCGCCGAGGTGACCGACACGTTCACCACCGTCTCCGGCCGCGTCGTCAGGCTCGGCATCTTCGTCGAGCACGGCAAGGAGGACCGCTGCGCCTATGCCATGGATGCGCTGAAGCGCTCGATGCGCTGGGACGAGGAGGCCTTCGGCTGCGAATATGACCTCGAGGTCTTCAACCTCGTCGCCGTGTCGGACTTCAACATGGGCGCGATGGAGAACAAGGGCCTCAACATCTTCAACGACAAATATGTCCTCGCCCTGCCGGACACGGCGACCGACCAGGACTATGCGGCGATCGAGGCCATCATCGCCCACGAGTATTTCCACAACTGGACCGGCAACCGCATCACCTGCCGCGACTGGTTCCAGCTCTGCCTGAAGGAAGGCCTGACCGTCTTCCGCGACCAGGAATTCTCCGGCGACATGCGCTCGCGGGCGGTGAAGCGGATCGCCGACGTGCGGCTCCTCAAGAGCCACCAGTTCGCCGAGGACGCGGGACCGCTGTCGCACCCGGTCAGGCCCGAGATCTATCACGAGATCAACAACTTCTACACGGCGACGGTCTACGAGAAGGGGGCGGAGATCATCCGCGCGCTCAAAGTCCTGATCGGCGCCGAGGCGTTCCGCGGCGGCATGGACCTCTATCTCGCGCGCCACGACGGCGATGCGGCGACGGTGGAGGATTTCATCGCCTGTTTCGCCGAGGCGAGCCGACGCGACCTGACGCAGTTCTTCCTCTGGTACCGGCAATCGGGAACGCCGCAGGTCGGCGTCAAAACCCGCCACGACCCGGTCGCCGGCACCTTCACCGTCGACCTCGCGCAGAGCCACCTGCCGACACCCGGCCAGACCGACAAGCAGCCGATGGTCATTCCGCTGGCCTTCGGTCTGATTGGCCCGGACGGTGCCGAGCGCGCCCTGTTCACCGAGGAGGGCGAGGCCATGCCCGGGGTGATCGCCCTGGACACCGCCCAGCGCAGCATCACCTTCAGCGGCCACCCGACGCGGCCCGTCCTGTCGATCAACCGCGGCTTCTCGGCGCCTGTCGTCCTGAAGACCGACCTGACCGCCGCCGATCTCGGCTTCATCGCCCGTCACGACAGCGACGCCTACAACCGCTGGCAGGCGATCCAGACGCTGGCGACAGAGCATCTGGTGGCGGCCAGCCGCAAGGGCGCTGCATCTGTTGAAAACCAGGGCGCCGAGACCCTCGCCGAAGCCCTTGCCGGTGCCCTCGCCGAAGCCGAGCGCGACCCCGCCTTCGCAGCCCAGGCCCTGACGCTGCCCTCCGAATCCGACATCGCCCGCGAACTCGGTTCCGACGTCGACCCGGACGCGGTCTTCACCGCCCGCAAGGCGCTGCGGCAGGCGGTCGGATCCCGGCTCGATGCAGCGCTCGGCACGGTTCTGGCGCGTTTCGCCACGCCCGGCCCCTATGCACCCGATGCGGGCTCGGCCGGACGGCGGGCGCTCTGCAACGTCGCCCTCGACCTCTGGGCCTCGGGCGGCGCGGCGGACAGGCTCGCGGCAGTCGCGGCCCGCCATCGCGACGCCGACAACATGACCGACCGCTTCGCCGCGCTGGCGGTGCTCGCCCAGCATCCGGGGGCGGAGCGCGAGGCGGCGCTCACCGCCTTCCGCGAGCGCTACCGCGCCGACGCGCTGATCCTCGACAAGTGGCTCGCCCTGCAGGCGGCGATCCCGGAAGCGGGAACGCTGGCGCGGGTCGAGGCCCTGCTCGCCGACCCGGCCTTCGCCATGACCAATCCCAACCGGCTGCGCGCCCTCGTCGGCAGCTTCGCCAGCGGCAACCAGACCCAGTTCAACCGGCCGGACGGCGCCGGTTACACCTTCCTCGCCGAGGTCGTCGTCGAGACCGATCCGCGCAACCCGCAGGTCGCGGCCCGCCTGCTGTCCGCCTTCCGCAGCTGGCGGGCGCTCGAGCCGGGCCGACGGGCGCTGGCCCGTGCGGCACTGGAACATGTCGCCGCGGCCGCGACCTTGTCCGCCGACGTACGCGACATCGTCGCCCGTTCGCTGGGATGAGCCGGGCAAACATTCCTGGCGGCGTTAACCAAATATTTCCCGTGGTGTGATTCCCCGACTCTAGACAGCCCTCGTTCAAATCGATTCTTATGACCGCGATTCGGAGGGGCTGGGGCTCGCATTCCGGACGCCAATTCAGAGATTCGACGGGGGTACCGGCGATGGAGCGCAATTTTGCGCCCAGCGCGGACGCGCTGATTCATGCCACGAAGGCGAACGGATTCGCGCAATCCGTCGACGCTTCGTTCGAGTCGTGGCTGGCGCCCTATGAGCCCGCCCTGCGCCGCCTCGTGCCGACGCTGATCGTCGCCTTCCTCGTGGTGATGGGCGCCGGCGCCCTGCAGCAGATCCTCAACAGCCGGACCGAGGCCCTCACCGCCGTCCAGGCCGATCTCGACACTGCCGCGGCCGCCATCGAGATCGATCTCAACCATCGCATCGCGGCCAGCGGCGGCAATGTCGGCGCCGCTGTCCAGGCCGCCTTCGACTTCACCGCCCCCCGGATCGGCGCCCATCAAGGCCGCATCATGCTGGCAACGGACCCCGCCGGCATCATCGTCGCGGCGGCCCCGGTCGAGGCCCGGGCGCGCTGGCTGGGCAAGCCGCTGCGCGACGTCTTCGCCGCAGCGCCGCAGACGACGAGCAGCGCCATGCCGGTCCGCCTCGTCACCGGGGCGGACGCCGTCGTCGTGGTGCGCCCGCTGGCCGCGCCCCTCTCCCAGTACCATGTCCTGCGCGAAACCGACGATGCGCTGAACCTGTGGGCGCGCAACTCGGCGCTGACCGGCACGCTGTTCGCGACCACCGGGCTCCTGCTCCTCGTCATCGGGTTCGCCTTCCACATCCAGACGATGCGCGCGGCCACCGCCGACATCATCAACCAGAACGCCCGCTCCACCATCGATGCGGCGCTGGAGAGTGGCGGCTGCGGCCTGTGGGACTGGGAGATCGGCACCAGCCAGATGTACTGGTCGGCCTCGATGTTCGAGATTCTCGGCATCAGGGGACGCGAGGGCCTGGTCACCTTCGACGAACTCTACCCGGTGCTGCATCCGGAGGACGGCTATCTCGGCGGCATCGCCCAGATGACCGATCTCGACCCGCGCAACGCCGTCGACTTCCAGTTCCGCATGCGCCATGCCGACGGCCGCTGGATCTGGCTCCGGGCACGCGGCCGTGGCCTGTCGCTGGCCGGCGTCGACCATCCGCGTTTCGTCGGCATCGTCGTCGATATCACCGAGCAGCTCGAACTCGCCGCCCGCAACGCCGCCGCCGACCACCGCATCCGCGAGGCGATCGAGACGATCTCGGAAGCCTTCGTCGTCTGCGACGACCTCGACCGCATCGTGGTGTGCAACTCGAAGTTCCGCGAGCTGAACGGCCTCGCCGACGACCAGGCCCGGCCGGGGAGCTGCTATCGCGAGACGCTGGCGGCGGCGGGTGGCGGCGCCAAGGTGAAGCAGGGCCATGTCCTGCCCGGCCGCGACGCCGACGGTTCCCGCGACTTCGAGGTCGAGCTCGTCGACGGGCGCTGGCTGCAGATCAGCGAGCGGCGCACCCATTGCGGCGGGTTCGTCTCGGTGGGCACCGACATCACCGCCCTGAAGCGGCATGAATCCCATGTCACCGCCAGCGAGCAGCGCCTCCGCACCAGTGTCGCCGAGCTGCAGAAGAGCCAGTACACGCTGGAGATGCAGACCCAGCAGCTCGCCGAGCTGGCCGAGAAATACTCGGATCAGAAGACCCAGGCCGAAGAGGCGAACCGCGCCAAGTCGGAATTCCTCGCCCATATGAGCCACGAGCTGCGCACGCCGCTCAACGCCATCATCGGCTTCTCGGAAGTGATGCGGGACGGCCATTTCGGCCCGCTCGGCACCACGAAATACCTGGAATATGTCCGCGACATCCATTCCAGCGGCCACTTCCTCCTCTCCGTCATCGACGACATCCTCGACATGGCCCGCATCGAGGCCGGACGCCTGGGGCTCGAACTCGCTCCGACATGCCTCGAGGAGACGCTGGAGGACACCATGCGCGTCGTCTCGAAAATGGCGGCGGACAAGGAGATCCTGATGGAGGCCGAGGTGCCGGAGGGGATGGATCTCATCGCCGACCGTCGCGCCATCAAGCAGATCATGCTCAATCTGCTGTCCAACGCGGTCAAATTCACGCCGCGCGGCGGCATGATCTCGGTGCGCGCCCGCAAGGCCCGCGACGTCATCGCCATCGCCATCGAGGATACCGGCATCGGCATTCCCCGCCATGCCATCACCAAGCTCGGCAAGCCCTTCGAACAGGTCGAGAGCCAGTTCTCCCGCAACCACCAGGGGTCGGGTCTCGGCCTCGCCATCGCCAAATCGCTGGCCGAGCTGCATGGCGGATCGTTGCGCATCCGCTCCACCGTCGGCCGCGGCACGACCGTGGTGGTGCGCCTGCCGGTCACCGGGCCGAAGGCAGAGGCAACGGCCTGAGGCGGGGCGCCTGCGCCGCGCAAGTGCGTCCTTCGAGGCTCGCCGCCCCGCGATGCTGACTCATCTGGCTGATGCCGGGCGCCCGAAATCCCCTCAGACCGGCCCGACGATGGCGATGAAGGCCTTGCGCACCTGTTTCTGCACCTCGGCCAGATGGGCATCCACCGTGGCGAAATCGGGGAGCTCGCCGGCCCGCGCCAGCAGCCGCTTCAGGCCGGGGGCGGCGGTCTGCGGATCGAAGCCGTCGACGAGACAGAGGCGCAGGATCTGCGTCAGGCGCTGGTAGAGGCGGCAGGCCGAACGCAGCACGTCACCCTCGGTCGGCTTCAACAGCCCGGCGGCCGCCGCCCTCTCGAGGACGCGGATGGTGTTGGTGTCGAGAATGTCGGGGTGGCGCGCGGCGTGGACGAGCTGCAGCGCCTGGGCGATGAACTCGATGTCGATGAGGCCGCCGCGGGCATATTTGAGGTCCCAGCGGTTGTCGTCGCCCTTGTCCTCGGCGATGGCCCGCCGCATGTCGACGATGTCGGCGAGCGTCGCCTTGGCCGACCTTTTGGTGGTGAGGACGCGGCGGATCGCCTCCATCACCTCGGTCTCGAAGCCGGGCGTCGACGCGACGACCCGGGCGCGGGTCAGCGCCATGTGCTCCCAGGTCCAGGCTTCCTTCACCTGATAGGCGCGGAACCCGTCGATATGGGTGGCGACCGGCCCGGAACGCCCCGAGGGCCGCAGCCGGAGATCGACGTCGAAGAGCACGCCCTCGCTGGTCGGTGCCGACAGGGCGCTGATGAGGCGCTGGGTCAGGCGCGCGAAATAATGGCCGCCGCTGAGCGGACGCGGCCCCTTCGAGGCGCTCTCCTTGGGGTCGTGGTCATAGAGCAGGATGAGGTCGAGATCCGAGCCCGCCGTCATCTCGCGACCACCGAGCTTGCCCATGGCGATGACGGCGGTCCGCATGCCGCGGATTGATCCGTGCGAGGCGACGATCCACTCCGTCACCGCCTTGTAGAGAGCCTTGATCAGCTGTTCGGCGAGCCGCGCGAAGGCCTGTCCCGCCGCCTCCGACGAGACCGTGCCGGCGAGAACCCTCACGCCGGTGAGAAAGAGCTGTTCCTGGCCGAAGACACGGGCCCGGTCGAGCACGTCCTCGGCGTCGCGGGCCATGCCGAGCGTCTCGGCGAGGCGCGCCGCCAGATCGGCGTCGGAGGGCAGTTCGCCGAAGAAGGCGGGCTCCAGCAGCGCGTCGAGCACGTGGGCGCGGCGGCCGAGGAGATCGGCGAGGCGCGGCGCCGAGCCGAGGATCTGGGAGATGAGCTCGAGGAGATCGGGATGGGTGCGCAGGATGGCGAGGAGTTCGATCGGCTGGGAATGGCGCGTCAGCAGCCGGTCGAAGGCGCGCAGGCCGAGATCGGCATCGCCGGTGCGCGACAGCGCGTCGAGCAGGGCCGGCGCCAGTTCCCCGACGCGCTCCCGCGCATCCCGCGCCCTGAGGCCGCCGGACTTCGGCTGTTGCCAGGCCTGGACGGTCGCCACCACTGCGCAGGGATCGGCGAAGCCGAGATCGGCCAGCGCCGCCAGCGTCGTCGCCCTGGGCGGATCGGCGGTGAGGTCGAGGGTGCCCTTGACCTCGGCGAGCGGTGGCAGCGTCTCGAACAGCTTGGCATAGGCCGCCTCGACCGGGCGCAGTTCCGCCGTGAGCGCCGCGGCGAAGGCGGCGTAGTCGCGGTAACCGAGGAACTCGGCGATGCCGGTGACCGCCTCGGTGGTCTCGGGCAGGCTGTGGGTCTGCTCGTCGGCGACCATCTGCAGCCGGTGCTCGACGCGCCGCAGGAAACGATAGGCGCGCTCCAGCGCCGCGCGCGTCTCCTCGGTCACCCAGCCGGCCTCGCGCAGCCGGAGCAGCCCGGTGACCGTGTCGCGCACCCTGAGCGCCGGGTTGCGACCGCCGGCGATGAGCTGCTGGGTCTGGACGAAGAACTCGATCTCGCGGATGCCGCCGCGGCCGAGCTTGATGTTGTGGCCCTCGACGGCGAGGGCGTCATGGCCGCGGAAAGCGTGGATCTGCCGCTTCATCGCGTGGACGTCGGCCACCGCCGCATAGTCGAGATACTTGCGCCAGATGAAGGGCTGCATCTCCTTGAGGAAGGACTCGCCGGCCGCGATGTCGCCGGCGCAGGGCCGCGCCTTGATGAAGGCGGAGCGCTCCCAGGTCTGGCCGATCGTCTCGTAATAGTGGAGCGCCGCGGGCGTCGAGATCGCCACCGCCGTCGCGCCGGGGTCGGGGCGAAGCCGCAGATCGGTGCGGAAGACATAGCCGTCGCCGGTGCGCTCCTGCAGGATCTTCACCAGCCGCTGGGTGAGACGCACATAGGCGGGCTGCGCGTCCCTGCCCGGGCGCATCGGCGCCACGTCCGGATCGAAGAAGACGATGAGGTCGATGTCGCTGGAATAGTTCAGCTCGAAGGCGCCGTGCTTGCCCATGGCGAGCACGATGTAGCCGGAGCCGACCTCCGCCTGTTTCGCATCGGCAGGGGCGAGGATGCCCTGATCGGCGAGATCGCGCATCAGATGCGCCACTGACTCGGCCACGGCGAGGTCGGCGGTCTCGGTGAGGGCGCGCGTCACCTGTTCCAGCGGCCAGACGTCGCCGATATCGGCGAGTGCCACGAGCAGGGCGACCTGGGCGCGGAAGCGCCGGAGCGCCCGCCCGACGCCCTCGTCGCTGCGCGCCTTGCGGCAGGCGGCCACCGCCTCGGCCTTGAGGCGGGCAAAGGACGCCTCCGGCGCCTCCGTCAGGCAGGCGAGGAGATGGGCCGGGTCATGGGTGGCGATGGAGGCCAGGAACGGCGAATGGGCGAGGATGCCGGCGACCAGCGCCCGCGCCTTCGGCGGCTTCAGCGCGAGGTCGAGCGCCGCGCCGAGATCGGCATCGTCGATCCCGTCGAGATAGTCGCCGATGCGCTTCGCCGCCGTCGCGCCTTTCGGCAGGACGGGCGCCGCGGCGAGCCTGCCGGACAGGCTCGGGGACGAATCAGAGAGGGCGGTCCGGGACGATCGCGGCATGAACCGATCGTGGCAGACGCAGCGCCACCTTTAAACCCGGCCGGTTGTCGTCGAGCACCAGCCGGCCGCCGTGGAGGCGGGCGACCGCCGCGGCGAGGCTGAGACCGAGGCCGGAACCGGGGCGCGTGCGGCTCGTCTCCAGCCGCACGAACCGGTCGAGAACCCGGCCACGGTCGGCATCGGCGATGCCAGGGCCGCGGTCGGCGATGGTGACGACGGCTTCGCCATCGTCGGCGGCGACGGTGACGGCGACTGCACCACCCTCACCCGTCGCGCCGTATTTCAGCGCGTTGTCGAGGAGGTTGGCGACGACCTGGCCGAGCAGCTCGCGGTTGCCGATGACGGCAACGGGCGCCGTCGTGACGGTCAAGGCCACATGGGCCTCCTCCGCCACCGGCTCGTAGAGCTCGACGACGCCGCGGGCGATCTCGGCGAGGTCGAGCGGCACCATGCCCTCACGCTGGTTGCCGGCCTCGGCGCGGGCGATCATCAGGAGGGCGTTGAAGGTGCGGATCAGGCCGTCGGATTCCTCGATGATCCCGGTCAGCGCGGCGCGATAGGCCACGTCGGAGCCGCCGACCCGGAGGGCCTCCTCGGCCTTGTTGCGCAGCCGCGTCAGCGGCGTCTTGAGGTCGTGGGCGATGTTGTCGGAGACCTCCTTCATGCCGGCCATCAGCGCCTCGATGCGGGCCAGCATGTCGTTGACGCTGCCGGCGAGGCGGTCGAGTTCGTCACGCGAGCCGGCGGTGGGCAGGCGGCCGGTGAGATCGCCCTCCATGATGCGGCGGGACATGTCGGTCATGGCATCGACGCGCTTCAGCACCCGCCGGGTGACGAAATAGGCGCCGAGCAGGCCGAGCACGAGCGCCACTACCACTGACAGGCGGAAGCCGCGCCCGAAGATCTCGCGCATGCGGTCGCGCTCCTCGAGGTCGCGGCCGACGAGCAGGCGGAAATTGCCGGGAAGGCCGTAGACCTGGGCGATGGCGCGGTGCGGCCCCTCACTCATGTCCTCGCCGGCGCGGCGATAGTCCGTCTCGATCCAGCCCTGGCGGGTGAGCGTCCCCGGGGGCAGTTCGCCGATATTGCCAGCCAGCGGCAGGCCGGTGAAGGTGGTGACCAGATAGAGCGAGGCGCCGGGACGGTTGCCGCGCTCCTCGACCACCTCGACGAGGCGCCGGATGCCGCCGATCGCATATTGCTCGGCGAGCCCGCGCACCTCGGCGGTGATCGTCTCGGTCAATTGTCCGGTGAGCTGGCGCTGGGTGGCAAATCCCAGCCAGCCGATGACGAAGCCGGCGAAGAGGATGAAGATGAAGAGATAGGCCGCGATGATCTTGAAGGCGGTGGTCGACAACAGCGAGCGGAAACGCGAGGGCGGCCGCGCCGGCTTGGCCGCCTTTCCCCCGGTCGCAGGAGCCGCCGACGCGGGAACGGGCGTCACGGGCGCACCGTATATCCCGCGCCGCGGATCGTGTGGATCAGCGGCTTGTCGAAACCCTTGTCGATCTTGGAGCGCAGCCGCGAGACATGCACGTCGATGACATTGGTCTGCGGGTCGAAGTGATAGTCCCAGACATGTTCGAGCAGCATGGTGCGGGTGACCACCTGGCCGGCATTCTTCATCAGATATTCGAGCAGGCGGAATTCCCGTGGCTGCAGGATGAGTTCCTCGCCGCCGCGGCTGACCCGGTGCGACAGGCGGTCGAGTTCGAGGTCGCCGACCCGGTAGACCGTCTCAGGCGCGCCCGAGGCGCGGCGGCGGGAGAGAACCTCGACGCGGGCCAGCAGTTCCGAGAAGGAATAGGGCTTGGGCAGGTAGTCGTCGCCGCCGGCCCGCAGGCCCTTGACGCGGTCGTCGACCTGGCCAAGGGCGGAGAGGATCAGGACGGGCGTCTGGCGTCCGGCTGCGCGCAGATCGGCGATGACCGACAGGCCGTCCTTCTTCGGCAGCATGCGGTCGACGATCAGCACGTCGTAGGGGCCGTCTGACGCCATGGCGAGACCGCCCTCGCCGTCGGCGGCGTGGTCGGCGACATGTCCCGCCTCCCGGAAGGCCTTGACGAGGTAGGACGCCGCCTCGCGATCGTCCTCAATGATCAGAATCCGCATGGTGGTCATGGTACACGGGCTCTCGGGGAATTTGCGAGACGGCGGCCGTCGAAACCCCACGAAAAACGGGGCGGCCGGACATGGAGTTCCGACCGCCCCGCTCAAGATGATCCCGTCCGGCGGGGGGCGACTGGGGTTGCCGGCGCGGGATCACTCGTGAGTGGCTGCCGGCGCCGAAAAGGTTCGACGCCGGTGACGATTTTCGTCAGCTCGGGTTGAGCGGGATGGCGACGAAGCGCTGGCCCTCGCCCGAGCGGAGCCGGATCAGCGCCGAGCGGCGGCCGTCGGCCCGCGCGGCGGTCAGCGCCTCGCGCATGTCACGCATCGAGGCGACCGACCGGCCGGCAACGTCGAGGATCACATCGCCCGGGCGGATGCCGCGCTGGGCGGCAGGCCCGGCAGGGTCGACCTCGGTGACGACCATGCCCTCGCCGCGGCCGGCCGGCTCGACCGACATGCCAAGGCGCGGAGCGATCGGAGCCGTCTCGGGCGCCGCCTCGCCGCGGGAGCCGCGGCGGGGGTTGGGCAGCGCCGCCTGGTCGTCGCCCGGCAGGCGGCCGAGCGTCAGCGGCAGGGCGCGTTCGGCACCCTCACGCATTACGGTCAGGCGCACCGTGGTGCCTGGACGGACGGCGCCGATGCGGCGGGTGAGTTCGCGGGCATCGCGCACCGGCTGGCCGTCGACGGCGACGATGACGTCGGACGGCTTGATGTCGGCGCTCGCCGCGGGGCTGCCCGCCTGCACGCCGGCGACGAGTGCGCCTTCGGCACGCGGCAGCTTCAGGCCCTCGGCGATCTCGGGCGTGATCGCCTGGATCTGGACGCCGATCCAGCCGCGGGCGACCGAGCCACCCTCGCGCAGCGCCGCGACGACAGTCTGCGTCGTCTCCGAGGGGATGGCGAAGGCGATGCCGACATTGCCGCCCGAGGGCGAGAAGATCGCCGTGTTGACGCCGATGACCTCGCCATTGGCGTTGAAGGTCGGGCCGCCGGAATTGCCGCGGTTCACCGCGGCGTCGATCTGCAGGAAGTCGTCATAGGGGCCCGAGCCGATGTCGCGGCCGCGGGCCGAGACGATGCCGGCCGTCACCGTTCCGCCGAGACCGAAGGGATTGCCGACGGCGAGCACCCAGTCGCCGATGCGCGGGGCATTGGCGGCGAAGCGCACGAAGGGGAAATTCGTGCCCTCGGCCTTCAGCAGGGCGAGGTCGGTGCGCGGGTCGGTGCCGACCACCTTGGCCTTGATGGTGCGGCCGCTGTCCATCACGATATCGGCCTCGGTCGCGCCGCGGACCACGTGATTGTTGGTGACGATGTAGCCGTCGGCCGAGATGAAGAAGCCGGAGCCCTGCGACATGCCGCGCGGACCACCCGGGCCGCCCGGACCACGGGGGCCGCCGGGACCACCCGGACCGCCGAAGCGGGGATCACCACGGAACTGCTCGCCGAAGCGTCGCATGAAGCGATCCATCTGGCCGTTCTCGTCCTCGTCCATGCCCGGCTGTTCGCGCATGTTCATGGGCTGCGGCGCGGCCTGGGTGACGCGGACCGAGACGACGGCGGGCTTCACCCGCTCGACGACGTCGGCGAAGGACATGGGGCCGGACTGGACGCCCTGAGCGGTGGCGCTGGCGACGAAGGGCACGCGGGAGGGCTGGAGGGACAGGGCACCGGCGCCGACGGCGAGGACTGCGACGGTGCCGAGCAGGGCGGCGCGAATGCGGGACGTCATGGGGGATCTCCGGGGATCGCGTCACACGGGGGTGGTGCCGCCTGTGGAGAAGACCATGAAGGACGGCGGATTACGCCATCCTGTCGGGAACATTACATCTTCGTAATGTGGACGGCGGCAGGAACGGCAGCGCCTTGCACCCGTCCGCTCAGGGCTTCAGGGCCGCCTCGAGCCGGGCCTTTTCCTCGTCAGTGAGCGGCAGCGGCGCGGTGACCACCGCGACCCGCCGGCGGCGGACGAGGACAAAGAGATAGGCGATGCCGGCGACGAGGAACACCAGCGGCGCGATCCACAGCACCGCCGTATGCCAGCCGAAGCGCGGGCGCAGCAGCACGAACTCGCCGTAGCGGGCGACAAGGAAATCGATCACCTGCCGGTCGCTGTCACCCGCCGTCAGCCGCTCGCGGACAAGGACCCTGAGGTCGCGCGCCAGCGGGGCATCGGAATCGTCGATGGCCTGGTTCTGGCAGACCATGCAGCGCAGGTCCTTGCTCAGGGCCCGGGCGCGTTCCTCCAGCCGGGGGTCGGACAGCCGCTCGCCGGGCAGGACAGCGAGGGCCGGGGTCGCGGTCATCAGAACGGCGAGAGCGAGGACCGGGAGACGCATCGCCGCTACTCCGCCGGCTGGACGGTGGCGGCGACGCGGCGGGCCGAGGGTTTCGGCGCGCCGACCCGCAGGCGCCGGTCGGAGAGCGAGAGAAGGCCGCCGAACATCATCACCAGCGTGCCGATCCAGATGAGCAGGACCATGGGCTTGTAGAAGAAGCGCAGGGCGATCGAGCCGTCGGTGCCGGGATCACCGGGCGAGACATAGAGCTGCGACACGCCGCGTGTCTTCAGTGCCGCCTCGGTGGTCGGCATGGCACGCGCCGTATAGACGCGCTTCGCCGGTTCGAGCATGCCGGCATCGACGCCGCCCTCGCGGACCGTCAGCCGGGCGACGAGGTCGCGGTAGTTCGGCCCCTCGACCGGGACGAGACCCTGCAGCGTGATGTCGTAGCCGGCGACGGCGATGCTCTCGCCGGGCCGCATCTGCACGATGGTCTCCTGCTTGTAGGCGGTCTCGCCGACGATGCCGAGCAGCATGACGCCGACGCCGGCATGGGCGACGGCGGCGCCCCAGGCGGCACGCGGCAGGCCGCGGGCGCGGGCGAGGCTGGTCGCGGCCGGGGCACGGAACAGCTGGATGCGCTCGGCGACGTCGAGGATGGCTCCGACGATGACATAGAAGGCGAGGCCGACGAAGAGCGGCGCGAGGACGGGTCCGCCCGTCGTCACGGCATAGGTGACGAGGGTGGCGAGGATGGCCGCGGCGAAGGCCAGCGTCAGGCGCTGCGCCACGGCGGCGAGATCGCCGCGCTTCCAGGCAAGGAACGGCCCGAAGACCATGGCCAGCATCAAGGGCACCATCAGCGGCCCGAAGGTCCAGTTGAAGAAGGGCGGGCCGACCGAGATCTTCGCTCCCGTCAGCGTCTCCAGCGCCAGCGGATAGAGCGTGCCGACGAAGACCGCCGCGCAGGAGGCCGTCAGGAACAGGTTGTTGAGGACCAGCGCGCCCTCCCGCGAGACCGGCGCGAAGAGGCCGCCCTGCTTCAGGGTCGGGGCGCGCCAGGCATAGAGCGCCAGCGAGCCGCCGATGAAGACGACGAGAATGGCGAGGATGAAGACGCCGCGCTCGGGGTCGACGGCGAAGGCATGGACCGAGGTCAGCACGCCGGAGCGGACGAGGAAGGTGCCGAGCAGCGAGAGCGAGAAGGTGAGGATGGCGAGCAGAACCGTCCAGACCTTCAGCGCCTCGCGCTTTTCCATGACGATGGCCGAGTGCAGCAGCGCCGTGCCGGCGAGCCAAGGCATCAGGGAGGCGTTCTCCACCGGATCCCAGAACCACCAGCCGCCCCAGCCGAGCTCGTAATAGGCCCAGTAGGAGCCCATCGAGATGCCGGCGGTCAGGAAGATCCAGGCGACCAGCGTCCAGGGACGGACCCAGCGCGCCCAGGCGGCGTCGAGCTTGCCGTCGATCAGGGCTGCGACCGCGAAGGCGAAGGACATCGAGAAGCCGACATAGCCGATGTAGAGCAGCGGCGGATGGATGGCGAGGCCGACATCCTGCAGCAGCGGGTTGAGGTCGCGGCCCTCCATCGGCGCCGGGATGATGCGGGCGAAGGGATTGGAGGTCTTCAGAATGAACAGCAGGAAGGCGACGGTGATCCAGCCCTGCACGGCCAGGACATTCGCCTTCAGGGTGAGCGGCAGGTTGCGGCCGAAGACCGCGACCAGCGCCGAGAACAGGGTGAGAATGACCACCCAGAGGACCATCGAGCCCTCGTGGTTCCCCCAGACGCCGGAGATCTTGTAGATCAGCGGTTTGGTCGAGTGGCTGTTCTGGAAGACGTTCTCGACCGAGAAGTCGGAGACCAGATAGGCGTAGGTCAGCACCACGAAGGAGAGCGTGACGAAGGCGAACTGGCCGAGCGCCACCGGAGAGGCGGTGGCCATCAGGGCGGTGTCGCCGCGGCGCGAGCCCCAGATCGGCACGACGGATTGGACCAGCGCGAGGGCTAGGGCGAGAACGAGCGCGAAATGGCCGACTTCGGGGGACATCATGGCGACCTCGCCGGGGATTGCGGGGCCGACGACCGTGCCGCGTTCGGATTCGGCGCGGGATCGCCGGGCTTCCAGTGGCCCTGCCGCTTCAGGCTGTCGGCCACTTCCTTGGGCATGTAGTTCTCGTCATGGCGGGCCAGCACGCTGTCGGCGCGGAATTGGCGATCACCGGACAGGACGCCCTCGGTGATGACGCCCTGCCCCTCGCGGAAGAGGTCGGGCAGGATGCCGCGATAGGCGACAGCGATGGAGGTGCGCCCGTCGGTGACGGCAAAGGACACTTCCATGTTCTCGCCGCGCCGGACGGAACCGGCCTCCACCAGGCCACCGAGCCGCATCCGGGCGCCGGGCTGGAGGTTCTTCTCGACGATGTCGGTGGGCGACTGGAACAGCGTGATCGAGCCCGACAGCGAATAGAGCACGAGGCCGGCGGCGACGCCCAGAACGCTGAGCGAGATGCCGATCAGCGTCATGCGGCGTTGTTTGCGCGTCATGCCGCCGCGGGGGAGAACGGGTGTGCTGGTCGTGCTCATGAGCCGCCTATCCCCAGTTCGTTCACCAGGCCGTCGAGCCGGCCGATCTTGTCCGCCTCGCCGGCGAAGCGCTGGCGGGCGCTGGCCACCGCCGCCCGCGCCTTCTCGGCCTCGCCGAGCACGGCATAGGAGCGCACGAGCCGGATCCAGCCGTCGAAATCCGCGCCGTCAGAGGCGAGGCGTGCCGCCAGCCCGTCGACCATGGCACGGATCTCGGGGGCGACGACCGCCGGCGCGGGTGTCGCGGGGGCCGGCGCCGTGGCCACGGCCGGGCCGCCGAGACGGGCGATCTCGGCCTGCAGCAGGGCGATCCACGGCGCTCCCGCCGGTGCCTCGGCGACCAGCTTCGCCCAGATGGCGCGCGCCTCGTCGGGCTTGCCGTCCTGTTCGGCGGCGAGACCGATGAAATAGCCGGCCTTGGGATGGCCGGCCCCGAGGACGAGCGCCCGTTCGAAGCCGGCCTTGGCTTCGGCGGTGACGACGCCGCCCGCCGAGAGGGTCTGTGCCTCGGCCAGATCCGCCTCGCGGTCGGCGGAGGGCCCGAGGATGCGCAGGGCGTTCGCCCGGGCACGAACGGCGTCGGGCACCCGGCCGAGGCGGAGATAGACCGGCCCGACCACTTCCCAGCCGCGGCCGTCGCCGGGGTTGGCCGCCAGATGCGCCTCGATCCGCGCGATGAGACCCGCCATGTCCGTCTGGGCCGGCTCAACACGCTGGCGCTCGGCCAGCGGCTGGCCGGCATAGCCGGGATGGCCCCTGGAGCCATAGGCGAAGGCGGCGATGGCGGGAATGACGACGATGGCGCCGACAGCGACGAGGCGACGGCGGCGTGCCGCGCCCTCCCCGGCTGTGGCGGCGATGCGTTCGGAGGCGGCGATCAGGCGACGCGACACCTCGATGCGCGCAGCTTCAGCCTCGGCGGCGCCGATCAGGCCGGCGTCGGAATCGCGGCCGATCTCGGCCAGTTGGTCCTTGTAGACGGCCACGTCCATCTCGGACTCCGCCGCCGTCACCGGGCGTGACAAGGGCAGCAATACCGCGAAGATCGCTGCGGCCGTCATGACAGCGATGGCGAGCCAGATCGTCAGGGAGCCTTCCATGGCCTTGGGGCGACGTCCGATCATGCGGGGGCGCCGACGGGCACCCAACCTGGAAAGATGCTAAATAGAGCACCAGTCCCGGACCGACAACGCTCAGGATGTCGCGTTCAGCAAGGTTTGATGTCGCGCAAAGACGCGGCGGCTCAGCGTCCGGAGCCCTTGCCGCTGTTGATGGCGACGTCCGCGGCCTTCTGCAGGAGCTGGGCGTAGCTCGCCCCGAAGATCCGCGCCGAGAAGCGCACCGCCGCCTCGATCTGGCTGATCTTGAGCGCCCGGTCCACGTCGGGCGAGGAGCGGATGTTCTCCATCAGCTGGGTCAGTGTCGGGTCGAGATAGCCCTGGATCTCCGAGAAGGCGCGCGTCGTCAGTTCGTTGAGCGCGATCTCGGAGGCGTGGTTGCGGCAGGTGAGGAGGAGATCGAGCCGCGCCTCGACCTCGGTGACGACCTCCTCGGTGATCGGCGCCATGGGCTGGTCGGTGCGCTGGCGTGGCCGGATCAGGCGCCGGACCTCGCCGGGAATGCCCTCGATCTCGCCGGTGAGCAGCGTCGCGAGATCGGACCTCAGCTTGGCGACACGTCGCTGCCAGGGTCCATCGCCCGTCAGGCTCATGTCGGTGCGCAGCGAACGAACCGAATCGTGGAACTCCTTGATGCCGGCGGCGGCACGGTCGCCGCGCCCCTCCTTGATGGCGCGCGCGACACGCTGGGTGGAGCGCTCGATGTCGCCGATCACCAGATCGACGGCGGCGCGGTAGGGGATAGCGGCGATCTTGCTCGGCTCGTCACTGTCGGCGGCCAGCACGGCGAGGCGGACCAGCTGGGCGCGATGGGTGAGCCGCGACTGGAACAGCGCGAGACTGAAGGGCAGCAGGCCGGGTCGGGAGGCCGCCATGGGGTCGAGCATGGCGCGGGCATTGGCGAGACCCTCGTCGGCGAGGTTCTTGATCGCGGCCGGCGCCTTGGCGATGACGCCGTTGATCACGGTCGCATCGTTGAGGATCGCGAGGACGTCGGCGAGGTCCTCGCGCGCGCGCTCGTCGCCGAGGCGCATGTTGAGTTTCTTGCGCTCCAGTTCACCGGCATTGGCGTGTTCGAGCGCGGCATAGGCCGTGGTGCTGAGTTTCGGCACGAATTCGGCGATGGCAGCAGCCACCGGTGCCTCGTCGCCGGTGATCTCCGCATTGCGGCAGGTATGCTCCAGCGCGGCCACATCATCGGGCATCAGGTCGCGTTTGAGAAAGGTCCAGATCGCCGTCAGCGAGGCGCGCATGATGCGGCCGCGCACCTTCACCTCGAGCCTCTCGTCGATGAGGAACGGGTCGAGCGGACGGAAAAGCAGCCGCGGGGCGGCATCGGCGCGCGCGCGGTTCTCGGCGGCGGCAGGGGCAGGCTGCGACGCGGGCTCATCACCCATCCTCAGTGCGGCGATGATCAGGTCGCCGCCAGGGACATCCTCGCCGCGGGCGCGGGCACGCTTGATCTCGGCGGAGAGCAGTTGTTTGGCAGCTTCCGGCAATGCCGACAGATAGGCGCGCAACCGCTCAACCGGCGAGGGAGCGGCGGCACTGTCCGGCTTTTTGGCGGTGGCCTCGGTCATCGGGCCCGAAGTTAACCCGCCGGCGTTAAGAAGTGGTGGCCAGCGCCGGCCTCAACCGACCTGGGTCCAGCTGCCGTCGGGGTTGCGGCAGGCGGTGCCGACGGCAGTCTGCGGCCGGCCGCCGACATAGATCGTGTGGGTGTATTCGCGGCAATAGACGGCGCCGCGGTAATAGGTGCGGCCCGGCTCGACATAGCCGTAGGCCTTTTCCGAGCGCCATTCGGAGCGGCGGCCCTCGACCCAGACGACGCGCTCGGCCTCATAGGCGCGCTGGCGATCCTGGGCATCGAGATCGCGGCCGATCGCATTGCCGATAAGGCCGCCGATGGCGGCACCGGCGAGGCCTGCCGCCAGGCGCTCGCCCGGTCCGCCGCCGAACTGGGAGCCGATCAGGGCGCCGGCGACGGCGCCGACCGCGGTGCCGGACTGTTCGCGGGTTTCGCATCCGGCGACGGTGAGGCCGATCAGGACGGTGGCAGCGACGAGACGGAGGCGCATGGATGGACCCGTTCAGGAGACCGGCGCGGGCCGGCGGATGAATGACCGGGCCAATGTCCAGCCAATTGTGGCGGAAAGGGGGCGCATTACCGTCGGCGGCGGCGTGAGGGCGCGTGGGCGGTGGGCGGGCGCGGCGGCGCCGCCGCTTCACCTCTCCCCGGTGGCCAGGAGGCGATGACTGCGCCACCGCTTCACCTCTCCCCGCCGGGGAGAGGTGAACGTCGCGCCGCGCCCGCCGCCCTCACACCGCCGGCAGACGCAGCACTGCGCGCAGGCCGCCGAGCGGGGCGGCGTCGAGCCTGAGGCTGCCGCCATACAGACCGGCGAGTTCGGAGACGATCGACAGGCCGAGGCCCGAACCCGGCTTGGTCTCGTCGAGCCGGCGACCGCGCAGGCCGACCGCGTCGCGCTCGACGGGTGTCAGCCCCGGGCCGTCGTCGTCGACGGTGATGGAAAAGAACGCACGATCCGCCGAGGTCGGGCTCTGCTCGCGTTCGCCGGTGACGACGACGCGCCCGTCGGCCCATTTGCAGGCATTGTCGACGAGGTTGCCGATCATCTCCTCCAGATCATTGCGCTCGCCGCGGAACATCACCTCGTCCGGAACGGTGCAGGAGACGTCGAGGTCGCGGTCGCGGTGGACCTTCTGCAGGGTTCGGGCGAGGCTTTCGACGACGTCGGCGACCGGCACCAGGGTGGTGGCGACGCGGGCGCGCGCCGCAGCCCGGGCGCGGTCGAGATGGTGATTGACCTGGTCGCGCATCACCTGCGTCTGCTCGGCGACCTTCAGGGCGAGCAGATCGTCGCGGCCGGCCGCCTCGTTCTGGATGACGGAGAGCGGCGTCTTCAGCGCATGGGCGAGATTGCCGACATGGGTGCGCGAGCGCTCGACGATCTCGCGGTTGCTGTCGATCAGGGCGTTGACCTCGCGCGCCAGCGGGGCGATCTCGACAGGGAAGTCGCCCTCCAGGTGCTCCTGCTCGCCGGCACGGATGGCCGTGAGCCCGCCGACCAGCCGCTGCAGCGGCGTCAGGCCGACGCGCACCTGCAGCATGGCGGCGACGATCATGCCGACGGCCAGCATCAGCAGCGTGGCGATCAGCGTCAGGTTGAAGCTGCGCACCGACATCAGGATGTCGTCGGCCGGGCCGGCGACGACGATGGTGAAGTCGCCGTCCTCGCCGAGTTCGATGATCCGCTCGACGGCCCTGAGGCGAACGCCGTTCGGCATCTCGATATAGCCCTCGCGCGAACGGGTCGGGCCGTCGGCGGCGGCTTCCGGGCCGAGACCGGGCAGCCGGCCGTCGAACAGCGAGCGCGAGGCGCGCAGCTCGTTGCGGCCGGCATCGGTGCGCATGATCTGCCAGTACCAGCCGGATTGCGGCAGTTCGAACAGGGGCTCGCCGAGATTGGCGCCGACGACGATCGACGTGTCGTCGACGGCGCCGGCGAGATCGGCGATCAACAGCTTCACATAGACCTGGATGCGGCGGTCGAAGCCGCGTTCCACGGCGGTCCGGTTGACCGCGGCGAGCACGATGCCGGTGACGGTCAGCAGGACGACCGCGAAGGTCAGCGCGAGCAGGAAGAGGCGCCGCGCCAGCGAAGGCGCGCGGGACGCAGCGGCCATGTCAGGGGCTCGCGGCGGGCGGCGGCTGCAGAATGTAGCCGAGACCCCTGACCGTCTGGATGACATCGACGCCGAGCTTCTTGCGCAAACGGCCGATGAAGACCTCGATCGTGTTGGAATCGCGGTCGAAATCCTGGTCGTAGATGTGCTCGACCAGTTCCGTGCGCGACACCACCTTGCCCTGCTGGTGCATCAGATAGGCGAGCAGGCGGTATTCGTGCGACGTCAGCTTGACCGGGTTGCCGTCGACGGTGACGCGGCCGGCGCGGGCGTCGAGGCGGACGGGGCCGCAGTTGAAGTCGTTGGTGGCCTGGCCGGCGACCCGGCGCAGCAGGGCGCGCAGGCGGGCGAGCACCTCCTCCATGTGGAAGGGCTTGGCGACATAGTCGTCGGCGCCGGCATCGAAGCCCTGCACCTTGTCGGACCAGCGGTCGCGGGCGGTGAGGATCAGCACCGGCATGGTGCGGCCGGAGCGGCGCCATTGCTCAAGGACCGAGATGCCGTCCATCTTCGGCAGGCCGATATCGAGGACGACGGCGTCATAGGGCTCGCTGTCGCCGAGATAATAGCCCTCCTCGCCGTCGAAGGCCTTGTCGACGACATAGCCGGCATCGGTCAAAGCGGTGGTGATCTGCCGGTTGAGATCCGGATCGTCCTCGACGACGAGCAGGCGCAAGGGGAGGACTCCTGAATTCTGGCCGGGTGGCTAGCGCACCTGGACGATCTGGCCGTTCGTCGCATCGACGCGCACGCGCATGACCTTGCCATGCCGGGCCACGACTGTCAGCAGATAGACGAGGTCGTCGCCGGACCGGCAGAGCCGCGCATTGATGACCTCGCCGCGATGCTCGCTCCTGAGCGCCCGCTGGGCCTGGGCCAGCGGGATCGCCTTGCCCTCGGCCACCGCCACCCGGCGCTCGGCCGGCGACAGGCACGCCATCTGCGCGAGCGCCGGCCCGGCGGAAACCGCCAGGACGAAAGCCAGGGCCAAAGGGCGTGCGAGGGTCATGAGACATCGTGATCGGGGTGAGGCCGTCACGCTAGTCAGCTGGCCTGAACCCCTGATGAATACGCGTTCAGATTGCCGTGATCGGCGCTCACGCGGTGAGTTTGCAGCGCGCCAGAACGCGAAAAACGATGGTGCCGGCGAAGCTTACGCCGGTTGCGGCCTGCAGCAGCGCCTCGGCGAGCGCCCCCTGGTCGATCAGCTGGGTCTCGACGCCGAAGATCGAGGCGACGAGACAGGCGAGGCCGACGAGGCTCGACCAGACGGTGCGGCTGGCGAGGATCGGCTTGACGTCGAGCGTGGTGAGATCGGTCATGATCAGTCTCCTGTGCTGGGGTGAAATGTCCCGGCGCCGCCCGCCTTCACAGGGCGATGACGACGTCGAGGGCGTGTCCGGGACCGGCGATGGCCGAGACCTGGGCGACGGTGAGGCGGAGCAGCGCCTGGGGCGCGCCGAAGTCGGCGATCTCCTCGGCTGCGACGTAGAGATGGAAGGGCGCCGTCGTCTCGACGCTGCGCAGCGGCGTCCCGTCCGCGTCGAGAATGGTCAGGCGGTAGCGCTCGGCGGCCTCGCCGAGGCCGATCTCGGCCACGTCCCAGCCGTCACCGCCAAGGCGGGTGCGGCGGGTCCAGGCGATGCGGATGCCCTCGGCCTCGCGCCGTGCCCGGGCATGAACCGGCGCGAAGGGGGTCAGGGCAGTCAGGTCGGCGGTGGCGTCCACCTGCGCCACGGCGGGATCGGCGGCGAGCAGGACGGCGGAACCGATCCGGTAGCGGAACGGCCGTCCGACGAGGTCGAGCCCCGTGCCGAGCGACACCAGCGGCCCGCCGAGCAGGACGCAGACAGCCCCCGGCGGCACCGGACCGGTCCGGTGCTCGGTGCCGCGCTGGCCGCGCATGAGGCGGGAGAGGAGATAGGTGCGGTCGGCGACCAGCATGGCGTCGCGGAACTGCAGAACCTCCCAGCCGCCGTCGGGATGGCGCAGCGCCATGGCATTGGCACCGTCCAGCACCGCCGCCTCTGGCTGGCCGGCGAGCGCGCCGGTGACGAGTTCGACGGTGACGCCGCCGCCGCGGTCCCAGCGCCAGGGGCGGCCGGGGGCGAGCGCCGTCAGCGTCCGGCCCATCAGCGAGGGCCGCTCCAGCGTCCCGACCGCCGTGTCGCCGAGGCCCTCGCCGCCGCGCCAGACTGAATAGGGCCCCCGCCAGGGATCGGCGGCGGCGGCGCAGAAGGCGAGCGGCGCCGGCTCGGCCTCGGTCAGCGGCGGCAGGGCAAGGATGGCGACAGCGGGACGGCCGACACCGGCCGGCCCATCATAGGCGCGGCGGGCAGGTCGCGGGCGGCGCGCCCGCACCGGCGCGGCGAGGCTCTCGGCCTCGGCACGGCGCATCAGCCCGCCTTCGAGACCGGTCAGGCGGAAGGCGGGCGCCCCGCCCTCCCCGGCGATCGTCACCGCATCGCCAGGCTCGAAGCGCAGGGCCGAGGGCGGCAGGGCGAAGGCCGCCCGGTCCCGCGAGGCCCAGAGCCGGTGCAGCAGGGCCTCGGCGCGCAGCGTCATCTCGCCGGGATCGGCCGCGGCCGAGAGCGACAGGCCGGAGACCCGGCTCCCGCCCCCGGCGATCCGCCGGCTGGTGACCGCCGTGGCGCGAAAATCGGCATCGGTCTCGGCGAAGGCGACGGAGAGTTCGGCGGGCAGATCCTGCGTCTCGCCGCGTGTCACCGCGAGGGTCGCGCGCTCCTCCTCCTCGACGAGATCGCCCGTGGTCAGGACCGCCACGGCCGGCGCCGCGCGGCCGAGCAGCACGAGGCCCTCGCCGCGCTCGACGCCGTCGACGCCGAAGGCACGGGCGAGGCCCTCCAGCGCATCGCGGGCGGTCATCGGACGGTCGATGGAAAAGCCGTCGAGCACGCCTTCGACAGTGTCGGCCTCGACGGCGGCGATGCCGTGATCTGCCAGCACCGCCCGCATCAGATCGCCGACCGGAGCGGCACCCAGCCGGCCGTTCAGCCAGTGCCCGGTCTCCCAGTTGGTGCCGTCGGCCCAGATGTCGCCGGCGCGCGGAAAGGCCGGCCAGGGCCGGGCATCGAAGGCCCAGAGGGCGATGCACGCCGGGTCGATCATCCGCCCGCCATAGAGTGGCGAGACGGGGTTGGCCGCCAGGGTCGCGCCGAAGGCGGGATCGAGCCGTGACAGCACCGCCTCCAGGGCGCGGCGCTGGATCAGGTCGTCGCGGTCGCCGCTGGAGAAGGGCGGCAGGCCGCTCTCGCTCGATTTCGGATCAGGAAAGACCGAGGGCCGGTTGGCGCCGCGGTCGACGGCGGGAAAGCCGAGTTCGGTCAGCCAGATGGGTTTCGACATCGGCACCCAGGCCGTCGGTGCGGTCTCCACCCCGCCGACGCGCGGCCGATGCCGCTGCGACCACCAGGACACCAGATCCTTCTGGCGGAAGACCCAGGGCTTGCCGAGCCCGTCGGTGATCGGCGTGCGGGTGCCTGCGGCGCGGGCGAGGTCGGAGGCATAGTACCAGTCGAAGCCCTCGCCCGCGGCGAAGCCCGCCGCCAGCGCCGCGCCGTCATAGGGCGCGTCCGGCATGTCGTCGCGGTGGTCGGCGAGCGGCGCGTACCAGTCGATGCCGACGGCGCCGATCGCCTCGCTCGCCCAGAGCGGGTCGAGCGGGAAGTCGAGATCGGCGCCACGGGCCTGCCCGCCATATTCGGTCCAATCGGCGGCATAGGAGAGCATCGCCTCGGGCAGCAGCGCCCTCACGTCGGCGGCGAGCGCCGCGAGACCGTCGACGAAGGGATGGCCGGCGGCGCCGCGCACCCGTGTCAGCCCGACCATTTCCGAACCGACGAGGAAGGCGTCGACGCCGCCGGCGGCCTTGGCGAGGGCCGCCATGTGCAGGATGAAGCGGCGATAGCGCCATTCGTCCGGGCCGGCATAGGCGACGGTGTCGCCGGTCACGGTGAAATCCGAAGCCGCGGCCGTGCCGAGAAAGGCGTCGATCTCGTCGGCCGCCGCAGCGCCGCCATCGGGCGAGCCGGGTCGTCCCGGTGCCGGGGTGCAGGTGATGCGGCCGCGCCAGGGATGCGGCGGCTGGCCGGCGGCGCCGGTGACAGGATCGGGCAGGCCGTTCCCCGCCGGCACGTCCATCATGACGAAGGGGATGAGCGTCACCTTCAGGCCGCGGGCCTTCAGCGCGGCGATGGCGCGAATGACGGTGGCGTCGGACGGCGAGCCGCCATAGGCGGGCCTGCCCTCGACCTCGCTGACGAGCCGGGCGGTCTCCCGCGTCTGGCCGGCGGCGCCCCAGGTGAGGCCCGTGACCTCCTTGTCGCGGCGCTCGACGGCGGGCGCGATGGTGCAGGCGCCGGCACGCAGGTCGTCGCCGAACCAGGCGACGACGAGCGAGACGCTCTCGAGGTTCGGGCAGAGCGCCTGCGCCTCGTCGAGAGCGACGGTGATATCGGCACCGTCGCGGCGGCTGTGCCGCGTCTCCGGGGCCGAGCGGCCGAAGCCGAAATCGCGGACATGGATGCCGGGGTCGTAGCCGAATTCGGTCGCGCCGGGGATGACGACGAGGGCGCGCACCATCGGCTCCAGCCGGCCGACCGGGCGCATCACCTCGCAGGTGAGCTGCGGGATGCGGCTGCCGAAATCATCCAGCGGTAGCCGTTCGAAGACGATATAGGCGAGGCCGCGATAGGCCGGCGTGTCGCCCGCCCCCTCCTTCGCGACGATCAGCGGATCGGCCGCCTGGTCCCCGGTGCCGCGGTGGACGCGGATGGTCAGCCCCGCCTGGTCGAGTTCCTTGCCGTCGGCCCAGATGCGGCCGATGCCGGCGATCGGTCCTTCGCAGAGACCGACGGCGAGATTGGCCGTGTAGCTGTAGCTGCGGCCGCGGGGGCTCCCCTTACCGCCGCCGGAGGCCTGTTCATCGAGGGCCGTCGCCCAGATGACCTGGCCGGCGACGCGCATGCGGCCATAGACGCGCGGGATCGGCGCGCCCTCGGTGGAGGAGAGGACGTCGAGATCCTTCAGCCGCGGCCCGTCCGGCGGCCGCGCGCCGAACAGCGCCCGGTCGATCACCGCCCCGGCGAGCGCGCCGGCGAGACGCCCGGCGACGGCGCCGGCCGCGCCGAAACTGCCGCCGAGGGCGGCGCCGGCGAGCGAGAGGACGAGCGCGGCCATCAGGCGGTCTCCGGGACGGTGTGGGGAAAGGCGAAGGCGAAGGCGAG